>URYK01000045.1 GCA_900552125.1 uncultured Solobacterium sp. | reverse complement strand
ATACAGAACTAAATCCTTTCAATAATTTATTGTCCAACTTTTTGGGGTCAGTACACATATGCTGACTTTTTATTATGTTCTAAACACCTATTTTCAACTTTAATTCTTTAATGTATTTCTTTGAAACAAGGCAAGATTGACCACCGACAAAGTGCACCAAACTATTCTTTTTATCTAAGCACACAACATTATCAAGATTAATCAGATACGATTTGTGGCTTCTAAAAAAGGTCTGATTAGCAGCCATTACTTCTTTGATTGAACCATAAAAATTACGTTGTCCCGACTTTGTAACCAACTTCAGTCGATGACTTTCAGCTGTTTCAAAATAAAGAATTTCATCCATCGGAATACGAATAGTAGCTTTATTATTTTCAAATACAAAAAATTCCTGTGGCATCGTAAGAGCCTGATTTTCGATGACCTTTCGCAAACAATTTTTTAAATTAATTTTTATCGAACTGTCTTCATCTGCCTTATCAATAAAATCAAGTGCACTAACCTGTGCTCGGTAAGTCAACAACATAAACTCGGAATGCGTCGTAACAAAAACAATCGTAGCTGTTCTAGATTTCTCCCTAATTTTCTTAGCGACTTCAATTCCCTTTTTATTATCACCATTGATATCAATATCTAAGAAAAAAATTTGTGGGCAAGATTCCTCAACAAAATTTGGAAAATGAGACGGCTCACTAAATATTTCAAAATGACGATAGTCCCACTGATTTTCATCGAGTAGTTCATCAATCATCCTTTCAATCCGAAATTGCTGATTTACATTGTCCTCCAATACATAGATGTCAATCATTGCTCTTCTCCCTTAAACAATAACTTCTTTTTATCATAATTAACCATCTATCATTGTAACATATAAAAATCCCTATCGATTGATAGGGACAAAAACTAGCTATAAACAATGGAAAATCTGTCATTACTGAACAAATAGTAGAAAAATCGTTACGGTTGATGAAGGATACGATTACTCCGTTTTTTTATTTCTACACTCTTATTAAGTTATTACATCAAGCAGTTCTCTTTTTATGGATGGATTTTTCTCTCAGACAAACATTACATTAGCGCATAAATCACCTATATCTCCCCCGAAAATGATTTTAAAAGTTGTAAGTATTACCTGAAAATAGATGTCTAAATTGGAAAAATACTTGATGATACCCTTACTATCTTCCCTTTTTATTCTCCAACAAATAGTAGGTATCAATAACTTCAATATCCAGTAGGAGCCATGACAATTTCTTGACGATGATACCACTAACCCCAAAGGCACATACATTCAATAAAATTTCATTGCTTCAGCTGAGTCGTTATCTTTTGATAACTATATCTATCATACCTTTTTTTCAGCCAATTTTACGTCCAATTCCTAAGAGGTCAAAAAACATTCCTGAAATGACCAAAATTTGGATTTTTTAGCCATTTTTCCCCTCATAAACTCTCACAACTTGCGTAAATTTGTAATCGAAACTGCTGGTTCCAACTGACAAATTCTCGTAATCATCCTGAAAATCAACCAATGTCGCAAGACCCAGACCGCGATTCTCACCTTTTGTTGAGTACCCGCGCTGGAAAATATTGGATAAATCCACAGATTTTTCCCTAGTCGAATTTTCAATGATAAACACAAAATCTCCATCTTGGTAAAAATTCGCTACTGCGATTTTGGGATTTTCCGACTCTAAAGCAGCCTCGATGGCATTGTCAAATAGAATCGACAAGATTCGAATATAAGAAATCAACGGAATAGCTGGATTTTTCATTGGCTCTGCCACCTCTAAACTGATTTCAATGCCACGATTTTCAGCCTCCAAAAATTTAGCCGACATGAGATTTTTGACGGCACTGTCTGAAATATTTGCTAGTCGCGTCAAGTCAAACTTATTGTTTTTGACCAGCTTTGCTGAGTCAGCTGTGATTTCTTCGTAAATTTTTTTGATATTATCAAGGTCACCTTGATCTATCCCAACCTTCAAACTCATCAAAACGTTGGCATAATCGTGACGAAAACTGCGTACTTCTTGGTACAAACTCTCCACATGTTTACTATAATTTTCTAAAGCCGCAACCTCCATTTCCTGATTGCGAAGCAGCTCATTTTTCTGCTCCTGCCTGTGACGGAAATTAAGATAGAAGAGGAAAGCAAAAAGGAGAACGAAATATATGAATGAACCGTATTCATGAATTTTTTTAGCAACTATACTATCAGAAGGCATTATTAGAGGTAAAAAGTCGAAACCAAAATAATAGAATGCCATTAGACAATTAATAACTATTACGGTCTTAACTTTTAAATAACTCTCCAGAGTCCTTCTAACATTTGAAATATCAATATTCAGCCATTTTGAAATCAAATAATAAAGCGTCGGTGGAACAAGCTGCACTGAAAACATAATTGCAGACATCGACTCAAACGGCGATACCTTAATATCTAAAAATTCATACAAGAAATAACCGTAGTTTCTTTGAAGAATGGTAAAAACAGTAATAGGATATAGCGCATAAAACAAATGGTACCTAAATTTCAGACTTGGCTTATGACGATAAGATAAATACATTAAACTAAAAAGCAATGCTAAATCTTTCCCAAAAATCATTAACATCTTCGAAAAATGAAGCGTCAACACATTGAAAAAACTTAGGCATATATGAAAGCCAACACCATAAATCCCCCATTCGGCGATGCTTAGTTTGTTCTTGGTGATTTCTTGAAATAATATTCCAAATATTATTAGACTTAGCAAGTTTCCTAAAAAGGCTAAGCACTCAGGTAAAATACTCACTTAAATCTTCCTTTTCTCATTTATTGTTTACTATCTAAAGATTTTAATCTAAAAAAGTGACTTTTTTTATTGTATCACGTTGATAAAATATTGGGTATACTTATTTTTAGCAACAAAAAAAGAGCTCGCAGCCCTTGGTATATATCATTTTTAAGCAACTTCTAAAACATTCTAATTTCCATTAATTTTCTAAGTTCCTTAAATTTTTCACCTTGCTCTTTAGTGAGGTGAACTTTGCTTCTTAAAACGACATCTGTCAATTCTATACTCATACGATTCATAAGAAAAGGAAATGATGTCCCGCTAGTTTTAAATTCATTAAGATAATATGTCAACAATTTACTTAAAGCTTCCGCAGAATCATTAGTCTGTAAATCCGAAATCAGCTCTTCAATAATAGAAATAGCTTCTTCTCTTCTTTCTTTTCCACCTGAAAACCATTTTAATTTTGCCATTTAAAAATTCCCCTGTCTTCCTACCTAATGTTAATGGAAAATAACTCCTGTCGCAACTAAACCACGCGCAAGATTTTCTTCAAATAAACCATAGCTTGAAATTTTCTTATAAAAATCATTCACATTTGGGCTCATTTTTGTCTTTTTAGAAATGTTTTTGATACCAATCTTACGTAAATCAGAAGCAAGATTCACAACAGATTCGTCAAAATCTTTTCCAGCTTCTACTGCGTTTTTAAAAACAAGCAAGACTTGGCGTTCTTCTTCCTTAGTTTCAGCAGAAAGCACAAGATCATAAACATCGTTTAACAAGTCTTCTTTTACCAATTTTCCCATAAAGTCCTCCTTCGGCAGCTTATTCACAAAAAGATAAATAATCCACCGTAAATTCAAGTTTCTCAAACTCATCATCAGTCAAGCCGTACTGCTTAGCAAATTCCCTTTTGAATTCGCTGTATGGCATACGCGTTCGACATAACCAACGATTGCCTGTAGTGATATACCATTTTCCCAGATGCTGGACTTTCTTTGAAAATACCAATCTTCTTGACAATCGGAATTGATTAATCCCGTAAACTCTTACGGGGTAGCTCGTTGGAGAAAGAATTCCCCTAATAAAAATTTTTATACCAACAGTCATCATATCTCCCATTTTCCCTTCACACTGTTAGCTATATTATAATCCTTTTTTATCAAAAAAACCGTCAAAGTCGCAAACGGTCGTTTTTTCGTCGTAAACGGTAAAAATGTCCTTTCAGGAAGTTTTTTTGACCTCTTAGGAACTTGGCGTTAACCAAGGATATTTTCTGATAAAATAATCTTCGGGAGGAGGTTAAATCATGAATGAATGGAAATTATCAGAATTAAACTCTGTTAAGAATTTAACAGAAGCTGATTTGGAGAAGACAGTTGGAGGAGATACCACTCTACTCACTGGTGTTGTTAATTGGTTTAAAATTTTTAATAAGCCTAAAAAACATACGTAAGCAAAAAGCATTCGACTTTCTTAGTCGAATGCTTTTTTAATACGTATCGTTTGGCAAAAATGATAATTTTTACTATCTGTTTGAACAATTAAGTCAGGATATTTTCTCATCATCTGATGAATTGTTTTAAGACCAATACCTCGACCATACCCTTTACTTGAATAATCTTTTTGATAAATCAAATTAACTGGAATATTTTCTTCTTTAGTTGAGTTATCCACAATTAACACATAATCATCATCTTGATAAAAACAAGCAATCGTAATGGCTGGATTTTCTGCCTCAAGCGCAGCTTCAATCGCATTATCACATAAAATAGCAAGTATACGAATATAATCCAAAAGTGGCATTGCTGGTGCACCAATCTTATCTTTAACTTCAAGATTGACCTCAATATGATTAGCCTCAGCTTCCAAAAATTTGGCAGACAATAAACTTTTTATCGCATCGTCATCGATATTAGCTAAACGCCCAATGTTAAACTTACTATTTTGAATAAAATCAGCTGAATCCATCAACACAGAATCATAAATATGTCGAACAATCCCCATATCATTCTGCTCAATGCCCTCTTTCAAACTGGCTAAAATATTGGCATAATCATGTCTAAAAGCTCGTAATTCTTCATACAAGCCCTCAATCTGTTTACTATAAGCAGACAGCGAACGCAGCTCTTGCTCACGCGCTGAAGCAATCTCCTTTTCAAGCTTATTTTGGTAAGTGCGGTTCATGTAAACAAGCATACTAATGAAAAATATAAAATATAAAAAAACTAACCATTGTCGATAGATTAAAGTTGGCACTTTCTCTTCAAAATCTACTGCAGTCAAATATTCAATCACAACATAATAAAAAATCATTGTAATATCTGTAAAAACTAATTTTTTACGTAATAATTTTGTTTCACTGATATCAATAAAAGTTTTAAAATCGATTTTTGATATTTTGATACTTAAGAAGTAAACAAGTAACACAGACAATTGTACAACGATAAACAATATATCATTTTTACTTAGACCAATATAATCTAATCCGAATATTGGAAGAACAAAAAGACTAATAGTCCTAATAATAATGCTATCAATAACCCATGGAAAGCTACCATTGAACATATGTAAGGATAACGGTAAGTCTTTTCTATTGAGATATGATAATAAAAATAGTATTAATATTCTTCCCACGATAGTAGGAAATGATGTAATATCAATAACAAAAAATGACAATGATATCGTTACAATTTCCCGTAATTTTAGCTTTTCTCCTCTTACATTCGCAAAAATTGTCATGATAACAGGATAATAAACAAGCTGTGAAGCAAAATAAATCGAAAGCGCTTTCATCATCCCCTCACCTAATTTCTGCCATTAGGCTTTTGACTTTGTCTCGTGAGACTTGGCAGTAAGAGCCATTTGCAAAATAAGCTGTTCGGGTACTTTTATCAAATTCAGCAACATTATTTACATTAATCACAAAAGAGCGGTGACATTTGAACAGACGTTCATCTGATTTGGCAACCTCCGCAATCGTTCCGTAAAATTCAGTTTGACCTGTTTTTGTGTGTAAAATCACTCGGTGAACGGTTGGCGATGTTTCAAAATATAAAATATCATCGTAAGCTACACGAATTCTAGCCTTGGCAGTTTCAAAAAGGTAAGAATTCTCACCTAAATTTCCTTTTTGATGCTTAAGAGCTTCCTTCAAGCATAACTCTAAACGTTGTTCAAAAGCTGCATCATTTAAATTTTTATCAATGAAATCAATCGCACCAACCAATGAATGATAAGTTAAAAGCATAAATTCAAAATGTGTCGTTACAAAAACAATAATAGCTGTCGAATCCTTTTCACGGATGGCTCTTGCCACGTCAATTCCTTGCTTTTCATCCCCTTTAATTTCTAAATCAAGAAAAAAAATCTGATGACTATCTTCTTTAGATACTCTTGCAATAATATCCTTAGATACCGCAAAAGCTTCCAAGTGCTGATAAGCCCAATTATTTTTTCTCATAATTGCCTCTATCTGTCGCTCAATACGAAATTGTTGCGTGATATTATCCTCAAGGATAAAAATATCTAACATAAATCTCTCCCTAAATAATTTCCTTTACCTAAAAAACAGTAACGCACTCATTATAGAAAAATTTTATAAAAATGACAAGAATATCACAATTAGGATCCAAGTACAAAAAATTCAAACTCTATCAGATTTATTTTTAGCGTCGAAAAAAAGATAGCAAAGTAACTAAAAAAACACTACCGAAAACCTATGATACATCTGACGATGATTTCTATCAATAAAATACAACGCACCATAAACTAGCAACTTTCAAAATCACTACAAATAATTTTGTACCATTATTTCTATGCAATTTGTTTTAATTCTAAAATTTCACAAAACAGGTAGTTTCTTGATTTAGTTAAAAATTTTTAAGATTATTTTCCTTTCATTACTGTTGGAATTTCCCCATTAAAGAGATAATCATAAAGTTCTTTCCCAGAAATACCGCCACCAATCCATGCACTTACAATTTGACCATTTTGCAAACGAATAATGGTAGGTGTTCCTGGAATGCCAACTGTTTTAAACAAGAAATTCGCGGCAGCTTCATCGAAATCCTGACTGTCTGTATCATAATATTCCAGACGATTATTCAAAAGAATATTAAAATCCTTTAACTCTGAAGAAAATTGACGGCAATAATAACAAGTTGGACGTCCAATATAAATCACGTGCTCTTTGCCATCTTCTTTAAACATAGAGTATACATCCGTGATTGAAACTTGATTAAAATCCGAGATGTTTTCTTCATACTGTGGAATAGTAACTTCAGACTCTTCTGCCTCATCTGATACTTCTAAATTAGTTGCACTCGATTGTGCCTCTTGAACATCATTTGACTGCTCAACTGAATTTCCTACAGAATGATTAGCAACTTCTGTCACTGCAGTTGTAGGCACAAGCTCATCATCAGCAAAGACAGAAACAGTTGCCATTGATAAAATACTTGCAGATAGTAAGATTGTTGATTTTAAAATACTCTTTTTCATAAAGTCTCCTTTTAAAAGAAAATCTGATAGATATAACTGGTTGAAACCAAAACATACAAAGCTCGACTCTCAACCAGTATTTTATACTTTCCAATTTAATAAAATACATTAGCACCATTTAATCAAATAATTAAAGCAGCTCTAATTAATAGTGCTGCTTTAACCTATAGTTTTAGATATAAATGATAATTATAGAGAATCTTCCTCAATAATTTGATAATGTTTATAAAATTGCTTTTTTGATACAACACGATGGTTAGTAATATCTAAAAAATCCCCGATATATCCCACAGGGTAAGAGGCGTAACCAGGGTAACTAAACAAACTGATTTTTAAATTAAACTTCATAGACGGATTTATTCCACTCATAGAAATTACTAATTTATCATCATTCCATCTCAAATAGTTTTGTTTAAAAGCTTGCTGAACCCATACTGGTTGAACATTCGTCTTACTTATTTCCCATACGTCAGACAGTCGACCATTATATAATGCTTTCATAATTACATACCATATTTCTTTTTCTAAAAAATTCTAGATTCTCTTTAAAATAATATCATTCCTCATTAATTACAAGCATTAGGTGTTCCACCTGTTCCTCCAGGAGCACAATAATGTACAGGACCACGACGTGGATACTTTCCATTTAATTGAGCTACAACTTGATCAGGGTTAACAGGATGTGCAGCATTACCTATAGCACCCAATACATCTCCAATCCATTCCATACCCCCGCCTTCAACTGCAGCAAGCTGAATCTCTGTCATTACATCAAATTGTTCAAAAGTTTTTGTATTCATTTGAATACCTCCCAAAAATAATTTTGCCGTTGCAACTGACAATTCTTAGTTTAGCATAAAATTTTGCTTATAAACGTAAATGTCGTAAACGGTTGTTTTTTCATCGTAAACGGTAATTTTTCAAAAAATTTTTTACCATTCGCGACTGAATTTTAACCGTTTACGACATTTGTGTTCACGACAACTCATTTTGTGGCATAATATCTTTTGACTCTGTTTTAGAAGGAATGGTTTTATGTGGAGATATAAATACGTTAGTCAGATTGATATGAGAGATTGTGGGGTGGCTGCTCTTGCTTCGGTCGCTAAACACTATGGCTCGCACTTTTCGCTTGCTCACCTGAGAGAATTGGCTAAGACTAGTAAAGAAGGCACAACTGCTCTTGGAATCGTCGAAGCGGCAAAGAAAATTGGTTTTGAAACACGCGCCATTCAGGCAAATATGGAACTTTTTGAAATGCCAGATATTCCTTATCCCTGTATCGTCCATGTCAATAAGCAAGGCAAGTTACAACATTACTATGTCGTCTACAAAGTCAAAAAAGATTCTCTAATCATCGGTGACCCCGATCCAAGCGTCGGTGTGATAAAAATGGCTAAAGCTGATTTTGCCAAGGAATGGACTGGTGTTGCCATCTTTCTAGCGCCAGCTCCTACATATAAACCGCACAAAGATAAGAAAAATGGTTTGAGTAGTTTTTTGCCGATTATCTTCAAGCAAAAAGCCCTCTTAACATACATCGTTCTTGCTAGCTTACTAGTAACGATTATCAATATTGTTGGTTCTTACTACCTGCAAGGCATTTTAGATGAGTACATTCCAAACCAGCTGCAATCTACACTCAACATTGTTTCCATCGGTCTGGTTGTCACTTATATCATGCAACAAATCATGAACTTTTCACAACAATACTTACTGGTTGTTCTTAGTCAACGCTTGACTATCGATGTGATTTTATCTTATATCCGTCATATTTTTGAACTGCCCATGTCGTTTTTTGCGACAAGACGAACTGGGGAAGTTATTTCACGATTTACTGACGCCAATTCTATTATCGACGCGCTTGCTTCAACTATTCTTTCTATCTTTTTAGATGTCAGTATTTTAATTATCGTTGGAAGTGTTTTGATTCTGCAGAATGCTAAATTATTCTTTCTCACTCTAGTTGCTCTTCCAATCTATGCCATTATCATCTTTGCTTTTATGAAGCCGTTTGAGCGTATGAACCATGACGTCATGCAAGCAAATTCCATGGTCAGCTCTGCTATTATTGAAGATATCAACGGAATTGAAACCATCAAGTCACTCACTAGTGAAGAAACTCGCTATCGCAATATCGATAGTGAATTTGTTGGTTATTTGGACAAAAGTTTCACTCTTAGTAAATATGAAACAATCCAAACGTCATTAAAACAGGGAGCACAGCTGATTTTAAACGTCGCTATTCTTTGGTACGGTTCACATCTAGTTATGACAGGGAAAATTTCTGTTGGGCAGTTGATTACCTACAACACTCTCTTATCTTACTTCACAAATCCGATGGAAAATATTATTAATTTGCAGACTAAATTGCAGTCAGCTAAAGTTGCCAATAATCGACTTAACGAAGTCTATCTCG
Organism: uncultured Solobacterium sp.; assembly: GCA_900552125.1. Lineage (GTDB taxonomy): Bacteria > Bacillota_I > Bacilli_A > Erysipelotrichales > Erysipelotrichaceae > Clostridium_AQ. Next base: position 11,420 of record URYK01000045.1, on the reverse strand, counting down.
TCTCTTCTGAATTTGACAATAAAGAAGTCTTTAACAACAAAGACTTTCTCAAAGGTGACATTGTATTTGATGATGTCTCCTATAAATACGGTTTTGGGCGCGATACTCTTAGTCACATTAAACTTCATATCAAGAAAGGTGAAAAAGTTAGTCTAGTCGGCGTTAGCGGTTCAGGTAAAACCACCCTTGCAAAAATGATGGTTAATTTTTACAGCCCAAACCAAGGAAACATCACCCTAGGTGGTTATGATTATAAAACCATTGATAAAAAAATCCTTCGACAACATATCAACTATTTGCCTCAGCAATCTTATGTCTTCTCAGGAAGCATTTTAGAAAATCTAACCTTGGGAGCTTCTGACAATATCACACAGGAAGATATTATCAAAGCTTGTGAAATTGCAGAAATTCGATCAGACATCGAAGCGATGCCGATGACTTATCACACTGAACTTTCAGATGGAGCTGGTTTATCAGGTGGTCAAAAACAGCGCCTTGCTATTGCGCGCGCTCTACTCACCAAAGCTCCTGTTTTGATTTTAGATGAAGCAACAAGTGGACTTGATGTGCTAACTGAAAAACGAGTTATCCACAATTTACTATCTATGTCCGACAAAACTATTATCTTCGTAGCCCATCGTTTGAGCATCGCAGAACAATCAGACCGTGTATTGGTGCTTGATAAGGGGAAAATCGTTGAAGAAGGACATCATAAGCAACTTATGAAAAATCAAGGCTTTTATGCTCAGCTATTTCAACATTAAGGAGGAATCATGAATCCTAAATTATTTCAATCGGCTGAATTTTATCACAGACGTTATCATAATTTCGCAACACTTCTGGTTCTTCCAATGACAATTTTCTTGATTTTTTTAATATTGTTCTCTTTAATAGGAAGAAAAGAAATCACCGTGACCTCTGTTGGCAGTCTTCGTCCTACAAAAATCATCGACGTCGTACAGTCGACAAGTAACAACACCGTAATTGATAATCAACTTTTAGAAAATAAAGTGGTCAAAAAAGGAAATTTGCTCGTTAAATACTCCGACAAAATGGAAGACAATCAATTAAAAGCTATCCAGACTCAAATCGAGCGTGATGAGCGTAAACAAAATGATTTGAATACCTTGAAAGAAAGTCTTAACCAAGGAAAAAATCTTTTCACAGGTGAGGATGAATTTGGTTGCGCTGCAACTATTGATCGTTTTCTTAGCCAAAGTAAAACCATCACAGCCCAGGTTGCCCAAGCTAACGACTCTGTTGCCAAACAAGAAGCTGGTGTTAGCCGAGCAAATGCTGCAGTGAACAAACAAATCGGTGAACTTCAAACGCAAGCCAGTCAATATCAAGAAGTTAAAGATGCCATTCAGAGCAATCAGACAAGTATTTCTGGTGCTAATCCTTACACAACAACTCTCAATAGCTACTTAAGTCAAAGTCAAGCTCTTACTGGTAATGATGTCAGTAGCAAAGAAAATCTTAAAAATCAGTTTTTAGCAGACCTTCAAGGGCAAATTGATAACATTAATTCCTCTATTTCAAGTTTACAGACTCAAGCAGCTTCAAACTTTTCAACAGGAAGTTATGATACTAGCGCCAGCAGCCAAATTGAGAGTCTTCGTCAGCAAGAATTAACCCAAACTGAAACACAATTAGCTCAAGTAACACAAGAAAAAGAAAGCCTACAAGCTCAACTTGACCAAACAAGCCTTTCAAAATCTGATACTATCTTAAAAGCTAAGGAAGATGGAATTTTACATGTTTCTAGTGAATTTGAAGGGAAGACTCTTCTTCCACAAGGAAGTCAAATTGCAGAAATCTATCCTGATATTAGTAAAACTCAACAAATTGCTATTCGATATTACGTTGACTCCACTCATGTAAGCCAACTCAAAAAAGGACAGACTGTGCGTCTGACTCTTGAAAAGATTAGCAACCAGACCATTAATATCAAAGGAAAAATCAATAAAATCGCAAACTCTGCTACCCAGACTAAAGACGGGAATTTCTTTGAAATCACTGCAAGAGCAAACGTCGATAAAAAAGATAGTACTCATTTAAAATATGGTTTACAAGGCAAGACCATCAGTGTTATCGGCAAAAAAACATTCTTTAACTACTACAAAGATAAACTCTTAAAAGATTTTCAATAAGAAAAGCCAGCTAAATTAGCTGGTTTTTTATAAAATATTCTTAGTTATTTTCCTTTAAATTTAGCAAACTTCAAAATTAGCAGAATAACATATCTTGCCCCACATAGCTGTAACTACAATAATAGATAGAATCCAACCGTATTTTTCCAAAAATATTTTCACTGTTACAACCTAAGCGTATGCATCAATAAAAAAAGTAAGCTTTATAGCCTACTTTCTCTTTGTATCATCTTATAGATGATGAATTTTCAAAGATAGGTTTCTCCCATGTATCGCAAGTAGCTAAGGTTTCCCTTTCATTGCAACGACTTTCTTAGCAACACTACGATTAAAGTCCTTTTGTCATTTAAATCTCCTGGAAATGACATGTCATGTGACTGACATATTTTATTGTATCAGAAATTTTGCCAAATAAACGTAAATGTCGCAAACAGTCGTTTTTTCGTCGTAAACGGTAAGTTTTTTTGAATTTTTTACCATTCGCGACTAAATTTTGACCGTTTATGACTTTCGCGTTTATAAACAAGATTTTATAGCATAATAGAAATGTTAATTATTAACAAGGGAGTTTAGGAGAAAATGTATTTCACATTGATTTATCACTTTATGACATTGCAACAATGGCACGATATTGCTTCAACGGTAATGAATTTCATTAATCATATTTAAACTAAAAAACCAGCTCTATGAGCTGGTTTTTGATTTATAATCCGACTTCTTTTAAAGCGTCAGCTAATTTTGCAAAGTCTGCAATTGAAAGAGCTTCGCCTCGAATAGATGGCTTGATTTCTGCAATTTCAAGTGCTTTTTCAAGTTTAGCTTTAGTTTCTTCTGCTTTCCCGAAGTGACTTATCAAGTTGTTCCAAAGGGTTTTACGACGGTGAACAAAACTGATTTTAGCAATGCGAAAGAAAAAATCTTCGTCTTTGACTTTAACAAGTGGTTCTTCACGGCGAGTCATTTTCAAAATAGCTGAGTCAACATTTGGTGCTGGCACAAATACTGTACGTGGCACGATGAAAGCAACTTTTGCTGTCATGTAATATTGCACAGCAATTGATAGTGAACCGTAAGCTTTAGTGTTTGGCTCTGCTGAAATGCGGTCTGCCACTTCTTTTTGCATCATCACGACAAATTCCGCAAATGGGATTTTTGATTCAATCAAGTGCATCAAGATTGGTGTTGTGATGTAGTATGGCAGATTTGCTACGACCTTGATTGGAAGGTCTGGATTAGCAAATTCTTTGATACGGCTTTGTAGGTCTGATTTCAAGATATCTTCGTTAATCACTTTGACATTATCAAAATCGCGGAGCGTATCAGCCAAAATCGGAATCAAACGATCGTCGATTTCAAATGCCATGACTTCGGCAGCATTTTCAGCCAAAAATTCTGTCAATGCACCGATACCAGGACCGATTTCAATAACATTGACGTTTTTGTCAATTTCAGCAGTATCTACAATCTTTTGAAGAATGTTAGTGTCTGTCAAAAAGTTCTGTCCAAATGATTTTTTAAAGGTAAATCCATGACGCTCAAGGACAGCACGCGTCACACTGTAATCAGCAATTCTCATAATTTATTTAACTACCTTATCCACAAGTTATCCCCAGAATAAAGTTTTGTCATTCCTTTCGTTTCTGTCAATGCAAGTTACTATTGTATCACATCTGGCTTAAGTGTAAAATACACAATTTATCACGTAGTATATTTCTCCATCACTTCTTCGACTTCAGCCAGAGTGATGCCAAAGAGTTCTAAGCGTTTAAGGAGTTGTTTACCGTTGCTGTAGCCAATGCGGAGCTTTTCACCCAAATATTCACGGCGCTTACGGCTATCATTTCCCATTAAAAGCTCCATACGCATCAGGTCAGCTCTTGTGATGTCGAATTGATTATCATCATCAAAATTTCCTAATACGCCAGAAAGAGCTGTTTGCAAATCTTCGAAACTTGCGTGTTCAACACCGAGTGAACGACCTTTACTTTTTGATTTTGGCGCAGCTTCATCACGATTTAAAAAAGCGTGTTTAACGTTTGGAATAGCATTCATGATGATCTTGCGAATGCGTTCTCCGTTATAATCTGGGTCCGTAAAGACAATGACCCCACGAAGGTCATTTAATTTTTCGATACGTTCAAGGTCGTCATCATTGATGGCTGACCCGCGGGTTTCATAGGTATCTACGTCATAAAAACGGCGCAAATTTGCGGTATCGTCTTTCCCCTCAACAACAAGCACTTCTTGAATTTTGATTTTTTCAGTCACAGTTAAACAACCTCTTTGCATTATCTGATGTCGCTTTTGCCACTTCTTCACTGGTCAAACCGCGGAGCTCTGCAATTTTATCTACAACATAGCGAGTATAAGCGGTGCGGTTTTCACGACCACGTTTTGGAACAGGTGCAAGGTAAGGCGCATCCGTTTCAACTAAAATCTTATCAAGCGGCAATTTCTGCACAGCTTCTTGAACATCAAGTGCTTTTTTAAAGGTAACAACCCCTGAAAATGAAATCATCATGCCAAGCTCGATAAAACGCTTTGCTATTTCTAAAGAGCCTGAAAATGAATGAATAATCCCGCCGCGAGGTTCAACGCCTACTTCTTTGATGACAGCGTAAGTATCTTCAAGCGCATCACGAGTGTGGACAATAAAAGGGAGGTTGTGGTCTTTTGAAAGCTGAATCTGACGTTTAAAAACCTCAATTTGGACGTCCTTTGGGTCTTCCATCCAATGATAATCTAGCCCAATCTCACCAAGGCCAATCACTTTGGGGTGTGATAGATTGGCAACAATCATATCCTCAATTTCTTGAGTATATGAACCTGCTTCAGTTGGGTGCCAACCGATTGTGGCGTAGATTTCAGGGTATTTTTCAGCTAACTCAATAGCACGTTTAATAGTTGGTGCGTCAAAGCCAACAACATTGTGTCGAGTGACGCCCATTTCTTTAGCAAGTGCCAATTCTTCTGCTTCACGCCCAGCAAAATCATCGGCGTTTAAATGCGTATGTGTGTCAAATATTTCCATGATTTTATTATAACATAGACCACAAGAGAGACCAAAGCCAAGTACAAGTAAAGCGGTAAAATATCAAAGATAAATACAAAAAGAGAACCAAATTAGCTCTCTTTTTTAAAAGGTTGGATTCAATTACTAACTAATACTATGCTTTAGCTCTTTTTGCTTTATAAACAAAACCAAAGATAACTGATAGTACAAGTACTAGACCAAGTATCATCAATCCTAGACCGCTGCTATCTCCTGTTGACGGAAGGAGTGATTTCTTTTCTTGTTTCTTCTCTGATTGTTTATCAGAATTACTTGACGGAGTTGTTGGATCATCAACTGTTGGGGTATTTGACTGTTTTTTTCTGGAATTACTGGTGTTTTAGCATCTTCCATTTTGATTATCGCATCGGCTTGGACTGTCCATGAACCGTCTGTTCCTTTTACCTCGACTTGACCGTCTGCTGTGACACGGAAAGTGATTGACTCTGCTAAGTCATAACCTGCTGGCGCTTGACTTTCCACCATAGTGTAGGCGCCCTCTGACAAGCTGAACACTTTGGCTGTATCACCTGAAGTCCACGCTAAGTTTTCACCCGTTTTTACATCTGTGGCGATTTGACCGTCTGCGGTTTCACCTGAAACAACTTTGAGCGATGCACCTGGGAGTTCGGCGCTACCGTTAACTTCAACTTTGCTAAATGTCACATCTGTTGTCTTAGGTTCCTCTAATTCTTCTGGAATTACTGGCACATGCGTATTCGTAATGGTTACATTTCCGTTCTCTACTTTTCCTTCAGTAGTTGTATAGTCATCAACTTTAGTCACTTTTTTGACAGAGTAAACAATATCTTTTTTATTCGCTTTTTCAGCAAGATTTGTCCATGTATATGTCCACTTATTCGCTGCTGTTAACGTCACAACATCACCAGATTTTTTGCCATTAGCATATAATTGGACATCAATAGAATTAGGACAAAGCCATCTTGGTCATCGCTATCGTCCCAAACTTTTGTGACTGTCAAACTTGTTTTACCTGGAGTATAGTTATTTGTAATGTCATATCCATTAATTGTTGCCGTGTAATTGTCAACACTATCTTCAGTTACTGCGTAAGTAATAGCACTACCATTTGCATATTTGGCAAGATTTAAAAACGTATATGTCCAATTCGTATCAGCTGTTACTTCTTGTGAAGCTACCTTAGTTCCATTGGCTAAAAGGTTAACTGTACTCGAATCTGGACGTTTACCATCTTGGTCATCATTGTCATTCCATGTCTTTGTTCCAAACACTTCTGTCGTGTCTGGGGTGTGACTGTTTGTAATGTTAAATTCAGAAATGATAGTTTCATAACCACCAACACTGTCTTCTGAAACAGTATAAACAATTTCTTAACCATTTTGATATTTCGGTAAATTTTCAAATCGGTAAGTCCAGTTATCAGTTTGTGAAACTTCTTTAGTTTGACCAGTATCTACACCATTTGCAAGTAGATGAACAACAATTGATTCTGGACGGATACCATCTTGGTTATTATTATCATCTCATGTCTTTGTTCCTGATAAATTAATTATCTCTGGAACATGAGTATTTGTAATAGTGTAGTTATTGTCACTTCCTGAAACTACAGATTGATAACCAGATAAATCTGTAACTTCTTTTACAGTGTAATCAATAAGAACATTGTCAGAGTCATATTTATCAAGATTTTCAAAAGTACCATTCCAACCATTGGCATCACTTAGCACTAATTGCTGATCAGAGACTTCCACTCCATTTGCTAACAATTGAACAGTAACTTCACTTGAACGTTGTCCATCTTGATTGTTTACATCATCCCAAACTTTATTGACAGATACACTTGTGTATTCAGTTTGATTTTCTGGCAACATTTCTGCTGCCAGAAAATTTTGTACATAAGGATTTGTACTTAGGTACAAATTTAATTTAAAATTTGAAGGATAAGTTAACTGTGAAACATTACTTAATTCATTATAAGCATTTTCTAAATTGTCAGAGCTAAACGAATACCCTGTATAGCTATCTGTGAATTTCCAAATAACTAGCTGAGTAATTCCTCTAAACTGATCATCAGTTAACTGATACTTTTGTTGAATGCTACTCCCATTATTTGGATAACCGTTATATAAAATTTTCATAACCTAATCGTATAACACCGCATCCTCCAACGTACTGCTACTGTTCTCTTTCATTTGCTCCGCAGTTACATTAGTATATTTAATGTACCGATCTCCATACATACTAGGATACGGCTGTTTGATATTAAAACAGTACCCTACAATAGTCTGACTATTGTCATCTATGTAAATATTATTAATACCTAATCGGCTTTCGCTACTCTTACCATCATTATTTACATAACCTCGAAAAGTCTCTAAACTATTAGATTCAGCTAATACTCCCTTTTCCCCACCTAAAAAACATAGCACTGATAATAAAACAAATAATATAGTAAATAACTTCTTCATAATTATCATCTCCTTAATATAAATATAAACAGTAAAAATATTAATATTTTTACTGTTTATATTTTATCCCCCAAAAAGTCAAGTATATCAACGTTTTTTTATCACAAATAGCAGTTTTATTTTTAAACGCATATTTTTGAATTTTTCCATAAAAATTTCCAGATTGATAAATCAATCTGGAAACATCGTAAAAGAGTCATGAGGCTATTCTAACAATTCAATCTTGCGACTTAAAGGTTATAAATTAGTTTCTTTTATATATCATATTGAACAATTAGACAGATAGACTATTTCCCATTTTTGAAATTATAGTAATAAACTCATATTAGTCTAATCTCACTGTTTGGGAAATAGCTACGATATTCCTTTTTAGAATTAACTTATTAATATATATTATTATACAATTCCAGACCAAAGTGTTACACTATTAAGTGAAAGTAACTAGATACAAAAATATTAAGAAAAGAGGTTTTTAGTTATGACTACAAGAAAACAACATAAAAAAGTAATTATTGTTGGTGATGGTGCAGTAGGCTCAGCCTATGCCTTTTCACTTGTTAATCAAGGAATCGCTCAAGAACTGGGAATTATTGAAATTCCTCAATTATTCGACAAAGCTGTTGGGGATGCTGAAGACCTTAGTAATGCCTTAGCGTTTACTTCACCTAAGAAAATTTATGCTGCTCAATATTCTGATTGTTCTGATGCCGATCTTGTTGTTATTACGGCTGGAGCTCCCCAAAAACCAGGTGAAACACGTTTAGATTTAGTGGATAAAAACTTAGCAATTAATAAATCAATTGTTACAGAAATCATTAATTCTGGATTTAGTGGTATTTTTTTAGTTGCTGCTAATCCCGTTGATATTTTGACATATTCTACTTGGAAATTCTCAGGATTTCCAAAAGAACGTGTCATTGGATCAGGAACTTCACTTGATACCGCACGTTTCCGTCAAGCACTTGGTGAAAAAATAGGAGTAGATGCACGTTCTGTACACGCTTATATTATGGGGGAACATGGTGACTCAGAGTTTGCAGTTTGGTCACATGCTAATGTTGCTGGTGTTAACCTTGAATATTACCTTCAAGAGGTGAACGATTTCGACGCAGAAGAAGTTTTTCAAATATTTGAAAATGTTCGGGATGCTGCGTATTCAATTATTGACAAAAAAGGAGCAACTTTCTACGGAATTGCAGTCGCTCTTGCTCGTATCACTAAAGCCATTCTAGATGATGAAAACGCCATTCTTCCAATATCGGTATATCAGGGAGGACAATACCCCGATGTAAGCGACTGTTATATTGGACAACCTGCTGTTATTGGTGCTAATGGGGTTGTACGTCCTATTAACATCCCATTAAATGATTCAGAACTTCAAAAATTACAAGCTTCAGCAACAGAATTAAACTCTATAATTAACGAAGCTTTCTCGAAATTACAATAATAAAATAGTTAACTTTTAAATTGTTCAAAAAATAACCAATAATCTATATGAAAAGCCGTGATATTTTAGTCATGGCTTCTTTAATTCTCAAAAAATTTCACCTATTTTTTGAACTCCAATAAAAGTTAAACTCTGTAATTTATTCTATCACTACCTTTAAAATCCAAAAGATATTTTATAATAAAATAATATTCATAATCTCTAATAGTTTCACTCCTAGATCTAACTTTAGTTCAGAAATATTATAAATGTTTAAAGCACAAAATTCAACAATGACTAAATAACCTAATCACAATCCATAACAGACTAATGTCCCTAATAAAAAATAACTAAAAAAATAAAAAGCATTGATAATCTTAATATCTCCCCTCTACTTTTATTACTTAAAATTAATCACTATTATATGATGTTTTAAGTGATAAGGTCCTAGGATTTGTTTTCTTGCGCATGTTGTATCGATATACTAGTATAACGATGACTGTTTTTTTATGGAGGAATTATATCAATCAGAAAATTAACACCAAATGCAACTGTATTCATAGCTCTCGGTCTAAATACTATATTATTTGATATATTAGCTAACCGATTACTTATAAATATAGTATCAGATACAGGAATAAGGCTTATAGTTTCTGTACTTATAGCGTTTATTCCTGTAGAAATTGTTATGTATCGATATATTAAAGATGATATGTTTCTGTTCTCCCCCAAAACTATACCTATTACCAAAATAATGATATTTTTTGCTACCCTATTAACAATCTCAATGACAACTAACATCTTTAGTGTTATTCTAGAAGCTGGATTCAAAGTATTTAATTTATCTGCCAAGCCAACACTTGCGGTATCAAAAACTACTTTTGCAATATCTTTATATTTGTGTCATTGGTCCTATTATTGAAGAACTTATTTATCGTGGCACACTAATGACACAACTAAAAAAATATGGTATTCACTTCGCTATTCTATTTTCAGCTTTCTACTTCGGACTAATACACCATGATTTATATCAGGGAATATCTGCAGGACTTGGAGGAATTATTTTTGGGTACGTTGCTTATCGCTACTCGCTTTTATATTCTATAGTATTACATATCACTAGTAATACTTTTGCTACTATTACCAGTACTATCAAAAGCAATGATACATTAAGTGATTTATTGGTTATAACAATTATACTTATAGCTCTTATTACTACACTTGTAGTAGGAATTAAATATCTAAAAAATAGGTCTTCAAGTCATCTTCTACCACAAAAAACTTCTTCAGAACATATGACCGCCATGGAGAAACTAGTAGCAACTAGTCTATGCATATTAGACCTCGTTATTCTTATCTATTCTAGCTTTCATCTTTTATCTTAACATGACAATTTGAAAAGTTACTGCTACATATTAACTTCAATGTCAAATTTAGCTCGAATATTATTATAAAAGTTAATGAAAAGGCAACACTTTTCTGAACAATTTTTATAAAGTGCTTTTTAAGCGATAATTCGTTTGGTCATGGGAGTTTGGTAGTTAAGACTACCATGAATGCGATGATAGTTCCACCAATGGACATAATCTTTCGTTTTGAGGGCTAATTCTTTTAACGACTGAAAGGTTTCTTGGTTGATAAACTCCAGTTTGAAGGAACGATAGGTACTTTCAGCGACGGCATTATCATAGGGACAACCAGCTTGACTGAGGGAACGAGTGATTCCAAAAGCTTCAAGCATCTCATCAATCAGCTGATTGTCAAACTCCTTGCCACAATCAGAATGGAACAACTTGGCCTTGGTTAGTGCATAAGGGATGCTTTGAATGGCTTGTTTAACGAGCTCCGCAGTCTTGTGCCAGCCAACGGTCAATCCTATGATTTCACGATTAAAGAAGTCAATGGTGAGACAAACATAAGCCCATCGCCTATCCACACGGACGTAAGTCAAGTCGGTCACCAGGGCTTCCAGTGGTCTTTTTTGGTCGAATTGCCTGTCTAGGCGGTTTGGAATAGGAGTTTCATTCTTCCCTCTAGAATGCGGTTTGAAGGCTGCTTTTTGATAAACGGATACCAAGTTTAGGCGCTTCATGATGCGACGAATCCGACGGCGAGAGAGTATGATGCCGTCCTTTTCTAAGCATTTCTTGATTTTTCTAGCCCCATATCTGGACTTGCTCTCAAGGAAAATATAGGTGATTTTATCCTCGAGATCAGCCTCTGACACAGGATCTACAGCTTGGTAGTAGTAACTTGAGCGCGGGATGTTCAGCCAACGACACATAGCTGAAATGCTGTATTTATACTTGTTGGCAGTGATTACTTGTCTTTTCGTGCCA
>URYK01000044.1 GCA_900552125.1 uncultured Solobacterium sp. | reverse complement strand
TGATTTCTAAAGAAATATATATTAAGCGCAAGAACGTGCGCACACAGAGGAGGAAGTCAAATGAAAAAAATTCAGACGATACTTCAAATATTAAAAAATCATGGAATACAAGTAAGAGAAGAGGTATCTTTAAAAAACTATACGACACTCCATATTGGTGGTAATGCAAAACTTTTATCTGAACCAAGTAATATAGAAGAAGTACAGACATGTATAGAGATTTGCAAGTCTTATCAATTACCATATTTTATCTTAGGAAATGGAAGTAATGTTTTGGTATTGGATGAGGGATACGATGGCTTAGTTATAGTGTTATCTACTCATTTTCATCATATGATAGTCAATAATAATAAAGTACGTGTAGAAAGTGGAGCTTCTTTAAAGGCATTAAGTGCTTTTTGTATGCGACATAGTTTAACAGGTATGGAATTTGCCTGTGGAATACCTGGTAGTGTAGGCGGTGCAGTTTATATGAATGCAGGTGCTTATGGAGGAGAAATGAAAGATTTGGTTCAATCAGTTATATGGTTGGACCAAAATGGAAGAATTCAAAAAAGTAATAAAGAAGACTTAGCCTTAGCTTATCGCCATAGTGTATTTATGGATAATAAAGGAATAGTTTTAGAGGTAGAAATACAGATGCAGGAAGGAAATAAGGAAGAAATCTTATTGTTAATGGAAGAACTCATGCGAAAGAGAAGAAGCAGGCAGCCATTAGATTCCTATAGTGCAGGGTCTACATTTAAACGACCACAAGGAAATTATGCATCGGCATTGATTCAGGATGCTGGCCTTAAAGGAGTTATGGTAAATGATGCACAGGTTTCAGAAAAACATGCTGGATTTCTAATTAATCGAAATAACGCCACAAGCCGTGACTTTTTAGATTTGATACAATTAGTGCAACATCGTGTAAAAGAACATAGTGGTTATGAGCTAGAGTGTGAAGTACAGATTATGAAATAATGTGGAAAAAAAGAGTGCGGATTTATCATCTGTACTCTTTCTTCCATTTATGGATCAATAACAGTAGGTGTTCTACCTATTCCTACAACCTCATTAACAAGTCTTGTCCAAGTGCGACAGCCACTAATGCCATCTGCGGTTAGTCCATTTTCTCTTTGAAAAGTCATAAGAGCATTCCTTGTATTATTGCCAAATATTCCATCTAAGGTGTAAGTTGTATAGCCTAAAGCATTTAATGCATCCTGTAGTATGAGAACATAAACTCCTCGACTTCCACTACGTACAACTGGATAGCCAGCACTACATGCTGGATTACCATAGCGTTTGTCGAAGTGTACCCATGTAGGTGTTAAAGAAATAGGTTCCACATAAACCCATACACCTAAATCATTGGCAATATTCCAGATTTCATTTCGTTCTCTTTGTGATAATGCTTGTCCTACATCGAATGCTACGCCTGCATAATGCTGAGACTGTCGACCGTGTCCACCTTCCCAGATACGCTTAAAAGCATAACGGAAAGGAATAGGTGCACCATAGGCTCTTCGTGTCGCATTCCATGATTCCATTGCAGCATTTGTTGTCCATAATACACTAGAGTTAGAAGAACCACGGAATTCACCAACAAGCATGGTTCGATCATATACATAAGGCATAGGATCTGTTTCTTCTAAATAAAAGGTTTCTAGTGCTTGTGTATAAACATTATATACAATAACTTTAGCCATCTTATAATCTCCTTTCTCTTTCAGAATATGAAATACTTTAATAAATGCATAGGGGATTTCATCACTTTATATAATTTTGTAGATTGTTGGAAAATTGATGCTTTAGTAAAATTATTATGAGATTCGACATTATAATATGAGAATGAATGGTATTAGTATGCTATAATATTTGCAGAAAAGTAATATGATGAATGAAGAAAGGAGCTGGTGAAATGAATTATAAATTAATGAATAAAAACATAGAAGTATTAGAATTCTCTTATGATAAAGAAACCCATACAGTTACAAAAATCATTAATCTTATACATCCTGAATATGCTCCTTTAGGAATTATGGAATATAAAACTGGGATAACTCGAAAAGCTTTAAATAATTGGTGGAAAGATCGTTCTATTCCTTCTTCTAGAAGTAGATTTAAAGAAGTAATGGAAGAGATGGATTTAAATTCTTCTGTTGAATTACTAGAAAGATGTTTTGGTCTTAGCTTAAGCGATTTATATTGGGTTAAGGAAGAAAATTTAGATATTAACTGGAAAGATATTAATTTCTTTGAGAATGATTTTAGTGAGGATATGGGGAAATTGTTGATGGGGTAGATTAACTATAGTGAGGATTTGGATATCTTTAGCCCTGATAATTCAAGTGATGGAAATCTTAGAAAAAAGTGGAAGATAATAAATGGTACTCGCTATCTTTTTAAGGGAGGAAATAGTTTCGATAATCAGGAACCATTTAATGAATTGATTGCGACAAAATTATATGAAAGAATTCTGAATAAAGAAGATTATGTGTCCTATGAATTGCTTCAAGAAAATGATATGTTTTATTCTGCATGTCCAACAATGGTTAGTCCTGACGAAGAACTTCTTTCAGCCTATTATATTGATCGAATGATAGAACAGAGAGGAAACGATTCTTTGTATAAGCATTTCTTAGAAGCATGTGATACACTTCATATTCCAAACGCTAAATTATGTATTGATAAGATGCTTGTTTGTGATTATATTATCGCTAATTATGATCGACATTATCGTAACTTTGGTGCTATCAGAAATTCTGTTACATTAGAATGGATTGGGATTGCACCTATCTTTGACAGCGGAAGCTCATTATGGGCAACTCAGCCGACATTATCTATTGGAAATACCTATTTGAGTAAACCCTTTAAACTTTCACCAGAAGAACAATTAGAACTTGTAGATGACTTATCTTGGCTTGATATTACAAAACTTGATGGTTTTGAAAAGGAAGTAGAAGATATTTTAAAAATAAATCCATTTATGGATGAAATAAGAATCAAAGCAATTTCTCAGCAAATAAGCCTAAGAATTAAAAAGATAGCTAAAAGGAAAAAAGAATTAAATTAAGTATCGCTACAGATGTAACGTTTTTTCTTATATACTGTATGTCTTTCAATTTCAGACGATAAAAAACAAGAGATTTAAAGATACATTGTTTTATGTGGGTATAAAAGATAATTATTTTACTAAGAATAATCAAAAAAGGCGATAAATGCTATGCAATTGCTTGCTTGTATAAGGTAATTCATTATTTTCATTTTTAGATTGTGATGTAGGAGTAAAAATATCTAAGTGTTTATATCGTTTATTTCTAAAAAGCCTTTGAAAGAATCTTCATCGGTATTTTCTATAAATAGAAAGAATGGTATAATAAAGAAAATAAGGAGAAAGTAGGTGGAGCTATGAAGTACAGAGTTTTCCTGTGCTTTCTAATAATTCTATTCCTATTAACAGGTTGTTCAAAACAAGATAATAGCAATGAATATCCAACAGAGTATGAAGTCTCGCCAAGCCCAACAATTGAACAGCTTCATTTACCTGAAAGTCCAGGTGAACAGGTTATTCAGGATGCTAGTGGTTATGTGCAGATTGATTATAGTAATACATCACAAGGATATATTCAAGCCAAACTGCTTCGTGAACCTGAAAAAAGAATGCGTTTATCTATCACAAAAGATGGTGTAGGAAATATTGCATATGATTTTACAAAAGTAGGAGAATATGAAACTTTTCCTTTTGATCAGGGAAGTGGAACGTATTTAATTAAAGTATTAGAAAATAAATCGGGAAAAACTTATGCGATTACATTATCAATGAATGTTGAGGTACAGTTAGAGAATGAACAGATTGCATTCCTATATCCAAATCAGATTATTGATTATACAGCTGATAGTAAAGCAATTCAGAAGGCTTTTGAGCTTACAAAAAATGATGATACAGTCTTAAAACGAATTGCGACTTTATATAATTATGTTGTTGATAATATTACATATGATTCCAATAAGGCAGAAGAAGTTCAGGATATATATGTGTTGCCGATTATTGATGAAACATTAGAAAGCGGAACAGGAATCTGCTTTGACTATGCGGCTTTGCTTACTGCCATGTTAAGGAGTCAGAATATACCTACACGATTAATTACAGGGAATACAACAATTGAATATCATGCCTGGATTGAGGTATATATAGAGGGAAAAGGATGGATTAATCCAGAAATATTGTTAAATTCAAAAGAATGGAGTCGAATGGATCCAACATTTGATTCCAGTGATGTAGATTATCAGGATGAATATGAAAATAAATATTATTACTAATTGATGAGTTAATGGAAAGGAAGATGATAATATGAAATCTAGCCGAAATACAATATTACATGCGGATGAAATGTTTGATTTCTGTACGCAGATGTCCATGATTCTTGCGGGTGGCTTATCTGTAGAAGATGGCTTAGAAATTATACAAAAAGATAGTGTGAATACTAGAATTCAAGATGCTTGTAGTGATTTGCTTATTAAACATTCAGAAGAGGGATCTATTACTGCAGCGATGAAAGATTCAGACTACTTTGATTCCTACACAAAGAAAATGGTGGAGATTGGAGAAATTAGTGGACACTTAGATGGAGTTATGCAGGAGCTTGCGGTTTATTATGAACGTAATGCTGATTTAAAACAATCCTTAAAGGATGCCTTGACATATCCTTCCATCTTATTAGTAATGATGTGGGTCGTAGTAGGTATCATTGTTTGGAAAGTATTGCCGATCTTTGAAAAAGTACTTCATACAATGGGAACTTCCTTTCAAAGCGGGTCTTTTTCCATGATGGAGTTTGGGACGATTTTCGCATGGATTTCATTTATAATCTTGACACTTCTATGTATCATCGTAATTATCATTATTTTAAATTATCGCAAACAAGGAAGTCGTAATTTATTGTCTAAAGTATTTCTGACTAAGAAGCTTTATCATAATATGGTTATGGCAAAGATGACATATGCATTGTCTCTATTCATTACTAGCGGATATGAGATGGAAGAAGCATTGGAATATGTCAATGAAGTTGTGGATGATCAGGAAGTTAATGAAAAAATCAATAATTGTAGAGAAGGAATGAAACATGATGAAAGCTTTATCCATTGTCTACAAAAAACCAATTTATACGATGGTGTATATGCAAGTATGATTGCGGCTGGATTTCATAGTGGAAAAAGCGATGAAGTTATGCAGAAAGTGAGTAGTTTATATGAAAAAGAAGTAGATCATAGCATTTCATCTTTCTTAAATACGATTGAACCTATTATTGTGATATTCTTATCCGTAATCGTAGGAATTATATTATTATCAGTTATGCTGCCGCTGATGAGTATCATGTCAACTATTTAATTATGAATAAAAAAAGTATTTGGATACAGCTGTTGATGTTTGTTGGAATGCTTGGCATCATATTGTATGGATTTCAAAATACAGATCAAGGGCTGGATGAAGAAGATCGTCAACGTGCCAAAGAAGCAATTCAGAAAGCAGCACTGGAATGCTACAGTATTGAAGGTGCGTATCCAGAATCATTAGATTATTTAGTTGAAAATTATGGTTTGTATATACAAGAAGATTTGTATCGCATTCGATATCATTATATCGGATCTAACATTATGCCAGATACTGATGTATATCCAAGGAGTGATCGACCATGAAACAAAGACATTCTATTGATATAATATTTTCATTATCTATATTTACTGTTTTTGTAATCTGTTCATTTCTAGTCTTATTATTTCAGGCACAAAGCTATCGTTCGATAATTGAACAGGGTGAGAGAATAGAAAATCTTCATACACCATTAGCTTATATAAGAGAGAAAATTCGCAGTAATGATGTATCAGATAGTATACATGTCACTGAATTAAACGGTTTACCTGTTATTGAGATAGAAAATATAGAAGAAGAAACAATTACATATATTTATGAATATGAAGATAACTTAATGGAGCTTTATGTCAGTGAAGAAGTGGAGCCTTTGTTAGAAGCTGGTACGCCTTTATTTGATATCAAAGAATTTGAAGTAGAACAAAAAGAGAAACAGTTATATGTTTCTGTAGAAAATGCATCCGGAGAACGAAATCAAATTGTATTAACGTTACATACAACGTAAGGAGGGAAAAGATGAAAGATCATGTTACAAATAAATCCATTTCATTTTTAATGGAAGTCATCATTGTTATTTTCTTCTTTACGATTGCCAGCAGCATTAGCGTACTAGTTTTTAGTAATGCCAAAGAAAAAAATGATCGGGCTGAAAATATGCGTCAGGCAGTTCTTTATGGAGAAAGCTTAATAGCACAGAAAGATGATAAAACTGTACAAGAAAAGCTACAGACAGGATCTTTATATCTAGATGAAAATGGGAAGATTGTTTCATCAGATGATGCTTATTTTCGAATAGTTATTATTCAAAATGAAGAAGTGAATCAAGTAGGTAATGCTTTATGTACAATGCAGATTTATTATGATGAAGAACTGCTGAGTGAACTCCTTTTTCCATTGAAAGGAGGTATTGATTCATGAAAAAAAGAAAACAAAGTGTTCAGATTGGGTTAGGTGCTACTAGTATTTTTATGATCTTTGTTATTTTATGTATGACGATCTTATCTGTATTATCTTATACAAGAGCTTCACAAAATGAGAAGATAGCAGAGAGAGAACGCTTGTTTCAAGAAGCAATCATGAGAAGTGAAGCTGCAGCTTCTGAATTACAAGATGAAATAATAAGTAATGAATTCAATTCCTTTGAAGATATAACGAACTTTTCTTCCATTAATGAGTTAATTGAAAATTATAATATGGAAATAGCAAAGAATGAAAATGAATGTACAGTACTGATTCCTATATTAAATACTCAATACCTTAAAGTATCATTTGAAATAGAAGGAAATAACATAAATACTACAGAATGGAAAACAATAGTGAAAGGAGAGGATGTAGATGCTGGACATTGAACAGATATTGAAAGAAGCAATTGAAAAACATGCCTCTGATATTTTTATTGTTGCAGGACATCCCTGTGCTCTAAAAATCAATGGGGAGATCCATGCAAGAGATGATATACGATTAATGCCAATGGATACAGAAAGGCTGATCAAAGAAATTTATCAGTATGTGGGGCAGAACACCTATGAGGAATTTTTAAAGAAGAAAGATGATGATTTTTCTTTTTCCATTCCTAATGTAGGAAGATTTCGTTGTAATATCTATCTACAAAGAAATTCACCTGCTGCGGTGCTTCGTGTAGTAAGCTTCCGTTTGCCTGATCCCAAAGAAATGCAAATTCCTGAAGTTGTGACATCTTTATCCAATGCGAAAAAAGGATTGATTTTGATTAGTGGTCCAGCAGGAAGCGGGAAATCTACGACTCTTGCCTGTATTATCGATAAAATTAATGAACAGCGAAATACACATATTATAACGATTGAAGATCCTATTGAATACCTTCACACACATAAAAAAAGTATAGTTTCTCAGCGTGAAGTTTTTCATGATACAAAAGATTATTTAAGTGCTCTACGTGCTGCCTTAAGAGAGGCTCCAGAAGTTATTCTTGTAGGAGAAATGCGTGATTTGGAAACGATCAATACAGCAGTTACAGCGGCAGAAACAGGCCATCTGATTTTATCAACACTACATACATTAGGGGCTGTAAATACCATTGATCGTATGATTGATGTATTTCCAAGTGAACAGCAGCAGCAGATTCGAGTACAACTGTCTATGACGTTGCATGCAGTTGTAAGTGAACAATTGGTGCCTGCAATTGATGGATCAATCATTCCGGTTTTTGAAATCATGATTGTCAATCCAGCTATACGAACACAGATTCGAGAAGGTAAAATTCATCAGTTAGAAAATTCTATCATTGCTGGTAAGAATCAGGGAATGATTACAATGGATGAAAGTCTATTAAAGTTATATGAAGCAGGAAAAATTGATAAAGATACAACATTGTTGTATGCAAGCAATCAGGAACGAATGCGAAAAAAACTGGGTATTATTTAAGTTTTACCCAGTTTTAATATTAATAACTGCCGCCTTCTACTCCTAAATATTCTTCTAAAGTAAGGCCTGAGACATAGATGTCACTTGCCATTTGACCGATATATCTCAAATGCCACGGTTCTGCAATATAACCTGTAATATTTTCCTTTCCAGTCTGATAACGAACTATAAAGCCATAGCGATGTGCATTTTGCGCAACCCAGTTCACTTCTGGTACAGTTTCCAATAGGGTACCATTAGGAGATAATAAATCAAATGCTAAACCTGTCTGATGTTCAGAGTAGCCTGCGCGAGCAGAGAATGTATCAGCCTGTGCTTGACCGTACATTGCAACATATGAATTATAAAGAGATTGCTGATATGCATAACTGCGATATCCGCTATATTGTGAGCTAACATTAAAGCCAAGATTCTGCATTTCTGTAATCATCTGCATTAGCTGATATTTGGCTTCTGGGTTTTCCTGTGGAGCATAAGATGCTGGCAATGGGTGCTTTTTGTTTACCACTATTGTTCCTTGCACATAGGTTATTTCTGAAGGGTGAACCGGAGATGATCCAGTATCTGAATTTGATGTTGAATTCTGACTTTGTTTTATACTAGTAGAAGATTCGACTACTTTTTCATCTACAATAACATCAATGCTTAATGTAGCTTTATTTTTGCTGGTATCGATTGCGGTAACATGTAGTTTATATTTACCAGGTGTAGATAAATCAATCTCATTAGTATCAAATTTTATATTACAGGAACTTAAATCTTTAATTTTAAAGTTATCTTTATAATTAAATGTTTTTTCTCCTTCTGTAATATGCAATTCTTTTTCTTTTGCTTCAATAACTGGTTTTATAGTATCTTTTACAAAAATGTTAACTATTTCATTATAATGTTTCCATAATGAGCGATATTCCAGATGCAATGGGTATTCACCAACAGCAGGATAGGATTTATTTTTTTCATTAGCGATAGTATCAATTTTAAAAGAAGATAATATATTTTCATCTGTCGTATCTAAAAAATCACTGGCTTGAAGTTGTATTTGTTGACCATATTCAAAAGTAAGATTTTGTCGTTTTAAAGAAACCTTAGCTGGTAGAAATAAATAGAGATATAGTGAAACTGCTATGATTATCAACATTAGAAGTATACAGTAGATTATTTTTCTCTTCATAATATCACCTTACTTTTCCTACTATAATTATGACACTTTTTTAGAAAAATTGATGAAAAAAGTCTAAATATACTTGGACTTTTTATATTTATAATATTGTGTTAAATATAATTTTAAAATTTTTATCTCTTAGCTTTTCGATAACCTGCTTTCTGTGCTTCTTCCTCACTATGGAAAATAACAAGGTTTTTAGAATCTTCCATGTCATCATAAGCTGCTTGACCAGGGCAGTGATATATTTTTGAAGATTTATTACCTCTTATTTCAACTTCTTCATTAGATGCATTAGAAGTGGAAGTTTCTGTATTACGATGACTATCACCAGTTGCATAATCAATTGTAATGCCGGGCTGAACATTGTATACATATACATTGAAGGAAACACCTTCACCAGCATCTTCCACAGAATAAGCTTCCATATGAACACCAGAGGCAATTAAATTATCACCTTCAAAAATTGGTGTTACTCTGTATAACACATGATTACCAGTTTCATCAACATAATCATCAACCTCATTTTCAAAAGGTAACATACCTTCTACATTCATATACCGTGTACCAGTAATTAAGTTTTTCTCATTTGCATTTTCTCCAGCTAGCTGATAGCCTATCAAATGACAGCGATTGTATAGATATTTTCCGTCCACTAGATCATCATATCGTACTGTTTTCCAGCCAGATGGTTTGATCATCCCAATAGATTCTCTTTTTGTTGTAGGCATTATATCTTTACTGATATTTGCTATGGCATAACCACATCTGCCTAATTCATCTAATTCACTATAAAATTCAAAGGATTCTACTGTTTTTTCTTCATCTGTAAAGGTTGGGATATTGTTGTTTATTTCTACATAAGGCTGACCTGTGTATTCAGGTATATCAGAAGTTTGTATTGTTTCATTTGTATTTGCTCTAGAAACAGGTTCTGTTTGTGAACAGCCGCTGATCCAAATGAATGATAGAAATAATAATAAAAGAATACGTAGTTTTCGCATAATTGCCTCCTTAATAATGTAAACATTATGTAAGTGATAATATCTACCTGCATATTTTACCATAAAGAAGAGTAAGAAAAAATATTAGACGTAGATTGATTTTTGTTTGAATGATATAATTAGTTAAACAATGAATAATCTTTAGTGAGAAATAATAATTGGTAATAATAGAATTTAAGATGTTAGTGAAAGGAAAAAAGGAGAGAGTTTAAAGATGGAAAGAAAAAAGAATAATGAATCTAAAACTTATACGGCAGAGAGAATGTCAATTGGAATGTGTATTAGAGTTGGGATAGGTGTAATGATAGGAATTTTTACAGATAATATTCCTCTTTGTATATGTTTTGGAATAAGTATTGGTATGGGAATAGGCTCGTTAATAAAAAAATAAAACAGTATATATTTTGGGAGGATTATAATGAAGTTTTATATTGGATCAGGGATGAAAAATAGAATATTAGTGAATTATTATGTAAAGGCATTAAAGGAAATTGGATGGAAACATACATATAACTGGACGGATAATGTAAATAAAGAGATTACTAAAAAAAAACTTGGTGGAATATGCTAAATCAGAGTTTCAGGGAATTATTGATTCTGATGTTGTTATTATTTTATTACCGGCTGGAAGAGGTACGCATATTGAACTAGGTATGGCATTAGCTCTAAATAAAAAAGTATATTTATGTTCTTTAACGGAAGAAGAATTTAGTGTTGAAAATACTGTGGTATTTTATGAATTACCGAATATAACTCATTTAGTAGGGACAGCTGATGAAAATATAAAAATAATAAAGAATTTCATAATATTGTAGGTTGATAAGAAATAGAAATAAAAAAACTCACACATTTGTGTGAGCATATTTTACAATGGAGCGGATGATGAGAATCGAACTCACGTAGTCAGCTTGGAAGGCTGAAGTTCTACCATTGAACTACATCCGCATTTCTTAACTGCCCTTATAATATACACTATAATATAATAAAAAGCAAGTAAAAATTTAATTTTTTTACTTGCATTACAATTATTGATTACTACTTGGCACTAATGCGATAATACGATCAGCTAAAACACTAAATGGCATTGTTTGAAGGAGTATTTTACCTGGTCCAGTTAATGTAGCCATGAAAAAGCCTTCACCGCTAAAGAATTTGTTTTTTAATCCTTTGACAGTCGTGATATCAAATCTAACAGATTCTTCAAATGCGGCAATATATCCTTGATCTACTTGGATTGTTTCTCCTGGTGCTAAATCTTTTTCAACAATATCTCCATCAATTTCTAAGAATGCAGTTCCTTCTCCTGATATTTTCTGTAAAATGAATCCTTCTCCACCAAAGAAACCAGTACCTAGTTTTTTACGGAAGAATGGATCCAAATGGATGTTATCTTCAGCAGCTAAAAATGCATTTTTTTGAATAATAAATGATTTATCTCCATCTAATTTGACAGGTAAGATTTTACCAGGGAAACTAGAACCGAATGCAATTTCAGAGTCATCTTTAGTACTAGTATAGGTAGTAAGGAAGATAGATTCACCAGAAAGTGCACGTCCTAAACCTTTTAAGATTCCTCCTCTAGTATTGCTGTCCATATGAAAGCCTTCATCCATCCAGCTCATACCGCCTGATTCTGTAAACATTTTTTCTCCCTCATTTAATTTACATACAACAACTGGGAGCTGACCGCCAATTATTTCATATTTCATCTAAATCTCTCCTCGTCTTTTTTTATATTCTATCATATGTGATTAAATTAATCTTCCATAATTTTGTTAATTGAGCTAAAATATTATTAAAGATAATCTAAAGAACTGGATTTATCGCAGTTTAAGGGAGGTATAGACATGGAGTATAGAAGTATAAATGAGAACTATAAGCCATCTTTACTAGGTTTTGGGTGTATGCGCTTTCCACTTGATGAAAATGGAAATATTGATGAGGCAGAAGCTGAAAAAATGCTGGATACTGCCATTAATCATGGAGTAAATTATATTGATACTGCTTTTCCTTATCACAATGGAGACAGTGAGCCATTTGTTGGACGTGTATTAAAGAAGTATGATCGTAATAGTTTTTATTTAACGACTAAGCTTCCTATATGGAAATTGAATTCGTTAGAAGATGCTAAGGAAATGTTTGAAAATCAGCTTAAGAGATTGGATGTTGATTATGTGGATTTTTATCTATTGCATGCTTTAGATAAAGAAAAATGGGAGAAGGCAAAGAATTTAGGTATTGTTGCTTATTGTGAAGAATTGAAGGAACAAGGAAAAATCCGTAATTTTGGTTTCTCTTTCCATGATGATTATGAAGTATTTGAAGAAATTATTACATATCGTAAATGGGATTTCTGTCAGATTCAATATAATTATGTTGATACGGATATTCAGGCAGGAGATAAAGGATATGCTTTAGCAGAAAAACTTCAAATTCCAGTTATTATTATGGAACCTATTAAGGGAGGATCTTTATCACAGCTGCCAAATGATCTGGCTGATAGATTTAAGGCTTATGCGCCAGATCGCAGTATTTCTTCCTGGGCTCTTCGCTGGGTTGCCAGTAAGGAAAATGTTAAGGTTGTCTTAAGCGGTATGTCTACAATGGATCAGGTTGAAGATAATCTTTTTACGTTTACTGATTTTAAGCCTTTATCAAAAGAAGAACTTGATCTTGTTGAAAATGTAGCAGCTGAGATTAAGAAACGTACAATGAACGGCTGTACAGGATGTGCGTACTGTATGCCTTGTCCATTTGGTCTGGATATTCCAAAGAACTTTAAAATTTGGAATGAACTAGCAAAATATGGAAATAAAGAAGTTACTAAACGACGCTATTTTAAAGAAATGCAGGAAGAGCAGCGCAGCAGTCAATGCAAATCCTGTGGTAAGTGTGAAACATTATGTCCTCAGCATCTATCCATTCGTGATGATTTAAAACGCATGAGTGAGGATATGAAACAGTTATAAATAAGTAAAACAAGTGTTATTTTATATGACACTTGTTTTTTGTAGGCGATTGCTGATGCGAACTTATGTTTATATGGATAGTATACATGTAAGGGAGGATCAGGATGAATACATTAAATGAAGTAAAGCTATATGAAAAAGTATATGTTGACTCTATTCAGCAAAAAACGCATATGAAAAGAAGATTAATGGATCTTGGTTTTGTGAATGGGGTAGAAGTTATACCTATATTAGAAAATCCAGGTAGAAATATGCGTGCATATTTAATTAAAGGCTGCAAAATAGCATTACGCAAAGAAGATAGTCAATACATTCTAGTAAAGGAAAGGGAATAACTATGCTGTTTGATAAGCTGATTAGGGCAAATGATGCAATTAATGAACTGTATGAGCCTATTCAGAAAGGATATACGATTGCTTTATTAGGAAACCCAAATGTAGGAAAAAGCACTGTCTTTAATGCATTATGTAAAAAGCATCAGCATACAGGCAACTGGGCAGGGAAGACGGTTGAACTGGCAAGCGGATTCTTTATTTTTAAAAACCGAAAACATCAGGTTATTGATTTACCTGGAACGTACTCTTTATTAGCTCATTCTAGTGAAGAGGATATTACCCGTGACTATATATATCTTCAATCCTGTGATTTATGTCTTATTGTATGTGATGCTACTGCTTTAGAAAGAAATCTTAATCTGGTTATACAAACATTGGAAATTACAAATCAAGTAATTGTGATTTTAAATTTAATCGATGAAGCAGAGAAAAAGCAGATAGAAGTAAAAGCAGATATTTTAGAAAATATCTTAAAAGTACCAGTAGTTAAGATGAGTGCAAGAAAAGGAATAGGATTTCAGGAATTAAAAGATACAATTGAATATACAAGGGATAAAACACAGGAGTTATTTTCAATACAGTATCAAAAGGATATAGAAGAAGCAATTAAGCAGATAGAAAGTAAGATTATTTTAAAAGACACAAGCTTGAATAAAAGATTTATTTCTATTAAATTATTAGATCCTAAAACAAGAAATCAGTTTTATAAACACCTGGATAATGCTGATATCGTTCAGAAGTTTTTAAATATTGAAATAAATCGATTAGAAGAAAAGGGAATCTATTCACGGTTTGAAGAAGAAATAGTTAGTACAATTGAAGTAAAAGCTAAAGCTATTAGTAAGCAAGCTATGACCTATCATGAATCTTCCTATCAGGAAAAGGAATTATTTTTTGATCGGATCTTAACGAATAAATATATTGGAACACTCTGTATGCTTGTGCTATTAAGTATTATATTTTGGATAACGATATCAGGTGCTAATATTCCTAGTGCATATCTGGCCTCTTTATCAGAATACTTACAGACGTATTTGCGCACTTTATTTCTATCTTGGAATATGAATGCAGGTGTTATATCTTTTGTTGTGGATGGAATTGTTCGAACATGCGGATGGGTGATTTCTGTTATGCTTCCGCCAATGGCTATCTTTTTTCCTTTATTTACATTGTTGGAGGATTTTGGTTATCTACCGAGAATTGCCTTTCATTTAGATGGATTTTTTCATAAGGCTCAGACATGCGGAAAACAAGCATTGACGATGTGCATGGGATTTGGGTGCAATGCAGTTGGGGTAAGTGGAGCTCGTATTATTGATAGTCCAAGAGAACGATTAATTGCGATTATTACAAATACCTTTGTACCATGTAATGGACGTTTTCCGATTTTAATAAGTATTATCACTATGTTTTTCTCAGGTATGTTCATGCAGCCTGCAGATTCTCTAATACAGACTTTAATGCTAACCGGAATTATTGTCTTTAGTGTCTGCTTAACATTGTTTATATCGTATTTATTATCAAAAACAATCTTAAGAGGAGTAACAAGCAGTTTCACTTTAGAGCTACCTCCTTATCGAAAGCCTCAAATTACGAAAGTGATTATTCGTTCTATCTTTGATCGAACTTTGTTTGTCTTAGGAAGAGCTATAAGTGTAGCAATACCAGCAGGAGCTATTATATGGCTACTAGCTAATATACAAATGCAGGATGTAACACTTTTATCTATTATTTCTTCTTATTTGGATCCTTTCGCTAAACTGATGGGATTGGATGGTGTGATTCTATTAGCTTTTCTATTAGGATTTCCAGCAAATGAAATTGTTGTACCGATTATGATCATGGGATATATGTCTAGCGGATATATGATGGATATAACAGATTTGACTGCCTTAAGAGATTTATTTATAAACAATGGTTGGACTTGGGTTACAGCGATTTGTACATTATTGTTTTCACTAGTGCATTTTCCATGTGCAACTACATTATTAACGATACGTAAAGAAACAAAGAGTTGGAAGTGGACATTGATTAGTTTTTTGCTTCCTACTTTTATTGGGATTTTACTTTGTATGGCAATAAATCTATTAGCACATGTATTTTTTGTATAAAAAAAAAAGAAGCGATAGAATGGATAATCCATTTTACGCTTCTTAATTGTTTTTGTTATGGTCTTTTTACGATAACTGCAGTACCTTGTCCGCCTCCGATACATAGAGAAGCAAGACCAGTTTTTGCGTCACGTTTGATCATTTCATGAATTAGGGTAACTAGGATACGGTTACCAGAAGCACCAACTGGATGACCTAATGCGATAGCACCACCATTAACGTTTGTTTTTGCCATGAATGCTTCACGATCAATTCCGTGTTCTTCTACTAATTCATGGATAACACCTAGAGACTGAGCAGCGAATGCTTCGTTTAATTCTACTAATTCGATGTCATCTAATTTCATATCTGCATATTTCAATGCATTACGGATAGCTGGAGTTGGACCTAATCCCATTGTTAGAGGATCTACACCACCTTGTCCAATACCAACGATCTCACATAGTGGAGTTAAATTGTATTTTTCAACTGCATCTTCACTAGCTAATAGTACGAAAGATGCACCATCGTTGATACCAGATGCGTTACCTGCAGTAACTGTTCCATCTTTGATAAATGCTGGGCGAAGTTTAGCCATTTTTTCTGGAGTAGATTTACGATTTGGATGTTCGTCAGTATCGAATACGATTGTTTCTTTTCTTAGTTTAACTTCAACTGGAACGATTTCATCTTTGAATCTACCAGAATCTACAGCAGCAATAGCTTTCTGCTGAGAAGCATAACCGAATTCATCCTGCATTTCACGAGTGATGTTATATTTTTTAGCGATGTTTTCAGCAGTAACACCCATGTGAACACCGTTCATAGCATCTGTCAATGCATCATAGATCATGTGGTCAACACATTTGAAATCTCCCATTTTATTTCCTGTAC
This sequence comes from uncultured Solobacterium sp., assembly GCA_900552125.1. GTDB lineage: Bacteria > Bacillota_I > Bacilli_A > Erysipelotrichales > Erysipelotrichaceae > Clostridium_AQ. The sequence continues at coordinate 5,194 of URYK01000044.1, read as the reverse complement.
GTGAATTAGCAGGAATTAGATAAGGAGCGCCAGACATAGATTCAACACCACCAGCAACAACGATTTCATTGAAACCTGTCTGAATAGACATAACCCCTTCCATTACTGTACGAAGACCTGAACCACATACCATGTTTACTGAATGTGAACATACTGTTTCAGGAATTCCAGCTGCTAAAGCAACCTGACGAGCAATGTTCTGTCCTAAGCCAGCGCTTAATACATTACCACAAAGTAATTCATCAACGTTTTCAGGAGCAACCTTAGCATCTTCTAATAATGCTTTTACCACTGTAGCCCCTAAATCCACTGGTTTTACGGTAGTTAAGGAGCCTAAAAAACTACCAATTGCACTACGTTTTGCACTAACAACATAAGTTTTTCTCATTTTTCTCTACCTGTCTTTCTTTCCTTTTTCCTTGGTGCCTTTATAGGGCACGTCATATCTACATAGTAACTAAAATTTTATAGTTTGTCAATAACTTGTGAAAAAATTCGTAAGTGATGTTTATATTTGTTTAAGTTTAGGAAAACAAGCTCAAAAGAGCTTGTTTATTTAAACACGTTTGATAATTACAGCAGCACCTTGTCCACCACCGATACATAATGATGCTAGTCCTACATGAAGATCACGTTTCTGCATTTCATGTAGTAAAGTAACTAAGATACGGTTTCCACTTGCACCTACTGGATGTCCTAATGCAATGGCACCACCATTTACGTTTGTCTTTTTCATGAAGGCATCAACATCCATACCACATGCTTCATGTAATTCATGAATTACACCTAAAGACTGGGCAGCAAATGCTTCGTTTAATTCTACTAATTCCATGTCATCTAATGTTAGATCTGCATATTTCAAGGCATTAAGTATTGCTGGGGTAGGGCCTAATCCCATAACACGAGGATCAACTCCGCCTTGTCCCATACCGATGATTTCTGCTAATGGAGTTAAATTATATTTTTTAACAGCATCTTCGCTTGCGATGATTGTAAAGCTTGCGCCATCATTGATACCAGAAGCATTACCTGCAGTAACAGTTCCATCAGCAGTAAATGCTGGACGAAGTTTTGCAAGTTTTTCTGGATTAGATGTACGATTTGGATGTTCATCAGTATCAAATACAGTAACTGTACCTTTTCTTCCAGGAACTTCTACTGGAACGATTTCATCTTTAAAGCGTCCAGAATCAATTGCCGCAATAGCTTTTTGCTGAGATGCATAAGCAAAAGCATCCTGATCTTCACGTGAAATGTTATATTTTTTCGCGATATTGTCAGCTGTTACACCCATATGAATGTTATACATACCATCAGTTAATCCATCATGCAGCATAGAATCAACCATTTTCATATCTCCCATTTTTACTCCATTACGAACTTTGCTAGGAACTAGATATGGAGCATTCGTCATAGATTCTACACCACCAGCTACATAGATATCTCCAAAGCCGCATTGGATACGCATTGTTGCCTCCATAACAGCTTTTAATCCTGAACCACATAGCATATTTAATGACTGTGCACATACTTCAACAGGAATTCCTGCTTTTATGCTGACCTGACGGCCAATGTTTTGTCCAAGTCCTGCCGCAATGACATTACCTACGATTACTTCATCAATTTTGCTAGGATCAACACCTGAAACAGCAATGGTTTCTTTTAAAACTGCAGCCCCTAAATCAACCAAAGGTAGGTTTGTTAAGCCACCCATGAAACTACCAATGGCACTACGTTTAGCTGCAACTACATATGCTTTTCTCATCTTTCTTACCTCAACTTTCTTTGTATGGAAGATTATCTTCCTGACAAGGTTATGGTAACGAAAGAAAAACAGTTTGTCAAGAAACTTGTTAAAAAAATAACAAATAGAATTTGTAATGATTTCAAGAGATTTCTTTATACTTGTTAATTTAATAACAAAAACTTGTTAAAATTTTAACAAATGTATTGACGAAAGTAAAAAAGAGGTCTAGAATGTAAATGGATTATGTATTCCGGACAATCGGAAAAGAGGCTGCCTATACTATATTTATATAGGCGTACGCAACAATCCTAAGTTCAAGTAAATCAAGGAGAGGAGAACATTTATGGACTTCATGTTAACAGAACAACAAGAGATGATGAAGAAACTTTTCGCTGAGTTTGCTGAAAAAGAAGTAAAACCTCTTGCAGCAGAAATTGACGAAGAAGAACGTTTCCCAAGAGAAAATGTAGAAAAAATGAAAGCCTGCAAAATGATGGGAATTCCTTACAGCAGAGAATATGGCGGAGCTGGTGCAGATTATTTATGCTATATCTTAGCTGTTGAAGAATTGAGTAAGAAATGTGGTACAACAGGTGTTGTTTTATCTGCTCATACTTCATTAGGTACATGGCCAATTGTACAGTTTGGTACAGAAGAACAGAAAAATAAATATTTACCAGATTTATGTACAGGTAAAAAATTAGCTGCATTCGGTTTAACTGAACCAAATGCTGGTACAGATGCTGCTGGACAGCAGACTACTGCAGTAAAAGATGGAGATGATTATATCTTAAATGGTACTAAGATCTTCATTACAAATGCTGGTGAAGCTGATGTATATATCATCTTTGCTATGACTGATAAATCTAAAGGTACTCATGGTATTTCTGCATTTATCGTTGAAAAAGGAATGCCAGGATTCACTGTTGGTCAGCATGAAAAGAAATTAGGTATTCGTGGTAGTGCTACAAGCGAATTGATTTTCAACAATGTTCGCTTAAGTAAAGATCATTTACTAGGTCAGGAAGGTAAAGGTTTCAAAATTGCCATGATGACATTAGATGGTGGTCGTATCGGTATCGCTGCTCAGGCACTTGGTATCGCACAGGGTGCTATCGATGAAACAGTTCCTTATGTAAAAGCACGTAAACAGTTTGGACGCTCTATTGCTAAATTCCAGAACACTCAGTTCCAATTAGCTGATATGCAGACAAAAGTAGATGCAGCTAGATGGTTAGTATATGATGCAGCAATGAAGAAAGAAAAAGGACTTCCTTATTCTGTTGAAGCTGCTAAAGCTAAATTATTTGCATCTGAAGTAGCTATGGAAGTAACTACAAAAGCTATCCAGTTAATGGGTGGATATGGTTATACTCGTGATTATCCAGTTGAAAGAATGTTCCGTGATGCTAAGATTACTGAAATCTATGAAGGAACTTCTGAAGTACAGCGTATGGTAATCAGTGGAGCAATGCTTAAATAATACGGAAATAAAAGAAAGGACACGTTAGACTATGAAAATTATCGTTCTTGTAAAACAGGTACCGGATTCAACTGAAATCCGTGTTGATAAAGTGACTGGCACATTGATTCGTGCTGGTGTTCCTAGTATCATCAATCCAGATGATTTAGCTGGGGTAGAAGCTGCATTACAGTTAAAAGAAAAATATGGAGCTACAGTTACAATCATTTCAATGGGACCTGCTCAGGCAACAGGTATGTTGAAAGAATTATATGCTCGTGGCGTTGATGAATGTATCTTGATTAGTGACCGTAAATTTGCTGGTGCAGATACATGTGCAACATCAAGTACACTAGCTGCTGCACTTGAAAAAACAGGTTATGATTTAATTATTGCTGGTCGTCAGGCAATTGATGGGGATACTGCTCAGGTTGGACCTCAGACAGCAGAACGTTTAGGTATTCCTCAGGTTACTTATGTTGACGATATTATTGAACTTAGTGATTCTAAAGTTGTTGTTAAAAAATCATTGGAAGACAGCGAAGAAATTATTGAGGCTAAATTGCCTTGTGTATTAACTACATTAAGCGGAATGAACGAACCTCGTTATATGAACTGTAATGACATCGTTGATTCTTTCTCTAAAGAAGTTAAAGTTTTAACATTCGATGATTTAGGAATCGAAGAAAGCAAAGTAGGTCTTGCTGGTTCTCCAACTAAGGTACATGCAACATTTACAAAAGAAGTTTCTGCTGAAACTGAAACATTCGATCTTCCAGCTGCAGAAGCTGCAAAATTGATTGCTAAAACATTGAAAGAAAAACAGATTATTACAAAATAGGAGGAGAAGGGACAATGGCTAAATTTGAAGGATATAAAGATATTTACGTATTCGTAGAACAGAAAAATGGCGTAATCGCAAATGTTGGATACGAATTGATTTCAGAAGCTAGAAAGCTGGTTGCTTCTATTCCTCATATGGATTTCAAAGTTGTTGGGGTACTATTAGGATACAACATCAAAGATAAAGCAAATGAAGTAATTGCTCATGGCGCAGATAAAGTAATTGTTGTAGATGATGCTTTATTAGAAGGATATTCTACTCAGTTCTATGCTGATGCATTGACACAGGTTATCAATAACTTTAAACCAGATAGCTTCTTAACAGGAGCAACTGTATTAGGTCGTGACTTAGCACCACGTGTTGCTGCTCGTTTAAATGCAGGACTAACAGCAGATGCTACTAAAATTGAAATTGATCTTGAAAAAGCAAAAGATGGAGAAGCATTATTATTAGTTACTCGTCCTACATTCGGTGGTAACTTATTTGGTACGATCATCTGTCCAGACACTCGTCCACAGATGGCTACTATTCGTCCAAATGTATTCTCTATGGATGCACCAGATGCTTCTAGAACTGGTGAAGTTGTTGAATTTGCACCAGTTTGGACAGATACTGATCCAAAAGTAATCGTAAAAGAAGTTATCGCTAAAGTAGAAGAAGGCATTGACATTACAAAAGCTGATATCTTAGTAGGTGCAGGCCGTGGTGCTGAAGACTGCTTAGATATGGTAAAAGCTGTTGCTGAAGAACTAGGTGGAGAAATGTGTGCTTCTCGTGCTGTAGTTGATGATGGATTTGCTGATAAAGCAATTCAGGTAGGTCAGACTGGTAAAACAGTTCGTCCAAGCTTATATATCGCTTGCGGTATTTCTGGTGCATGTCAGCATGTTGCAGGTATGGAAAAATCCGATATGATTATCGCTATTAACCGTGATCCTCAGGCTGAAATCTTCAGTATTGCAAACATGGGATTCATCGGTGATGTTAAAGAAATCCTGCCTTTATTAAAAGACGAAATTATTGCAGCTAAAAAAGGGTAAAAGCTGATTTATAAGAAAGGAGTATTCCTCCTTTCTTAAGATAAATTTAGTGAAATAGGCGAAGTCTAAAGACCTCGCCCCTTCCCAAACGCAGCGGGCAC
>URYK01000043.1 GCA_900552125.1 uncultured Solobacterium sp. | reverse complement strand
GGTCATTGCCTTTTTTTGTTTTTTATTGTTTAGGCTAATTTCGTTAAAGCCCCTTCTTTTTTTATATAAACCTGCCTAAAACATCAAACTACCAATTTTCCATCTTCTAAATAAATAAGTTTATGGTATAATATTTTAGGTAGTCACTATATTATATCGATTTATTCTTCATATAGCCTATCATTAAATTATTTATATACGCCCTCGTAGCTCAGTGGATAGAGCAGTGCCCTCCTAAGGCATGTTTTGCGTAGGTTCGACTCCTATCGAGGGCGCCAGCAAATAACGCTGCAGACCTTTTTATAAGAGGTTTGTGGCTTTTTTCATTCTCCATCTTTCATGCATTTCGTGATTCTAAAATATTTGAATATTTAGTAGAAGAATTAATAAGGTTAATTTGATGCAATAATGGGAAAATATGATTACATTAAATCCTTTATCCATAACTATTTGTAAAAGTCAAAAAATTTATTATCTAAACAAAAACTACTCTCCTCACTAATCATTAAGTAAAGAGAGTAGTTTAATTATTATAAAATCACTATTCAAACTTCAAAAACATCTGTTTTACAAATCCTAAAAATAGAAGATAAATTAGATGATGCCATACAAGACAAAGATATAACATAGTTCTAGCTCTTTATCTAACAAATTTAGTAAGCTCTTCAAAGGTTGGGTAACTCGCAATGGCCCCTTCTTTCGTGACTGAAAAAGCACAGAATTTATTCGATAAATCTAAATATTGTTTTATCTGTTCTTCCTTTAAATTTTCTAGATGCTTTACATTTACTTCATCTTTTGATAACTGATACAAAAAACTTCCAATAAAGCCATCTCCTGCACCTGTTGTATCTATTGCATTAACTTTAATACCATCTGAATGCACTTTAATATGTTTCGTAAATGCTGTAGCGCCATCTTTCCCTGATGTATAAATCAATAGTTTTACCCCTTGATCAAACAAATACTCTAAATTCTTCTCAATATCATCATTCCCAAAAATAAACTCTACTTCTTCTTCACTGATTTTGAGAATATCAGCATATTTAAGATATTCATTTATGTTTTTTCTTAAGTATTCATGATCATCAAACAAAGGTAAACGAACATTTGGATCAAATGAAACGACAATACCCTGCTCTTTTGCAATCTTTAGCGCTCGATCATGTGCTTGTCGCATTGGAAAATCACCTAGAGAAACTGAGCAGAAATGTAATCCATAACTATCTGAAAACCAATTTTGTTCAATCTCTTTTTCAGATAATAACATATCTGCACCTATCTTACGATAGAAAGAAAACTCTCGATTCGCATTTTCATCCAACGCTACAAATGCCAAAGATGTATTTGCTAAATTTGTTCTCTTTACATAATCTACATTTATACCAAAACTGTTTAACTCATCTAGAATTTTATCCCCAAAAGGATCATTTCCTAACATCGTAATTATGTTGCTATTACCTCCAAGCTTTGAATACGCTCCACACACATTTAATGGTGCTCCTCCTACTTTAGGTGAAAAACTTTGTACATCCTTGATTCGCCCAGTATTTGATGGAATCATATCAATTAGCGCTTCTCCAATAGCTAATAATTTTTTCATAGAATTTCAAACCCCCTCATTTCATACGTAACGATTCTTTTTAACCCTTTACTTGTGACAAATAGATTATCTTTTGAATCATAAAATCTTGATGTCATTGTATATCGACCATCATTGATAAATATTTCTAATACTGATTCATCTATGAATATAGACATATTATTTATATGAATATCTTTAATATATCTCTTTGATCTTTTACAATTACATTTTGAAAGATCTAAACATAGTACTTCCTTTTCATAAATAAGAGAAATATTGTTCAAGTGCAATGAAAAATCTTGAAGTACTTCAAACTCAATATTACTTGATTTTGAAATTATAAAGTCATCCGTAAACACTTTTTTTGGTTTTCGTAACCCCAAAACTTCATCAATAGGTCTTTGTTTGATTTCTCCTTTATCGAAATCAATCATTCTTGGTAAACTCAATGTCTGATTCCAATCCTCAATTTGGTCAAAATACTTGTTGTCTGGCATTCCAATCCATGCAATCATGATTTGGCGCTTTGTATTATAAAATGTTTGTGGTGCATAGAAATCAAATCCATAATCCAACGTTTGATAATCAACCAAATTATATTGTTCTATTCTATAGTATCCAGTATCATATACATTTTGAAATGGTTGCATATTTTTTTGCAGCCCTTGTGGACTACATAAAATGAAATTGTCACTCCCATCTTGAATATACTCTGGACATTCAATCATAAAACCTACATCTTTATTTGGTGTATACCTATGAAAATATGTCCAAGATTCAAGATCATCACTTATATATTCAAGAACACAACTAGTATCATCACTAAGTCGCGCCCCTAATACTAGATGATACTTTCCATCTATTACAAAGATCTTTGGATCTCGAACATGATTTGTACAATCGCTAGGATAATCATCGTTTTTTAAGATACACTTCTTATTTTCAAAATGGATACCATCTTTACTCTCTACGCGCATCAAATTATGCTCTCTTCCTAAATGAATATAGTCATAATTCCCTGAATGCTTCACGTTTCCTGTATAAAACAAATACAGAGTACCTTCTTTTACGATTGCACTTCCTGAATAAGCGCCGTTTTGATCATATTTTGAATCCGGCAATATAGCTAAGTCATGCTGGGTATAAGTAACAAAATCTTTTGTGGAATAGTGTCCCCAAGATTTATTTGCTCGCCCTTGAAGATCATCCTCATCCGCCTGATAAAATATATGATAGTGACCTTTAAAGTACACCAGTCCATTGGGATCATTCAGCCAACCTTTCCTTGGCATCAAATGATACTTCAACTTATTCACCGACATATCATCCCATAATTTCCTTTATAAAATCTGCCATCATTTCCCATGCTTTATCAGCTTCTTTTGGCATATACTCATCAAACCATTTATGCGTAAAACCATGACGACAATTCGCAAATTCCACATATTTTACACTGCCACCTGATTCTTTCATTTTATCCGCAAATAATTTTTCTTCATTCTTCAGTGAGTCAAACTCTGCACTGATCACTAGCATTTTGGGTAGGTTATGTAAATCTGCCAATAAAGGAGATGCCAGCTCTTCATCAAGTTCATCAAAACTATTGTAATACCAATTGATATATTGCAACATTCTATTCTCCGAAATTGCTTTTGATGGATCTTCTACTTTTCGAAGTTCCGAACTAATTTCTTGTCGTAAAGGCGGATAGTCCAATATAGCTCCCTTGATTGGAATTTCTTTTCTATCTCTATTAATCAAACATAAGCAAGCTGAAATATAACCACCAGCACTATGTCCCATAACCATAACATTCTCTTTATCAATCAGTAATTCTGAATTTCGTTTTAAAATCTCTACAATTGCCTCATAGCTAGAAAATAGACTCTTTGGATATTTAAATTCTGGTGCTAACACGTAATCAACATTGAAAATGGCACAGCCCGTTAAATCTGCCAATAAGCGACAGTATTTTCCATCTTGTTCATAGTAGCCTAAGACATTTCCGCCACCATGAAAATTGAATACTGGCTTCAACAATGTCTTATTATCCCAATCCAACGGTCTATAAATAGATATATCAACATATCCTGCTGTTTTCGTTCTTACACAAATCTTTTCAAATACACCATTCATTTTTTCGTCATAAATCATGTCTGCATATTTGATTTCTTTTCCCATGCGATATTCAAAAATCGTATAATCTTCTTTTCTCATCGTTTTATTTACCTCCTATACTATTCATCCAAAAATCTGCTAATAGTATCCATTGGTTCAAATGATGATCGATTTCATTGTCATTCATATGTGTCAAACAATTTTCCAATGCTTTTCCATGTTCTCCATGTCCAAACAAATGATATTCTGCTTGTATACCATTTTCTAATAATTTAGAAACGAATTTCGTAGAATTCCTTGAATCGACAACTGGATCATCAATAGAATGCCAAATAAACATTGGTACAGTATCTGAAGAAACATAATTTAATAAGTCAACTTTTTTTAATTGATCCAATGATGGTTCATCAGTTTGATAAAGTACATAATTCATAATACTTTGGACTCTTTCAACGTCTTCCAATTTATGACGTAAGAAAAATTCTTCACTATTTGGCGCCAAAAAAGGATATCCCAAAACAATTCCATTTACTTTTAGTTCTTCTTCTTTAGGAACAAAACTTAAATTTTTTATGATTTCCAAATCATTCCAACGAACACCACAAGAAGCACACACATGCCCTCCTGCCGAAAAACCCATCAAAAATATACGACTTGCATCAACCTTCCATTCATCAGCATTCTGTTTTACAATATGCAATGTTTCGAACATTTCAATCACTTGAATTGGATATTTAGCATTTTTCATGATTCCCTTTTTTGGATTTGCACGATCTGAGCCGACAGAATATTTCAACACAAATACTTGATATCCCATCTGCATAAATTGAAAAGCGACAGGTTCACTTTCTTTTGTGGCATGAATTGCATACGCTCCTCCAGGTGCAACGATAATGGCTGGACGCTTTCTATATTCACGATAATTGATTTCCGATTCCATAATATACGTGTCAAAATAAGCACCACTAGGCAAGTTTATTCTTGAATTAATCATATAACATCTTTCCTAACTATAAATTATATGGGGAAGATAAACTTCCCTCATTATCTTGTATTAACCTTGAATATCTTTTTCGTTTTTATCAAAACCAAAGAAGTATACAAGGACCGCCGTTGAGATAAATGCAATAGCACAAGCAATGATACCATTGACAACGTTAGCTTGTGATTCTCCCAAGAAACATAATGCAGCAAAGATATTTGAAGAAGGAACTAAAGTCGCATCAATAACACCTGTTAAACCAGCATAAGCACCACCTAAGAATCCACCAGCCAATAAACCAAGGAACGGTTTTTTATACTTTGTACAAATACCATAAATTGTTGGTTCTGATGTACCAGCTACAATTGCTGTAATACCATAAGATAATGCAAGGGCTTTTTGTTCTTTATTTTTTAAGCGGAAGAATGCCCCAATACCTACACCCATGATTGAGAAACTTGAAACAGAAACCGCAACCGCTGCAAACGCATCACTTCCATAAGTAGCAAAGATTTGGAACAATGCAGTAAGCAATACCATATGCATACCAGTCATGACCAAAATAGGATACAATGCGGCAATCAATCCAATACCAATAAATCCAGCAACACCTTCTAATGAGAACAACGCTGCAACGACATATTGTCCTATAAATGATCCTGCTGGGCCAAACACGCACAATGCAATTGGCAACATAGTCGCAATTGTAAATGCTGGTGAGAATACAGAACGAATAGACCCTGGAACCACTCGATCAAAGAAACGAGCAACATATGACATTACCCAGTTTGACAAGATAATTGGAACAATTGAACTTGCATAACTTTGAACATTACATGGAATGCCATACACCGTAAACTCTTGCCCTACCAAACCAACAAATGTTGGATGAATCAAAATTGCTCCCATCAAAATCCCTAATACTGGGTTTAAATTAAATTTTTTTGCACTTGTATATCCAACAATTACTGGGAAGAAATAGAAAGCTGTATCTCCTACAAAAGTAAATAGAGTATATAAATCATTTCCTTCCCCAATAACATTTAATACATCTGGCCCTAAAACTGCAACCAGCATTTTGAAGAATGCCGAAGCAACAATTGCTGGAATTGCAGGTCCCATACTACCTGAAATCGCATCCAAGATTCCATTGCCAATTGATTTTAATGTGATTTTTTCTTTCTTTGTAGGAACTGATTCCTTGTCTGTGTTTTCAAAGCTACCAATTTCACATATTTCTTTATAAACATCTTTCACTTCTGTACCAATGACAACTTGTACTTGACCACCAGCTCTGACTACACCTAAAACGCCATTAATTGCTTCAATCTTATCATTATCCGCAATACTTTCATCTTTTAAATTAAAGCGAAGACGAGTCTGACAATGTAAAACTTTAGAAACATTATCTTTCCCTCCCACTTGTTCTAATACTTCGTTAGCAATCTGTATAGCTTTTTCTTTTTTCATACTTATTAATCCTTTCTAAATAATAAAAACCTTTACGCGTTATGCATATTAAAATGCAATATCGTGTAAAGGTTATGCCGACTCACTCGTTACACCCTCATGTGAACACAATCGATTAACATGAAGAATTAAATATAAAATTTCTTCATCATCAATATCCCATTTGAATTTTTTAAAAATTGATTCCTTAATTAGTAATACACATTGATATGTCTCTGTGTACTCACTTTTTAAAATTTTAAATAGTTTTTTATTTGCACTACTTATTTCTGTACATTGGCTCTTTCTTCTAAACAAATACTGTATATGAGAAGCAAACCTGGAATAATTAAATGAATTCGTATCTATTGAAACTTTCATCTGTGCTTCAATAATATTTACAATTTCTTGAATAAATTCAGACTTGATCGTAACGTTACTCGTAACAGATATATTTTCTTCCATGTTGATAATGTTCATTGCAATCGCATAAATTTCTTCTTCAGGCAATTCAACATTTAACCTTTTATGCACTAATCCTAATGTATATTTAGCTATCTTTACCTCTACAGGATATAAATCTCTTAACTCATTTGAAATCGGAGTTGAAAAAATCATCCCTTTGTTTAAACGAACAATTGCAAAATTCAAATGATCTGCTAATATATAAACCGCATTATTCTTTAAAGGCATACTTAACATCATAGTAGCTAAATCAATTACATCAGCAGAAATAGCAAAAATTTCTGAATCGATATTTTCAAATAAACTTAAATATTCTGTATCTACATCATAAAATGTTCGATCAATCTTACTTAAATCTTCTAAAATATATGGACATTTAGGAAAGCCAATTCCTAATCCGATTGCTATTAACTCTCTTCCACTATTATCTTTACATACAGCAGCATTGTTTCCTAATTTTTTAATAACTTCCATATGCTTAACACTTCTTTTCTAAAGTAATAACAACTTCTAAGTTTGCTGTAACACATGTAAATTCATGTACCTTTACATCAAAACCATCTGAATTCGTTATAATCATAGGAGTGTCAATATTGAATCCTTTATTTTGAAGTGTATCTATATCAACTTCCAAAATCAGGTCTCCTTTTTTTACCTTTTGACCTTCTTTTGCAATCTGTGTAAAGCCTTCTCCTTCTAATTGAACTGTATCTAAACCAAAATGAATTAGGATTTCTGCTCCATTTTCTGCTTTGATACCTAATGCATGTTTGGTTGGGAATACTGTAACAAGTTCCCCATTACATGGTGAATAAACTTTACCATCATTTGAAATAAACGCTACACCAGGCCCCATCATCTCAGAGGCAAAGACTTTATCCGGGACATCTTTTAAATTTATCATTTTCCCATTGATAGGTGAAGCTAATTCTACTGTCTTACTTTTCTTTTTCAACCCAAACATATTCTACTCCTATCCCAGGAAACAAAAAAACTCTTTTTTTGCTTCCCACTGCTCACTACGTAGTAATTATATGAATCTCTGGTTAAGCCTCAAAAGAGTTACTCTCATTGATTTCGCTAATAATATACCAAAAAAAGATATCTCTGTCAACAAATTTTGAAATCGTTTCCAACAAAAAAATAAATTTATCTATTGATTTATATACAATTGCTTTCTATTAATGAAATATCACAAACTTACTTTTCACGGTACTATTTTATACAGTTTTATCTTTTTAATACCCTAAAAATTTTTTTCTATTTATTTTTCATCATTTTTTATATTCTTTTTTATAAAAAAGAAGTATTTAAACTTCTAACAAAGTCTAAACACTTCTCTAATCTTCTCAATACAACGATTAACGTATTGAGAACTCCGACCCCTTATAAAAGAATTTTAAAACATTTTTATCGTTACTTGTTGTCTTTTCAAAATAACAGATCCTATTTAACCATTTACTTTCTTATTTCAAATAAAACTATTAACTATAAGATTTTTGACCTTTTTTACATAATATAGAATTTATTTTCTTAAAAATTTTCCGACAACAAAGAGACCAACTAACATTTCTGCAACAGATAGTCCCAACAGTAATCCAGAAAGAAATTCTTTAAAATCAGATCCACTGAATGTATAAGACAAAGCCTGTAAAGCAACTCCCATTATGATTAGCATAATACCATATTGTAAATCTTTTTGTTTTTCTAGTTCTTGTGTTCTTTTCATCAGATCCAATATTTGTTCTTCCCTAAAAGAAGGAGCATTGTTCTCTGAAACCTTACCATCCATTAACTCAGCAATTGTAATATCAAGTTCCTGGCATAAATTCCTGACGATTGAATAATCTGGCATGCATTTCCCAATTTCCCATTTCGAAATGGTTTTGTTGGAAACTCCTAATTTTTCTGCAAGCTGCTCTTGTGTAAGATTCTTTTCTTTTCTTTTTAGTGTTATAAATTTTCCAATCAATGTCTGGTTCATAAACTAACCTCCTATTCTATATAAATAGAATACAGTTTTCTTAACGCTTATAAAATCCCTTATTTGTAGAATATAGTGGAAATATTATTACAATCATGTTAACTATAACAAAAACAGAAAATAAAAAGTCAATAGTCTAACATTTTCCATATATAAATTATTTCACTAATAGCTATAAGTATAGAAGAAAGAAATAATGTATTCTTAATTACTATTCACCAATCCTTTTTTAGAATTAAACGTTCAATAAATTATCTTTGCTACTATAAATACATACGAAATTTAATATATTATGCATTAATAAAAAAAAGAAGTATCTAAACTTCTTCCAAAGTCTAAATACTTCTCTAATCTTCTCACAACATTTATTACTAACGTTTTGAGAACTCCAAAACTTTATAAAATAGGGTTTTAAATGTATTTTTGTCGCTGCTTAATTGTTGCATTGCCATAACCACTCACAAAACTTATATCCACTTATTCTGTATTATCATTAGATGATAATACAGCTTCAATCCGAGCAATTAATTGTTCCTTATCAGGCATATATGTTACATATTTTGAAGCAAAAATATTATTACTCAAGCCTCCTAATGCATACTGCATATCAACATTGCCTTTATCAGTGCATAAAATCAATCCAATTGGTGGATTATCATTTTCATCATTAATTTCTGCTGTATAATAATTCAAGTACATATTAAGTTACCCAACTGCTTCAGGCAATAATTTGATAGTTTTTAATTCTATCAATACATAAGATCTTAAAATTTTATTAAAGAAAACCATATCAACATAATAATGAGTATTCCCGAACGTTACTCTTTGCTGAGTTCCTACAAACATAAATCCTTTTCCAAGTTCCAAAAGAAACTTTTCAATTTGTCTAACAAGAGCTTCTTCCAAATCAGATTCCATCATTGGTTTATTTTCTGGCAGACCAAGAAATTCAAAAACATATGGATCTTTTACTATATCCTCTGGTTTGGCAAATTCATTTCCTTTTAACGCTAATTCAAGAACCTTCTTTTTATTAGTCTCCCCATTTGATAATAACAATCTTTCGAATAATGAAGTGCTAATTTGTCTTTTTAACTCTCTTACTGACCAATTTGCATTAATTGCTTCTTTTTCATAGAAACTACGTTTGTCATCATCAGATATATATAATAATTCGCAATAATGTGACCAACTTAATTTGCTAGACAGTGTCTGGCAATTTGGATATTTTAAATAAAGCAATCTCATATTTTGAAGATTTGCTCGAGAAAATCCTTTCCCAAATTTATTTGTAAGAGTTTTCGATAGTGTAAGTAATTGTTTTTTTCCATATTCGCCACGCTGAGATTTTAACTCATCCTCAACTATAATACGTCCTATATTCCAATATGCATTAATTAACTCAGTATTAATATTTTTAATGACATTATTTCTAGCATTTGTGATAATACTAGCGATTTCATTTACTAATGTTTCATTGTTTAACAAATTATTTCCCACAATCAACTACTCCTTTCAATATTAATTATTCTTATTATACCCTTATTTTAAAAAGAAAAAAAGAAGCATCTAAACTTCTTACAAAGTCTAAACACTTCTCTAATCTTCTCATAACAATTATTACTAACGTTTTGAGAATTCCAAATCCTTATAAGATAAGGGTTTTAAAGCCTTTTTGCCGCTTACTTGTTGCATTGCCTTAACTGCTTAGTCCAACACAAATAAACACAATACAACTTTTATTCTATCAACTGCCATGATACCAATATCTATTATGGTTACAATTATTATTTTTCTATAACATAAAGGTCATATAAGGCGGAATACAAACTATGTCGTCCTTGATAGATAAATTTTTAGGATGAATAATATAACATTCTCCAATTCGAATTTTATATTTTTCTTTAAATTTAAGTAAAGAAGATGTCGAATATTTCTTACCTGATTTAACCTCAATCGGATATAGTTTATACTTTAATTTACTATTGTTCGATAAGAGAAAATCTATTTCAATATCATTACGATGTTTTTCTGTATTGTAATGGGTATAAAAATATAATTTATGTTTATTCGCTACAAGCATCTGTGCTATTGCATTTTCATATAACATTCCTTCATTTAAAGATAATTTATCTAAAAGTATTTGTTTGTAAACTTCTTCCTCAAGCAACTCATTTTCGTCAAAAGCGTGACTAACTAAAAGACCCGTATCTCCTAAATAACATTTAACATAAGTTCTATCTTCATTTATTGATAAACCTACACTTGGATCATTACACAAAAAACACTCATTCGAAATCATTGAATCAGCTAACCAGAAAAAAGTTTCTTCGTATTGATCGGCTTGAGAGCCTTCCTTGATTTCCTTAAAAACAACTCTTTTTTCATGTTTTGATAAAAGTCCTGGAATTTGATCAAAAATGGCCAACACCTTACTCCTATATCGAGCATTTATTTTCATGATATCTTCTCTATAAAGGGATAAAATATCTCTTTTTTCTTTATCTGCTTCAAAGAAACTTTTATCATTTTCAATATATTTGATTACCGGCATCGGCATACCACCAACAAGCATATATTGTTTAAATAGTAACATTGCTTTTTTGTGCAATGATTCTTCCAGAGGCTTTCTTTCTCTAAAACAAGTTTTAATATAATCAATTATTATTTCTTCATTTAATGCATAACAAAATTCCTCAAAATCCAAAGGATACATCGAAAGATGTCTTTCTTCAGAAGGGATTACAATGTTTTTAACATTCTCTTTAATTGAGATTAAAGAACCTGTTTCTATATAATCATACCTACCATCTAATACTAAATATTTTATGGCAGCTCTTGCTTGAGGAAACATTTGAACTTCATCAAAGATAATAACTGATTTTCGTCTTTTAAGATGAACCCCAAAATGAGCTTGAAGCAACATAAAAAGAGTATCTAAATCATTCAAATATTTATTAAAATACGATTCAACTTCAATATCTTTCTTTGCAAAGTCGATCAATATATAGCTTTCATATTCGTTTTTAGCAAATTCTTCAGCAATTGTACTCTTTCCTATACGGCGTGCCCCTTCAATAAGAATGGCTTTCCTACCATTGCTTTCATTTTTCCATTGCAATAATTTATCATATACTTTCCTTCTTAATATCATATTGTCACCTTTTCCTATTATACGCAATATTCATATACACCCAATTTCCGATTATACGCATATTATAACTCTATTTAAGATTATACGCAAGTTTAAATAATACCATTTATATGATTAAACGTACATTTATTTAAATTCACTTTTTTAGAAAAGTGCGTTTTTGTTCTATTTTTTTCATTATAATCATAAATTGCCTTCCCAAGCTATTTTGGAAAAATGAATCTTCCTAATAAATCCTGTTCTTCCATATCAATTGGTTTATCTGTACTGTAATTTATATAATCTCCACCTTTTACTTATTTATAGTAAAATAGTATCTTTGTCTACAATACATGCTACATATTATGAAAATATGCCATATCACATCAATACAAAGCTAAAAGTTACTCAAATTCGATAAATCTGATTACTTAGCAGTTTTTTTACAACCATATTATTCCTGTTATCAAAAAACAAAAAAAGAAGCATCCAAACTTCTCACAAAGTCTAAATACTTCTTTAATTTTCTCAATATAACGATTAACGTTTTGAAAGCTCCGAAACCTTATATAATAAGGCTTTTAAAGTCTTTTTGTCGCTTACTTGTTGCATTCCCAAAACTTTTCAGAACAACTCAAATAGTTATCAAAATAATTTATACAACACTTAATTCTTCAATCTTTTTATTCTTCTGAGTATTTTTACCCCCTCTTTAGTCAATTGGTCACTATCTTTATCTAATACTAATGATTTTGCTTCTAAGATCCTATCTATTGCATTCATTGGGTCTAGGGAATGATATGCAAAGAATAAATGTCTAAGCTCTGTACCTTTTATAATCTTATAAGCATTTTTACTATCAATTTGATAAACATATGATAGATATCTATAAATATACCCTATCCAATACATCTCATTAATTGAAAACTTTATTTTTCCATAACTGGTTTTACCATATTCTATATCAAGTTCTTCAAAAATTTCTTCAATTGTCATGCTTTCGTTTATAAAGGTTAAATTATCCATTCTAGAAACAAATTTAGAATTCATAAATCGGCGGATAAATATATTTGAACTACATTCTTCTCTAGTAACAGATTGTTCAAAAATTTTACCTTGTATATCACATAGTAACAAACCTACTTGATCCATTTCTCTTTTCATAATATATCGTCAATATATTGACCTCGCCCCCTATACTGTCTTCGAGCCATTTTAATTTTAGTATCTCCAACTTTACTATCCTCTAATCTTTTGATTTGATACTTTTCTTTTTCTTTACTACATAAATAGCATCTTTCAACAATTTTTACCTGACTCAACGCTCTCTCTGTTTTAAAAACATATTGAAATCCTAAATTAGTAGCTGCCAAACAATGTATACATTGTTCATCAGTAATTTCACCTTCAATAAAACTATCTATAATTCTAAACATCCTGTTATCAGCGATTGGTGCTACTAAATAATCTATGTCTTCTAATTTGTTAATTAACTTTTTGATAATCGGATGATTTTCATAGCCACTTAGCCTTCCTCTAAAATATGCTATTGTCAGCATCCATTCTTGATTGACTTTATATTCAATGCTAGAAAGGTTTTGTGGATTAAAACTTAATATATAAACGCTAGATGTATCAAATCCACTTACAAATAATGATGACTGCTCAAAACTTTCACCGCTGTAAAATCCTTTACCAAAATCATTATTGTTTTTTGAATGCTCAATATCAATATTACCCTCTATAATGTTCTTGGCGCCATGGTATAATACTAATTTATTCTCATTTGCTAAATCTTCATAATAAAGTTGTGCTTTAATCTCATTTATAAAGATATTATTATTTAATGCAAAAGTATATATTTTTTCGATATTATTTTCATTTGTGTCCATTTTGCCAGTTTCCCATCTTGCTACCGTAATCGCATCAACATCTATTTTTTCAGCAAATTGTTTTTGAGATAAATTAAGTATCTCTCTAATTAATTTAACATCCTCATCTATTCTATAATTCACCATAGATTCAATATCACCTCACCACTTTATTATAGCATACGCTAGTAAGAAGTTAAATATAAACTTCTTATTATCATACGCTAATAAGAAGTTTTTTATGCTCTTTACAGTCTGCATTTTTAAAAAGAAAAAGAAGTATCTAAACACTCACTGTGTCTAAATACTTCTCTAATCTTCTCACAACAATTATTAGAATAACACCACTTGCTGGGGTTGGGGACCTTCTACTGCATTTAGTGGTGATACTTTATCCCCCACTAAATGGTAATAAGAATTAAAAATGTATCTCTTATATAATATATTCGTGATCTGTTATATAGGAGGTGTTTTTATATGGATAACTTAGATCACTTAATTGCTAATCTTCTCAATATCTCTTCTAATGATATCGAATCAATTCTTTCTAACATAGACAATGGCACAACAAATATTTTCTTAACTCTTAAAAAATCTGTTCATCATTGTCCTTTTTGTAATTCTTCTAAACTTCGTTCTAAAGGCTTTTTCTCTAAAAAACTTTTTATTCCTAATCTTCCTTTTGAAAATGTTATCGTTCATCAGCGCATTCGCAGACTTTATTGTTTAGATTGTCTTCACTCTTTCAGTGACAGACATTATATGGCTCCAGTTAATCATTCTGTTTCTTATGCTACTCTTATGACTTTGATGAAGCTCCTTTTAAATCCTAAGATGACTTTTAAAAGTGCCGCCGAATTAACTCATTTATCAGAATCTATTGTAATTCGACTTTTCGATAAATACTGTCATATCAAACGCTATTCATTTCCCAAGGCTATCTGTATCGATGAAGTCTATACTAAGAACTCTGATTTCAAATCAAAGTATTCCTGTATTTTCTATGACTTTTATAATCATACTATAATAGATGTAATTCCATGCAGGAGAAAAGATTATCTTCACAGTTATTTCCAGAAAATTTCTAGAAGTGAATTAGATAACGTTTCTTACGTATGTATCGATATGTATGAAACTTATAGGACAATAACACAATTATATTTTAAAAAGGACATCATCTGTGTTGACTCTTTCCACGTGATCAAACACTTGAATGATGACCTATCAAAACTTAGAGTTCGTATCATATTTCCCAAGGTGGTCGTACAAAGATGCATCGTGCATTTGATTCGTAATTCAATCAAGTATGTTCCAACCAAGGATTATAAAAAGTTCACGCAGAGCTTGAAAAAGGTATATGGAGCACCAAATCTGAAAACAGCCAATGCATCCTTTGATATCTTCTGCAAGGAGTGGAACCAGTATCCTGGAGCTATAGAAGTATGGAAAAGAAATTATGCTCATGTCGAGCAATTGTTTGATTATGGCAGTGCAGTTCGAAAGATCATGTATACCACCAATGCCATCGAAGCTGTGAATTCCAGCTTTCGAAAGGTCACGAAAAAAGGATCATTTCCAAATGAAACAGCACTTTTCAAGCTGCTGTACCTTCGTATCACAGAATTGGAAAAGAAATGGTCTACCGGCTATATACCAAACTGGTCGATGGTGCTGAACCAGCTCATGGTGAATGATCTATTCAAGGAGCGAATCGACCAATACATACGACTATAGAAAAAAGAACAATAAAAAAAGCCAGGCAGTTATTTGATAGAACTACCTGGCTTTTGGTGCTTATCATCACTTATCTTTAAACAATGTTTTACATAATACATATTTCAATATGTATTTAAAATTTACTTACACATTTTCCTTGACAAACCCAAAAAACAAAAACAATTTTTTTCATGCTCTTCCTCCTCCTTTTTAAAAAAACTATATCCATAATTACGCTAAAATCCAAACAATCAACAAAACGTTTGATAAGCCTATTATAATTATAGTAGCCTTCAGCAATCTAAAGATTAATTTAGCTAGTATTTCAATACAACCATTAATTCTTTTCCTTCTTATTATTCTTTCCATATGGTATTTTGTTATATTTTCCTCAATTATTTCAGACTTTTCATTTAGTAATAACACCATTAAATAATATCCATCAAAACTATCTGAACAAATTATATTCAAACATGCTAAACTAAAATTTATAACTCCTGCGACAAAAAACATTACATAATTTGTGATTGAAGCCATACAGAAAAATATTCCTGAAATAAATATATTCATCAAAACACCAGCAATTGTTGTTTTAAACCGTCCTTTTATTGATTCAATCATATCTTCATCATACGCAATATAGGCAGATAATATCAAATTAATTATTAACCCAACTTCATAAACATTAGCTCCATACGTAATTGCAGAAACCATATGTGATATTTCATGTAGAATAATTCCAAATAATAATCCAATAAATACCCCTATATATAAATCTTTTTCTGTAAAATAAGTAAGATCATATATCGAATAATAAAGATATATTGAACTTAAGATAAAAACAGGAAAAGAAAAATATCTAATTATTTTTTCAAAAATTGAACAAACTCTAATTGGAAATTTAGTTTTACGTAAGTTAATAATTGGAACTATAAAGTTAAATCCGGATCTATAAACTTTCTTTTTTAACATGTTCATCTTTTTGAGTTTTTTTAGAATAACATTTAATTCCCTTTTTTTACCGTAAAACAGTTCATATGGATTAGTGTTGCCATCCATCTCAATGTACATATTTACCAGGTCTATGCTCATTTCACATGCATCTCCAGTGATTTGATTAACAAGTAATACTTTTTCATCTGGGTAATATTCATCAGGAAATAGTTTTACTTGTTCACTTTTACAAGGGTACCTCATGTGACAACCTCCTTAAAGAAATCGTAAAGCAATCTAATATTTATCAGAAGATGATATAATATCCATTCCTATTCTTCCAAAATATTTCGCAGCTTTTCTCATTTTTCTTTTTGATTTAAATTTTATTTTAAATGGTAAAGCCCTTAATCCATTAATTACACTAAGTAGATCTAAGTCTGTATAATTCAAAATTTCACTATAAATGAGATTAATATCTAATATATGCTTACAAGATAAAATAGCTAATTCATTTTTCTCTAAAGACTCTTTTAGCTCTATAATTTCAATTTTATCAATGACTGTATCGATTTTTTCAAACAATTCTTCCTGTTTTCTTCTTGCTCTATCTCTTGCTTCCAAAGAAGATTTTGCTGATGAATTATTGTTTTTGTTAGTATCTGTATTTTCCTTGGAATTTGCCGGAGAAATTAAATTTATTCTGATTGCTCTCTCAACTGGTGGCTTCCAACCACCAGTATCAAAAATAACAGAGTAATCTGGCATCCATGTTATAAATTTTATTCTTCCCCTAATCATAACCAAAGCTTGCCCCACCTCCATTGCACCTAATTGAGATGGAGTAATTAAACTTTCCCTTTGGTAATTCCCATTTATTTCCATCATTCTTTCTCCACATTTTTCAGATAATTCTTTCAATGTAGTAATATTTGTAGTTCTGAAAGCGACTAAAATATCTGCGTTCTCTCTAATTGTCAATGCATCAGCCGCGCCATAGGTAGCTTCTAATTGAGATAATGATTGTAGGACAAGATGCATTCTAATATTTCTTGATCGACTTGCACTCATTAAAAAAGGTAAATTTCCAATACTTTTTCCAATATTTCCTAATTCTTCAATAACAATATTTAATCTTGTCATTAATCTTGCTTCTGGATTCTCTTGAGCAAAATTAACAAAATGATTAATTAACTGATTACATAACACAGCTGCTAGATTATTGTAAATTGGTGTTTCATCTGGAATAATAATGAAAATCCTAAACTTTTTATTTCCATTGATTTCACTAATTTTTAATTCATTACCACTTAGCATTGATATTAAACCTTCACTACTTGAAAACATATTCAACCCTTCTAAAAAGGTAGATCTAATTCCGCCCCTAGTATCATTAGCTGTAGTTATATAAGAATGTACGTTCATTATTCCTATTGAGTTTGGAAATTCAGTAAGTAGTTTACGTATCTCGTCATCACCTTTAATTACAATTTTATAAATATCTAGAATTGTAATTTGTCTCTTTTTTGATTTATTAGATTCCATCAAAACATTAACCAACCCAACAAATAATGATTTAGCACTATTTGACCAAAACGGATCATTAGAGTTAGCTGGAAACAAAGCAGTAGCAAGTTGATTAATCAGTTCTCTAGCCCTCTGTTGTTCATTAATTGTATCAGAATCCCATAAATCTTGTATTGCTCCTAAAGGATTCCATTTTGTAGAGCGAAAAACATCTCTAAAATCTATCACATAATCCTGGTAAGTATCTGAATTTATATAGGATGTCAATCTATAACATTCGCCTTTAGGATCAATAACAATTGCAGATTCATTAGCCTCAAATATAGAATGTAACATTGGAAGAATATATCTTCTAGATTTTCCTGTTCCACTTGAACCTAAAACAATTGTATGAGATTCACTATTTTCTACATAATTCTCTCCATTATCTCGAAATAAAATAGGTCCTCCTACTTTTTTATTTTTAATATTTTCAAGTCCCATTAATATGTCAAACTTGTCTGTCCATTTATCATCTCTCATAGTTGATTACCTCTACTTTACTAATTTTTCTTTAGTGTATTGTTCCAATTCCGTACTCCCTAAGAATAACTCACTCCCTTTGATCTTAGAATATTTAACTAATTCATTTGTAACTTCTTTTGCTTTTTCAATAGAATTTATTTCATTTGTTATTACTATTTCAAGCAAAGACTTTTTAAATGTCTCATCAATTTGCAAAACAACACCATTTTTTTTAATCATGCGTGAAACTACCTCTGAAATATTTTCATATGTATAATCTAACTGTGTAAATACTTTTATATTCTTCAATGTATCTACAACTTTAGTAATAAGGGTGGAAATATTTCTGTTTTGTTTATTGGAAACAAATAAAATCAAAGTAGCATATTGAGATACATATTTTAACTCTTTTAGGAATAAATCTATCTGCTTCTCATTTAAATGCAATGCTAATTCTGTAATATCAATAGATATACAACCTTCATAATCATTCAAATAAACTGAACGATTTTTGATATCATTAAATATCCATTTTAATTGTGATAATGATCCATCAATTTTATATTCCAAATAAATATCCAATCCTCCGAATTTTCTAATATTTTTTTGGTAAAACATACTTGCAATGTATTCTGTCAATATAGTTTGACCCTCACCTTGATTCAAACCAATTAGATAATGTGATGGCGCAACATTACTATTTTGATATAATTCACTGTTTAAACAAGTTTCGTCAATATCATCACATATTGAGTCCAACCCTATAGGTCTTGTTATTTTACCCTTAATCATATTCATCACCTATTTCATTTAAATTCAAAATAACTTTATCGACCAAACCATATTTACAAGCTTCTTCCGCAGACATCCATTTATCTCTTTCTATGTCATTGATAATCTGTTTTACATTTTTTTTACATTGCGTAGCCATTAAATTCATCATCTTCTTTTTCAAATATTCGATGTGCTCTGCTTGAATAACGATATCACTTGCTTGTCCTTGGAAACTCCCTAGTGGTTGATGTATCATCACATCAGCATTGAATGTAATATACCTTTTCTTCCCGGAGGATAAAAGAAAAGCATTCATCGAAGCACACTCTCCCACAGCAATCGTGTTTACATTTGACTTAATCATATTCATAGTATCAAAAATTGCCATACCGTCCGCTATTGAACCACCTGGACCTTTCATAACAAGATAAATGTCATCATTAGACTTCTCATCTAAATAAATTAATTGTGAAATTATGCTAAGTGCCAATGAATTATTTACCTCTCCAAACATAAATATCCTTCTGTTTTTTATTAATTGATATGAAATCATATCTAAAGAAATATCTTTCCCATCGATATTTGCTGTTACATTTGGAATAAAACTACTCATAATCTTTCTCCTCCTTTTCAATTGAATTCTATCATTTTAAATGATTTATATTTTATAAATAAAGGAAAGAATAGATAAAATTGGTAAATTTTAATTAACAAAAAAAGCCATTAAATTAGTATTAATGGCAAGAAAATTGAATAATAAAATTTAAGGTTTTTTGTATTTTTCTTCAAAGTATTTTACAAGCCTCTTTTTGCTTTTTTTGTTGTTACAAACTCAAACCATTTTACCTGCGCTGTATAATGTGCATATTCTCCTTATACAGTATCTGCAATAGTATTAACTTTGTTTCCTTTACATAATTTCTTTGATAAATCACCTTTATTAGAATTTCTTTTCAGTTTACAAAATGAACACAAAACCTTTTCATCATGAATAGTAAAAAAGTATAACAAGCACTTAAAGCTGATAGTTTAATTTATTCATTTGATGTACTATTACAAGTTTTTTGTTAAAATGGTTTAGAGTTTTACAACCTTTGAAAGATGAACTATTTGTCTTTAAATTATAGTTAGATAGTTTTGTAAAGCTATCATGGAAAATCAACACAATTTCCTATAATACACAAAAAGTTTATTTCCAATCAGCACTAATTGAATAGAAAAAAATCAGAAAATACGAAGATTCATCAAGGGTATAACCAGGTGCTCTTTCAGTAATAGTAAAAATAGAAAATCAGCGAATAAAAGCGTTCGAGAAATAACAGAGCTAATAAGTTTAAAACAAACCACCCGTTTTCACAGGTGGTTATGACTATAAAATAAGCAAGTGGTGTAGGTTGTATCGTTTAATTCATATTATTAGTCGGTACTATAAAAAATTAACTATTTTTCATTAAATGTTTGATTTTTACTAACCCAATAATAGAGCATTAGAATTGTTAGAATAGATGCAATTAACAAAAACATGGTGCTTCACAGTCACTACTTATATAGTGACAATCAATACAATCTGAAGTACCATTTTTCATGCCTAAACCAGACAATTCGGTGCTTGGAATAACATCTATTTTGTTAAGCATTTCGAGATCAGTATACACATCTGACATAAATTTACTCCTCCTTCATTTTTTTTAAATCATTAAATCGATAATTGAACCAATTTGAAATACACCCTCCACCACAATTTGTCCACAAATCACATTTAAGGCAGTCTGTAGCTGGCGCCGACTTCAACTTATTATAAAAAGTTATCAACTCCTCAGAATTCCAGAATTTTTCAAATGAATCCTTATCTGTAAAACTAACACCAAATTTACCTAACTTATAGTTAAACATTGCATTACAAGGAATTACAGACATGTCTGTATCAAAAATTAAACCGCTTCTTCGTAACAACTGACACACAGTAAGAATTTGCTTTCTTTCATTCATAAGATTAATCAAATCCATATCCGCAACACAAAGTGGCAATCCCATTTGAAGTACAAATTTTCCTTCACTCGCCTCATGGATTTCTGCATAATACTTTGAAAATTCATCCCAAAGACGATACGGATTTTCTGGATGGCTGATCGCAGATCGGCACACCTCAAAATCATAACAAAAACCTAACGAAAACTTAACCGCTCCATGAGCTCGAAGAACACGCATAGACTTTGCTATATACGAAATATTTTCAGTTGTCAAAACAAAGGATACAACAAAATCTAATCCTGTGCTAGAAACATTTGTTACAGCCTGAAGAAACTCTTCATAGCAATCAACACCAGTAACATTAGTATAACTAGTCCTATCATGTGCTTTTTGCGATAAACTTATTGTGCCTATTCCAGCTTCAACAAGTGAATTCAGATAATCCTTATCTGCTAATCTTACACCATTTGTTACAAGGACTGAATGTATAGATCGCTTCTTACATTCAACAATAATTGGCACTAAGTCATTTGAACAAGTTGGTTCACCACCAAGTATTATCAAATTTCTTATTTCCATTGAAATCAAAAAATCTAATAGTGACGTAACAGTTGAAAAATCCATTTGCATTTTATCAGCGTTCTTTGCATAGCACCATTCACAGTGGAGATTGCACGCACGATTAATTGTGAGCCAACAGGCAGTAATCTTACTTTCCATTATTAATCAACTCCTTTTAAGACTTTTTGTAACTGTATTAGATATAAAAACGAGTAAGAATAGCAATGTCATTAAGTTAAGATATTCAAGAAAGGATTCATTCGTATATGAAAATG
>URYK01000042.1 GCA_900552125.1 uncultured Solobacterium sp. | reverse complement strand
ACATGCGGTTTGATAAGGGGAGGTAGTTTAATGACTATCTCCTACTTTCTTTTATTCATAAAAAGTGTATTATAGTATGTAAATATATTCAATCAAGAAAAAACATGACATTATAATGTATATATTTTACATATAACAGATGTAAAATTTATGAAAGGGGAGAGATAGCGTGAATCCAATATTAAAAGTTGACCATTTATCAAAGTCATTTGGTAAACAAAAAGTACTTGATGATATTTCCTTTGAAATCTATGAAGGTGAGATCTTAGGATTTATCGGACCAAATGGAGCAGGAAAGAGTACATTGATGAAGTGTATATGTAATCTGATTCATATGGATCAGGGTACTATATCAATTTGTGGGAATGATTTACTTAAACAAAGAAAACAGGCATTAAATAAACAGTCTAGCCTTATTGAAAATCCTGGATTATTTCCAACGATGACTGGATATGAAAATCTAACACTGTTTGCCGGGTTAAAAAAATGTTCAAAAGAAAGAGTAGAAGAAATGATTGAGTATACTCGTTTAGGTGATCAGATTCATAAACGAGTTAATCAGTATTCTCTAGGTATGAAACAACGTTTAGCATTGGCTATTGCTTTATTAAATAAACCACGTTTCTTAATGCTTGATGAACCAATGAATGGTTTAGATCCTACAGGTGTACATGAACTTCGTGAAGAATTAAAGGCAATGGTTGAAGAACAAAACATGGCTTTACTTATATCTTCTCATCAATTAAACGAAATAGAAAAGATATCAACACGAATTATTTATATTGATCATGGAAAGATTCGTACTATGGATAAAAGGGAATCTCTTCTTTGTTATCATTTCTATATTCATGAAGATACAACAAAATTATTATCTCAGTTTCCTCAGCTGAAAAATGTACATGGGAATGTATATGAAGCGATTTTTCAGAATGCAGATGAATTTTCTTCTTTACTACAATCGCTGATTCAATCAGGAGTAGTTGTTCAGGATGTCGAAAAAGTATCTGTGGATCTGGAAGATGCGTATTCTGCAATCTATGAGAGGGCTTTATGAAAACATTATTAAAATATGAATGTAAAAAATTTATTCATTCAATCAAGAACTATGTTGTATTCTTTATGATGTTATTGGCATTTGTTTGCTTTCTAGGTTATTGTAATTCAGAACATCAGAATTATTTAAAAACAGCAATTGAAGATTATACAAGAGAACAGAAGAATGCTGATCGTAGTCTTCGTGGTCCTACCACAACTATAATTTACGCACAAGAGGGTGAGGATATAGAAGATGCGAAAAAGCAGAGTGAATACTTTACTGAACTTAGAGATGCTCTGTATATTGTGAAGGATGGATATTTATTAAAAGATTATCAATCTATAAGTTCTATTAAGGAGTATATGAATCTCAATATGGTTTTACTTGACGGATATGAATCAGATATACCAATGGAAGATTTCACAAAAAAATCTATAGAGGAGTTGAAACAGGAAAATCAGTATTATCAGTATCTGATTGATCATGAAATAGAATTAGAGGCTAGCCCATATCAATTAACAGTCTGGAATATTCCTAAACAATTGTTTAATGGGATAGGTGCACTAGCTGTATTCTTTTTCTTCCTATTGTGGATTTTTGATATTTTCGGGTTAGAATTTGATACAGGAAGTTTTAAAAATATTTATTCATCTTCGTACTCTAGAAAAGAAATTTTGTTATCAAAGCTTATCTTTTCTTTTACCTTATTAGGAATCTATTTATTTATTTTGATTGGCTTATTAATACTTGTAGGTATATTCTGTGGCTGGGGAAATCCGATGTATCCGTGTATGCTGAGCAATGAAATGTTGCCTATTTGGCAGACGGTATGCACGATGGGTTTGATACTGATAGCAGGTTTAATTTTCATGATTTTCTTTGTTTATGCGATTGCGATGTTTGTGTCTAGCAGCTCTTCTACTTTAATTATTACGTTCATTACATATATGACTGTTGCAGTTCTTCAGCAAGCACTTGGCCTACAGAAAATCTATGGCTTCATTCCGCTTTGTTATAATGAAACATTGGAAATTGTATCTAATCATCAAAATTTGATTGCATTACCAGCCGGTTGTATCTTGGGCGGACTTCTATGGTATGTAGCTTATGTTTATTTTAAAAGAAAAGATTTACAGAATGGATAGAAAGGGGAGATTAGATGCTTCAATTTATTTGGTTTGAAATAAAAAGAAATTTAAAACGAAAAGAAGTAATTTTCCTGACACTGATCCTTGTGCTTTGTGAAGTTGCACTGTTGATGCAATGCAATACTAATTCTCATTATGAAGATGTTTTCTCTTTACAGGAAAAAAGGCAGAATTTGTTTTATAATAACTATCCTATCATAGATAAAGAAAAGAATGAAGAAATCGATCAAAAGGTTTTACAGTTAAACAAAACATTTGCGGAATATACTTCACAAAAGCGAAATCACCAATGGAAAGAGATGTTAACTTCTTTATTAGATATGTATATTTTTGAAGAAGAGATGTCGTATTATTCACTTCCTAAGGAATATCGTGATTCATTGCCAAATGTAGAAGAGGTAAAGGATATTGTAAAGAAAATGGATTTATTTGATGGTTCTAAGTATGAACCGTATATGTTACAGCTTGACTGGATGGGGGAATATTATACAAAATTATCGTATCATGCTGAGGCTTTGAAAATGCGTTATCTGTATTCTATCTATGATCAGTATATAGGTGTTTTATCGTATTCATCGGTTAATAGTTCTACTCTTCTGATACAGCTGATGAGAAGTGTTTTGGCAGTTGTCTTGCCATTATTAGTGGCAATCTTATTCTTTGATGATCATAAATACTATCATGAAATAGGGGTAGATAAATCAATGATGGTTATTCCGAAAGTAAGAAGAACATTTATTATTTCTAAAATAATCGCAAACTCAGCCCTTGTTTTATTTGTGGTATTTGTACCAATTCTGCTTATGGCATGTATTTTAGGTATTTTTGATCATTTCCAGTATCATAGTTACCCAACAGTTGTGAATGAAGGTGGAATAATAGGTACAGCAGTTAGCTATGTAAGAGATGGCGGTTATCTATTGCGTGATTCAGAAGAATTGTATTTAGGTGTTACCCGTATGTCTGAAAATATGTTTAGTAATCCTAATATTGATTTAATACCAATGTGGGCAGTGAATGTATTAGGGATGGCTATGATCATATTTCTAATTATCTTCTATGTTCAAATTAATCTGTTCTGTACACGTTTATTTAAAAATTCATATGTAGCTTTATTATGTAATCTATTAATTATTGCAGTATTGGTTTATTATGCACCTGTGGAATCGATTGATGCATTACGATGTTTAAATCCAATGATATATAAAGATCCTTTCTTGAATATTATGGGAACAAGCTATTATCCATGGCTTACAGGAATGCTGGTTATTGGCGGATATAATATATTATTATATATTGCAAATCGTATTTTATTTAGATTTAAATATTATGGATAAGTTTTTTAAGTATTCTTAAGAATTGCAAATTTATAAATGTGTTAATATATTTGTGATTCTTGGGAGTGGTGAGAATGGATATCATATATGAATTAATTTTAACAATTTTTCTAGAATATATTATGGATGTGTCTAGTAATCGTAAAATAACGTTGTGGGTTCGTATCCCCTTGCTAATTTTGTTAATAGTTTTCTTTGGCGCTATCCTTTTATCATTGACAATTGTAGGGCTAGAGTTAATAAAAAATAAAGAAGTGTATACTGGCTGTATTTTCATATTCATTGCATTATTATTTGTTATTTGGATCATAAAGCTAGTTAAAGATGCATATAGGAGAATTGAGAAAAAATAAGAATTAAGAAAAAAGAGCTGTTGAGTAAGCAGCTCTATTGTTGTTCTACAGATAAAATCAGTTCTTTTGCATATGGCAAAGATGCAATCCAATCACATACTACATGCCATTCATCTAATTTATGATGTCTTCTAGCATAATATATATTCATTAAAGTTTCATAATTCATACTGCATGTACGTAACTGGTGGTAGTTAGTAGGCAATAATTGAATCATGCTGTACCATACTTCTTTATCTTTTGTTTCTAAATATTCCTGACGAAGTTCTTCTAATACTTCGATAGTTTGTTTTAAACTTGCGAGTGCTTTTTCATTCATGTGATCATGAGAGAAATCACTTAGTTCAAAAGGTTTACTTGCGATTTTATGCATAGTAGATGTAGAGTTCGCAACCGTTGCGACTTTATAGGTATCATATTCTTTCCACCAATATAATGGGGCAGTAAAGTCAACAGAAACAAATATCTGACGTATAAATTTACGATGATCACTTCCTGCACGAGTTAAGCGCTGTGCTAGATTCAAATCATTAGGTCCCATGATGAAATTTCCAGATTCATCATAATAACTATCCATACGATTCCAGCTATTCATAGGGTTTCTTGCGCCACGAATAGCATTTTCAAAATTCATAACACTTGTTCTTTCAATTGTAATCATAAAGTAACCTCATTTCTATCTTGTATTATTCTATCATATCTCCATGTCCATGCCTACTATTCTTATTGACTTCTTTGTGAAAGTATTATCTTGAACATAATTCAAAAGATAAATGCATATAGAATGGTAGGAGGATATCGTAATGAGAACAATGAAAATAGAAAAAGAATTACTGTTTCCTAATCAGGTTAAGGAAAATGTAGAGCTGCATGTACAAAGTGATTTGACATATCATAAAGAAATAGAGGGGGTTCGAGCATTAGGAGAACTGCATATACAAGGTGCATATAGAGATGAGCACCATAACATACAGGAATATAGAGAAACATTAGATATGGATATATTAGCACCGAACCACAAATTATCAGAAGAGAATTTTCAGTTAGATATTCAAAATTATCAGGCACATGTAAAATCTGATGGTATTTTATTAGATATAGAAATTGGTATTTATGGTTTATTAGAAAAAGAGATAGAATATGTTGAGGAAATAAGAAATACTCATCAGGCAGAAGTTGTAAAGGAACAAGAAGCAGAGGAGCATGAGATAGAAGAAGAAACACAGTTTGAGGATTTATTTGAAGATGATGAAGCAACCTTTACATCGTATCGTATGGTAGTTGCAAAAGAAAGTGATACGTATAGTGCGATAGCGCATCGTTATGATGTAAAAGAAGATGAATTACGTACCATCAATAACCATAAAGAAGTTATTGCCAAATCTCTCTTAATTCTTCCTTAGTCGGAAAACTTTTAAAAAGTATTGAAATGTAAGATGCTTTTGTTTATAATGATTACGTAACTGCAATGAAGAGAAGGAGTACTATATGTTTCAGGCAGAGAGAACTTTCGGCTGGTGGAAGAAAGTGCTGAGTATATAGGAAGGTAGTCTTGGAGCTGATATTCAGAAAGTTCAGTAAGAATATTCGTAATACACGGCGTTAACGTGATGAGGCACAGTAATGTGTGAAATAAGGTGGTACCACGTGATCAGCGTCCTTAGCGGACGTTTTTTTATTTTCTGGAGGTGATAATATGCGTTTAGATATGCCTATAGTAGAAACAGAAAGACTTTTGCTGCGACCAATAGAAGAAAGTGATGCAAGTGAAATATATGAATATTATCATGATCCAGCTGTTACAAGGTATCTGACTTTTCCGCCACATCCAAGTATTGATGATACATTACGTGTTATTCGTGCTTTTTATCTATCTTATGAAAGACAAGGTGTGCCACAGACATGGGTAATGGTACATAAAGAACATGACAAGGTCATTGGAAATTTAAATATTCATACGATAGATGGTGATATTGGTGAGATTGGTTATGTACTTCATCCATCTTATTGGAATCAAGGATTGATGAAAGAAGCATTACAGGAGCTTGTATATGTGGCATTTCATCATACTGGTCTAAGAAGAATTGAAGCAAAAGTTGCGGTAGAGCATGAAAAAAGTGCTGCTTTACTAACAAAATGTCATTTTAAAAAAGAAGGTATTTTACGTAATTATACAAAATTAAGCGATGGCATTTATCATGATATGGGATTGTTTAGTTTATTGAAAGAAGATATAAAGGAGTGTTAAGATGAGAAAGACATTAGATGCGAAGTACAATCATCTGCAGGTAGAAAAAGATCATTACCAACAATGGATTGAACATGGTTATTTCACTGCTGGTGATAAAAGCAAAGATCCATTCTGTATCGTAATCCCACCACCAAATGTAACTGGAAAATTACATTTAGGTCATGCATGGGATACTACTTTACAGGATATTGTATCACGCTACAAACGTATGCAGGGATATGATATGTTATGGCTTCCTGGAATGGATCATGCAGGTATTGCGACACAGGCAAAAGTTGATGAGCGTTTGAAAAATGAAGGGATTTCCCGCTATGATATCGGGCGTGAAAAATTCTTAGAACGTGCTTGGGAATGGAAAGAAGAATATGCGACTACCATTCGTAAACAATGGGCTAAGATGGGATTATCTTTAGATTATACTAGAGAACGTTTTACATTAGACGAAGGGTTAAGCAAAGCAGTACGTAAAGTGTTTGTGGATCTATACAATGATGGCTTGATCTATCAGGGAGAACGTATCATTAACTGGGATCCAGAAGCGAAAACAGCTTTATCAAACATTGAAGTTATACATAAAGAAATTGAAGGTGCGATGTACTATTTCAACTATAAAGTAGTTGAAACTGGTAAGAACCTAGTAATCGCAACAACTCGTCCAGAGACCATGTTTGCGGATCAGGCAATCTTTGTCCATCCAGATGATGAACGTTATAAAGATATTATTGGTATGCATGTAATAAACCCTGCCAATGGGGAAGAGTTACCAATTATGGCGGATGATTACATTGATATGTCATTTGGTACAGCAGTTATGAAATGTACGCCAGCACATGATCCTAATGACTTTGCTTTGGCAAAAAAATATAACTTAGCTATGCCAATCTGTATGAATCCGGATGGTACCATGAATGAGTTAGCTCATAAATATGAAGGGATGGATCGTTTCGAATGTCGTAAAGCTTTAGTAGCTGATTTTGAAAAGAACGGCATTGTAGATCATATTGAAAAACATATGCATCAGGTAGGACATTCTGAACGTACAGGAGTTATTGTAGAACCATATTTATCTAAACAATGGTTTGTAAAGATGAAACCATTAGCTGATAGTGTTTTGAAAAATCAGGAAATTGAAGAACAGAAAATTCATTTCTATCCGACTCGTTTTGAAAAGACTTTCCATCAGTGGTTAGAGAATATTGAAGATTGGTGTATTTCTCGTCAGTTATGGTGGGGACATCGTATTCCTGCTTGGTATCATAAAGAAACACATGAAATCTATGTAGGTATGGAATATCCAAAAGATATTGAAAACTGGGTACAGGATGAAGATGTATTAGATACTTGGTTCTCAAGTGCATTATGGCCATTCTCAACTTTAGGCTGGCCTGAGGAAACACCAGATCTAGAACGTTATTTCCCAAATGATGTATTGGTAACCGGTTATGATATCATCTTCTTCTGGGTAGCTCGTATGGCTTTCCAGACTCGTTACTGTATGAAAAACAGACCATTTAAAGATGTCTTGATCCATGGACTTGTTCGTGATGCGAATGGTCGTAAGATGAGTAAATCTTTAGGTAATGGTATTGATCCAATGGATGTAATTCAGGATCATGGCGTAGATGCTTTACGTTTCTTCTTAACTACAAATTCTACACCTGGACAGGATTTGCGTTATATAGATGAAAAGGTAGAGGCAAGCGCAAACTTTATTAATAAAATCTGGAATGCATCACGTTTTGTGCTAATGCAGATACCTGAAACTATGGAAATTGAGGATATTGATTTAACAAATGTTTCTATGATTGATAAGTGGATTTTAAAACGTTTCAATGAAGTATTACAGAGTGTTACTGCCAATATGGAAAAATACGAATATGCTCTTGTTGGTAATGAATTATACAGCTTTATCTGGGATGATTTCTGTAGCTGGTATATTGAATTAAGTAAAGCTGGATTGCAGAGTGAAGATGAAACAGTTCGTAAAGCAGCACAGTCAACACTAGTAACAGTATTAAGCGGTATTGTTCGTATGTTGCATCCATTCATGCCATTTGTCACTGAAGAAATTTATCTTGCTATACCTCATACAAAAGAAAGCATTAATCTGGAAACATGGCCAGAAATGGTAGAAATTGATATGAGTGATGAAGAAATGACTTCTATTCGTCAATTAATTACAATGATTGAAGCAGTTCGTAGTCTAAGAGTTGACTATAACTTAAAACCTAGTATGGATATTGAAGTTGTGATCAAAAATGAAAACAATGAAATTATGCCTTGTATTGAATACATCAATGCTATTCTACAAAAGATGTGTCATGCGACATGGACAAGTGTTGAAAGCAATGAAGAAATGGCAGTACGTCCAATTTTAAATGGTACATTAAATGTTCCATTAGCTTCTATTATCAATGTTGAGGAAGAAATTGAAAAACTTACCAAAGAATTAAAACGTTTAACACAGGAAATCAAACGTGGAGAAGGTATGTTGAATAATCCTAACTTTGTAAATAAAGCGCCAGAAGCTAAAGTAAATGCAGAACGTGAAAAATTAGAAGGTTATCGTTCTCAGTATGCAATTGTAGAAAAACAATTAGCAGATATGAAAAATAAACTATAATATTTCTTCAATAAAAAAGTGATATGACTTATAATAAGCAAATGTCATATCACTTTTTATGTATACATACAAAGCAGAAAAGAACTGGATATATAATCTATTCATGGTATAATTCTTATAAAGAAATTTAGATGATTTTATGAGAGGATAAAACTTTATGAACAGTAAAAAAACAATACACTTATACTATTTAGCATCAGTGTTATTTTACATAGTCGCTATTACTAAGTTTTTTAGTACAGGATTTTCTTCTGGTGTGGTTTGGCTATGTTTGGGTTCTGCATTTCTTTGTATTGGATCAACTAATAATGAATGAGAAATAATAAATTGGAATTTTACGAGGTATTTAGTCTATGGGAAAGGAAATGAATTATTATATAGGTTTCCATGATTTTCTGCATTTAGCTCAATATGCATTGGATATTGGGTGTGTGATATGTAAGAGGAAAATGCTAAAATCGTTAGTAGCAATTTCTATAAGCTAGAATATAAGGGGCAGGTAATATATGAATAAAGAAATTTTGTTATCTAATATAGATAAGGTTCACACTACAGAATTAGGTGTAAATAGAATTAAGAAAAACCTTAAGTTAGATATTAATGATGTTGTAGAATATTGTAAGAGCAAAGTACTAGATAATAAATGTAATATTTATAAAAAGGGAAAGAATTGGTATTGTGAGATTGATAATATAAAAATAACTATTAACTCATATAGTTATACGATTATAACTGCACATATAAAATAAGTAATCTAAAAAATTTGCATGAGGGTTATAAGCATAAAAATAGTAAAATAAAAACTAGAGAAAATTCTGAGAGGAATAAACTCTAGTTTTTTGACTGCTATTGTGATATTGCATCTTTTAAGCCATCGCTAAATACGATTTCATAGCCATCTTTTGAGAAAGATTCTGTATCATCTTCTTTTGGCTGATTTTCATCATAGACCCAAATTGCGTTAGCTTCAATACCTTCTTCTTCTTTTAGTTTATTTAATAATTCAACGCCTTCCTGATGTGTCATTGAGTATAGAGTTGTAGAAAGGATATCCGCAATACCGCTGTTCTTAGTAATAACTGTTACAGAACGGCAATGCCTAGCAGGCATTAGAGTATCAGGATCAATGATATGATGCATGATTTCTCCATTATATGTGTAATAACGCTGATAATCTCCACTTGTCACAAAAGAAGTATCTCCATTTGATTTAATAGAAACTAAAGAGTCAGTAGCTTGAGCATTTAGATTGGGAATCTGAATACCTACAGACCATGTGTCATCTACAGGCTTGTTTCCAATAAGACGGATATTTCCTCCACCGTTGATAATAGCATGCTCCAAACCTTCACTCTCTAATTCTTCTGCAATTAATTCTACCGCAAAGCCTTTTGCGACTCCACCAACATCTAAAGAAACATTAGGATCATCAATATATACGGTATTGTTTTCTTCATCAATCTGAACATGTTCCCAGCCGGTATGCTTTTGAGCTTCTTCTAATTCACTCATAGATGGAATTTTGCTTTCTGTACCATTCTGATTAGCAATTGTTCCTTCTTCGCGATAATCATGCCAGATGTTGAAGACACTTCCCATCGTGATATCAAACTGATGGCTGCTTATGGAATCATATTGCTTTGAAAGAGTTAAGAGATCAATAACAGCAGGGTCGACTTCTACACTTTGTTTTCCAGCATTATCATTGATAGTCTTAATATTGTTTATACCATCGTATGAGTTGTATTTATCGAATAAATGGTCATAGTGTAAAAATAATTCTTTTAATTTATCACTATACTTTTCAAATTCTGCTTCACTATCGGTATAAGCTATAAAGGATACAACAGTATCAAAACCAATATCGGTAGCACTCATAGAATATCTTTCTGGTTCTTTTTCTGTACAGCCACTCACTGCAAGAAGCATGAGTAGAACACTTAATATTTTTTTCATTTCATCACCGTTTGTCATTATAACATTATTTTGCGATTTTGAAAGTATTTTACTAGAAAAAAGGAATTATATCTATTTTATAAACATACTTGAAATAAGAAAATTATGGATATTCCATTTTTTGTGTTTGAAATATGGGGGAAGTATGGGTTTCTTTTCGGAAAAAATATAAATTTCTCTTTTTATCAGTCTGTGAAGATGTTATAATTACCAATGTATGCAATTAAATAAATTTGTGTGCAATTGGAAGATTAGAGAAAGGTAAGGTGACTATGATGTCATTGTTTAAAGGACCGATGCGTGAGCACATTCCTGGACACAAAGAGTTAAGTGACCATGTAGACATCAAAGAAGTAAAAGCCAATAATAAGGTATATATACCTTTGATTTGCGGATCTTCTGTAAATGTAGATGTTCTAGTAAATGAAGGCGACCATGTTTATGTGGGAACAAAAATTGCCCAGTGCAATGAACGCAATATTGTTCCTATTTATGCAAGTGTTTCTGGTACGATCGGCAAAATTGAGAAACGCATGCATTCTTCCTTGAAGCCAGTGAATCATTTGGTAATTGAAAATGATGGGAAGTATGAACAGGTACAGGCTTTTGAACCACTGGATTATAAAACAGCTGATCGCACAACGTTAATTGACTTTATGATGAATGCAGGAATCATTGGACTTGGTGGTGCAGGATTCCCAACTTATGTAAAATATAAGTTTGCGAAAGATATCACAAAGCTGATTATCAATGCAGTTGAGTGTGAACCATTTATTACTGCGGATTATAAAATGGTTCAGGCACATAAAGAAGAGTTTGTGACTGGTATTGCCGCAATGAAGAAAATGGCAATGGCACCAGAAGTTGTCATTGCGATCAAAAAGACACACCCAGATTTAATTAAGTTTGTGGAAGATGCCATTAAAGGAATTGAAGGATGCAGTGTAAAAGCTGTTCCTGATGTATATCCTATGGGCTGGGAACGAGTGTTAGTGCGTGAAATCATGCATAAAGAATATGATCGACTTCCAAGTGAAGTTGGGGCAATTGTCAATAATGCGACTACTGCAATTGCTTTTGGTGAAGCGTTATTATACGGAAAACCGATTGTGACAAAGACCTTGACTGTATCAGGAAATGCAGTTAAAGAACCTATGAATGTTAGTGTACCGGTTGGTGTTCCAGCAAGTGAAGTTATCGCTGCATGTGGCGGTTATACATGTGAAGAAGTAAAATTGATTGCTGGTGGACCTATGATGGGTAAAACAATCGTTAATGATATGTTTGTTGTAGATCGTAATATGAACGCCATCACGGTATTAGAAAATAAACCATTCGACAGTATTGCCTGTCTGCGCTGTGGTAAATGTTCTGATCATTGTCCTGCAGGCTTACAGCCGGTACGCATTGCACAGGCTAATAAAACAAACGATAAAGCAACAGTGGAAAAACTATGTGCAATGGATTGTATAGAGTGTGGTCTTTGTACATATATTTGTCCATCTCGATTAGATGTGACAGAAAATGTTCGTCGAGCAAAACGTCAGCTGATGCTGGCCAAGCAGTAAGGGAGGGTAACGTATGAAGTTTGTATTTAATGCATCACCTAACTTACGTCAAAAACAAAGTACAAAACAGATCATGTTAGAGCTGATGATTGGATTGCTTGTAGTATTTGCTTTTTCATTATTCTATTATCATCAGGTATATGGCATGAAATATGCTATGCAGGCAGTGAAACTATTGATAGTTTCTTTAGTTGTAGCACTTGTTACTGAAACTGCATGGGCATTCTTCATGAAAAAAGGAGCGAAATTTAATTTCGCATACATAAAGAAATTCCTAAGTGGATCTTTTGGATGGATTACAGCAATTATTCTAACATTGATGTGTCCAATCAGCATTAGTCCATATGCATTAGGAGTAGCTACTTTCTTTGCGATTTTCTTTGCAAAACTAGTATTTGGAGGATTTGGAAATAACATTTTCAATCCAGCGGCTGTTGGTAGAGCAGTAATCTTTGCGACATTCGTTGGGGCAACTACTGATGTAATCACATCAGCAACACCTACAACAGTGATTGCGAATGACTTTAACTGGTTAGTTGTAAATCCAGAAATGATCACAGAAATGTTTGATCAGATTGGCGGTTTGCAGACATTATTTACTGGCTGGTATCCAGGTGCAATCGGAGAAACGAGTGCATTAGTAATCTTACTAGTAGGTGTTGTATTAGCAATTCGTAAAGTAATTGATTGGCGAGTACCAGTGATTTATCTAGGCAGTATCTTTGTGTTAACATTTGCGATTGCCTTAATGCGTGGAGTAGGAAACTATGGAAGTCTTCCTGGTTATATCTGGTATCCATTATTACATCTATTAACTGGTGGAGTTATGTTTGGAGCTGTATTTATGTTGACAGATCCAGTTACTTCTCCAACGAGTGCACAAGGTCGCTGTATCTTTGCGTTAGGTGCAGCAATATTAACAGTGCTGATCCGTATCAAAGCAAACCTTCCTGAAGGATGTTTATATTCAATCCTATTGATGAATATGTTTTCACCAATGATTGAAAAGAGCTTATCTGGAAAACAATTGGCACTTCGTAAGAAAGCAAGAATTATCTTTGCGAGTGTAGCCGTAGTTGGATTAGGCAGTGTATTACTAGCTGCTAATGTAATTGAAGCAAGAGAACCAGATCCTGCAGTAATGATCAGTACATCTGATGAAGATGTAAATAATTTTGATGCAAAAGTAAGCGGGCAGACAGAAAATGAAGATGGTTCGACTACTTTCCATGTAGAAGCACAAGGATATGCATCCAGCACAGATCCAAATATCTACAATAAGTTTGATATTACAGTAAAAGACGATAAAATCGTTAGTGTTGTACCTACGGAAATCAATGATACTGAGTATGTAGGTGATAAGATTGATAATCCAGTATTCTTAGATCAGTTTGCTGGTATGGATTTAAAAAATGATATAACTGTAGAGAAAAATGATGCAGTTTCAGGAGCTACGTTCTCATCTAAATCTGCTGTTCGTGCAGTTGAAGAAGTGCGTAAAGCTCTAGGATATTAGGAGGTAAGAACATGAAAAAGATACTTCATCTGACTGTTTTCTTAGCTCTGATTGCAGCTTTGGCTGGAGGAGCGTTAGCATTTGCGAACAATATGACTGCTCCTGTAATTGCGGCTAATGAATTGGCGGCTGAAAAAGAAAATTTAAAAATTATTTATCCAGATGTTAGTGATGATGCATTTGAAGTAGTGGAAAAAGATGTATCAGAAACTATTGAAAAAATCTTTTCTGTAGAAGGAAAAGGATATATTTTCAAAATGAATGTAGCAGGTTATGATGGTGGTACTAGTTTCTTAGTAGCATTAAATGAAGATGGTACAGTTTATGATTATGTTGCAATTTCTAATGGTGATACGAAAGGTTTAGGTTCCAAAGTAACCGAACAGCCATTCCGTGATTCATTAAAAGGAAAAGATGCAACTACTGATGAAATTTTAGATGATGTAATAACAGGAGCTACATTATCAAGTAAACCGATTCTTGAAGGAATCCAAGAAGCAGCTAAATATCAGGCTGACAAATTACAGTAGGAGGTGGATGAAGAATGAACCGTAAAGAAAATTTTACAGCAGGATTCATCCGTGAAAATCCTGTATTCTCACTATATTTAGGACTATGTTCAACACTAGCAATTACCACATCATTAAATAACGCGATTGGTATGGGGGTTGCAGTTATCGTTGTATTGATTTTATCAAATGTGCTTATTTCTTTGATTCGTAATATTACGCCATCTGAAATTCGTATTCCGGTATATATCGTAATTATTGCAACATTAGTTAAAATCATTCAGATGTTTATTAAAGCTTATGCTGCTAGCCTTGATGAGGCTCTAGGTGTATTTATACCGCTGATTGTTGTTAACTGTATTATTCTAGGACGTGCAGAAGCGTTTGCTAGTAAGAATGGTGTTATAGATTCTGCATTAGATGGATTAGGAATGGGGTTAGGCTATACCGCTTCTATTACTTTGATGTCTTGTATTCGTCAGATTCTTTCAACAGGTGTATTATCTTTTGATAATCCATTCAATGCGGCACAGAACATTTTTACAATCCGTATTATTCCTGAAGATTTTGCGATTTCTATGTTCTCTCAGCCATTTGGAGCATTCTGTACATTTGCATGTTTAGCTGCTGGACTTGCAGCTTATAAAGCATACAAATCTAAAAAACTGGAAAAGGAGGCGAAATAAACGATGGATTGGAGTCATTTATTTGTCATGCTGATAACGTTTGTATTCATTAATAACGTTGTCCTAAACCAGTTTCTTGGTATGTGTCCATTCATGGGAGTATCCAAGAAAAGCAGTTCTGCCATCGGAATGGGTGCTGCGGTAACATTCGTTATTGTAGCGGCATCTATTGTAACTTATGGTTTATATTATGGTGTATTGGAACCTTTAGGATTACAATACATGGATTTAATTACATTCATTTTAGTTATTGCGGCATTAGTACAGTTAGTTGAAATGATCATCAAAAAGCTAAGCCCATCTCTGTATAAAGCTTTAGGGGTTTATCTTCCATTGATTACAACAAACTGTGTTGTATTAAATGTTACCTTAAACAATATCAGCAGTGGATATAATTTTGCGGAAATGCTTACGTATTCTTTCGCAATCCCTGTAGGATTTACATTAGTATTATATATTTTCTCAACTATTCGTGAGCGTCTAGATGCTTGTGATACTCCAGAATCCTGGAAAGGAAATCCGATTGCCTTGATCGTTGCAGCAATCATGGCATTAGCATTTAGCGGATTAATGGGATTAGTATAATGAAAGCCTTACTTCCTGTCTTATATTTAGGAGTACTTGGTGCTATTTATGCATTGGTATATCACTTCAATCATAAAACACCGCTTCCTAAAGGCTGTGAAGATTTAAAAGCACAGTGCAAGGGTTGTCAAGATTTGTCTTGCTGCAACAATCCTGCACATGATGAATAGAAAGGGGTAAAATCCATGGTAACTGCAATCATTATGATGCTAGTCTTGGGTGCAATTCTTGGTTTAGGCTTAGGAATCGCAGACCGTTTCTTAAGTGTTGAAGCAGATGAACGAGTAGAAAAAGTTACTAGCATGCTTCCAAATTATAACTGCGGTAGTTGTGGCTATGCTGGATGCAGCGGGTTAGCAGAAGCATTAGTCAATGGTGAAGTCACTGTTGTTGGTACTTGCAGACCTTGTAAACCAGATCAGAAAGCAGCAATCGCTGAATATCTAAATAACACACCAGGACCAGATGGTACTTGTGCAAAAGTAAAACCATAACATGGAACTCTTATGGCTAACGCTGTAAGAGTTCTTTTTTCAATAATTTAATGTATAAAATTGTGATTAATTAGACTCATGTAATAATTTACATCATTATTTTTAATTTCTTTCAGAAAAGTGTTGACAATTATTTTCATATTCATTATGATTATTTCATAAAACAAAAGCAAAGAAGTGACATAGTAAAAATTTCTGAGACATAAGAGATATGGTGGCTGGTGAAAACCATACGTTGAGAAATTTTGAATACACCACGGAGCTATTATCCTGATAAGGGATAGTCGGAGTCATAACGTTATCTATGAGAAGTTGTTGAACTTACAAAGGTTATAATCGTGAGATTATAATAAATTGAGGTGGTATCGCGCTAGCTCGCCCTCTAGGGACGGGCTTTTTTGCTTTATAATTATATGTTTAGGGAGGAAAGTTAAAATGAAAAAAGTTATCGCACTATTAATGACTGTGGGAATGGCACTCACTGGTTGTGCAAGTGAAAGTAGCGAACCGAAAAGCTTGTCTGAAGTAAAGATTGGTGCTATTCAATTTGCACAACATCCTGCTTTAGATAAAGCATATCAGGGATTTAAAGATACGTTAGTAGAAGCTGGGGTAAAAGAAGAAAATATTGATTTTCAGAATGCCAGTGGTGATCCATCGAACTGTCAGACAATTGCAGAGAAATTTGTGAATGATGGAGATGATCTGATTTATGCAATTGCGACTGATGCATTACAGGCAGCTGCTAATAAAACAACGAATATTCCAATCGTTGGTTCTGCTGTTACTGATTTTGAAACTGCTGGTGTTGTAGAATCAAATGATAAACCAGGTACAAATGTTACTGGGGCTAGTGATTTAAATCCAATTAAAGAACAAATGGAACTATTAAAAATGTTACTTCCAGAAGCAAAGAAAATCGCAATCTTCTATTGCAGTGATGAGGCAAATTCTGTTTATCAGGGAGGAATTGCTTTAGAAGCTGCGAAAGAATTAGGCTTAGATGCTGAAGAAGTTACTGTATCAAATGATTCTAGCGCTATTCAACAGGTTACTCAATCTTTGATTGGGAAATATGA
The DNA here is from genome assembly GCA_900552125.1 of uncultured Solobacterium sp. GTDB lineage: Bacteria > Bacillota_I > Bacilli_A > Erysipelotrichales > Erysipelotrichaceae > Clostridium_AQ. The sequence continues at coordinate 5,672 of URYK01000042.1, read as the reverse complement.
TGCCGTATATATTCCTACAGATAATCTGCTTGCTTCTAATATGGCGACAGTTACACAGGTAACAAATGAAAACAATTTGCCAGTCATCGTTGGAGAAGAAAGCATGTGTGAAAATGGTGGTTTAGCTACATTGAGCCTTGATTATTATAAAGTTGGGCAGAATGCAGGGCAGCAGGCACTTGATATTTTAAATGGAAAATCAAAAGTTGAAGAAACTCCTATTGCATTTGTAAAAGGGGAAGATTGTCAGTATTTTGTGAATAAAAAAGTTGCGGATCAATTAGGAATTGAAATTCCTGAAGAGTTAGACGCTACATTGATTGGAGAATAGTATATGTCTATTTTATTATCATTACAGGGAGCGATAGGCCAAGGGATTCTATGGGGGATTATGGCTCTTGGTGTATATCTGACATTTCGAATCTTAGATATCGCTGATTTATCAGTAGATGGAAGCTTTGCGACAGGTGGAGCGGTTTGTGCTGTAGCATTAATTGCAGGAATGCATCCACTCATTGCGATTCTTCTAGCAACTTTATCTGGTTTCTTAGCTGGATTTATTACTGGTTTTTTACATACAAAATGTAAGATGCCAGCCATTCTATCAGGTATCTTAACTCAATTGGCACTTTATTCCATTAACTTAAGAATCATGGGAAAAAGTAATATTCCATTACTGCAGTCACATACCTTATTCAAAGATCTAGCAAACATGATTCCACTTACATCACAATGGATCACAATTGTAATTGGTTTAGTATTTAGTTTTATTGTAGTTGCTGGTATTTATTGGTTCTTAGGAACAGAATTTGGATCTTGTTTAAGAGCAACTGGTAATAATGAAAATATGGTTCGTGCCAATGGTGTAAATACGGATACAATGAAATTGTTTGGTCTAATGTTAAGCAATGGACTTGTTGCAATGAGTGGGGCTTTAGTAACACAGCAGCAAAGTGTAGCTGATGTAAAGATGGGGACAGGTGCTATCGTTATTGGTTTAGCATCTATCGTTATTGGAGAAGTTATCTTTGGGAAAAAAGCAGGCTTTAAGTTACGTTTAACATCCATTGTTGTTGGTTCTATTATTTATCGTATGATAGTTGCCATTGTCCTACAGATGGGACTTAATACAGATGATTTAAAGTTATTGACTGCTTTGATTGTCGCCATCGCATTAACAGTTCCTGTTCTTCTTAATAAAAAGAAACGAATTTCAATGTATAAAAAATTAACAGGAAAGGAATTTGAGAATCATGCTTAAGTTAGAAAAAGTTTCAAAATCATTTCATATTGGAACTCCAAATGAGAAATGTGTAATTAAAAGTCTTGATTTAGAATTAAAACAAGGAGATTTTGTAACTGTTATTGGAGGAAATGGTGCAGGGAAAAGTACTTTATTAAATCTGATTGCTGGTGTACATCCAATTGATTGTGGTATTATAACTTTGGATGGACAAAATATATCCCTTGCCCCTGAATACCAGCGAGCTAAACTTATCGGACGTGTCTTTCAGGATCCGATGATGGGAACTGCATCTGATATGCAGATTATTGAAAACTTGGCTATGGCTGCTCGTCGTGGTCAAAGAAGAAGTTTACGCTGGGGTGTGACTAAGAAAGAGAAACAGGAGTATTATGAAGCAGTTAAAACATTAGGATTAGGTCTAGAAGAACGTTTAAATGCCAAAGTTGGTTTGTTATCTGGAGGTCAGCGTCAGGCATTGACCTTATTAATGGCTACACTTCATAAACCACAATTGTTATTGCTGGATGAGCATACAGCTGCACTTGATCCAGCAACAAGTGCAAAGGTGTTAAAGCTTACCAACGATATTGTGACGAGTCAGAATTTAACAGCTATGATGGTAACTCATAATATGAAAGATGCAATTGATATAGGAAATCGTTTAATTATGATGTATGAGGGACATATCATCTATGATGTAGAAGGGGAAGCAAAGAAAAAATTGACTGTTGCGGATTTACTGAAGAAATTTGAAGAAGCAATCGGTGAAGAGTTTGTTAATGATAGGATGTTATTAGGCTAGTTCAGCTAGCCTTTTTTCATTCTTATATATAATCTGAAAGAATGAAAATGTTTATAATAAATTGAAAATATTTTCTGAAAATAGTATATTTTAATTATGAAATACGGTATAATATAAAAGTATATGTGAAAGGGAGGATTTCTATGGCAGTAGAAGATTTAATCATACCTCAGTATTATGAAAACAAACTGGATATTATATCTACTGAAGTCGCAATCAAATATGTAAAAGATTTATTCGAAAGAAGATTGGCACATCATTTAAATCTCATGCGTATTTCAGCACCATTATATGTATCAAAAAGCAGTGGATTGAATGATGATTTGAATGGAATAGAAAGACCAGTAGGTTTTGATATTATGGAAATAAAAGGGGAAGAATATGAGATCGTACATTCTCTAGCAAAATGGAAACGTATGGCATTAAAACGATATCATTTTAATATTGGTAAAGGTATTTATACAGATATGAATGCGATTCGAAGAGATGAAGTATTAGATAATCTTCATTCCTGTTATGTAGATCAATGGGACTGGGAGAAAATAATTGCGAAGGAACATCGTACAATTGATTTCTTAAAAATGACAGTAAGAAATATTATGAAGGCACTAAAAGAAACAGAAAAGGAATTGGACATTGTATTTGAAAATCTAGTTCCATTTATTCAGGAAGATGTGTTCTTTATCACAACACAGGAATTAGAAGATTTGTATCCGAAACTTACCCCAAAACAAAGAGAGTATGAGATTGTAAAGAAACATAAAACTGTCTTTCTAATGCAAATTGGGGATAAACTTGCGAGTGGACAAAAACATGATGGCAGGGCTCCTGACTATGATGACTGGAAATTAAATGGAGATATTTTATTGTATTATCCGATTTTAGATACAGTATTAGAAATAAGCAGTATGGGTATACGTGTTGATAAGAATGCTTTGCAGGAGCAATTAAAGAAGGCTGGTTGTGAAGAGCGTATTCAGCTTCCATTTCATCAGATGCTGATGCATGATGAGCTTCCACTTACAATAGGTGGCGGTATTGGGCAATCTAGAATCTGTCTGATTTTACTGAATAAGGCTCACATTGGAGAAGTACAGGTATCTCAATGGAGTAAAGAAATGCGTGAGGAATGTGAAAAACATCATATTTATTTGTTGTAAGAAAAAGAACGCTTGTCTGCGTTCTTTTTAATGTCGTTTCTGAGTAATTAAATGTTCATCAATAAGTTTTTGAATATGTGCCTGATCAGGATCAATATAAATAGTTTTATAGTTTGATAAAGATACAAAGCTACCTTTATTACCAGGTATTTTCTTTAACTGTCTTACTTGGCAATAATTTACAGGAACACTAGAAGAATAACGACCTTTACTATACCAAGCTGCTAACATAGCTGCATTTCTCAATAATTCTTCTTCCGGATTTTCACATGTGATAACTACATGGGCACCATGAAGATCTTTCGCATGAAGCCAAGTATCCTGTTTACGTCCTAATTTCCAGGTAACATAATCATTCTGCAGGTTGTTTTTTCCTACATAGATATAAATATCATCAAATTGGAAGGTTTCAAAGTGTGGAAGTTCCTGCTTCTTTTTCTTGCGGATTCTAGACTTTGCGGCTTTTACATATCCTTGTTTAGCAAGTTCTTCACGAATTTCCATTGCGTCTTGAATAGACGCCTGTTCCAGCTGCAGTTCCATAGATTCAAAATAATGGATTTCTTTCTCACACAAAGCAATCTGTTCCTGAAGAATAGATTGTGCGCGTTTGTTTTTATGATATTTCTGATAATAGCGATTAGCATTTCCTTTAATATCAAAACGCATATCAATAGGAATGGATACATCTTCACCGGTTTCAAATGATGGAAGGACAATCGTTTGTGTTCGTTCAATGCTGTGCATGTAAGCAAATAACAAATCACCATATTCACGGAAACGATCACAGTTCATAGCTTCTTCCAGTGCTTCCTGAAGCTTAGGCAGCTTACTGGTATTTTTATGCAACTCTTTTCTGACTGCACGGAATAAATCACCGCTTTGTTGTTTGATACGAACTTTTTCTTCTTTTTGGAAAAAGAGCAGATCCATTCCTTTCATAAGCGGGTAACATCTAGGTTCTACTTCTAGATGTGTAAGTGGTATGCAGTGGAAATATGATTGGTCCTGCACATCGCTAATATATAATTGATTAGAATCTGCAATTTCTTTCATGATTGCATCAAAATTCTGTCCGTTTGCTAAACGAAATTGAACTTCTCTAGATAAAAGAGGAGAGAAACCATGAAATTGTTTTGTGAAAGATTCATTTAAATCTATATGGTCATAATGATAAGGATCCTGTTTTCCTGTATGTGGAGCAGGTAACTGAAAAACTGCACCAGGATGGATCGTTCTCTTATTATTTTCAAATGGAGGAATACGTTTTAATGCATCAATAATATATCCGTTTTCATCTACTAAAATCAAATTGGCATATTTCCCCATTAATTCAATATACATATGGCGATCATGAATATCTCCTAATTCATCACGTGCCTCTATAACTGCATGAAGGACACGATCATAACCTATCTGAGTCAAAGAACGTAGAATTCCTCCATCAATCTGTTTTCTCAGCAACATTAGAAAATTGCTTGGTGTTTCCATAGTTGCATAACTTTCCTGCGTTATATTTATTCTGTTGTACACACTATGTAGTGATACTAAAAGTTTCTGTGTTCCTTTTTGAGAACGTAGTGTAAACAATAATTCAGTATCACTGATTTGCTGCATTTTTGTTAGTTTTGCGGGCAAATATTCACATAGTTCATTTGTTATCTGATGAAGCAATAAGCCATCTAATGCCATAATCTCACCTCGTTGTTTCATTATATCATATTTATAGAAAGGTTATTGCATAAAAAAACAATAAAATTGTATAATCAGGTTTGACATTAACTGATTCGGCTAGTAAAATGGTTGTAAGGAAAGTAAGGAGTGTGCGTGTGCTCATGAAGAAGGGTTTATTGATTATTATCAGCGGTCCTAGTGGTGTTGGAAAAGGTACTGTGCGTAATTACTTTATGAATGAAGAAGATTTAAAGCTAGCGTATTCAATTTCCATGACAACTAGAGCTCCGCGTGAAAATGAAAAAGATGGGGTCGATTACATATTTACCTCAAAAGAAGATTTTGAAAAGGCGATTCATGATGGCGAACTTTTGGAATGGGCAGAATTTGTAGGAAACTATTATGGAACTCCAATGTCTTATGTAGAAAAGCTTCGTAATGAGGGAAAAAATGTTTTGCTTGAAATTGAAGTGCAGGGGGCTATGCAGGTTAGCGAAAAATGTCCAGATGCATTATCAATTTTTATTATTCCACCAAGCATGGAAGAATTAGAAAAACGAATTCGCGGAAGAAGAACAGAACCAGAAGAAATTGTTCAGCAACGTCTTGCGAAGGCTAGTAAAGAAATGAAAATGGTTAATAATTACAAATACATTGTTTGTAACGATGATCCAAAATTAGCTGCTGATATGATTGCGACGATTATTCGCCGCCATATGGAATTAGACAAATAAAGAGGCTTTAACGAATTAACTTAATTTAGGTAGTTAATTCGTTAGCTTCTTTTTTT
>URYK01000041.1 GCA_900552125.1 uncultured Solobacterium sp. | reverse complement strand
AACTTCAGCCTTCCAAGCTGACTACGTGAGTTCGATTCTCATCATCCGCTCCATTTAAAAACAATGCTCGTAACTGAAAAGTTGCGAGTTTTTTCTTATAATTGTAAATACCACGTGCTATGCGTGTGGTCAGGGTTTCACTGAAAGAAAAAAACACCTCATGATATAATACTGTTGATTTGGCGATCACAGTAAAAGATAACAGGGGGTGCTGTCTTAATGAATGACACAGAAACATTATCACACACTAGCTACGTTTGTAAATATTATATTGTAATAATACCTAAATGAAAGAAAAAAATGATATAGATCTTGTAAAAAGTTATATTAGATGATGTAAAGATATTCATGGATAACAAAGGAAAACTTTGTATTTGCATACACCAACTATAAAGGTAATATCGTTGGGGCGTTTTAAGGTCAACTTATTAAGGCTTCAGAGAGAATGTCGGTGGAGGAAATAAATTGACAGGCTTTTATATTGAAATGAATTGAATCCTAATACAAAAAAACTGGTTCTGACCAAAGCATTTATTGATGGGCTGTCCTATGTGTCATATAAAAACAGCAGGGACATGAAATAGATTTTAATGTTCAGGCAAGCGATAGTTGCAATGTAATGAACGAAACATTCCGAATCAACTATCTTGCACGACCCAACATCAATCAAAATATTGATACGATAATATTAGCTTCAGATAATGACAATGCAGGAGTAAAGGCAGCAAATGAATTTAAAGAATTTGTTAAACCTTTCCATAGAATAAAGAATGTAATAGAGGATTTCCCTACATTGGAGAGTGACTGGAATAAAGATTTACAAAATCTATATGAAGAAAAAGCAAAAGAAAAGAAGCCTATATGCAAGGCTATTTAATATTTAGTTTAAGGTTGTGTTGATGATAATCATTTAAAACATACTTTGATTTTTATATCACTCTTATAAAAATATATACTCTATAATTGGATTCATAAATTATGGAGCTTCTATAGTGAATGTATAAAACCCCCTGATAGAAAAAATAACCTAAATACTTTAATTAGAAATAAAATTAATCAAAAGTAATTCTCAAATTCTTATAGTTTCTTTATTTATAAAAATATAGCCCAATTGATACTAATCAACTGGGCTATATCAATTATTTCATTTTTTTCAAGATTAAATATCCTATGATTATTGTAGTTATAGTATTTAATGTGATTGCACCATAAATCCATCTTGCTGCTTGAAATTGGTAACTACCATCAATATTTACTAAATAATCCCAAATTGGACCAGTTTGTAGAATGATGAATATGATAAAAAAGCCAATCACAACTGTTAAAAATTTCTTTTCCATAACAATCTTTATAATCCTAGATTAAAGATAGCTTGTTCTAGTATATGTTTTGTCCCACATAGCAGCTCCCTTATTTATAGGAGTGAATGAAAAGCCTAGAGACACTGAACCTGACTGACTAATACCTATGCTTAAACCAGGACCGCTAAAAGTCGAATAGTGATGTATACAAACCCCAGATAATATAATAGATAAAATTTTTTTATACATTATTGTCAATCCTTTCTTTTTATAAGAAAACGTTTTCCTGATTTAATTATAACAAATTAAAAGAATATGTAAATATTTTTTTATCATATTAATAAAAAAATATTTACGAATGAAATAAGAAATGCTCTAGTAAATATTTTAGTAATCCTTACTAGAGCTTTTTGATACTATAAATTAGTAAATATTTAACATTTAATCCAATCAGTTTCCCATCTATTTTTAGTTAGATTGAATAAGCGCTTATATGTGTGTCCATTAATTTCTTTATACCGCCAAACTAGAACATCTTTACGTGGTTCAATTACTGCTGCGCTACTTTCATTAATTGAATTTTCATTAGCGTAAATTGGGAAACAACAAGAAGAAAACATTGCAATAAATAATAATAGCTTTTTCATAAACTATTCCTCCTTTATCTCTAAGTCTTTAAATTCTGGCGATGATATATCTGAAATTGTACCTAAAGTACTGCCGTCTTTAAGAACAAGAACATATGTACCATCTTTTTTATGAAGAAGATAATCAAATTCAGTTTCTGTAAATGTACTTTCTATTAAATCACTATTAGGATATCCTGGTTCGAAAATGATTATGTTGGAGCAAAAAAATAATATTAAAAGAATAAATAGAACAGGCTTTTTAGTTTTATTTCTAAAATTGCCTTCTAAAAAATACTCTATTCTAAATTTTAGTACATCTTTATTTTCCATAATAACAAATGATGACACTTGGGAAAACGGAAAAAGAGAAGCATCAGAATTTTTTCGTTTTACAGACAATAATGTATTCATATATTGTAAACTTTCTTCTTTAGTCATTTTACTTGATATTTTAGAATCTACCCGTAACTCTAAATATAGGTTAATTTGTTTTTCTAAAATATAAATCAGTGGAAACCACCAATACAGAATAGTTAATAATTGAATAAATCGTTTAATGATAGCATCATGTTGACTTAAGTGCGATATTTCATGATACAGTATATTGCTCGTTTCTATCTGGGAGTATTTTATATTTGGTAATAAAATTGCTTTTTTAAATAATAATACCATCGGTGATGAAACAAATTCAGAAACAAAGATAGGATAATTTTTCCCTTGATATTCAGGTAAATAATCTTTGATTTCTTTTCTTTCTCCTTTTCTTTTTATACAGTCGAATAAATAATTTGTCTGATTGATCTGGTTAAATAGTTTTTTTCCTCTAATACATATTCCAATAATCCAAATAATTATTAGAATATGTAAAATCGAGATATCATGGAAAACTTTCATTTTTAAGAACTCAGTAATAGGGTTCATAAAAAATGGCGTTGTAATAGTTATTGTATAAAATGTTTCTGAGGGGAAACATAGCCGAATAACTATTATGAAAATTATCACTGATAAGAAATCAATTCTTAATTTTTTATAGCTGCGTTTATTAACTAGAATGTAATGAAGTATAACAATTAAAATTGAACTTGCTAATAATGCAAAAAACATTGAGGAAACCGTAACATTCATTTAAATTTATTCCCCTTTAACTTCCTTGATTTTTTCATGGATCATCTTTTCTAATGTATCTAAGGCTTCTAAGTCACTACTATTTTCTATATAGTTTGAAACAAACTGTAAACTACTTTTTTCATTCGATAGTTTTTCTAAATATTCTGCTTGCGTAAAAGTAGGTGAAAATTTTCTAGTCAGCGAATTTTTGGTATAGCCGACACCAGAAATTTTAATATATCCTTTTTTCAACAGCTTTTGTGTTACCTGTCGAATGGTACAGTCTAGGAGCTCAGGGGAAGCAACCCCAATATCGTATGGAGACATTGGTTCATCATTATTCCACAGTACATCCATTACTTCTTGTTCTTTCTTTGTTAATGGATCAATCTTCATTTCTCTCACCTCACTTCAAATATATAATATCATTCTTTTCATATTGTTTTCAAATACTTTTTAATATTTCTTACTATGATAAAAAAATATTTACAATTAAAAGTCTATCTTATATAATTTATGTATAGATGAAAAGATATAAGTTCAATGATACAGTAAATAACTTATTTGCTTACAATTATTGTAAATTGAGAGGGAAAGAGATATAGTTATGAATTATGAGTATCTAGTAGAACGACTTATTTTAGAAATGGATGAGCTAGATTAAAAAGAATAAAGAAAAATGAATTTCGCTTATCTAAACAGTACTTTTCATTATTAAAGGTGGTTGTCTTTTTTTGAGTCATTAATCAGTAGTGATGATTTTCGTTTGTTTTCTATTGCAGCAATATGGATGAAATGTAACAGAAATGCTTACTAAAGACTATTTTTATTTTATGAGCGAATTTTATATGAGTATATAAATACCTAGGGAAATGTGATCAATATTGTTATAGAATTTTAAATCCGATGATTGAGAGGTATCTGTCTGATTTGATATTGTAGATAAGGTTTGCTGTGCTCTTTTATCTGACAATCATATACATGTCAAAAACGTGGTTGGATGGCTACTGTTACGTTTAATTATTCGCTTGAAAAAATGCCAGATGAAATAAAATTGGAAATAATAGAGTCTAGGAAACAAACTAAAAAGTAATGATTTTTACCTTTTATGCAGAAATAGTGCATCTTATGCAATATCTATTGAGGATATCTTAATCTTGTTATATGATGTAAAAAAGGGGAGAGGATAAATTATGAATAAAAATGTATACTTTTACATTAGTTATAGTATTCCATGGCTGTTTTGTGCATTATATGGCTTTTATCATTTAGAAAACTTGAGATCTTTTGCAATTTATCTAGTTGTTGTTTTATTGGGTTTAACTTTAGGTACATATTTTTTAAATAAAAACAATAATGAAAAGATGGTCTTTTTGTTTCTGATGCTAGGATTATTTGCTAGTTTTGCTTATTGTATGTATTTAAAGACTTTTGATAATTTACTAGTGGCAGTTATAGTATTGCTTGTATGGGTAATACTAGATATATTCTTGACCGGTGTATACAAGAAGAAATAAATTTAAAAAAAATTTAAAAAAGGACTTGCATTTTCTTAAATAATTTTATATACTATTATTCGCGTAATCGAGAAATCGATAAGCGATATAAGTGACCCGTTAGCTCAGTTGGTAGAGCATCTGACTTTTAATCAGAGGGTCGGGCGTTCGAATCGCCCACGGGTCACCATTATTTGCGGATGTAGTTCAATGGTAGAACTTCAGCCTTCCAAGCTGACTACGTGAGTTCGATTCTCATCATCCGCTCCAATTTTAATAAAACGAAGCACTAAGCCGATAAATAAGGGCTTTTTTTATATTTTAACGAACTTTTGAAATGAGTTCGTAAGTGTTTTAAGCCTGTATATTGTTTACATGATGACACATACTAGTTATGAGGTAGGTGATTATTATGAAACAATCTTCAATGGTAGAAGAGTTAAATCAGTTATTAAAAGGATCGTATATGGGAATACAGCTATTTGAATCGTTACAGAAACAATTAGAAAGTGAACAGCTAGTCAAAGAATTTCATCAGATTTTAGATAAATTTCATATGCATGCTCATTCTTTGACAGCATTAGTTCAAACATGTCATGAAAAGCCTGTAGAAAATGCAGGAGCTAAAGGTATATTAACAAGTGCTGTAGAAATGATTAAAGATATCATGATTGTAAATGATCGACAAGTATTGCAGGAAGCAGTAAAACATATGGATACAGCAATTCATGCGATAGAAATGTTTTTACAGCGTCATCAGATTGAAAATGAAGAAATGATCAAGATCATACGAATCATGCAGGAAGACTATGAAAGTATAGATCATTTATTGAGAAAATACTTAATTGAATTTTCGAAATGATTGTGTAGAAAGACAAATGCATGTATAATCTTCTTAAGAGAAAGAAGGGTTATATATGAATGTACAGGATCGATTTTTAAAATATGTGAAATATGATACACAATCAGATGAGCATTCATCAACTGTTCCAAGTACTGCAAAGCAGCTAGTGTTGGCTAATGCTTTGGTAGATGAAATGAAAAGTATAGGAATTGAAGATGCTCATGTAGATGAATTTGGAGTAGTTTATGGAACGATTCCTAAGACATGTGATTCAGAAGTCAAAACAATCGGTTTTATTGCTCATATGGATACATCTCCAGATATGAGTGGAGAAAATGTAAAACCAAGAATTGTATCTTCATATGATGGCACGAATATTGTATTAAATGAAGAATTAGGAATCTCCATGGGAGTAGATGAATTTGAATGTTTAGCAGATAAAATTGGTGAAGATCTGATTGTGACAGATGGTACTACATTATTAGGAGCAGATGATAAAGCCGGTATTGCGGAAATTATGACCATGGCTGAAACATTAATCAATGAGAAGCGTGAACATGGAACCATTCGTATAGCATTTACACCAGATGAAGAAATTGGCTGTGGTGCTGATCATTTTGATGTGAAGAAGTTTAATGCTGATTTTGCATATACCGTAGATGGTGGTGAAGTAGATAGTATTGATTATGAAAACTTTAATGCCGCAACTGCAGATATTGAAATTCAAGGCTTAAGTATTCATCCTGGAAGTGCTAAAAACAAAATGATCAATGCATTGCTTGTGGCAATGGAATTTCATTCTATGTTGCCGGTAGAACAAAATCCAGCTTATACAGAAGGATATGAAGGATTTAATCATTTAACAGATCTTCATGGTGCCTGCGAACATGCGACAATGTCTTATATCATTCGTAACCATAATGAAGAATTGTTTGAAAAGCAGAAGGAAGATTTCAGAAGAATTGCGGCTTATATGAATGAGAAATATCCTTCCAATACAATTCAGCTTACAATTACAGATAGCTATGCCAATATGAGAACGATTATTGAAAAAGATATGAGCATCATTGAATTAGCAAAAAAATCAATGAAAGATGTTGGATTAGAACCAACTTCACATGCGATTCGTGGAGGAACAGATGGTGCCAGATTGACATATGATGGCTTACCTTGTCCAAATTTAGGGACAGGTGGTTATAACTGTCATGGAAAATATGAATTTGCTTCTATTCAGGAAATGCAGAAGAGTGTTGAATTGTTGTTGAAAATAGTAGAAAATAGTTTAGATATGTAATAAAAAAGCATGCGTAGAATATGGGATTCCATAAAATACGCATGTTTTATTATTCCTCTTCTTTAATGATAACACCTAATAGCTGAACTAAACGTTGAGCCTGTGAAGGATTCACAATTACTCCTTTTAGGTGTTCCATAGATAAACTGATTCCATCAATGTCACTTGTGGAGAAATCAATACCATTTAGATCTGTATTATGAAATTCACTCTCTGTTAATTTGCAGTTTTGGTATAGAGTATCTTTATAGGTACATTGAATAAAACCGGATTTTGATAAATCGCAGTTTTCAAATAGTACATGATGAAAGCGGGAACCAGATAGATTGGCATAAATAGCTTTTAGATCATGAAAACTTGTATTATGAATAACACATTCTGAGAAATCCATTCCCATACAGCGACAATTACGGAACTGACAGCGATGCAGGCTTCCTTTTGTAAAGTGCAGGTTAGATAAATCACAATTCTCAAAGATTACATCCATCAGATCAATGTTTTCAAATTCGCAGTCTTCGAACATAACATTACGAAAGATACAATTATCAATATGAAGGGAAGGTAATTCTTCTTGTTGTATTACTATGTTTTCAAATAATTTACCTTCTATGTAAGAATCCTCCTCATAACAAAGCTGTAGGCTTTCTGCTTTTTCTAATGATGGGGTTATTTTAGGACACTGTATTTTCATAACTTCACCTCTAGCGATATTATAGCAGAGAAAAGTATGTTAATACACATATTTATTAAAATGTAAGTCTTGTATTTCAGTTAAATTCTCTCTATAATACGGTTACGATTAAATAAGAAAGGAAGTACTTTATATGATAGAGCAGATAATACAGCCAATGGCTGCACAGTTAAAAATACAGCCAAAACAGATTACGGAAACCTTACGACTATTAGAGGAAGGTAATACAGTTCCTTTTATTGCACGTTATCGTAAAGAAGTAACAAAAGGATTGGATGAGGAACAGATTCGCTTGATTCAGGAACAATATGAATATCAGGTAAATTTACAGAAACGTAAAGATGATGTAAAACGTCTGATTGAACAACAAGGGAAATTAACAGAAGAAATTATCAGACAAGTAGATGCTTGTGAAAAATTATCACAGGTAGATGATATTTATCGTCCATATCAGCAGAAACGTAAGACAAGAGCAAGTATCGCTGCTGCAAAAGGTTTAAAGCCATTTGCGGAATGGATATTAAAAATGTATCGTGATGCAGATGTAGAACAGGAAGCACAGAAATATATCAATGATCAGGTAAGTGATAGTGCAGAAGCTATTCAAGGGGCTAAGGATATCATAGCGGAAATGGCGAGTGATGATCCAGCAGTTCGTGAAAGAATTCGAAATAGTATGGAACGTTATGGAAAAATCATAACAAAAGAAAAGAAGAACCATACAGATGAGAAAAAGGTATATAAAATGTACTATGACTATAGCGAAAGAGTATCTAGTATTGCAAGTCATCGTATTATGGCAATTGATCGTGGAGAAAAAGAAAAAGTATTAAGTGTATCTATTGATTTTGATAAAGATTATATTATTGAGTGGACAACGAATAAGTTCACAAAGAAAAGAGTAAGTCCATGTAGTACATATATTAAAGAAGCAGTTGAGGATGGATTAAAACGTTTAGCATTTCCTGCAGTAGAAAGAGAAATACGTACGGCATTGAGTGAAAAAGCACATGAACAATCAATTGAAGTATTCTCTTTAAATTTAGAGCGTCTATTAATGCAGCCACCGATGAAGAATAAGATGGTATTAGGTTTTGACCCTGCATTTCGTACAGGCTGTAAATTAGCTGTCGTGGATAAAAATGGAAATATGCTGGATATTAGTATTGTTTATCCTACACCGCCAAATGCCAAAATTAAAGAAGCTAAAGAAACAATGTTAGCCCTATTAAAAAAATATCCAATTGATATTATTGCGATTGGAAATGGAACAGCCAGCAGAGAAAGTGAAGCTTTTGTGGCTAACTTAATTAAAGAATATCATTTAGATGTTCAGTATACGATTGTTTCAGAAGCAGGTGCTTCCGTATATTCTGCTAGTAAATTGGCTAGAGAAGAATTCCCGGATCTTCATGTAGAACAGCGTTCTGCCATTTCTATTGCGAGAAGAATTATTGATCCATTATCTGAATTAATAAAAATAGATCCGCAATCTATTGGTGTAGGACAATACCAGCATGATTTACCTACTGCCAGATTAAAAGAACGTTTAGATTTTGTAGTATCTAAAGCAGTTAATCGAGTAGGTGTCAATGTTAATACAGCTTCAGAAGAACTGTTGAAGAATATTTCTGGATTGAGCGGAGCCAGTGCAAAATCCATCGTCCAGTATCGTAAAGAACATGGAGAATTAAAAAATCGTAAAGAGTTAAAAGCAATTCCAAAGATAGGGCCTAAATCTTTTGAACAGGCTGCAGGATTCCTACGTATTGAAGATGGTACAGATTTCTTGGACCGAACAAGCATTCACCCAGAAAGTTATGATATCGCAAGAAAAGTGCTGGCTATTTTAGATCTTAAAGAAGAAGATATGGGCAGTGAAAAAGCAATGGAAACTGTAAAAAATGCAGATGTTGCTAAGCTAGTGGAAACATGTGGAAGTGATACGTATACGATTCAGGATATCTTAGATTCCATTGCGGCACCATTACGTGATTATCGCTCACAATATGATGGACCTATGCTAAGAAGTGATGTTTTAGAGCTAACAGATTTGCATATTGGAGATCAATTGGAAGGTGTTGTGCGTAATGTTGTGGACTTTGGTGCATTTGTGGATATTGGATTACACGAGGATGGCTTAATTCATATATCTAAAATGAGTCGTCATCGTATCTCACATCCAAGTGAACTATTGTCAGTTGGTGATATCGTAAAGGTATGGGTATATAATATTGATGAAGAGAAACAGAAAGTTCAATTATCATTATTACCAATGTAAAAATATGATGTACTTATGATTTGTATTTATCGATTTATTTGATAATTTCACATAAAAATATTTGTTTATTTTCTAGGAATTTATAGTATAATAAACATGGTAAAACAAGGAGGATTAATAGAATGTACCAATTAGAAGATTTAAAGGGAAAAGCGAATAACATTCGAAAAAACATCGTTAAGATGGTTACAGAAGCAAAATCTGGACATCCTGGCGGAAGTTTATCGTCTGTAGAAATCGCAACAGCTATTTACTTTACACAGATGGATATTACCAAAGAGAATATGACATCAACGAATAGGGATCGTTTTGTCTTATCTAAAGGTCATGCTTCTCCACTGTTGTATGCGGTATTAGCTGAAAAAGGGTTGATTGAAGAAGAGGAATTGGCAACTTTCCGTAAAATCAATTCACGTTTACAGGGGCATCCAAGTATGCGTAAATTGCCAGGGGTAGATATGTCTACAGGTTCTTTAGGACAAGGAATTTCTTGTGCAGTAGGTATGGCAATGGCAAACAAATACAATAAAGATGACCATCGTATTTATACAATTTTAGGAGATGGAGAATGTCAGGAAGGTCAAGTATGGGAAGCCGCAATGGCAGCAGCTCACTATAAACTTGATAACTTATTAGCATTTGTAGATCATAACTGTTTACAGATTGATGGAAATGTTAAAGATGTTATGAATCCTACTCCACTTGATGAAAAATTCAAAGCATTCGGATGGAATGTAATCGTATTAGAAGATGGCAATGACTTAGAAAGTGTTATTGCGGCTTGTGAAGAAGCAAAAACAGTAAAAGGGAAACCAACAGTTGTTATTGCACACACTGTAAAAGGTAAAGGTGTATCCTTCATGGAAAACAAAGCAAATTGGCATGGATCTGCACCAAATGCAGAACAATGTGCTGAAGCACTTGCAGAACTTGAAGGAGGATGTAAATAATGGCAAAGATGGCGACTCGTGAAGCATATGGAAAAACACTTGCTGAATTGGCAAAAGAAAATAAAAAAATCCTAGTTCTAGATGCAGATTTATCTGGTTCTACAAAAACAGGAGAAGTTAAAAAGGTAGCTCCTGAACAGCACTTTAACTTTGGTATTGCGGAAGGTAATATGATGGCTGCAGCTGCTGGTATGGCGGCTAGCGGAAACATTGTATTTGCGAGTACATTCGCAATGTTTGCGGCAGGTCGTGCCTTTGAACAGGTTCGTAACTCTATCGGTTATCCGCATCTAAATGTAAAAGTTTGTGCTACTCATGCAGGATTAACAGTTGGAGAAGATGGTGCAAGTCATCAGAGTGTAGAAGATATCGCATTGATGAGAAGTATACCAGGTATGGTAGTTGTTTCACCAGCGGATGGTGTGGAAACTAAAGCAGCAATTCGCGCTGTAGCAGAATATGATGGACCTTGTTATGTACGTCTTGGAAGAATGGCAGTTGAAGATGTTTATACAGAAGATTCTCTTCACTTTGAAATCGGAAAAGGAAATGTTGTTCGTAAAGGCAGCAAGGTTGCATTAATCGCAAATGGTATCATGGTAGAAGCAGCACTAGCTGCAGCAGATCAATTAAAAGAAAAAGGTCTAGAAGTAACTGTAGTAGATATGCATACAATTAAACCAATTGATGCAGATTTATTAGTTGAATTAGCAAAAGATCATGAGTTATTTGTAACTTGTGAAGAACATAGTGTTATTGGCGGATTAGGAAGCGCTGTTGCGGAAGTACTTAGCCAGAAAGCACCAAGAAAAATGGCAATGGTTGGTATCAAAGATACTTTCGGTGAAAGTGGAACACCAGCTGCATTACTTGAAAAATATGGTCTAACTGCAAATGATATTGTGAAAGCAGTAGAAGAAAATATTTAATTAAACAAATAAAAGAACTGTAAGTCCAAGGCTTTTAAACCATGGACTGCAGTTCTTTTTCACTTTAAAAAGATGAATTGATGTGTTTGGATGTTTTGATGATAAATGATAAAAATAAGCTTATATGCGCTATTTTATAGTAAAATTATAGTGAAAGAGGGAATAGTGTATGAGGAAAGTAAAAATATTTCTTATGTTTTTCTCTTTGATGGCTTTAATATCTGGCTGTTCATATCATGAGAATGAAGAGTTTAAAGAAAATGATAAAGCAGAGATTAGTTTTGACTTTGATGAGGGAAATCAGTATGGTAATGTACTTGTAGGAAAAGATGGAACACTTTATTTCTGGAAATATAATAAGAATAGTTTTTCGAATGATGGACTATGGGGGGCGTATGAGAAATTAGATACAAATAACCAATTTGTCTCAATGAATGAAAAAGGAGAAGAAACTATTCTGTTTGAAGATCATGGCTATGGAGAGGTAGTATATTATAATGATCAGATAATATATCAGAAATATGATGGCTCCATTAATGTATATTCTTTAGAGGATCAATCTTTAAAAACAATCACAAGAGGGAGCATAGAGGATTTGATTGGTGATACGCTTATTTATTCAGATGAAGATAATATTTATGCATATGATTTAGTTCATGAAGAGTCAAAGAAATTAGGGAAAGGTGTTTATCTAATGCATGAGGATGAACATATATATTATCAGAATTATGACATTGAGAATAAAAAAGATATTACCGTTATTGTTTTAGATTTAAAGGATAATCATAAGAATGTAGTATTTACTAAAAGTTATAATGATATATATACGACTGAAAATGAAATCGTTTTAAATTATGTTGAAGGAAACGCTGTTTACTTTTCGTATTCCTATAGAGCAGGAAGTGCTGCAACATTGCAAGGTGGTCATATTGTCAAGGTGAATAAAGATGATTATTCAATAGATTCATTAAATGATGAAACTGCTATTTTTAGTTTAGGTGAAGGCAATGAAATTTCTTATAAAGATGGAGTTATCGGTGGAGGATTCAATAGAATTATATACAAAGACTTTAGCGGAAATTATTACCTAGGTCTTAAAGATGGTATTTATATGTTTGAACATAATGGTAAGGAAACAAAATTATCGGATACTAGTGAATATGGTGATGATCGTTCTTTTACCAGAATAGAATTTATTGAGAAAAAAGGTAATGATATTTATTGTTTGATTCATAATTCGGATCGTAATTCAAATAATGACATTGGCTGGAGATTAGGTGCTACGCGTAAAAATAGTGTATTTATGAAGAAAAATTTACATACAAATGAAATTACAAAGATATATGAAATTGATTAAAGAATAATAAAAGCACATAAACATTTTAGCTTATGTGCTAGTTTTTGCGATAGTTGAATAGATTTTTAATGCGTCTTCGGTATTGCCATACGAAGTATTGGTTTTCTTTGCTTTAGCACTGATGACCATGTATGGATGACCATCTTCCATTTTTCCAATACTTAATAAGCAATAACCTGCTTCTGGTGTAAATCCGCTTTTCCCACCAACGATTTCTCCACCATCAAACTTTAAATTATTAGAATAAAACAAAAGTGTATTTTCTAAAGTTAAGCCATTTGGATGTTGGGATGTTTTAGGAATTTTATATGTAAGTGATGTGAGTATGTTTCGGAAAGCAGGATTTTTCCATGCGTGAACCATCATTTTCTTCAAATCATGTAATGTTGTATAGTGGTTTTTATCATGAAGCCCAGTAGGGTTTTCAAAATGTGTATTTGTCATACCTAAGGCTTGAGTTTTTTTATTCATGTCAGATACAAAGTTTGAGACAGAACCTGCTAGGTTGTTTGCTAGGGCATTCGCACCATCTGCACCTGATGGTAGAATCAATGCATATAACAGATCTTCATAAGTAACTTTTTCATTTACTTTTAAACCTGCTACACTGGCGTTTGCTTCTGCTAGTCCAGCTAAATCATCTTTTGTAATTGTTACTTTTTGATTGAGGTCTTGAATAGAATCTAAAGCAACTAAAGCTGTTAATGCCTTGGTAATGGAAGCTGGATAAATTTTTTCATCAGCTTTTTTTTCATACAAAGTCTGCATATCTTCTAAATCAACCACAATGATATGTTCACTGTTTAAAGATAGTGTAGATAATGATTCTTGTATTGCTTTTTGAGATTTATCTAAACACGGTTCTGTGAATGTTTTGTTTTCCATTGGTTTTATAAAATCAGGATAGTATTCTTTAATTTGTGTATACATGGTAATATCCACAATAAAGAGAAGTATAATAAAGAATAATAATATCCACCAGCGTTTTCTAATATTTTTCATGCTTTCAACTCCTTTATAATCATATCATAGATGAAATGATTATCTAAATAAAAATAGGAAATAGCTCTTAAATTTTTCTTACATTCTTAAGATGACAAGACGAAAGGACTTCTATTTGATATAATAAACATATGGAGGGATTCATATGCAGACAAAAATACTTGTGTTAGATGATGAAAAAGAGATTGCAGATCTTGTGGCACTTTATTTAAGTAACGAGGGGTATGAAGTGCACAAGTTTTATGATAGTGAAGATGCAGTAGAATTTATGAAAAATAACCGTGTGGATTTAGCATTATTAGATGTGATGATGCCAAAAATCGATGGTTTTGAAATATGTAAAATGATTCGTGAGAAATATATGTTTCCGGTAATTATGCTGACAGCAAAAGTAGAGGATGTAGATAAAATACAAGGATTATCGCTAGGAGCTGATGATTATATCACCAAACCATTTAATCCTTTAGAAATGGTAGCACGTGTAAAAGCTCAATTACGTCGTTATAAGAAATATAATCCATCTCAGGAAAATGTGAATGTGATTGATTTTCGCGGATTGATCATTGATAATGATTCCCATCGTTGTACTTTATATGATGAAGTTTTAAATTTAACACCAATTGAATTTTCAATCCTTTGGTATTTATGTAAAAATAGAGGAAGAGTGATTACCAGTGAAGAGCTGTTTGAGGCTGTCTGGAAGGAAAAGTATTTTGATAGTAATAATACTGTCATGGTACATATTCGACGACTTCGAGAAAAGATGCATGAGCCTGCTAGAAATCCTAAATTTATTCGAACTGTATGGGGCGTAGGATATCAAATTGAAGAATAGTATTTATCGCAGATTGCGCAGGCATTTGACATATATATATATATTGATGACCGCAGTTGTACTTGGCAGCGTTGGGGCATTGATTTATCTATTAAATTATTATGCGACTTATTATAGTAATCAAGGGATTTTAAAAGATTCTGACTTCCTTTTGTTTTATTTAAAGCATGAAATGGAAATTAATATCATTCTATTATCAGCAACTTTGATTTTTCTGTTATTTCTATTTTTACGTTTATTTTTCCAGAATTTAGAAGTTTTACTTGATACGATGCAAGGAAAGTCGATTGAACATTTGCCTTTTTCATATCGTTATTTACCTGAAATTGAGATATCAAGAAAGAGAATTTTGGATATGCTGGAGAAAAAACAGAAGACTCAACAATTATCGATACAGGAAAATGAACATAAGAATGAGCTGCTGATGTATTTGGCTCATGATTTAAAGACACCGCTTACCTCTATGATAGGCTATATTAATCATATTCTCGATCATAAGCTTGATGATGGACAACGTTCTTCTTCTATTCAGGTTGCCTATGAAAAAGCGCAGCGCCTTGATGATCTGATTGATGAATTTTCAGAAATTCTGCGTTATGATGATAAGGTATCACAGCTGGATCTGACAAAGATCAATTTACCATCCATGCTTAATCAGCAGATTGCAGGCTTTTATCCGCTTATTGAGAAAAAGGGGATAAATCTGATTCTGAATTTTGATGAGGATATTGAAATTTATGGAGACTTTGATAAACTTCATCGTGTGTTTGATAACTTAATGCGTAATGCGATCAATTATTGTATACCGCATACGGATATCACCATATCTGCACGAAAACAGAAAAAAGGGGTAATGATTGAATATACGAATGAGAAAGACGCAATGGATGCTGAATCTGTACAGCACTTATTTGATAAATTCTATCGTGCTGAATCAGCTCGTACTTCTACAAGCGGAGGAGCAGGTTTAGGTTTAGCAATCGCACGTGAAATAGTGGAACTTCATCAAGGAAATATTCATGCGGATATCAAGGGTAAAACAATTACTTTCCATCTATTCTTACCTTATGAACAGAAGGTGATCGTATGAAACAGACAACATTAAGCAGATTGCGCCGAAGATTGTTTATTAAATATATTACGATCATTATTGGTATTGTTTTATCTGGAATCGGTATTATTTATATTTTTGATGATGTATTAAATGGGGTTGTGATTGATTTTATTCGTCTTTTCATGGTCCAAGGAGATCCTTTTGATTTATTTAATCGAATCTATCGCATTGTACTTCCTGTCTTAATTGTATTAGGTATCGTAGTATTAATTTATTTTTTATGTCGAGACTTAGTGAATTATATGCGAATTCTGATGCGTGGTGTAGATGATGTCATGCGTCGAAATCATAATCGTGTAGATTTTCCTAAAGAGATGAAAGAAGCAGAGGATTGTATTATTGCGATTTCTGATACATATCAGAATTATATGAAAGCAGCTACAGAAGATGAAGAAAAGAAGAAGGATTTAGTATACTTATTGGCACAGGATATCAAGATGCCATTATCCAATATATTAATGTATTTAGAGTTTTTACATAAAGAAAAGCGTATTTCTTCTGAGATACAGAAAGATTTTATTGTCCAGGTACTGCATAAATCTTTAGATTTAGAGGATATGATCAATGAATTCTTTGACATAACTCGATTTAATTTACAATATGCAAAATGGAATCCAGAGTTTATGTATCTTGATCGTATGATGGCACAGGTAGTAGATGAATACTACATGATAATGGAAGAAAAGCAGATGAATGTAGAAATTCGTGGTGGAAATCAGCTTCCTTTATTTGCGGATAATGAAAAAATTGCACGAGTAATTCGTGATTTATTGCATAATCTGGTAGAACTGGGAAAACCGAATGAAACGATTTATATTTTTATGGAGGAAAAGGAAACATCTTATGAGATTAAAATGCAGGTAGAATCCGTTCATTTATCAGCTTATCAGATTGCCCATATCTTTCATAATTATTATCGTATGGAAGATATACATGGTAATGGGAAAATGCATGTAATGGGGCTTGGAATCGCAAAACAGATCATGGATATGCAGAAAGGAACATTAAGAGCTAGTTCCATAGATACGACATTAAGTTTTTATGTGGTAATTCCTAGGACATTTACAAGTCCGCAAGAAAAATAGAAAAGAAAGAGCAGGGTGTTATGATGAATATTGAAACAGGTATGTTATTTCCTTTTCCTATTGAGGAAGAAGGAACAGTAATGGATTATGTAGAGAATGAATTTATTTTTGTGATAAAGGATGCTATTTGGACTGAAGAAGAGCGTAAAAGTTTTTTACGCAATGAATTGCGAATAGATTTAGTATATAAATATAATATCACGTTATTTCTGGTAACCGTGGAAGATGCCATCGATACAAGTGATTTTATATTTAATGTCCATGATAATGATTATCCAGATAGTTTATTCCGTGAGTTTGAGAATAATGATGGATATTTTATGTGTATATATTTATTAGATGAAACTAATATGGTCTGTGCAAAACGTCGAGTGCATTTATCAAAAACAATGAGCAGCTGTATTGTGGAAACACTAAAAAAACAAAAGAAGGTAAACTATATTGAGGAAGAATTCTCATGTAATTTATCAGGTCTTCAGGATGCATGGGAGCCTTTTGAACTCCAGGAAATGGCACTTTGTAGTCAGGTTTTCAAATAATGATGAAAATTTATGAAAAATAAATGTAATTATTTTCTTGTGACAAATCTAAAAATCCTTTATAATGTTTGTAATAGATAAAAGATGAGGAGTGATTAGATGAGAGCTGTCATTAGTGTAATTGGAAAAGATATGGTGGGAATTCTTGCGAAAGTCAGTACGGAATGTGAAAAAGCAAATATGAATGTCATTGAAGTATCACAAACATTATTACAGGATATGTTTGCGATGATTATGTTGATTGACATAACCAAGGGGAATATGACATTAGCTGATTTTGCGACTCATATGGAAGATGTGGGAAATGGTCTTGGATTGAGAATCCATGTCATGCATGAGGATATTTTTAATTCCATGCATAAAATATAGGCGGTGATTCCTTTGATTAATGTACATGATATTTTAGAAACAATCAAAATGATTGATGAAGATTATTTAGATGTTCGTACAATTACAATGGGAATTTCATTGCTGGATTGTGCAGATACGGATATTGATGCAGCATGTGAGAAAATTTATCAGAAAGTAACACGTCTTGCGAAAGATTTAGTTAAAACTGGAGAAGATATTGAACGAGAATACGGAATTCCTATTATTAATAAACGTATTTCTGTAACTCCGATTTCTATGCTTGTAGCTGTAAGTGGAGGCGATCCTGTAAAATATGCCCATACTTTAGAACGATGTGCAAAAGCAGTAGGAGTTAATTTTATTGGGGGATATTCTGCTCTAGTTCAAAAAGGATATGCGGCAGGCGATAAAGAGCTGATGGAATCCATACCTCGTGCATTAGCAGAAACAGAACATGTATGTGCATCGGTTAATGTTGGTTCTACAAAAGCTGGCATTAATATGGAAGCAGTGGAGTTAATGGGACGTGTTGTTAAGGAAGCGGCTGAGCTTACAAAGGATAAAAACTGTATTGGAGCTGCAAAACTTGTGGTGTTCTGTAATGCGCCTGAAGATAATCCTTTTATGGCGGGCGCTTTCCATGGCGTTGGAGAACCAGATTGTGTAATACATGTTGGTGTCAGTGGCCCTGGAGTAGTGCGTGCAGCTTTAGCAAAAACTAGAAAAGACGCACCTATGAATGAATTGGCAGACATTATTAAGAAAACAGCCTTTAAGATTACTCGAATGGGACAGCTGGTTGGAACGCTTGCTAGTGAACGTTTAAATGTACCTTTTGGAATTGTTGATTTATCTTTGGCTCCAACTCCGGCAATTGGTGATTCCGTTGCCTATATTCTAGAAGAAATGGGATTAGAAACTTGTGGAGCATATGGAACTACGGCATGTTTGGCAATGTTGAATGATGCGGTAAAAAAAGGCGGTGTTATGGCTAGTAGCACAGTAGGAGGCTTATCTGGAGCATTTATTCCTGTAAGTGAAGATGCAGGAATGATTGCGGCTGCACGTTCTGGATGTTTAACCTTAGAAAAATTAGAAGCAATGACAGCAGTTTGCTCAGTAGGATTAGATATGGTCGTTGTACCAGGAGATACGAGTGCGGAGGTAATTTCCGGCATGATTGCGGATGAAGCAGCTATTGGGATGGTAAATTCAAAAACAACGGCAGTACGATTGATTCCAGCTATTGGAAAACAGGTAGGGGAAGAATTGGAATTTGGAGGTCTATTAGGCAGTGGACCGGTTATGAATATTAACCAAAGTGATTGTTCTGTTATGATTCATCGAAAAGGAAGAATTCCAGCTCCAATCCAATCGTTAAAAAATTGATGAGGAATTATATGGAAAAAGACATAGAACAGTTAAAATATAAACTTAGTAGAATAGAAAAAGCTCGAAAATATATAGGAAAATATGAGGAACAGCTTTCACAGGTTCAGCAGGATAAGGCAGTAGCAGAAGAAAATTTAAAGAAAGAAAATAAAGATGTAGAAAAATTAAAAAACATTTCATTTACTTCATTTCTAGCCTATATTCATAAAAACAAAGAAGAATGTTTAGCAAAAGAAGAACAAGAAGCATTACAGGCAGCTTTTCGTCTTCGCCAGCTTGAAGAAGATGAGAAGATCTTACTTCAGAAAATTAAAGAAATGGAAGAAGAAATTAAAAACGAAAATAATATTCGTAATGAGCTTGCGGAGCTTGAATTAAAAGAAAAAGTTAAACATTCACCATATGGAGAAGAATTATTTACACAAAGAGATAAAGTTCGCTCACTTGCAGTTAATTATAAAGAAATTACAGAAGCAGTAAATGCCGGTAATATTGTGTTAGATGAGTTAAATCAAGCATTATCTTCATTACAGAGTGCTGAAACCTGGGGATTATTTGATATTTTCGCAGGAGGAGCTGTTTCAACTTATATAAAGCATTCTCATTTAGATACAGCACAAAATCATTTAGCACAGTTAAAAATACATATGGCTAATTTCCGCAAAGAAGTAGCGGATGTGAAAGATATTACGATTGATGATGTAAGACTTTCGGATGGCCTGACAATTGCTGACTATGTATTTGATAATGTGTTTATGGATTTGTTTATTCAATCTAAGATCACATCTTCAAAAGATCAGGTGAATGAGGCAATTGATAATACTACCAAAATTCTAAAGGAATTAAATAAACAAAAAGAAAATGTTAAGATCAAGTGGGAAAAAGAAAAAGAAGTATTTGAATCAATGAAGAATACATAAGGAAGAAAATCATAATCTGATTTTCTTTTTGTTTATCATATATAATTTCTGAATTTTCTATGAAATTTCTACAATAATACTTTTCTCATAGGGAGTAAAGTATTATAATAAATGATAGTCGTAATAAGGTAAGCATTATGAACAAAGATTGACTTTGCGCATAGAATAGAAATGAAAAATAAGAAAAAGATAAGAATTCTTATCGTTAATCATAAGAATTGTAGCTTATACTTTTTATATGGTTCATGTAATACTTAAAGTGTTTGTGTTAGGAGGAAAAATATGAGAACGTTTTTTCAAAAGAAACATCAATGGGTAATAGCTTTCTATACGCTTTTATATTTAATTGGCTTTTTTCTTCTGGAACAAAGAGATATTCAGGAATATCATATTATACATTCGAGTATCGATCAGTTAATACCTTTTGTGGAAATCTTTGTGATTCCTTATATGTTATGGTTTGTATTTATGGTAGCCGCGATCATTTATTTTGCATTCTTTAATCCAGATGTGAAAGAATATTGGCAGCTGATATTAACACTAGGAATAGGTATGACGGTGTTTTTGATCATTTCATGGCTGTTTCCAAATATGTTGGAGCTTCGTCCCGCTGAGTTTGAACGCAGTAATATATTTACTTTCATGATTTCAATTTTATATAAAATTGATACACCAACAAATGTATTCCCTAGTATTCACGTATTTAATTCTATTGCGATTGGAATTGCGATTGTTCGCTGTAAGGCATTAAAAAAACACAATGTCGTTCGCATAGGCTCATTGGTGTTAAGTATTTTAATCGTATTATCTACTATGTTCATCAAACAGCATTCAGTTTATGATGTAACATTTGGGATTCTAATGTATATTTGCCTATATAAATTCTTATATAGTACTTACACATGGAAAGAGTGGCATTATTTAAGACAATTAAAACGACAAAAAATAGCAAGTGAGATGGATAAATGATAATAGCTGTATCTGTATAAACATATAGATACAGTTTTTATGAAAGAAAGGTTGTATGTTATGGACACAATCATTGTGGGATGCGGGTTTGGTGGAGCTGTGACAGCTCGTGTATTGGCAGAAAGCGGTAAAAAGGTACGGATTATAGAAAGAAGAAATCATATAGGTGGAAATTGTCATGATCAATATGATGAGCATGGCATTCTGATTCATACGTATGGACCTCATATTTTTCACACTAAACAGAAAGAGGTTTATGATTTTCTTTCTAGATTTACAGACTGGTATGCATATGAGCATGAAGTTATAGGAAATATACATGGGAATTATATTCCTATTCCTTTTAATTTATGTTCTTTAGAAATGGTTTATGATGAAGAGAAAGCGAAAAGAATTCGCGATATACTAATTAATACTTATGGAGAGGGTACAGAAGTGACTGTTTTGGAATTAAAACAGCATTCTAATAAAGAAATTCAGGAAGTAGCCAATTATGTATATGAGAATATTTTCTTAAAATATACGATGAAGCAATGGAATCAGAAACCTGAAGAAGTAGACCAGAGTGTAATTGCACGTGTTCCTGTGCGTATTAGTACAGATTGTCGTTATTTTCAAGATCCTTGGCAAGGAATGCCATTAGATGGTTATACGCGATTATTTGAGAAGATGTTAGATCATGAGAATATTCATTTAGAGTTGAATACAGATGCAAAAGATATCATTACTTTTGATTATGATAATAATTCTGTATATGTTGATGGTAAGCTATTTGATGGAGATATTGTATTTACTGGTGCAGTTGATGAATTATTTAATTATCATTATGGTAAATTACCATATCGATCTCTGCGTTTTCAATTTGAACATTATGATAAGGAATATTTCCAATCGAAAGGTGTTGTAAATTATACTGTAAGTGAAGATTATACAAGAATTACTGAGTTTAAATATCTGACAGGGCAACAGGCAGCCTCTACTACGATTGTCAAAGAATATCCGATGAACTATGATCATCAGGGACAGGAACCATATTATGCAATACTTACAGAAGAGAATTGTACATTACATAAGCATTATGAAGAATTAGCAGAAAGATTTCACATGCATTTGTTAGGAAGATTGGCACAATATCGATATTATAATATGGATGCAATTGTTTTAGAAGCATTACAGTTGGCTGAACGCCTGAAAGGATGAAAATATGGAAAAACTATTAACCATTGCGATTCCTTGTTTTAATTCGATGGATTATATGGATAAAGCAATAGAATCATTATTACATGAAAAAGAAGACCTTGAAATTCTTATTATTGATGATGGCTCAAAAGACTCTACAGGGATAATCGGAGATGAATATGCAAAAGCATATCCAGATACAATTCGTTGCCTGCATCAGAAAAATGGAGGGCATGGAGAAGCTGTAAACTGTGGGGTGCGTTATGCGAATGGTCTGTATTATAAAGTGCTGGATAGTGATGACTGGTTTGATAAAACTTCTTTTACTAAAGTAATGAATACACTTCGTTCTTTAAGACAACAAAAACAAACAGTGGATATGTTTATTGTGAATTATGTCTATGAGAAAATAAGTGAACAGAAACAAAGCGTAATACATTATCGTAATGTATTACCTCAAAATAGAATATTTACATGGAATGAAATAGGACATTTTCGTCCTCAGCAGAATCTTTTGATGCATTCTGTTATCTATCGTACAGATATACTGCGTAATTCTCAACTGCAGTTGCCAAAGCATACATTTTATGTCGATAATTTATTTGTGTTTCAGCCATTGCCTTATGTTGAGACATTGTATTATCTAGATGTAGATTTATATCGCTATTACATAGGCAGAGAAGGTCAATCTGTTCAGGAAGAGATAATGATTAAGCGTATTGATCAGCAGCTATTAGTAACTACAATGATGATAGATTGTATGAAAAAAAGTTACCAGAGCAATCCAAAACGTTATGGATATATGGTGAAGTATTTAACAATGATCTTAGTTATTTCATCTATTTTATTAATACGTATGGATACTAATGAATCTTTACAGAAAAAAGAAGAGTTATGGTCATATCTTAAACAGTCAAGGCCATGGTTGTATAAAAGTGTAACTCGTACAACGTTAGGTTTTCTGATTCAGTTAAATCGTCCTTTAGAAAGAAAAATGTTATCTAAAGTTTATGATATTTCCCAGAAAATATTTGGATTTAATTAAATACATTTGAGCACAAGTACTGATTCAGTATTAGTGCTTTTTTTTGAAGATATGAATGTGAATTCTTAAATTTTATTTAGGATTGTTACTATTCACAGCCAATTAAAACCTGTCAAGTGGAAAACTAAAAGAAGTTGA
>URYK01000040.1 GCA_900552125.1 uncultured Solobacterium sp. | reverse complement strand
CGTATATAATACACCGAATAATCTTTCATGTCAACAACTTTTTTAAACTTTTTTTCAATTTGTTGATTTTTCTTTTTCAGTTTACTATTTATTACTTATTCATACGCTTATCTTCTTCCATACATTGAAGATATTTATCATATAAAACTGAAATTTCTCTATGCTCAAATGGTGAGTTTTGCAATCTTATATCTACCATTAGTCGATCTAAGCCATTATGTATAGCTTCATCTAGTTTTTTACTATACCCCATCTGCATTGCATGCAGATTATATTCGTCTTCATCTAATAATGTTGTTTTTCCTGTTGGTGAAACTTTAACATCTAAATCGTAATCTATATTTTTTATTGCCTCTCCGTCATATAAAGATGGCGATGCTAGATTGCAATAATAATGAATGCCTGTTTTTCTAATCATACAAATCACGTTATACCACTTGTTTGGATAAAAAAAACAAATCGCCGGTTCTCTTGTGACCCATTTTCTGCCATCCGCTTCGCTTACCAATGTTTTATTTGTAACCGCAACTATTCTTGTCTCATTCGCTTCTATTACATATCCTTTTGCCCAAGTTCGATGTAAACTTCCATCATGTTTAAAGCTTTGGATATATACATACTCTCTTTCCTGTAATTCCATGGCGTCCTCCTATGAGTTATTATTATATCAGATAAAATAGTGATTGAAAATGAATAATCTTGTTTTCCTTTCCCATACTATAACTGAAAGGAGATGTATGACATTCCGTCATACTCGTGAAAATCATATGTTAACACCAAAGGACGTTTTATACTTAGAAGATGTACTTGATCAGAGTTTAGTTCTGAACAAAAGAATTTCTCAAGAATTGCCTCTCATCCAAAATAAAGAGGTAAAGTCTTGTTTTGAAGATGTTCAAAAACAGCTAAAAGAGCACTATAAAACTTTGCTCCAGGTTTTAGAAAGTGAGGCAAAATAATATGGCGAAAAATAAAACAAATTATGAAGATAAAGATATTTCAACCAACCTTCTTATTTCATTGAAACATATGAAAAGTGAATTCAATACATTTACACAAGAAGCTAGTAATGAAGAATTATTCCAAACTATTGCCGAAGTATACGCTTGTGTATCTCGTCTTCAACGTAATGTGTTTGATATGATGTGTGAACAAGGATGGTATAATATGACTGCAGATAGTGCCAAAAATATATCTAAAGCTTATACAAAGTACTCAAACAGTGAATCTGATCTGACATAATTCATATTTATTCTTTTCTCTTTTTTGAAATCATGATACGATATCTTCAAAAACAAGGAGATATTTCTATGATCAAAGAAGAACATAAACAAATATTGGCAAGTTTGTCATCTTTATTAGAAAACGAACATGATATGATTGCAAATATGGCAAATACATCTGCAGTCTTATATGAATTTTTACCCGATATTAACTGGGCAGGTTTTTATCTTTATAAAAATAACGAATTAATTCTTGGACCATTCCAAGGAAAACCAGCCTGCATGCATATCTCTATGGGAAAAGGTGTTTGTGGTGTCTGTGCTAAAACTCTTTTAACCCAAAGAATTGATAACGTACATGAATTCCCTGGTCATATCGCATGTGATTGTGCCAGTAATTCAGAAATTGTAATTCCTATAGTAAAAGAAAACACCCTACTGGGCGTCCTTGATATTGATTCACCAAAATTTTCTCGTTTTGATGAAGAAGATCAGTTATTTTTGGAAAAAGCTGTTTCTATTTTACTTCAATCATTATGAACCTGAAAATATGCGCTTGCTAATGAAACCGCTTCTCTGCTTGAGAACATTTTACATTTAGTATTTCCAATATATGTGGTTTTTATTAGATTTCTTTCTTCAATTACTTCTCCTATTTCGGAGAAGTTTTTTGTCTGATAATCCAAATCCAGCATATCTTTCCAAATTGTTTTTTTATTATTAATAATAGGAGCACTTATCAATCGAATCGGTGTTTGTTCATTCATATAGCGTGCTAGATGAAATATGCAGCAGTCTGTATAATCACAACCTAACAATAATATATTCCCATTAAATTCAACAATCTTTCCAAGAGGCGAATCTTTGCTTAAACCAAAATGAAGAGGGTGTCGATTACATATCACTTTTGCATATTTCCCCCATGTGGCAAAACTGTATAAAGGATGATAAGAACGCATCACTCCTTCATTTCTTAGAAATTGCATAGCAAAAGCATCATTTTCTGGTGCTGTCAGTTTCTTATCAAAAGGAAGTGCAAAAGATCGAATATCTTTCCAATATTCTCTAGATACCATATTATAACAGCAAGCTGGATCCATTAATTCAGGAGTAAATGTCGGTACAACCAAAGTCCCATCATAACCAACTGCCTCCATCAATGCTTCTATTAATGCTTGAGATCCTCCGATGATATATCCTAATCTTTGCACATTCGCCTGAACAAGCAAAACCATTCCCTTTTGAACCCCTAATGTTTCTAGCTGCTGAAGTATTTCCTGTTTTGATGAAACTGCCTCATTATCTTTTCTTAATGTAGTAAATGCAGACTGTTCAGCCATGATACCAAATCCCTCTTTTCCAAATATCCTTCTTTTTTATTATCTGAAGTTAGTCCTCCCTGATAAAAATAATATGTTGTAGGGAGAGCCTGTATATCTCCAGTAATGATTTGTAATTCTTCAAACGCTGATATTGTATCTTTATCTTCTTCATTTAGGTCTAATACAACATAATATATATCAAATGGTGTTTCATCTTGCACTTCTTGTATCACTTTCTCATACTCTTCACATGAATAACAATTTTCAGAGGTTACATATAGCATAAATGAATTTTGTTCAGTATCTCGCAATCTTGCAATTACTTCTTCCGGTGTTAGCTCAACAGCTTCTCCTTTCGTCTGTTGATTACACCCCTGCAATAAAAACATTGTACAGAATAATAATATAAGTATTTTCTTCATGTTCATGCACCTCCTAGTCCATTTTATTTTACCATAGATTTCTCAATCTCTACCAATAATTTAAAATATATATGATTTAGTTCTAATCTTACGTTATTAAAAAAACTATTGAAAAAAAGTAATTGTCCATTTATAATATAAAAGCTTTTAAAAATTATATGCCGGTATAGTATAGTGGTAATACAGAGCAATGGTAATGCTCAGCGCTCAGTTCAATTCTGGGTACCGGCACCATTCTTATTAAGCAGCCTGAATCAGGCTTTTTTTATTATCACAATATACTTTATTCTACAGCACTATTGATTGTAATATAGAAAAAAGAGATTATGTCGTCTAATTTTACTTTAATTTTTTCGAACATACATCTCTTTTTGTTTTAATATCTTTTATATATGCTTGCAAATGGCGATAAACAGATGCTATCGGTAATCCGACGACATTATAGTAATCACCAGAAATTTCTTTCACAAATAGTTTTCCCATACCTTGAATCCCATAAGCTCCTGCTTTATCATAAGGTTCTTCACTATCTAAATATTTGTTTAGCAATTTTTGTTCAATCGGATAAAATGTTACACTGGTCTCTTCATAAAAAGTTTCTTTTTTATCTTGAGATAAAATAGCGACACCGCTGATTACAGTATGTGTTTTCCCACTTAGCATTCCTAACATTCGCTTCGCATCATCTCTATTTTTCGGTTTCCCCAGCATTTTCCCGTCATAACAAACCATAGTATCTGCACCAATCACTATAGCATCTTTATTATTCATCCATACTGTTTCTGCTTTTTGATATGCAATCTGCTGTATAGCATCAGCAATTGATAAAGTTGGATCAACAATTTCATTACAATCAGCGGTAATAATTTCAAATGGATAGCCTAGATTCTGCAGCAATTCTCTTCTTCTAGGAGAAGCACTAGCTAATATTAATTTACTCATTTTCCATTTCTCCATGCAGTTTACGTAATCGATGACGCAGATACAGATAACTTAACACAAAGAATCCCACAAATGAAAATGCAAAGAATCCAACAATACGGAATACCAGTGATGAGAAAAATTCAGCAGGAAAAAGATTGATCATTAAATCAGTTGCCGGATTCAATAACCACAAATCATTTCGGAATGCAATCTTATGAAAAGTTGTCCAGAATGCATCAAAATCCACAAAAGTCCATCCAGCAAGCATCGCAAAGAAAACTGCTGCTAAAATTGCAGTTTTCATATAATTAATACTGATAATTGTCCACATTCCTTTTTTCAGCCTAACAAACATATAAATTAATGATGCCGCTAATAAAACAAATGCAACATTGCGAAGTACAAGAGCAAATTGATATAAATTCTTTACATCTGTCATATGTGCAGATTCTCTAGCATTAAAAGCTTCCGTCTGTGTACCTTTCAATGTAATAGTGACCTTGATATCCTCTCTTTCATCCTGAAGATAGTCTAATAAAGCATTTGTTGATTTTTCTAAATCATTCTGTGTCATACCTAATGTTTCTGCTGTATGCAAAGATTCATATTGACTTTTATAAAAACCTTTATTAAAACAATTTATATCTATACTAGTAATCAATAAAATTATGATTAAACAAATTGCGATTACATATGAGGATAAAGTCGTTAATTTATCTAATACTTCTTTCATATGGCTTTCCTCCCAGTACATTTTTTAATTTACTTTTATAATCGTACCACATTTTTTTCTAAAAAGATATTATCTTTTTGTAGTTTATTGCATTTCTATTTTTATTATAAACACTTTATTTTTATATACAACATCACCTTTACGAAAACTTTAATAATATCCTTTATATATTCTTTAACTATTGTTTCACATTGATTTTATCAATCTAATTCACTATTTTTAACCGCACTACTCTCATAAAAAATATATATAACAATAATACAAAAAGAAGCTGTATCTACAGCTCCTTTCCTAAATGCCCCATTACTATAAACTGTTATATATCCTTTTTTAGATCATCATATGTCATCGTACCTTCTATTATTTCAACATCATAATTCTTTATGTGCTGTATCTCATGTTATACTATAGGAGAAGAAACTAAGTCTAAAATCAAAATCAAATAATTTTTCCTTCATAATTACTATGTAATTCACTTACTTTATAGCATGTTGATTTATTTTGTATCCAATTGACAATCCTATATGAAACAATTATCGGATAAACAAACTTAAGACCAAATATAATAACTCCACATAACTAACTCAATAAGATAATTTGTTGAACAGTTACATCTGCGATCATAAATCAGAACAAAGGAATAAAAATCAGGGAATATCCTTGCTTTTAAATAACGGGGTATTTCTGCCCCGCTAAACTAATAAATAAATCATATCAAAAATTAAAGTATCTCATTTTTTATAACAGTGTTTTAACTTCACTTTATTAGTTGAATATTAAAAACAACAATACTATTACTATCAAAACAGAAATTATAATTCTCCCTTTAGCATAACTAAGCCAAAAAGATCTCTGTTCTTCAGCTAGTACATTATTTTTATCTAATTTCGTTGTAATCTTTTTACCTTTTTGTTCATATAATTCACCTATCTTTTTTATATTCAGTTGTATGTCTTCATAATATGAGAGAAGTAAATCAAAAAGATATAAATTTCATTGTCATTATAATCTAATCCTGTTCAAACTAAATAAATTTTACAAAAAGCCTCATATTTAAACATTTCATTTTCTCACCGCTTTCTTCTTCTCCCTTATCTTTCTACTTAAATTTTATATATTATAATCTCTTTAAACAAGACTACTAATTATGATTAAGATAGAGTATAATATAACGTTGTTGACTATGTTTTTTATACCTATTGTAATCTCGAAAATTCATGTAAATAGGTACTAATCTATATGAAATGGATAATCTTAAAGTAGATAATAAAATATAAAATAATAATGCTAAGAGAACCCCCTTCTTTTAACTGGAGTTTCACCTATTTTTTCGGTCGAACCAAGTTTAAAAGTTCGCCAAAATACAAAAAAAGCTACTAGACATCGTCTAATAGCTAAATTTTTTTATCATGGTGGAGCGTATCGGGATCGAACCGATGACCCCCTGCGTGCAAGGCAGGTGCTCTCCCAGCTGAGCTAACACCCCAAATGTATATTTAATTCGATGGTGGGCCTGAATGGACTTGAACCAACGACCTCACCCTTATCAGGGGTGCGCTCTAACCACCTGAGCTACAGGCCCATTTCCCATCGAATGCTCATATATAATACCACCAACATTTCACTATGTCAATAAAAAATTTAATTTTCTACAAAATCTTTTAATCTCTTTTTGAATTAATAAGAAAACATATAAATCTAGAGAAACTTGAACTCAGAGATTTATATGTTTTTTCTTTATTCGACTGCAACTAGCTGAAGATTACTTACTCCTCTACAAGCTCTTAACTTAGCCATTAACTCATCAATTGATACATTCATTTCAGATAAATCAAAAGATATCACAACAGATGCCCAATCATGGATTGGAATATTCTGATTAATCGTCAATATATTAGCATTTTCATTTGACATGGTATTTAAAACTTCTGATAAAATTCCTTTATCATGATGCAACATTAACGAAATCACTGCTTTTCTCTCACTCATTCCTAAAGAAGGAAGAAATACATAATCTTTATATTTATAATAAGTTCCTCTGCTTATGCCTACTCGTTTAACTGCTTCACTTACTTGCTTAACTTCACCATTCTGCAGAAGGGTTCTTGCTTGAATAACTTTATCTAAAACATCAGGCAATATTTCCTGATCCACAATATAATATTTTTCCATTACTCTACCTCTGTATGAACACCATCATAAGTAGATTGTAAGATTTGTACTTTCCATGTAGGATAAGAGTGATGAATGGCAGCCGCAAGTGATTCTGCATTATTCATATCCTGTGTTAATGCCATCATAGTAGAACCACTGCCAGAGATATACATTGTATACATTTCGTTTTGTTCACATAGTTTATATACCGTATCATAATCCGGAATTAATGCTTTTCGATATGGTTCCTGCATCTGATCTTTACATGCTTTTTTAATAATCAGTCCATTTCCAATCTCAATCGCTTTAGCTAATGCAGTGCACCGTCCCATCTGATATACTGCTTCTTTATAAGACATATTATTCGGTAATACTTCTCTTGCTTTTTTAGTGATAACTTCATAATCTGGAATTATTGCCACAAACAGCATATCTCTTTTAACACCAAAGCGAATCATATTCGGCTTCTCATCTTCCATAAAAGAAACACATAATCCACCAAAAATTGCAGGTGCTACATTATCTGGATGTCCCTCCATTTCAGTAGCTAATGCAAATAATTCATAACGATTCATTGGTTCATGAAATAATGCATTAGCTCCTGCTAGTCCAGCAACGATACAAATTGCGCTGCTCCCTAATCCTCTAGCATATGGAATAGGGGAATCTATATGAATATGAACACCATTAACTTGTTTATTTAAATAATTTAAACCTTTGCAAAATGCTTGATATACCAAATTATCTTCATTAGCATATGCATCATCACAGCCAGTAATTTTTACTCCCTGTGCTATTTCTTCAAAAGTAATTGTCGCAAATTCCTGCAAAGCTAATCCTAAGCAATCATAGCCAACACCCAAATTAGCGCTAGTGGCAGGTACTCTAACTTTTATCATTTGATCACTGCTACTCAATACCTTAATAATCGGTT
Source organism: uncultured Solobacterium sp. (assembly GCA_900552125.1). Classification (GTDB taxonomy): domain Bacteria; phylum Bacillota_I; class Bacilli_A; order Erysipelotrichales; family Erysipelotrichaceae; genus Clostridium_AQ. Next base: position 16,373 of record URYK01000040.1, on the reverse strand, counting down.
AACTAATTATCTGATGAGTAGTTTCTCCTTTCTTTATTTTTTAAGTCCTCTAAAACAGACTTTTTCCTTTTTCAATGACAAAACCCTTCATTTCTTCTTTTTTCACATGCGATGTATGACGAATTTCTAAATCTGGTAAATTGTTTAAAGATGAAGGAATCTTTAATCCTGTTTTTTCTTCTAACTGTTTCATACATGTAAACTCATTTTCTTCTTCAATACCATAAATTGCTTTATAAACAACGGATGCAAATTTATATGGACTTGCGGTTGATAATAATACTGTTTCATATTCATCATCTACCGATTGATATTCTTTTAAAACTTTATAGCCTACTGCAGTATGTGGATCCATAACATAGCGATATCGCTGATAGACTTCCTGAATCATAGAAATACATTCCTCATCACTACAATATCCGCCAACAAAATCTTCTTTAATTGAACTATAGATATCATCGCTTACTTTATATTTTCCATTTTTGTCCAATTCTTTCATCAATGATGTAATATAGGAACTGTCCTTCCCGCTTTTAAAGTAAAGTAAACGTTCAAGATTACTGGAAATCAATATATCCATACTTGGTGAAACTGTTTTATAAAATTCACGATTTCGATCATAAATACCAGTATTTAAGAAATCATATAAAACATTATTTGCATTTGACGCAACGATAAAACGATGAACCGGCAACCCCATCATTTTCGCATAATATCCAGCTAATACATTCCCAAAATTTCCAGTAGGCACACAGAAATTAATTTTATCCATAAATTGTATCTTATTTGCTTTCACCATTTTAATATAAGCATATACATAATAAACAATTTGTGGAATCAATCGTCCTATATTGATTGAATTAGCACTAGATAAAATGATCTTTTCTTTTTTCAGTGTGCCATTTATCTCCTGATCCTGAAAAATCTGCTTTACTACTGATTGTGCATCATCGAAATTACCATCAATAGAACACACACAGGTATTCTTCCCTTTTGTGGTAATCATTTGCATCTCCTGAATATCTGATACTCCATTCTTAGGATAAAAAACCATAATTCCAGTTTGATCAACATCTAAAAAGCCTTCTAGTGCCGCCTTTCCTGTATCTCCACTGGTTGCCGTTAGAATCATAACATTCTCTTGCTGATTCTGTAAAGATGTACGCATTAACTGCGGCAGCATACGCAATCCCACATCTTTAAACGCACAAGTTGGCCCATGAAATAATTCTAATACAGAGAAACCATCAAAAATAGATAATGGAGTAATTTCTTTGCTATTAAATTTATTTTCATAAGCATCTTTTACGCATTTTTTTACCTCTTTCTCTGTAAAATCAGGGAATAATAACAGTAATACTGTTTCCGCCATTTCCTCATATGTCATGGATAACATCTCTTCTAATGGAAGTTTGCATTCAGTTATCCAATCATTAACAAATAATCCTCCATCTTCCGCAATTCCCTTTAAGATTGCTTCTTTAGGAGTATGTGCTATTTTTTTATTTCTTGTGCTTATATATAATTTCTGCATTTTTATTTTCTCCTTTTTACTTGTTTTTCTTTTGTTACTATGATACAATGTCCGCAATAAAAATACAAGTGTTTTTAAAATGAAGACAAAAAATATTTGGGGAGGTTACTATGAAAATTGCAATACTAGGATTAGGAACCGTGGGTTCAGGAGTAAAACATATTGTTGAGAACGCTAAAACAAATTATACGAATGACATACAAATTTCACATATACTGATTCGAAAAGGTAAAACGAAAACGTTACCTATCATGTGTGATGACATACAGGAAATAGTAGAGGATGAAGAAGTTGATGCAGTTATAGAAACAATGGGCGGAATAGAACCTGCTCACACTTATATACTTCAGGCCTTAAAGCACAAAAAACATGTAGTTACCGCAAATAAGGCGGTTGTGGCTCTTTACCTAAAGGAATTTACAAAATGCGCAAGAAAAAACAATGTTCAGTTTCGTTATGAAGCAAGTGTCGGCGGAGGCATTCCTTGGATTGAAGGCTTATCTAAAGCAATGCGTATTGATGAAATCCATAAGTTTTATGGAATCTTTAACGGTACAAGTAATTTTATTTTAGACCACATGGAACGTTATCATGCATCATTTAATGATATTCTAAAACAAGCTCAAGAATTAGGATATGCAGAAGCAGATCCAAGTGCTGATATTGATGGACTGGATATTGCGAATAAATTATGCATATCTGCAAGTCTTGCCTATAATATGCATATACCAAACAATTTTCCCGTATTTGGTATACGAAATACCACTAAAGTAGACATTGAATACTTTTCTTCCTTACAGCTGCATGTTCGTCTAATCGCAAAAGCGGCTGGTACAAATGCCACTTATGCCTGCTTTGTAGAACCATCTTTATTCACAAAAGCAGCTTTAGAATCTACATGTCAAGACAATTTTAATTTAATAACTTTATATGGTGAAACAATTGGATGTTTAGCATTTTATGGGCCAGGTGCCGGTAAGCTGCCTACTGCTAATGCTATCGTACAGGATTTAATTGATATTAAAGAACAGATTCCAGGCACATCATTATCTTTGACCAATGATAAAGTTTATGATTCTTCTCTATGTTATTGTGATTATATTTTGCGTGTTCATAAAGATGCATATCCATATATACAGCATCCATATGAAACTCATTTATACAAACAGCAGGAATATTTGCATTTACATCATATTCCTTCATACGAAATGCACAAGATCATGCAAAAACTATTAACTATTGACCATCAGGCATTTATGGTTTCCATTCATGAAAGTGAGGCAACACTATGATTAAAATAACAAAATTTGGGGGATCTTCTGTCGCAAATGCAAAACAATTTCAAAAAGTAAAAAGTATTATAGAAAGTGATCCAGACCGGCGTTTCGTCGTCGTTAGTGCGTCTGGAAGAGAGCATAAAACAGACAATAAAATAACAGATTTATTATATTTAATTGAAGCTCATTTAAATTATCATGTAGACCACTTGTCACTCTTTCAGTTAATAGAAGACCGCTTTATTTCAATTAAAAATGAACTACATCTTACTTATCCGATTGAACAGGATCTTGCTCAATTGAAAGAAAGTCTTAATTCTTCCATCTCTACTGATTATTTAGTTTCCAGAGGTGAATATCTAACCGCTAAATTGATGGCAGAATACTTGGGATATCCATTTATTGATGCTAAAGATATTATTTACTTTCACTATGATGGAAAAATTGATTTTGATAAGACAAAAAGTGCTCTTCGTGAATATCTAAAAAAACATGATTGTTTTGTAATGCCTGGTTTTTATGGTTCTTTACCTGATGGCAAAGTAAAAACAATGTCAAGAGGCGGGAGTGATATAACAGGCTCTATTCTTGCGGATGTTATGCATGCAGATATGTATGAAAACTGGACTGATGTTTCCGGAATTCTTATGGCAGATCCAAGAATTGTGCATCATCCAAAGCGTATTCATACGATTACTTATAGCGAATTGCGCGAATTATCTTATATGGGGGCTAGCGTATTACACGAAGAAGCTATATTTCCAGTTAAAGAAAAAAATATTCCAATCAATATTTTAAATACAAATCATCCAGAAGAAGGCGGAACCATAATCGTTGAACAAGATCATCATAATACGAATCAAATCATTACAGGTATCGCCGGTAAGAAAAATTTTACAGTTATTGCCATTTATAAAAACCATATGTCAGATGAAGTCGGCATCATTAAACGTGCATTGGAAGTATGCGAAAATTATCGCATCAGTATCGAACATATTCCTAGTGGAATTGACTCTTTCAGTATTGTTGTAAATTCTGATGATGTAAAAGACATATTATACGATATGGTAAGTGACATGAAAAAAGCCTGCCAGGCTGATCAGATAAAAATTATAGATAATATTGCATTAATTGCTACTGTTGGTCGTCAGATGATGTATCGACCTGGTATTAGTGGAAAACTATTCGCAGTCTTAGGGAAAAATAACATTAACATTCGTATGATTGCACAAGGTACTGATGAAATGAATATTATTGTTGGTGTAGAAAATCAGGATTATGAACGTACTGTAAAAACTATATATGATAATTTTGTTCAATAATTTTATAAAAGAGCTATCACAAACATTGTTTATATACATATAAATGTAACAGGAGGGTTCCATGAAAAAGTATAACGTTGCTATTTTAGGCGCCACAGGCGCTGTCGGTCAAGAAATGCTTAAATTATTAATACAAAGAAATTTTCCTTTTCAGGAATTACATTTATTGGCAAGTTCTCGAAGTGCTGGAAAAACGATAACACTTAACAATAAGACATATACGATAGAAGAAACTAATGAACATAGTTTTCAAAACATAGACATTGTACTAGGAGCTGCAGATAATGAGATTGCGAAAAAATATCTTCCTATCGCAGCTAAAAATGGAGCTATGGTCATTGACAATAGTTCAGCATTTCGTTTAGATAAAAATATTCCTCTTGTTATTCCAGAGGTAAATCCCCAAGATGTCATAGGATATCATGGCATTATAGCTAATCCAAATTGTGCTACCATCATAGCACTTGTTGCCTTACAGCCATTACATGCAATCGCTAAAGCTAAATGCATGATTGTATCTACGTATCAGGCTGTAAGCGGTGCAGGTGTAAATGGAATTACTGAACTGTCACAGCAGATTCAGGATATACAAGCAGGAAATCCAATTCAATCTAATGTTTTTCAACATCAGATTGCCTATAATGTCATACCTCAGATAGGTGATTTACAGGAAAACGGATACTTTAGCGAAGAAGTAAAAATGCAGAATGAAGGAAGAAAAATTCTTCATCTCCCTGACTTTCATGTAAGCTGTACTTGTGTACGTGTTCCAGTCATACGTTCACATTCAGAATCTATCTATGTAGAGTTTGAAAATAAAATATCAGTAGAAGAAGCTAGAAATGCTCTTCGCAATGCCCCAGGCGTTAAATTAGTAGATGATCCAGAAAATAATCTGTATCCAATGCCATTAGATACTAGTGATCAGGATCTAGTCTATGTTGGAAGAATACGTGAAGATATGAGTGGTCATCCAAATTCATTGAGTTTCTGGTGTTGTGGTGATCAAGTCCGTAAAGGAGCAGCCACAAATGCTATTCAAATCGCTGAACTTATCATACAAAACTAACCTCTAAGCTAAAAAGCATCATGATGAATTATTTCAGATGCTTTTTTCATTTTACATAAAAAAACGTACACTTATTAGCATACGATCATTTCTAAATTAATTTTTATCCAAAGAATCCTTCGCATCATCCATACATAGTAGAAGAACACTAGACAAATCTGTCAATTTCTTTAAAACTTCTCCAATTCCATAAGATATAAATGCAAAGCCAAAATAAGGTACACAGCCTGTAAAATATAAATTTAATACGTCTGAAATTTCTAAAGAATAGCTAGCTTTGTAAGTCTCAACAGTTATATATGCCTGATAAATTTCAAATGCAGCGATCAACAAAAAAATAACGGATGCTACATAAAATAAAATACTTGCTTTTGAAATCCTCAATCCACTTTTTGTCTTCATAAAATTCAACCTTTCTGTCTTTTCTATACAATTATCTATGATAAATGTGTAAAGACTATGTGTGTTATGTGAATTTTAGCAGAATTTTACATGTAATTAAACCCTTTTATATAAAATTTCTTATTTTATATATATGTTTTTTGAAAATACTAGCATCTTTTATGAAAATATAGTATGATATGAACGCGCAAACAAGCAGACGTGGTGGAATGGCAGACACGCTACTTTGAGGGGGTAGTGAGCATATGCTCGTGTGAGTTCAAATCTCATCGTCTGCACCAAATAATAGTAACTTAGCCTTTCATAAAGGCTTTTTTAATTGCATTAATTTTATCATAATTATTTATCTTATAATGGTTTTTCGCCAATACATTAACTTCCTAAAAACATAAGATACAGTAGAAAGCAGGATAATCCCTGTTTTCTAAAACTCCATCTTATAATTACAACATCTCCTCCCTTCCATGATTTCATCATTGTAATCACAAACAAAAAGCAGGTTTTCTGGAATCTGCTTTTTGTTATCATGCTAATTAGAAAGAAAGACTGGACAAATCACATATTTCATTGTATTATATTTTCGCAATAAAACCGCAGGAGTGGTGGAACGGCAGACACGCTGTCTTCAGGCGGCAGTGCGAGCAATCGCGTGAGAGTTCAAATCTCTTCTCCTGCACCATGTACGATAATAAAGGCTTTTTAGATTTTGTTACATAACAATATAACATACTAAAAAGCCTTTTTCTTTATTTTTTTGACCTATGATAAAACCAAACAATTCCTATCATTGAAATCAGGAAAAAGATTCCAGCATACAAGAAAGATAGTCTTGGTCCAAATGCATATATAAACCCTGCAAATAATGCCCCAACAATCATGCCTAAGCTTTTCATTGCATTATAAAAGCCCATAACCATACTACTATTCTTATTAGAAGAAGAGCTAGCACATAAGTCTTGCAGTAGAGGTATATACATAGCATTTAACGCAAAAAAGATAACATTAACAATGATAAACGGAACAATATCCACTAGCATTGTAATCATGATTAAAGTAATACCTGCTCCACCTAATATAAAGATCACAGATTTTCGTACATCTGTTTTTTTCATAATCCAGACACAAATAGTTGTATTTGCGAAAAGAGATATAAATCCAACAACAGCCTTCAATATTCCATTATAAGAGGAATTAAAATTAAATTGATCTTTAATAAAATAATTAAAATTCTGATCATATGCCGTTGTGGCAGTAGAAGCTAAAAACACCACAAAGAATAAAATCGCAAAAGATATCGTCATAAATTGTTTTGCGTCTAGAAATGCCTGGAATGGATTTGCATCTTTCCAAACATTGATTGATGAAACTGTGTCTTCTTTATCATCTTGTAGAAAGAGGAAAAAAAGGATTCCACATAACACTAGAACTCCACTTTGCATCGCAAAAGTCAAAGGAATTGAAACTACTCCTGTAAAACCGCCAATCAAATAGCCAAAGGCTGAAAATACAGTTGTAAAAGTTGCGGATAATGCTAGATAACGCCCTCTTTGTTCGACTTCACTTGTGTGAATGATATACGTAAGAAAACTTACCATAATTCCACCTACAAAGAAGCCAGATACAAAGCGAGCAAGCATAATTGTTGGCAAAGTTTTCATAATCGCAAATAATGCCTGACCTATTCCATATCCAACACAACAAATTCCTAACACTTTTCTACTTCCCATTCTAGTAACTTGTTTAGCCCAAAAAGGTGAGAAAAGAAAATTTGTAAATGCCATCCCTGCATATAACATTCCAAAAGAATAATCTGGAAGATTTAAATTCTTTATTAAAGTTGGCGTGATAGGATGCGCAAAATTTGCTGCTAAACTTTCTAATGCCACCGCAAGAAAAAATAAGTATAAATGATATTTTTTAATCCATGATTGGATTGATTTCTGATTCATGTTTATTCATCACCGCTTTCTGCAACATGTCAAATAGTACTATGAATGTTAAAGAAACGCAACTCATAAACATATGTTTTTATTATTTATTTTTCTTATATCTTTCCTGATCTAGGAAGAACATAGTAAATGTCGCCCTAGATAATAATACATCTTCATCATTAAAGATAAAAACTTCATAAACCCCAGTAGTTCTTCCTGCAGATATTTTTTGAGCAATTCCAATTAATTTGCCGCCTCTGCCAGGTTTTATATAATTAATAGTACCTGATAAAGTCACACTATCTCTTCCTGTTGTGAAGCTTGCGGCACCAGCTGCTGTATCCGCCAAAGAATACAATGCACCGCCATGAACAAAACCATGAACATTTAGAATTTGTTCATCAATTACCATTTCTACTTTTGCATAGCCTTCTTTCAATTCTACAACCTGCATATCATTACTTTGTAAATACTGTGATGAAGAATTTAAACGCTTTTGCAATGCCTCCATAGTTTCCATAATAATCCTCCTTATGCCATTGTTTCTTCAATTTCAATAATATCTGTTTCCTCTAAAAACTTCTTATCTACTTTTTTACCTGTGATTATTGTAGCTTCACAGATATTCGCAACACTAATAGGCATACAAATATCAAATTTGCTGCTATCAGCTAAAATATATTTTGCATGTGTATGTTTCATTACTTCCATTTTTACATAGGCAGTATCAACATCATTGGTCGTAAAGCCGCTATTAATTGTAATACCTTCCATTCCTAGAAACGCTTTATTAAAATTATATTTCTGAAGAGATGATATCGCTCCTAGTCCTGCAACTGAGTCTGCATTCCCCTTTAATTCTCCTGCTAGTAAGTAAGTTCGAAATCCTTGTGCAGCTAAGTGTTTCGCATGTTCTAAACCATTTGTCACATATACCGCTTCTTTTTCTCTAATATATTCAATCATACATAAGGTTGTGCTTCCTGCATCAATGTAAACAAAATCATGTTCCTGAATCAAAGAGGCTGCATATTCTCCTATTCGTTTCTTCTCATCTAATGATATATCACTTTTTAGAACGGATTCAGTTTCATATAAACCATATTCCTTATGTAAAAGAGTTGCTCCGCCATGAACCTTTTTTAATTTTCCCATTTTGTGAAGAGTAACTAAGTCTCTTCGAATTGTTGACTCACTAATTGATAACTTTTGTGTAAGCTCTAAAACAGTTACCGATTTCTGTTTTTGTAAAATTGACAAAATTGCCGCAAATCGTTCTTCCGCTAGCATGCAGATTCCTCCTTTTTTAGAGTTGCGTAAACCTTCTAGCTTAACTATAAGAGTCCTTGGCATTATAATAAAGCCAAAAACATTCAATGTCAATCAAAATCAGTCAAAAAAAGAAGAAAACAATCATTGATTCATTCATGATTATATTTCTTCTTTTTTAATATATTAAGCAATTAATTTCTATACTTTAGATAAGATAAAACGACAATTTCCTTTAATTGTTACTTTTCCGGTATTAGCACTAGCAAAAATAGAGTCACCCTTGCGGATTGATAACATCGTATCATCGCTCTCTATGCTACCTTCTCCATCAACAATAACAAATGAAGCAAAGCTTTCTTCATCAACTTTAACACTGCATTCACTCTTAACATCATAAATATAAGTTGTGAAATATTCGCAACTAGCCATCATTGCACAAGTATATGTACCATAATCTTTTTCTTCTCCTGCTGGTTTGAAATCACTTTCCAGTGGAGTTAAGTTGGACACTTCAATTGCTTTATCAATATGCAATTCTCTAGGTTTTCCGTCTTTTCCAACTCTACCATAATCATATACACGATATGTTGTATTAGAGTTCTGCTGAATTTCACATATAACGATACCTTCCCCTATCGCATGAATGGTACCAGCTTCAATAAAGAAAACATCACCTTTATGAACTGGGACCTTCTTTAATACATCCAAGATCGTATTATTTTCAATACGTTCACGGAATTCTTCTTTTGTGATTTCTTTATTCGTGCCATAGTAAAGACTTGCGCCTTCTTCAGCATCTAGGATATACCACATTTCAGTTTTCCCATATTCTTTTTCTACACGCAATGCATATTCATTATCAGGATGTACCTGAATAGAAAGATTACCTTTTGCATCAATAAATTTAATTAAAATAGGGAAGAATTCAAACGCTGATCCTTTTGTACCTAAAGCATCTTTCCCTAATGTTTCTAGGTAATCACTAAGCTGCATACCTTTGCAGCTTCCACTATCCACTATACTTTGTCCATCTTTATGCGTGGATAACTCCCAGCTTTCCGCAACAATGTCTAAATCTGTATGTTTGTTGTAGTTTTCTTTTAACTTTGTTCCTCCCCATAAATAATCTTTAAATGCAGGGAGTAGTCTAACTAATGCCATCTTATAATACCTCCAATTTCTTCAGGGCTTCATAAATTCCCTCTTCTTTTACTGTTCCTGTTACCATTTTCGCAACAGAATCTAATTTAGGATCATGTTTACGCATTGCAATTCCATGACCGACAGCAGCAAGCAGTTCCACATCATTATCACCATCTCCAAATGCATAAGTTGAAGAAGCAGGAATCTGATAATAATCCATGATTGCTTTTGCCCCAACACCTTTATGTATCGACTTTTTCGCAATATCAAATGTATTGCAGTTGCGATGATAAGAACATAAATATGTTTTCTCTAGAACTTCGCCGCTAATTTCTAATTCTTTTCGATTTTGAAAAATTAAAGTAATCTTGCCGATTTTCCCTTTTACTTCTTCAAAACTGCGATATCGAACAAAGTTATCTGCCGGGATTTTAAAATTATCCATAAAATGCAGATATTCTTCTTCCTGTAAATCTTTTACATAACAGAATTCTGTGCCTTCTAATATGTAGTTGATATGATGTTCATCCATATAATTAATTAATTTCAATAATTCTTCATCTGAAAAAACATCATCAAAAATAACTTTACCATGAATTGTCACATGAGCACCATTACTAGTGACATATCCATCCAAATGTAAATCCTTAGCTCCATTAGGAATATAGCTTAAAGCTCTTCCTGTAGCTAAAACACATAAATATCCCAAATCCTGTAGCTTACTTATTGCTTTTCTAGTTGCTTGTGTAGGAACATAGATTTGATCTCTTTCATCAACAAGTGTTCCATCATAGTCGTACAATACAAGTCCTTTAATCATAAGCACCCTCCATACAGTACTATTATAAAAGATGGAAAGGCAGGTTGTAAATACGAATTTTAGAAAAACAAAGGTATTTAAGAAACATAAAAATATAGACACTTCATAAAAATCTAAGATACAATAAAGAAAACATAACAGGAGGTTTTATCTATGAATATTCGCGCTGTCTTTTTTGATATTGATGGTACTTTTTATGATCATATAACCAATCGGGTTTTAGAAGAGACTTTATCTGCTATACATCAACTAAAACAAAATGGATACAAAGTCTGTCTATGTAGCGGAAGAGCTATTGAAATGGCAGAAAAGTTAGGAGTTTTACAGTTGTTTCCATGGGATGGCTATATCGGCGGTGCTGGAACTCAGGTTTATAATGAGAATTTTGATTTACTTTACGAAAGCTATTTTTCAGAAAAACAAACAGAAGAGATCTTTCGAATCGGAAAGGAAAATAATATTTGTATTCTTTCACGAGGAAAACATAATTTCATGACTCTTCCTTTAAACCCATATTCCCAACAAATGTTTAAAGAATTTAATGATGATATCCCTGAAGTTCGAAACTGGCAGCACGAGAAACTAGTAGCATTAAGTGCTTTTGAAAAAAAAGGTTATGATTGGAGTATCTTCAATCACATTGAAGGAATTAACCCTCAGCCTGCAAGTGATACTTGTATAGATTTTCTGCAATCTAATATAAATAAAGCTACGGGAATTCATATCTTGATGAAAGAATGGGGATTTCCTCTACACTCCTACATGGCATTTGGCGATTCTATGAATGATATAGAAATGATAAAAGATGCTAATTATGGCATCGTCATGGGAAATGGTGCTGAAGAATTGAAGTTAGCCGCCGATAAAGTCATAGGTTATAGTAATGAACCCACAATTTATCAGACTTTAAAAGATCTTCATATGATATAGTTTATTATTTTATATTTTCAGTAACTCATATATGGTATAATTATTTAATAAAGAAAAGGGTGATTTCATGAAAAAAATATGTGCTTTCTGTCTAAGTCTACTTCTTAGCTTTTCTATAGCTGGCTGTAGCGAATCGCATGAAAAGGAGATAAATTCTTCTGTTACTTCTTATTTTACCGCAATCCAATCAGGATCATATGAAGATGCTTTAAAATCAACTGTTGGTGAAGACAAACTAAAAGATAATTTTGGCTTAGTTGATGTAAAAAATAGTGTGGAAGATTTAAAAGACGATTCAATGGGTGAAGTATATAATCAAGAAGCTGTGGAATTCTCAAACTATATGTTGTCAAAATCAATTTCTGAATACACTATAGGAAGTATCACAGAAGATTCATCTGAAGCAATCGTCAATATTTCTGGAAAATGCTTGGATTTTGAAAACTTTGATCCATCAGTTTCTGAAGAATATCTAGATTCTTTGTTCAATACATATTTTGAAGAACATGAAGATGCAATAAAAACATTGCTGTCTGAAGAAGGAGAAGATGCCGCAAATCAGAAAATAATAGATGATTGCGCACCACTCTTATTTGATAAAATGAAGGCAACTTTAGATTCAACTGCATCTAGAGATTTCAAAATGAAAATGCTACTAGAGGAAATTGATGGCCAGTGGAAAATCTCGCAGATTGATGAAGTACTTTAACATTGGTCCATACGTGGATTTATAAAGGAGATGCCCTTTAAAACATCTCCTTTTTCTTTATTAGAAATCTAAATTATATATAGCAAAATATTTATTATAACTTTTCAATACATTCATCTATGATTTTCCATGCTAAATCATTCGTTTCTTTAAACGTTTCTGCATTTGCATGAAAATTTATTGGCATTTCCCCTTTATATGGTTCAAAGCCTAATTTTTTATACATTGAAATAGCAACATAGCTATTCGTCTGCGTTGTGAGATATAAAGGCTTTTCTTCATTCATCCTTTCATACAATTGAATACTGCGTAACATCAAAGCTTTCGCAAGCCCTTTTTTCTGATGTGCCTCATCTACACCCACCCAATGAACACGAAAACGTTTTTCTCCAAAGTGATATCCTTCCCAGATAGAAGAAGTTCCCGCGAGTTTTCCACTATCATCAACAATTAAGATCATCTGGTTCTTTAGTTCTTCTGGATGTGTTTCAAACGTTTCTTTAAAATATAAACGTCCTTTATCAATGGTTTCTAATTGCCCTAATCGCACATGCAGCTGAATCCAGGCCTCTTTAAATGAATCATCATAGCTTTGAAAATGATATCCTGCAGGTAATTGAATTTGAAGATTGTTAGGTATATCCTTTAAAATCATTAAAACAGGATAGTACGGAATACTCATATCTAATGTCGTCATTTTATTCTCCCTTCTAATCCATCATTCAAATTACATTTGACACATAATCATCATAAACAGTATAATTTTGTTAGTAACTGATGTCAATATTTAAAAATCAGTGAAAAAACAATAGGAAAAGAGGGATTTGATGAAGAAGTTAGTCATTACTGGAGGAAATGGGTATATCGCATCTCTTGTAAGAGAAGCAGTACATAATGATGTAGAAGTAGTCGCATTAACTCGTAAGGAATTAGATTTAAGCAATACCGAAGAAGTAAGAGAATGGTTTACTAATCATGAATATGATTATGTTTTCCATACTGGTGCTATGGCACAAACTGCAGATTGTGAAAATTATCCTGAATTAACTCACAAAATCAATGTAGAAAGTACAATTGAGATTGCAAAAGCTTGTAAAAACAAAAATGCTCGTTTAATTTTCATTAGTACTGAGCAATGCTTTAATGGAAAAACAGAAACTGGTCCATTTACAGAAGATACTCCATTATGTTCTGTAACAGCTTATGGAAATCATAAAATTGAATGTGAGAACTTTATCACTTCTCAGCTAAATAATTATATTATTCTTCGTTTTTCCTGGATGCTAGGTATGAGTCGTCCTCACATAAAGGCTTCTCCAAACATTATACGTAATGTTATGAATGCAGTATTCTTTCAAAAACCTACTTTATTTACAGTAAACGAAATCCGTGGAATGACATATGCTCAGAAGTTTGCGGATGTATTTGAAGAAATCATGGAATTACCTACTGGTATTTATCATATTTCTGATGAAAATACGCATAACACTTATGAATCTGCAAAAATTGTTGCAGAGAAACTAGGTTTTTCTAAAGAACAAATTAATGCTTACATTCTGCCAAACCATGAACGTTATGCAGACCGCTTCAGAGATTATCGTTTAAAGACAGATAAATTAAAATCTCATGGTATAGATTTTGGAACATTTGAAGAAAATGTTGATGCGTGTCTAAAAGACTTTGGCTGGTTAAAATAAAACTTTATTTTACTAAGATAAATTTTCACTTAAGAAAACAGGAAGAGATTTCTAAATCTATTATATAAATAGACTAAGAAATCTCTTTTTACATATTAAATTTATTTATAGCTTAGCTATGGATACTTCCAATATAAAGGCATTCTCTGTTCTCAATCCAAATAATTTATGGTATAATACCGCCATGCGCTTCTAATATATTGATAAAATCTGAGAGGAAAGATGCACAATGAAATATAAAAATGACAATCGATTTTATTTCGAAATAACACAAAAAATTCCTGGAAAGTTAGGTCGTGCCGGAATTATTCATACTCCACATGGTGATATTAAAACACCTGCTTTTATGTGTGTAGGCACAAATGGGGCAGTTCGCTTTGTTTCTATGGAAGATTTAAGAAGTATAAATGCACAAGCTATGCTTAGCAATGGATATCACTTGAGAAATACTTCAAAAGAAATAGCCGAACATAATGGATTAGCAGAATGGTCAAACTGGAATGGTCCTACCCTTACCGATTCTGGTGGTTTTCAGGTAATGTCGCTAGGATCAGGAATTGGAAAAGTTGTTAGTATGGATCGAGAAAAGCAGGTAACAAACGCTGATCCCAAAGATCGACTTGCTCATGTAACAGAAGATGGCGTTCATTTCCATGATCCATTTACAGACCAAGATGACTTTATTGGCCCAGAAGAATCTATGCAAATTCAATGTCGTATCGGAGCTGATATCCATATGGCTTATGATGAGTTAACTTCACTGGCAGACAGTTATGAATATAATGTAGAAGCTCTTGCTCGTACAGAACGTTGGGCTATTCGAAGTCTGGAAGAACACAAAAAACATTGTGATGATTTAGGCTATCATCAGTCTTTATATGGCGTTATCCAAGGAGGACGCTGGGAAGATTTACGTCGTTCTACATCTAAAAAATTCGCGAAAATGGATTTTGATGGCTATGGACTAGGTGGAGCTTTCTTAAAAGAGAATCTAGGTGAAATATTACGTTGGTGTAACGAAGAATTACCTGAGGAGAAACCTCGTCATTTACTAGGTCTTTCACATCCAGACGATATTTTAATCGGAGTAGAAATGGGAGCTGATACATTTGACTGTGTTGCTCCTACACGTGAAGCTAGACATGGCAGACTTTATACAAAATACGGTTTCTTTAATGTATCTAAATTCAAAGATAGTGAAGAATTAATTGATGAACACTGTGACTGTCCTACATGTAAAGCAGGATGGACACGTGGTCAGCTTCGTGATCTATTAAAATCAGAAAATAAAGAAGATAAATATAAATATTTTAATTTAGCTTCTATTCATAATTTACGTTTTATTATTCGTTTGACAGAAGAAGCTAGAGAAGCTATTTTAAATGGTACTTATGAAGAATATAAAACAGAATTTCTGAAAAACTACTATCATAAATAAAAAAAGAAAGTTATATTGAAACGCCTTATATTGAAACGTTCAATATAACTTTTTCTTTTTAATTTCCATAACCAAGAGAACTTAGCCATTCATTGATATCTTCCTCAGCATCTGTGACATCATTTCCATTAATTGTAATTCCTTCAAGCACTTGTGCATTAGGTTCTAGTTCCTGAATAGTTTCTATAGTGCTTGAAAAGCCACTGCCTCCTGAAGTAGAAAACGGAATAATTGTTTTATCAGAAAAATCATATTCTTCAAAGAAAGTATATAAGGCCATTGGCATGTCATACCACCAATTTGGAAAGCCAATAAAAATGGTATCATAAGTGTCAAAATTTTCAATATGTGTTGCTAATTCTGGTCTAGCTCCATCTCTATTTTCTTCCTGTCCTTGTGTTACTGTAGCATCATAATTATCAGGATATGGCTGTTGTGTTTTAATTGAAAATAAATCTGCACCAGTAGAATCTGAAATCATATGTGCAAGTACGCCTGTATTTCCTGTAACCTTATCATCTACAATTTGAATACTAGCACTTGAAGATGCATCAACATCGTTAGAGAATCCCGCATTTTCTCCATATGTAAAATAAGCTATTAACATGTTGGCATCATCATTTACTGGTTTCTCTTCTACATTTTGTTCCTGCTGATTTTCTGCCTGATTAGACGTAGCATTGTCTGTTTCACTGCTACATGCAATCAGCTGAATTCCACATACACAAACTAGAATCATCATAAGTATTTTTTTCATAACACTCATCTCCTTTACGTGCGCCGTTGAAGGCGTTTCATATATATTTCTTTTGAAATCAATGTTCCTGTC
>URYK01000039.1 GCA_900552125.1 uncultured Solobacterium sp. | reverse complement strand
AGACTGCAACTCTGTGATCATCGGTTCAAATCCGATCGGAACCTCCAATCTTGGGATCGTGGCGAAATAGGCAGACGCAACGGACTTAAAATCCGTTGGGAGTTAATCCCGTGTGGGTTCAAGTCCCACCGTTCCCACCATTTAAAAAACAAAGCTGAGAAATCAGCTTTTTTTATTTTTCTCCACAAAACATGAAGACTCGATTTTATCTAAATTACTACCTATTATCTCAGTGTTCTTTAAATTAATAATCAAACTTCTGTTCAAAACATTTTCTATCTATTTTACTCTATAAAGCAGATATACAAAAAAAGAAGATCCATAAGAAATTGCGAGACACCTTTTCCTTAGCTTTTGAATATTCAACATGTATTGCATAACAATAAATAAAAAATATCGAATTGCAAGCACAGACTTTAATGTATCTAAGAAAAGTTTCTCCGCTGTAGGATATTCTAGTATCTTCCGCTTTTTATTTTTATTTTTTCAATCGTCGTTTCTTTAGTAATTGTATTTATATCAGATCCTTTCTTTATAAATATCTTACTAGCCCATTACAGTTCTCGTTGGAAACTCAATCGCATGAATGGTCACATCCCTAATAATCGTATATACATTGGAAGGGGTTGTGCCAACAGCAAGAGCAAAATTTTTGATGAACTTGATCCTCCCAATATTACGTTTGGTATGTTTGTATTTTTGATCAAGAAATCAATAATATATTCATAACGATGAAGTGTTTGTTTTTGTGATATAGTAATAGCGTTCATAGAAATCTCCTTTATAGTGTGTGGTAACAATATAATACGATTTTTATGGACATTTTTATATACCTAAAAACGGAGAGATATACATCTCAATTTTGGATATAAAGGCTAGCCTTTATATCCAAAGCTTAATTCCAGTTTCATTTTACAACACACGAAAATAAAAAAATATAATTTTTTTAAAATTTACTATTGTAATTTATATAGACTTAATGTATAATACTTACTGCGCCGACTTAGCTCAATTGGTAGAGCAACTGACTTGTAATCAGTAGGTTGTGGGTTCAATTCCTATAGTCGGCACCATTTTTATTTATGACAGTAGGTATTCACCTACTTTTTTTATATATTATTCAACTACACTACTTGATACCTTCTTTTGAAGGTATTTTTTATATGAGTATTATAAATCATTATACTCCTCCTCCAATAGTTGAACATTCAACTATTGTGTGCTATGATACAAGTAAGCACTAATTCAGGAGGAAATTATGGATAAAAACAATTCTATGTATCTTAACACTTCCTTGTTGTATCGCTGTGGGCAGAAATATTATGATAAAAATCTAATTAATTATGATATTAATGCAGGACATCTTTTATTTTTAATACTTATTTATGAAAATGAAGGAATAAACATGCAGCAGTTAGCAAAATTAGGATGTTTTGACAAAGGAACAATCACAAAAAGCATTCGTCGTCTAGAAGAATTAGGCTATGTAAATAGTATGTGCAGCCCTAACGACAAACGCATTCGAATGTTATATACAACCGATCAAGCTAAAAACATCATTCGTGATTTATATATCATTCGGCAACAGTGGTGGGAGAAACTAACTGATGGGATAGATAACGATGAACTCAAACAGTTTGAGAAAACATTTCATAAACTAACACAACGAGCAAGAGAATATGAACAATTAGAAGAAACCAAAACTAAGTTTTATGGAATACAAAAGGTTTCGCTACTAGATTATCCTCAAAAAGTTGCGGCAACCATTTTTACAGGAGGATGTAATTTCCGCTGTCCATTTTGTCATAATAGAGACCTTGTATTCCTGCCTGAAAATATTCCAGAACTTCAGGAAGAAGATATTCTAGCTTATTTGAATAAAAGAAAAGGTATATTGGATGGTATTTGTATTAGCGGAGGTGAACCACTATTAAACCCTGATTTAGATATCTTTCTACAAAAAGTCAAATCTATCGGTTATCCTATTAAGCTAGATACAAATGGAACGAATCCTGCGAAACTCAAAGAATTAATTGATAAAAAACTAATCGACTATGTGGCGATGGATATTAAAAATACTCCATCAAAATATGCTGAAACAGCCGGTATCCTAAATTTAGATTTATCACAAATTCAGGAAAGCATATCTTATTTAAAAGAAAACCACATTTCTTATGAGTTCAGAACAACTATTGTTCGTGAGTTCCACACGCAACAGGATATTAAAGAAATAGCAGAATGGCTATCGGGTGCACAAGCCTGGTTTCTACAAAGCTATACAGATAGTGAAAATGTCATTCAAAAAGGATTACATGCTCACGATAAACAGACTTTACTTACATTTTTAGATACAGCACGAAAAAAGATTCCAAATACGGAACTTCGTGGAATATAGAAAGGAAATGATGATATGTATCAGGTAATTAAAAGAGATGGAGCAGTTGCGGAGTTTGACATCTCTAAAATCAGCAATGCGATTACAAAGGCTTTTGAAGCAGTAAATCGTCAATCTCACCCTACTGTAATTGATATGCTTGCATTGCGTGTCACATCAGAATTTGAACCAAAAATAAAGAACGGCTACATTCAGGTTGAAGATATACAGGATAGCGTAGAAGCAATCTTAATTCAGTCTGGATATGGCGATGTGGCAAAAGCGTATATCTTATATCGTAAACAAAGAGAAAAAATCCGTAATATGAAATCTACGATTTTAGATTATAAAGAATTAGTGGACAGTTACGTCAAGGCAACAGACTGGCGTGTAAAAGAAAATTCTACTGTCACTTACTCTGTAGGTGGTTTGATTTTAAATAACTCTGGAGCTATCACAGCCAACTACTGGTTAAGTGAAATTTATGATGAAGAGATCAGTAACGCCCATAAAAACGGAGATCTCCATATCCATGATTTAAGTATGCTGACAGGATATTGTGCCGGCTGGAGCTTAAAACAATTGATTCAGGAAGGATTAGGAGGAGTTACAGGTAAAATCACATCAAAACCTGCCAAGCATTTAGCAAGTCTTTGTAATCAAATGGTAAATTTCTTAGGAATCATGCAGAATGAATGGGCAGGTGCTCAGGCCTTTTCTTCCTTTGATACCTATCTGGCACCTTTTGTGAAAGTCGACAACTTATCTTATGATCAGGTAAAAAAATGTATTGAATCATTTATCTACGGTGTCAATACTCCTAGTCGCTGGGGAACGCAGGCTCCATTTTCCAACATCACTTTAGATTGGACCGTTCCAAATGATTTAGCAGAATTAAACTGTATCGTTGGAGGCAAAGAAGTAGATTTTAAATATAAGGATTGTAAGAAAGAAATGGATATGATCAATAAAGCCTTTATTGAAGTCATGATCGAAGGGGATGCAAACGGAAGAGGTTTCCAATACCCTATCCCTACCTACTCTATCACTCGCGATTTTGATTGGTCAGACACTGAAAACAATCGTCTATTATTTGAGATGACAGCTAAATTTGGTACTCCATATTTCTCAAATTATGTTAATTCCGATATGGAGCCAAGCGATGTACGTAGCATGTGCTGCCGTTTACGATTAGATTTACGTGAATTGCGTAAAAAAAGCGGAGGTTATTTCGGAAGTGGAGAAAGCACTGGTTCTGTAGGTGTTGTCACAATCAATCTTCCTAGAATTGCCTATTTATCAAGCAATAAAGAAGAATTTTATCAACGATTGGATCATTTAATGGATATAGCCGCTCGTTCCTTAAAAATCAAACGAGATATTATCACAAAATTATTAGAAGAAGGTCTATATCCATACACAAAACGTTATTTAGGTAATTTTGATAGCCATTTTTCAACTTTAGGTCTGATTGGTATGAATGAAGCATGTTTAAATGCCAAATGGCTACGTCAGGATCTAACACAAAAAGATGCCCAGGTATTTGCTAAAGAAGTATTAAACCACATGCGTGATCGTTTAATCATTTATCAGGAACAATATGGTGATTTATACAACTTAGAAGCAACCCCAGCAGAATCTACAACTTATCGTCTAGCAAAACACGATAAAGAGCGTTATCCTGACATAATCACTGCTACCGAAGATGGAAATACACCTTATTATACAAACAGTTCACATTTACCAGTTGGATTTACGGAAGATATCTTTGAAGCATTAGATATCCAAGATGAACTTCAGACACTATACACATCCGGAACAGTCTTCCATGCATTCTTAGGAGAAAAACTTCCAAACTGGAAAGCAGCAGCATCGCTAGTTCGTAAAATATCAGAAAATTATCGTTTGCCTTATTATACCCTTTCTCCTACTTATTCCATCTGCCCCGATCATGGCTATATAGCAGGAGAACATGCTACATGCCCTACCTGTGGTAAAGTATGTGAAGTATGGAGTCGAATTACAGGATACTATCGTCCAGTACAAAACTGGAATGCTGGCAAAGCACAGGAATTCAAAGAACGTAAAGTTTATGATATCGGACATTCAGTTTTAACTGGAAAAGATGTCCTTCCACATACAGAAAAGAAGACACCAGCACCACAATCTGACGAAGAAGGTATTTTCCTTTTTACCACCAAAACATGTCCTAACTGCAAGGTAGCCATCAAATGGCTAAAGGAAGCAAATATTCCATTTAAATTAATTGATGCGGAAGAAAACATGAAATTAGCAAGAAAATATAAGGTTTTCTTAGCTCCAACTTTGGTTAATTGTCATAACCAGACAATCGATACCTATACTAATTTATCAAATATTCGTAAATTTATTGATCAGCAGAATTAAAATAAAAGCAAATGCAGAGAAAATGCATTTGCTTTTATTATTCCATCTTTCTAAATATCAAAAACACAAAAACCATCATTATCAAGCCATTTATCATATAGGCAATGTCACTGCGAAAATATGCCGACATCTGACCAGCAAATACAGTGCCTAAAGGAATCATCAAATATGAAGAAAATTTCAACAAAGAAAAAAATCGTGCCTGATAGTTAGATTCTACTAAAATCTGGAATTGTGATATTAAAGGGACATTTACAAAAGTTGAATAGAATCCAGACAGGAAAGATAAAAGAATATAAATTAAATAAAACAACATAGCATTTCTATCCAGTAGGAGAGCTGATAAACAGCCTACACTAACCATAATTATAGACTGAATATAAAAGTATGTTTTCACCGTGTTTTTTCTCTTCCGCATAACCCCTATCATTATACTAGCAACCACTATACCAGCACTAACTGCTGAGCCAATCCAGCCATATAATTCATCAGAAAAATGATATACTGTCTTGATGATTCCAGGAGAAAACACCTCTTCCGTAGGACTTACTAGAAAGTTTAAAATCATTATTAGAACAAACAATAAACGAACATCTTTATTTACTGATATAACGTGAATACCACCCATAAAGCGCTCTTTAAAAGATTCTTTTATTAAATCCTCATCAAAATATTGATAAGCTAAAAAAACCGTCAACAAAGTTGAAAAAAGATAAGACAACACATTTATAAGGATTGCTGCATAAATTCCCCATATTCCATATATAATGGCCCCTAAAGCCGGAGATATTAAATATGCAAGATTGTCAAATACACTTTTTATGCCATTTACCCGCTCAATCTTATTCTGAGACACCAATCTTGGAAATATACTTTGAGATGCCAGATCATAAAATGAAGTACATAGTTTTTCTAAAATGGATAAGAATAAAAGTATATAATAATGAAAACCACACTCTGACAGAAATAATCCCAAACAAATAAACAAAATAAACGAGAATACATTAGAAACAATAAGACAATATTTAAGATTTCGTTTCTCAATCCATACCCCTAAAATAGGTAATAACACGATTGCAGGTACTTGAATAATGCTAAAAAAGATACTTGTCTCAACAATAGAATTTGTATTACTTAAAAGATATAATGGTATACATATATTATAAATGCCTGAACCAAATAGATTCACAAATCTCGAAACAATCAGATAAACACTATTATAATTATCTTTCATCATTTAAATTATATATTGATCCAGACCTTGTCCGATTCAAATATTTATAATCAACTAAATATCTGCGCAACAATACAAAATCATCAAAAATCGGCTTCAATATCTCATTTACTTCTTGTTCACTATAATCCGTATCTTTCTCAAAGATATTAGAAATAATACGTAACACTTCTTTTTTATTTGTCATTTTTTTTTGAATAGTTTTTAAATGTAGCGGATTCACTGTATCAAAATAAGTTTTAAGAATCATATCGTCTTTCATGCTATACCTTCCTTCTTCAATAGAATTATAACATTTGTTGTAATATA
Organism: uncultured Solobacterium sp.; assembly: GCA_900552125.1. GTDB lineage: Bacteria > Bacillota_I > Bacilli_A > Erysipelotrichales > Erysipelotrichaceae > Clostridium_AQ. The sequence goes on along the minus strand of URYK01000039.1, from coordinate 17,800 downwards.
ATACAACAAATGTTTATTTTGTTGTATTATATTTTTATTTTTATAAAATTTGTTGTATAAAAAAACCATATTCACATATGGCCTTATTATCCTATCTTTCTATACGTATGTCCGTGTGCATCTCTAGTAAAATATCCATACTCAATTAAATATCTACGTAAAGTAACAAAATCTTCATAAATTTCCTTTAAAGTATCATTCATTTCTTTTTCAGAATATGTTTTTTGTTCACTAAATACATCACTGATGATACGCAATGCGATAATTTTATATTTTTCTTTTCTTGGTAATGATTTTAGTTTCAACGGTGAAAGAGATAAGAAGAAATCATCTATCACTTTTTCTCGATCTTTTACAGTCGCAATATAACGTTCATCTACTTGTGTTGCAGATGCATGAATATCTAGAAAATCTGTACTAGTGTCAACTCCAAGATTAGCCATAATCGCAAGAAATACTTTGCATTGATTTTCCTTTTCCTTCAGCATAAATCTCTGATAACGCACAGTAGCTTCTTTTACACCTAGTTCTTTTGCAATTTCTTTATCAGAAAACCCCTTATTTAAAAGATATATAAGTTTTCTCTGATTCTCAGTTATTGCGCTAACTTTCTTAGGAAGCTCAAGTAATGCATTTAAGTTTCCGCCATGTTCATGTAATATATGCAATTTCATCATAGCTTCAGATGTAAAAAAATGATCTTCATATGCATATACTTCATTTTTACTTGTTTTATAATCACAATGTATACATAAAAAGCCATCTTCAGTTTCCTGATAGCCTTTCTCTAATTCTTCTAAACTAAGACGTTTGATATCCATAATCATCACCTATTCTTTCAATCTTCCTTATTATACTTCATTTCAGGAAGATTTGCACGATGGATAAGAATAGTAAACTCATTCAGTATTATCACTTGGCAGATAGTTTATATAGGCAGGAATATTTCCTTGAACTAATTGGATTGCTAAAGGAATTTCTGTACTTACTTCAAAAGAATCAACACCTAAGAACGTAACAGCTTGTGCATGAACCTGAATCTGAAGATTTATAATCATAACAGTGTTATTTACACCATAAGGCTTAGTCTCCGTTTTTATTTGACCTGTCACTTCATTTAAGATGCGCATACGAACCGGTATCTGTACCCCTGCATCATGAAACATGTATACTCCTGTTAAATAACCTATTGGGATTTTATATACAATACCATCATCATAAAAAACTTCTTTGACCAACGGATCTTCTTCACCATCCTGAGCAGCATGTAATGAAACTTCAATTGTATCTAAGGCAGAATACAATAATTGATTCAATTGATAGGAATCATATAGAATATCACTTATTTCTCCTTTATCATTACGATAAAGCGTATATAAACTATCACTTTGATAGTCCAGTTTTGACAAAACTTTTTTTACTATACGATTGATTGCGGAACCTGTATATTGTTTAGCTGCAGCCTGTAGCTGTGGTTCTATCATCGTATTCATACGATACAATAATCCAAATACCAGAAAAACAACAATGACAAGTATAGCAATATATTTCTGTTTACGAAATCTTTTATCTTTTATGATTTCCATAAGACATTCCCCTTATGAAACAGTATATGCAAAATCAAGTCAATAATATGCGATTTAAGTAAGCTTTATATTGCATTCCTTTTTTCAAACATTATAAAAAATAGAGGCTTACACCTCTACCTTTTATAATCTATCAAAATCATCGAATTTATCTAATGTTTTACAATCTGCAATTACTACTAGATGATCATCAGACTTAATACGATAAGTCGCATCAGGACTAATATCCATGTGGTCATCAGTAGTAGAACGAATACCAATAATGTTAATTCCAAATCGTTTTCTCAAATCTAATTCAATCAAAGATTTGTTGACCCACTGTGGTGGAGCAGGTACTTCTACAATACTATATTCTTTATCTAAATCTACAAGATCAATAATATTTTTTCCTAATAAACTTTTTGCCAACATTTCTCCCATTTCTTTTTCAGGACGTACAACTTTACTAGCACCAAGTTCTTTAAATATCTGCATATAACGTTTATTCTTAGCTTTCGCTACTACATATGGAATACCAAGTTCTTTTAGATTGATAATCGCCATAACACTTTCTTCCAAATGATTCCCCATACATACGATTGCGATATCACAATCCTGTACACCAGTTTCTCTTAGCTGATTAATATCAGTAATATCGCAAAGCATGCTTTGCGTCACAACATCCGCCATACGGTCTACACATTTTTCATCAACATCTAATGCGATTACTTCACAGTTATAACTACTTAATGTTTTTGCGACAGTAGAACCAAAAATACCTAAACCTAATACTGCATACTGTCTTTTTGAATACTTTCTCACGAAATTTCCTCCTTATCCCACAATTATATTGCCATTTGGATACGATACTTTTTTTGCCGAAGATTTCGGACGATTTCTAATCAATGAAATAATAAATGTAGAAATACCTATACGTCCTACATACATTAGGAAAATGATGATTAGTTCTCCCCAGACTGTTAGACTTGAGGTAATCCCCAAACTTGAACCAACAGTAGCCAAGGCACTGACTGCCTCAAAGCTTAGACTTATGAAAGTCTGCTGTTCTGTAATATTCAATAAGAATATTCCTGTAAACAAAACAAACAAATTAACAAAGAACACTCCCATAGCATGAATAACAATATTTTCACGAATATTACGACGTAAAACAACAGCATGTTCTCTTCCTTTTAAAGAGGAAATAAGATAAACCACTAAAACTGCCATAGTCGTTGTTTTAATACCACCTGCTGTACCTCCAGGTGATCCACCAATAAACATAACGACCATCATCAGTAATGCCGTAGCTTGTTCTAATCCCGCATAATTAATAGAGGTAAACCCTGCTGTTCTAAGTGCGATTGATTCAAACATTGCGGACATCAGTTTTTCAAAGAAATTGAAATCCTGCATTGTTGAAGGATTATTATATTCCAAAGCCATGATCATTAAACCTGGCACTACAATCAAAAACGCTGTTACTGATAATACAATTTTTGTATGAAATGATAATGAGTGTCGAAGTTTTTTCCATGTAAGATTTCCCTGTAAAACCTGTCTTACTTTATCTCGTATATCAAACCATACCGCAAAACCTAAACCTCCAAGTACAATTAAGGACATAATCGTCAAGCAGATTAGCGGGTCATGCACATATTCCTGAAGACTAACGCTCCCAAGAGTATCAAACCCAGCATTACAGAATGCCGATACTGCTAAGAAAATGGACTTAAAGATACCATCCGCAATACCATATCGAGGTATCATACGAATCGAAACAAGGATTGCACCAATTGCCTCAAAGAATAAAGTATAGCGTAGAATATCCAATAAGAATTTTCTCATGTTAATGACACGATCCTGATTCAGCATTTCTTTCATCGCGATCTTTTCATTAATCGATAATCGATTTTTCAGCAATAATATAAAGATTGCCATAAATGTCATTAACCCTAATCCACCAACCTGAATCAACATCATCATAACAATCTGACCAAATAGATTAAATTGATCAGCTACTGTCACAACGCCAAGTCCTGTAACACAAGTTGCACTAGTTGCCATAAACAATGCGTCGATTGGATTCAGGAATTGTCCATCTTTATTAGAAAATGGCATAGTCAGTAAGAAGGCTCCAACTAGAATGACAAATAAAAAACTTAACGCTATCTTCTGAGCAGGGGATAATTTTTTAAACCCTAAAGCAGAATGAATTAAATTAGACATTTTCTATAACCTAACTCCCTTTTCTATTAAATAGAATACTAATATATTCTCTATCGCAATAAGATTATTACTTATGCTTACCATATATTCTACACATAATAAAACTTTTTACAATACAGATTTGTAAACAACTTATAAATTTTATGTAACTTTTCTTTATCTTGAGTCTTCTTCTAGTTTTCTATAAAAAATGCCACAGGTTTTATCCCATGGCACAATAAATCTGATTAATAGTTTTCTTTACGTACTTCGAAATAAGAACGTGGATGGTTACAAACAGGGCATACTTCTGGAGCTGTTTTACCAGTGTGTAAATGACCACAGTTTAAGCATTCCCAAAGAGTTTCTTCCTCTTTTTCAAATACAGTTCCATCTTCAATATTGTTTAATAATGCTGCATAGCGCTGTTCGTGAGTTTTTTCAATTGCTAAAACACCTTCCATTGTTTCCGCAATATCATCAAATCCTTCTTCACGTGCTTCTTTTGCCATACGAGCATACATATCTGTCCACTCATAGTTTTCACCAGCTGCTGCATCTTTTAAGTTTGTTACTGTATCAGGCATACCACCATGTAATAGTTTAAACCATAATTTTGCATGTTCTTTTTCATTATTTGCAGTCTGTTCAAAAATATTGGCGATCTGTACATATCCATCTTTTTTAGCTTTTGATGCATAATATGTGTATTTGTTTCTAGCCATAGATTCGCCGGCAAAAGCTTCATTTAGATTTTTCTCAGTTTTTGTTCCTTTTAAATTCATCTTTATTTCCTCCTTGAACAATCCGTCATATATCACATAAACATCATATTTATATGATAAGTTTAGTGATTTAGACATTTCCTAATTTCATTATACTCCACTTTCTAATATTTTTCATTCTTTTTTCTCATATTTATTTATTTATCATTAAACATAAATTTCATTTTTATATATAAATACTGATTTTTTTCATTAAATTTATCGATATTTTTCTATTTTTCTGTATTTTTTTCTATTTTTATTTTATTTTTTGTATACAAATTTTGAAAATTAATATAAAATCTTAAATATAGGAGGATTTGTATTATGAAAGAAAAACATCCTTTTGAAGATTTTGGCATAAATCTATTTAGTGAGCAGGTCATGAAAGAATGCCTTCCTCACCCAATCTACAAAAAATGGAAAACCGCTACACGCAAAGAAGATGCGCTAGATCGCCCTACCGCTGATGCTATCGCACATGCAATGAAAACATGGGCTATGGAAAAGGGTGCAACACATTTTACACACTGGTTTCAGCCACTAACTGGTTCTACTGCTGAAAAGCATGATAGCTTTATTGAACCAGGAGACTTCAATCAGCCTATTTCTCGTTTTAGCGGGAAATCATTAATAAAAGGTGAAGGCGATGCTTCATCATTTCCTAGCGGAGGACTTCGTGCGACATTTGAAGCTAGAGGCTATACATATTGGGATTGTACTTCACCAGCTTTTATCCGAGACAATGTATTATGTATTCCTACTATATTTGTTTCTTATAACGGTGAAACATTGGATAAAAAAGCACCTTTATTAAAGTCAGCTGAAGCAATCAGCACACAGGCAACTAGAATCGTTAATTTATTTAAAGATAAAGACATTAAGCATGTAAATGCTATGGTTGGCCTTGAACAGGAATATTTCCTAATTGATAAGAAACAGTATTTACAACGAAAAGATCTTATTCATACAGGAAGAACTTTATTTGGTTCTATGCCTCCAAAAAGCATGGATATCCGTGGCCATTATTTCGGAAGAATACCTACTCGTGTTCAAGCCTTTATGCAAGATGTAGATGAAGAGTTATGGAAGTTGGGAATCTATGCAAAAACAGAACATAACGAAGTAGCTCCTTGTCAGTTTGAAATAGCTCCATTATTTATTGACGCCAATGTTGCGGTTGATCAAAACCTGCTAATTATGGATGTCTTAAAGAAAAAAGCAGATGAACATGGGATGGCATGCCTTCTACACGAAAAGCCTTTCCAAGGTGTTAATGGCAGTGGAAAGCACAACAACTGGTCATTAGTAACAGACGATGGGCAAAATCTGTTAGAACCAGGGGAACGCCCACATGAAAACATCCGTTTCTTATTATTCGTATGTGCTATTATCAAAGCAGTAGATACCTATCCTGAGCTTTTACGCATGGCCGCAAGCTGTTATGGTAACGATTATCGTTTAGGTGCAGATGAAGCACCACCTGCTGTTGTATCTATCTGTATGGGTGATGAACTTGAAATCATTTTAGAGAAATTAAAGAATGGTGAACATGAAATTAAACCTGAAGTAGAAACTCAGCCATATGCAATCGCAAATTTATCTTATGTACCTAAGGATACAAGTGATCGTAACCGTACTTCTCCTTTTGCATTCACTGGTAACAAGTTTGAATTCCGTATGGTTGGCAGTAGCCGTAGTGCTTCTACAACTAATATCATATTAAATTCAATTGTTGCTGATTCCTTACGAGAAATTGCTGATGAGCTTCAAAATTTGAAATATATTGATGATATCCGACGTAAATCTTTAGATATCTGTCGTGATATTCTGCGTAAACATTCTAAAATTTTATTCTCTGGAGATGGATATAGCGAAGAATGGATAAAAGAAGCAGAAGCTCGTGGTCTTCCAAACATTAAAGCTTATATTGATAGCATTCCATCTTTAATTGATGAAAAAGCAGTACAGATGTTTGAGCGCAATAAAGTTTATAATCGTTTAGAATTAGAAGCACGTGTTGATATACTAGTTGAAGAATATCGAAAATCAGTTAAAGCTGAAGTATTAACGTTACTTGATGTAAGTAAAAAAGATATTCTTCCTGCATTGGTAAAAGAAATCAAATTCTACACAGATGCACAAAACTCTTTAGGTGTTGAAAATGCATATTATAAAAGAAAAATCAATCATCTATGTTCTCTATTGAATACATTTGATGAAGTATATCATGATTTAAAAGAAAAAATGAATGATCGTGCTGAATATCCTGATAATATGGAAAAAGCCCAATATCTAAATCATGTCGTAGTTCCTTCAATGACTGAATTACGTAAAATCATCGATGAAATAGAAGAAGCAATCTCTTCAGAACATTATCCATTCCCTACCTATGATGATATGTTCTTATCTATGCAATAAGATATAGCCGTCTACTTAAGTGGACGGTTTTTTATATACTTGTTTATAATTTGTTTATATTTTTTTAACATTGTATTAACAAAAGATAAGAAATATTAAATTTCAGTAATTAAAATGATTAAAATTAACAAAACCTTTACAATTCTATCTTGTTTCTTTCTCTTTATTTATTTATACTAGCTCTGCAATCAAATGAAAGGAATTTAAAATTATGTCTATTCAAAATTTTCTTAACTTACTAGGCGGTCTTGCATTATTCCTATATGGAATGCATATGATGAGCGTTGGTCTTGAGACAGCAGCAGGCGACCGCATGAAAACAATTCTAGAAAGACTAACAAGTAACCGTATTCTAGGTGTTTGTGTCGGAGCTGGTATTACCGCAGTAATACAGAGTTCTTCTGCTACTACCGTTATGGTTGTCGGCTTTGTGAACAGTGGTCTAATGTCACTAAACCAGGCTGTTTGGATTATTATGGGTGCTAATATCGGTACTACGATAACAGGACAGCTAATTGCTTTAGATGCATCTCGTATTGCTCCTCTAGTTGCAATCATTGGGGTTGTCATGGCAACTTTCCTTAAAGGGAAACAGATTACATCTATCGGAGATATTCTAGCAGGCTTAGGTATTCTATTCATTGGTATGGATATGATGTCAAACGCAATGGCTCCTTTAAAAGATTCTCCTATGTTCTTAGAGGCAATGACATCTATTTCTAACCCTCTTCTGGCAATTCTATTGGGAGCAGGTTTTACTGCCCTGATACAAAGTTCCAGTGCATCTGTAGGAATCTTGCAGGCATTAGCTTTAAGCGGCTTAATTCCATTATCTAGTTCAATATATATTATTTTTGGTCAAAATATCGGTACATGTATTACAGCTGTATTAGCTTCATTAAGTGCAAATCGTAACGCTAAACGTACTACGATTATCCATTTGTCCTTTAATATTATAGGAACAATTCTGTTCTTCTGCTTTATTCACATCTTCCCATTTGTTGATTGGATGTGCAATATTACTTCAAATCCAGCAGCACAGATAGCGAATACACATACTATCTTTAATGTTGTGACAACCTTGATTTTATTGCCATTTGGTACTAAGTTAGCACGTCTTGCACAAATCATCTTACCAATTCGCGAAGAAGAATTCCAAAAAGACGAAGTATTGCTGCCGCTTGCTTTTGTTGATGAAAACAACATTGGTAGTGTACCAATCGCAATTTCTTCTTTAAGAAAAGAAGCATTGGCTATGTTAAAAATTGCTCAGACTAATGTCACACAAGCAATTCATGCAATCTTAAAAGAAGATATTTCTATTGAAGATATTGAAAAGAAAGAAAAACGAATCGATTATATCAATTATGAGATTTCAAATTATATGACAAGTGTTTCAACACTTCCAATGAACACAACAGATTCTAATACAATTAATGCACTATATAAATGTTTTGCAGATATCGAGCGTATTGGAGATCATGCGATGAATATCGTACAATATGTAAAAGTACCTGAAGAACAGCTTCAAAACATAGATAGTGTTAAAGAAGAATTATTGCAGCTGGAAGAACTATTAAACAAGAGTTTCCAGTTATTATATACTAACCGTTTAGAATCTCAGGATGAAAGTCTAGAAAAAATCGAACGTATTGAACAAAGAATCGATGAACTTACTGTTGAATTTAGAAATCGTCAGATTGAACGTATGGTTCAAAAGAAAATTCATGCTAGAGATTGTGTAATTTACTCTGAAATAATGACAGATATTGAACGTGTAAGCGATCATATTATGAACATAATTGAAGAGTGCCGTCGCTGCAGCTTTACATTAAACGATGAAGAACTGCAGAATATGCAGGCTTTACAAGAAGCATAAATACTTAATAATAAAAAGTTCATACTATAAACAATGTATGAGCTTTTTTTATTATTTGCTAGATGATTGAACAGTTCATTTTGTCAATAATAATTAACAATTTATTAACAAATATAGCCAAATTATAGCAATTATAAAAAAATTCTGTTAAATATTAACAAAAAATTAACAAACTAGTATTGTAGTTCTGTCAATTTCCTTATATACTAAACTTATGTTCGTGACTCAATCGAACAGGAGGATGAATCATGACGTTTGAAATTTTTTTATCATTACTAGGAGGATTAGCACTATTCCTTTATGGTATGCATATGATGAGCATAGGATTAGAAGGTGCTGCTGGCGATCGTATGAAAGCCATTCTAGAAAAATTAACAAGCAACCGCTTCCTAGGTATTATTGTTGGAGCTGCTATTACTGCGGTAATACAGAGTTCTTCTGCAACTACTGTTATGGTTGTAGGATTTGTAAACTCACAGCTTATGACTTTAAACCAGGCAGTATGGATCATTATGGGAGCTAATATTGGTACAACGATCACTGGGCAGCTGATTGCCTTAGATGCTTCAAAAATCGCACCACTTGTCGCCATCTTTGGTGTCGTATTAGTTACATTCATAAAAGGTAAAAAAATCAATTCTATTGGAGAAATTTTTGCAGGATTAGGTATCCTATTCATTGGTATGGATATGATGAAAAATGCGATGGTTCCATTACAGGATAGCGAAGTTTTCATTAACGCAATGACAACTATTTCCAATCCTATACTTGCAATCTTATTAGGTGCTGGATTTACCGCATTAATACAAAGTTCTTCTGCATCTGTTGGTATATTGCAGGCTTTAGCGGTAAGTGGACTAATTCCATTAAGCAGTGCTATCTACATTATCTTTGGTCAGAACATTGGTACTTGTATTACTGCTGTAATTGCATCGCTAAGTGCTAATCGTAACGCTAAAAGAGCAACGATTATTCATTTATCTTTTAATATTATCGGTACTATTATCTTTATGATTTTCATCAACATAGTCCCATTTGTAAGCTGGATGGAACAAGTTACATCAAATCCTGCTGCACAGATAGCCAATACACATACAATCTTTAATATTGCGACCACTTTATTACTGATTCCATTTGGCTATAAACTTGCGAAACTTCCTACTATCATTTTACCAGTTAAACCTGAAGAAATTGAAGATGCGAACTACAATATTCCTCTTACTTTTATAGATGAAGACAATATTGGTTCAGTACCTATCGCTATCAATTCTCTTCGTAAAGAAGCTATCGCAATGCTGCAGCTTGCGGAAACAAATCTGGCAGAATCAATGGATGCCTTATGTGGTAATGCATTTAATTATGAAAAAATCATGAAACGTGAAAAACGAATTGACTTTATCAATTATGAGATTACAAACTATATGACAAAAGTTAGTTCTTTAAAGATGAATGAAACTGACTCAACAACATGTAATGCGTTATATCGCTGTTTCTCTGATATTGAACGAATTGGCGATCATGCAATCAACATCATTCAGTACTCTGTAAATGAAGAATATAAATTATCTAGTTCTGAATACATAGAAGAAGAATTACATCAACTTGCGGAACTGCTATCAAAAAGCTTCTCTTTACTTTCTACTTATAGCTTAGATTCTCAAGATGAATGTTATGAAAAAATTGAACGTATTGAAGATCGTATCGATGAATTAACAGCAGCATATCGTCAGGCTCAGATTGATCGATTAATGAAAAAACAGGTTGATGCTAAAGATTGTGTAATCTATTCAGAAATTTTAACTGATGTGGAACGAGTATCAGATCATATTATGAATATTATAGAAGAAGCTAAACGCTGTAATTTCACATTAAGTGATGAGACTCAGCAAACAGAGACATCATTTTCAACTATCTAAAACACCTTCAGGTGTTTTTTTTGTATAGTAAAAAAATGTGCTATAATCTATTTAAAGAAATCTTTAAATAGATTAGGGGTGATAGATTGGCAATTAATGAAATATTAAACGCTATCGCTGATGAAACACGGCGTAATATCTTAATGAAACTAAAAGAAGGAAAAATTAGTTCCGGTGATTTAGCAAACACTCTACATATGTCTCCTCAGGCTTTATCTTACCACCTAACAAAGCTTAAAAAAGCAGATCTGATATATGAAACACACTATAAAAACTTTATCTATTATGAATTAAACCTTTCCATATTAGATGAAACTATATTATGGATAGAAAATCTAAAAGGAGAAAAAAATGAAGACAAAGAAGATTATATTATTTATTCTAATGTTTTTACCTTTACTCTATACTGTAGTAGCTCTACAAATTTTGCCAGACCAGATACCTGCACATTATAATATACATAATCAGGTAGATCGATGGGGAAGTAAATATGAGACTTTAATCTTCCCTGCCATAACAATTATCTTTGGATTTATTATGTTGTGTGTCACAAAACTTGCGGCTAAACAAGAAATGAATGGTCATAATAATGAAAATATTTCACTTCTACTTGGTATTTTATCATTAATTTTATTTAACGCTATGACGTTATATTTCCTCTATGCAGACTTTCATGCAGTAGAAAACCTTTCTAACATTTCAATTGATATCAGCCAGCTCATCTTTGCCATTTTAGGCATAATTATGATTATCATGGGTAATATTATGCCTAAAGTAAGATTAAATTCTGCATTAGGACTACGCACTGTTTGGAGTATGAAAAACTCAACTACATGGAAAAAAAGCCAGCACTTTGGCGGAATTACATTTATGATTACCGGATTCTTAATACTAATTATCAGTTTTTTCACAAAAGGATTTCCATGTGTGATTCTATCCTTATGCATAATAATTATTTCTCTTCCAATTGATATACTATATACATATAAAGTAGCTAAGAAGTACTCTTAACTACTTTTTTATTACCTGGGAAACATAATCAAGTATTTGAATACTCGTCAAATATTTAAACTAAATGTTGAATTATGTTCCATTGTCTTCCAATAAAAGTGTTGCTATAATGTGCATAGAAGAAAGGATGTTTTCTTATGCAAATACATGAAATTATCAAAGAAAAAAGATTAATGAAACATTATACACAGGAAATGTTGGCTAACTACCTAGGAGTCAGTACTTCTGCTGTGAATAAATGGGAAAATGGTATTTCTTATCCTGATATCACTCTTCTCCCTGTACTAGCAAGAGTATTAGATACAGATCTTAATACATTATTATCATTTAAAGATGACATGACCATGGAAGAAATCGGAATATTCCTTAATTTCTTATCAGACAAGCTGGATCAAGAAGGATTAGATGCAGTATATACATGTGCAATGGATAAAATCAAGGAATTCCCTACTTGTGATTCCTTAATCTTTAATGTCGCCTTATTCCTAGATGGTGCTATTTCTATGTCCTATTCTAATGAATATGATTTTACTATAATTGAGCCATTATATAAAAGACTTTTGCAAAGTAATGATTTAAATATACAAAATCATTCTAAGAGAATTCTAATTCAGCGCTATATACAGAAACAAGAGTATAAACAGGCAGAAGAATTATTAAACTCTTTATCTGATTTACAGCCTATTGATAAAAAGCAGCTGCAAATACAATTATATATAGCTCAAGGAAATCTAACAAAGGCAGTAGAACTAGAAGAGGTTCAAATTTATCAGACAGTAGAAAAACTGCAGAACATGTTACATACCTTGATGGAAATAGCTATAAAAGATGGACGAAATGAAGATGCACTCACAATCGCCAATATTTCATCAGCTTCATCAAAAATCTTTGATTTATGGGAATATAATTCTTATTTAAACCAGTTTTTATATTATGTTGCGATAAAAGATGAGGATAATAGTATTCGTTTTCTACAATCATTATTAAAAGCTATCAAACAGCCATGGAAACCTAATCAATCCGTTTTATATAAAAATATGATGACGAAAGAGTTAGATTCTCAGTTTTCAAAAAAGTTGACAAATTCATTATTGAAAGCTCTGCAAAATGATAATGAAGTTGAATTTTTAAAAGAAAATCCATTATTTCAGGAACTTTTACAAAATATACAATCCTAACGAAAAGAAATACACCTCACAAAAGCGAAGTGTATTTTTATATCAATGTTTTGTTTCAAAATAATTATCAATAAAGACAGAGCATCGGATTTCTTACTATATTATGCAGGTTACTCTTCTAGAGATTGTTCCAAGGAAACAGCTTCTTCTTTCATCTCTTTTGATTCATTATCTAGATTGATTCCCTTTTTCTCTAAGCGATATGATACAAACTCCTTGACCGCAAGATAAAATACCGCAAAACAAGGAACTCCAATAAACATACCGATAACCCCAAATAATCCTCCTCCTATACATACAGAGAATAAAATTCCAATGCTAGGAAGGCCTAATTTATCCCCTAAAATAAGAGGTCCTAAAATATTGCCATCAAACTGTTGCAAAGCAAAAATAAATAAAGCAAAATATAGTGCAGTAATCGGATGGATGATAAACAAGATGACAATCCCAGGAATAGCTCCAATAAATGGTCCGAAAACTGGAATCATATTAGTAACTCCAACGATTACCGATAACAATAATGCATATGGAAATTGAAATATAAGTGAACCAATATAACATAATATTCCAATGATTAAGGAATCAATAGCTTTTCCTACAATGAAGTTATTAAAGATATTGCCACTTATTAAAACCATACGATGCAGGTACTCGCTTACCTCTGATGGGAAAATCGCATAATTGATTTTTTTTGCATAACGAGAAAGACGTTCTTTATCAATCAGCATGTATAATCCAGCCACAATACTTAATAACACATTCAACAGCATACTTCCAACAGCATAGGTAGCTTTGGCCATTTGTGGAAGTGCATCTGTCACAAATTCAGTAATTTTTGAGAAAATATTAGTATTCGCAATATAATCTGTCACTTGTTCTGTATCAATTGCATACGTTTCTACCACTCGTAAGATAAAACTCTGAAAATCTTCCATATACCCAGGAAAAGCACCAACTAATGAAAAGATACTATCTAATAGCTGTGGTAATAATATCGCCAGGAATAAGCCAACAGCTAAAATACCTAAAATAATTGCCAAAACAGCTGCTAGACTTCGACGATGCTGCTTTTTCATAGGAAGTTTTCCTAGTACTTTTGCTTCTATAAACATCATTGGTTTATTTAATAGAAATGCGATTGCAAAGCCTAATATAAACGGCGTTGTTAACGAACAGATCTTTTTTATTCCCTCAATAATGAAGTTTATTTTATCAAATGCAAAATAAATAGCTATCCCTGCTGCTATGATGATTACATAAAACCAAATCTTTTTACGCATTTCTTCATTTAATCGAAACTTCATATATCATGCCTCCATCTTACATATTCTATCATGAATTTCCTCTTTCTTTTCTTACAAATTCGAAAGGATTACTCATGTAGAATAGCATCCTTCAATTCATTAAAGACATGTTGATCTACACGCATCTGTGCTTCTACTTTATTCGCAAGCGTATGCTTATGTACACTTAGCAATGGTGGAAGCTGAAGTCGCTTAAATCCATTTTTATTCATTGTGGATAATATCCATTCTAAATCTTCAATGAATTTCTTTGGATCATCTAAACTATAATATGTTAGCCATCGACTAATTTCACTATTCCAAATAGATTTATCCAGATAGCTTTGCATAAATGATTCTATGCTTATATCTTTACCTAAATGCTCAATTATATAATCATGGTAGAACCATTTCATTGGATCAAACTGCTGCTCTCTTAATTCGGCACTAGGAGGCATTTTCCAATCCAACCCTGATTCAAGAACATTAGGCAATAAGTTAACTGGTACTATTTCTTTATCAAAATATGCATTGATTTCATTTGCTAATTCAAATAGCTGTACTTTTGTAAGATCACCGATCACAGAAATAGCACCAATACTATCTCCATATAAAGTACAGTATCCCAATGCTGTTTCTACTTTGTTTCCGTTGTTCACAACTACTCCGCCTAAAATACCGGCAAAACCGCTTAACAAATATCCTCTAGCTCGTGCCTGGATATTTTCCATAACTAGGCTAGGCATAGATGCTACATCATATCCATATTCATTTTTATATAAGTTAACACTTGCCTGAATCAATGATTCCATATTCCCTTCCTGATAGGCAATTCCTAAAGCTTTAGCTTCATGGGCAGCATTTTGTATTGTTGTAGAGCTATTATTATGTGTCGCAATATTATAACCATATACGCGCTCTTTCCCCAAGGCCGCACATAATAGAGCTGTTGTAACACTGCTATCTAAACCACCGCTCATACCAACAATCCATGGAATGGTGCCGCCAAATACCTGTTTATCAAATTCCTGAATCCCCAGCTTTAATGCTTCAAATAAACTAGGTTTATCTACACTTACCTCATCACCTGCATCTAGGTCTACAATTTGCATTTCACTTTTAAACCATGGGGCATGATATATTGTCTTTTTATTAATACGAACACCACTTCCCCCTTGCATAACAACAACATTTTTACCGCAATTCTGCATACCTACCGCATTGGCATAAATCACATTACCTTTTAAATTATTATCTGCATCTAAATCAAACATAGCTGCATCTAAATTGATATTTATATCCGTAAGCTGTACTTCTCTTCCAAAATTTAATCCGAAAATGCGTCCTTTAAATTCAATCGCACTATTAATTGGATTTTCTTCAAAATAACGAGCATCATCGAATGCCGCATCATTTCTTTTTACGCGCATATGTGTCTGTTTCTGATATGCAAAAAATGCCGCGTTGAATCTTCTATGATTTCGATAACGGATATTTCCCCATACAATGGCAATATCTTCACTTTCCGCAATTAACTCTTCATTAAAATGATCAACATAACGACACCATGCATCATCTAGCCATTGATCTCCTAATCGATAACCGCTAACTGCATTCTGTGGAAATACGATTAGATCAGCATGTTCTTCTCTAGCTCTTTGTATCATTTCTTTCATATAGGAAACATTTTCTTCGCATTTTCCTTGCTTGACATTCATGGTCACAACTGCAACCTTCATGATATCACTCCTCATCTTATTTTTATTTTTCAATAGACAATACTTCATTATGATACCACGAATTTATAAAGAAATGAAGATTTCCCCTTTTAAAGTTATGAATTCTTTTATATAATAAAAAAATAGAGAAGAGGAGACATATGGAACAATATATAGTAGAAGGAAATATTTCTGTAAAAGCTGTATTACTGGCAAAGAAACGTAATATTTCAAAAATAATCGTAGACCAGAAAAAACAGGACAAGGATACAAGATTTATATTAAGAAAAGCAAAAGAAGCAGATATTCAAATTGAGACTGCCTCAAGAGATGCTATTGATAAAATGGCAGAAGGCAAAACACATGGCGGTATGATAGCGATTTGCGGTGAGCGAGAATTTCAACACCTTACTGATATAAAACATAAAGACGATGTATTTCTTGCCCTGATTGAAGGAGTTGAAGATCCATTTAATTTTGGCTATATCTTACGAACCTTATATGCAGCAGGCTGTGATGGTGTTATTATCCCACCAAGAAACTGGACAAGTGCAGCTGGTGTTGTCACAAAAGCCAGTGCAGGTGCCAGTGAGTATTTAAACTTGATAGTAGCGGATGATATGCAGAATCTTTTAGAAGAAATGAAAGCATCTAATATAGCACTTATCTGTGGACAGCGCAATGATGCAATTTCGTTATATGAGTATACTTTTCCTAAAAAAGTATGCATTGCCATTGGTGGAGAAATGCGAGGACTTAGCAAATTAGTTCAAAGCTATAGTAATCAGAATTTATATATTCCTTATCGTCAGGATTTTCGTAATGCGATGACAGCTGCATCATCAACTGCAATCTTCGCCTTCGAATTTGTCCGTCAAAAAACAAAGTAAACATTAAACTCATGATTTATATTATGAGTTTTTTACATTTTCACAACATGTAAAGCATGATTTCTAGTATAATAAGATTATAAAATACTATGTGAAGGAGGATTGTAATGAACGACATAAAACTAATAATATCAGACTTAGACGGAACCTTGTTAAATGAAGAAAAACTAGTCAGTGATGCTACTAAACAAGCTATTGAAGCATGTAAAAATAAGGGAATCTACTTTGGCATCGCGACTGGAAGACCATTAGAACCCTCACTAGAATTAGTTCAAGAATGGGGAATTGATGACCTATGTGATTTTGTACTAGCGATGAATGGAGCTGAGCTCTTTGACTGTAAGAAAAAAGAAAAAACATGTTTTTTTCAGATAGAACCATCCGTAGTAAAAGGTATCATGGATCATTTTTCCAATATGAAGGTTCGATTCTATATATTTGAAGATAATACCCGCTATGTTAATTATAGTGATGAAGAAACAAAAAAAGATGCAGCAACATATCGAGAAAATGAAGTACAAGCAGACTTATATGCCTTATGTACGCATCCATTTACAAAAGTCAGTGTAGAATGTGATCCAAAAGATATCGAACAAATCGTAGAACACGGAAAACAGTTTAAGGGTGGTCATTGTACTGGCTATAAAAGTGCTCCCCATCTATATGAATATGTAGACTCTAGAGTTAATAAAAGCTATGGCATTCAGCAGCTATGTAATAAAATTGGAATTACTATGGAAAATGTAATTACATTTGGAGATACCAGTAATGATATAGATATGTTAAGAGATGCTGGAATTAGTGTTTGTATGAGTAATGGTACGTCAGATGCAAAAGAAGTTGCAGATGTAATAACATTAAGCAATAAGGATGACGGAGTTGCCTACTATCTAAACACGTATATACTATAAAAAAGAGGCTTTAACGAATTAACTTAATTTAGGTAGTTAATTCGTTAGCTTCTTTT
>URYK01000038.1 GCA_900552125.1 uncultured Solobacterium sp. | reverse complement strand
TATCTTTTGTGTATCTACTAACTTTTTTGCCAACTTTAACTTAATGACATTGGTATAACAAGTGCTTTATCAATGATTTTTTTAACATTTGTTTGTGTTATCTTTATTAATATTTTATCTTTTTCTATGCAGATTGCGAAACTAAATGATTACCATTATGGAGTTGTTCATGAACTGGAAAGCAGTGATTTTTCACCAGCAGTCATTCAGAAGGTTACACAATCAGATGCCTATCAGGTGCGAATTGAAAATAGAAGTATGAAAGATGATTTGCGAATTTATCAGGTGATTACTTCTAAAAAAATAAATATTCCGTTATTTCGTTTTGAAAGAACGTATGTAAAAGAAAGCTGTGCTCGTTAAAATAAGGGAAAGGCATAGCTTTCGCTTTCCTTTCTGTGCTATACTGATACTAACCATGCTTAAGGAGGAAAAAAGATGAAAACATATATTGGTGTAGATTTAGGAGGAACAAATGTACGTGTTGCCAAAGTTGATGAAAACGGTAACATATTACAATTGGTGAAACAGCCTACTGAAGTAGATAAAGGACGTGAATATGTAGTCGAAAAAATAATATCTATGATTGAAAGCATTGAAGGCTATGAAGACTGTGCTGGTATAGGTATGGGAGTCCCAGGACCTGTAGATACGAAAAACAAAGTCATGATACTATCAACAAATCTTTCAGGATTTAAAGGATTCGAATTTGCGAAAATTATTTCTGATCATTTTAAAAAACCAACATTTTTAGATAATGATGTGAACGTTGCAGGTATGGGAGAAGCTTTGCTTGGAGCAGGAAAAGGTAAAGATATTGTGTATTATGTAACAATTTCTACAGGAATTGGCGGTGCTTTGGTAGTTAATGAAAAAGTCATTGCCGGAAAAAATGGACATGCTGGTGAAATAGCAAATCTAGTAATTGATCGTAATCGTAATAAAGTCAATTATTTAAATGTTGGGGCAGTAGAAAATGAGGCGAGCGGAACAGCAATTACAAAAAAAGGTAAGGCTGTTTTTGGTGAAAATGCGATTCAGCATGCAGGAGATGTATTTGATCTAGCACGTAAAGGAAACGAGCAGGCTCTACAGTTATGTGATGAAGTAGCTTATGACTTAGCTATGATGTTTTCACAGATTGCCCATGTAGTTGACCCTGAAGTATTTGTTTTAGGCGGCGGTGTAATGAAAGGAAAAGATGTTTTCTTTGATAAGATGGAAAGTTATTATCGTGACCTGATTCATCAGGGAATGCAGACGGTAGAATTCGTAGAAGCTGAATTGGAGGAACCTGGTATCGTTGGAGCTGCAATGTTACCAAAAGCATATGTTAAATAATAAAAAAAAGAGTTATACTAATTAAGTAAGAAAGGAAAAGCTGTTACTTTTTGAGACAGTCGTTAAGAAACTATGAATCGATTAAAAAAATATGCAGAATTAGCAATTCGGAAAGGTGTCAATTTACAAAAAGGACAGACACTGATTATTAATACTAGCATTGATGCTAAGGAAATGACAAGAGCTTGTGTAGAAGAAGCTTATAAAGCAGGTGCTAAAGAAGTATTGGTGTTCTATAAAGATCCATATATAACACGTAGTCATTATCAGTATCAAGATGAAGAAACACTAACTACAGTACGTCCTTGGCAGATTGATTGTAAATTGGATTATATGAAAGAGGGAGCTTGTATATTACATATTATCAGTGATATTCCAGGTATCCTAAAAGATGTAGATGCTGCAAAAGTCAGCAAAGCCAACCTTGCAATGGCAAAAGCAGGAAAAGAACTGCAGGCATATACGATGGCAAATAAGACACAATGGTCAATTGTCGCTGTACCTAATAAAGAATGGGCAGATTTAGTATTCCCTGAATTTGAGGGATGTGAAGCTGTAGTAGATGAATTATGGGATAAGATTTTACAGGCTGTTCATGTTGAAGAAGATAATGATCCTATTGCGGAATGGACGAAACTGTCAGAAAATTTCCATCGTCGTGAAGAAATCTTAAATGGATATAACTTTAAAACATTGCATTTTGAAAATAGCTTAGGAACAGATTTATATGTGGATTTAGCAGATCAGCATATATGGGCAGGAGGAAGTGAAAAAACTACTTCTGGAATTGAATTCAATCCTAATATGCCTACAGAAGAAATCTTTACGATGCCTAAGAAAACAGGAGTCAATGGAAAAGTTTATGCGACAAAACCTTTAGATTATAACGGTACTTTGATTGACGATTTCTGGTTTAGTTTCAAAGATGGAAAAGTTGAAGATTTTGGGGCAGAAAAAGGCTATGACGCATTAGCTTCACTTGTTCATTTTGATGAAGGAAGCAGTTATCTAGGAGAGGTTGCTTTAGTCCCTTATGAATCTCCAATCAGTAAAAGTGGTATTTTATTCTTTAATACTTTATTTGATGAAAACGCATCTTGTCATTTAGCTCTTGGAAGAGCATACCCTATGAACATTAAAGGCGGAGTAGATATGAGTGAAGAAGAGTTACAGAAAGCAGGAGCTAATCATTCTATGACTCATGTTGACTTTATGTTTGGAAGTGAAGATATGAAGATTACAGGTATCTGTGGTGATCAGAGTGAGGTAGCTGTATTTGAAAAAGGAAACTTCGTATTCTAATAGTTTATCATTCTAGAGTATGATATAATCTAAACAAAAGGAGGTTTAAGTATGATTGCTTTAATTGTACTTGTTGTAGTTGTAGTTGTGCTAGCTGGATGGGGTGTATCAACTTACAATAAATTTATAAAGTTTGACAACAAAGTTGAAGAGGCCTTTTCTACCATGGATGTGTATTTGAAAAAACGTTATGATTTGATACCTAACTTAGTAGAAACTATTAAAGGTTATGCTAAACACGAATCAGAAACTTTGGAAAATGTTATTCAGGCACGTAATTTAGCTGTGGACGCAAAAACAATAGATGAAAAAATCCAATCCGAAAAGAATTTCCAGTCTATGTTAGGACCATTGTATGCTATTAGTGAACAATATCCTAATCTAAAAGCTGATCAGCATTTTGCTAATCTTCAGCAGGAATTACAGAAGATGGAAACAGAGATTGCTAATGCTCGTAAGTATTATAATGCGGTATGTGTTAAGTTTAATAATCTAGTAGAGATGTTTCCTAGCAATATTTTAGCAGGAATATTTCATAAGACTAAGAAAACATTATATGAAATTGATGATACTGCACAAAGAGAAAATGTAAAAGTTCAATTTTAATGAAGAATGAGAGGGATGGAGGTATGAGATTAATTCGTAGAGCTACTGTTATTGCAGTTCTATTTTTGATGTTTCTGCTTCCAGTTCATGCACAGGAAGCATTTGTGATCGATAATCTTCATATTTCGATGAAAGTAAGTGAAGATGGCGGAATTGATATTACGGAAACATATCAATTGGATTTTTCGGAATATCGCCATGGCTTTTATCGTAATATTCCAACATCTTATACGATGGAATGGCTAGTTGATAATGAATTAGAAGAAAAAGAATATTATTTTCCAGTTAGTGATGTTAGCTGTAATATACAATGTTCATTAGAAGGAAATAAAAATGCAGTAGTTGTTAAACTTGGTGATCCGGATAAAGAAGTTATTGGAAAAAACACGTATGAGATTTCCTATCATGTTAAAACCAAGGATTTAGATTTAAGTAATCAGGCACAAGCACTGTACTGGAATTTAGTCTCTAATTTTGATACACAAGTATTACACTTATCGTATGATATTACAATGCCTAAAGCTTTTGATGTAAATGAGATTTATACAACAAGCGGGGCATTTGGAGAAACTTCGTCTAATCTGACATATCAGGTTGATGGATTAACGATTAGCGGAGAAACAGAAACAATGCTGCAGGCGAATGAAAGTGCAACTATAAAAGTAAATCTTCCTAATGGATATTTTACTTATCCGAAACAGAAAGATTATTCCATTCCTGTTTCAATTATTTCTATTATATTAGTAATAGTTTCTTTGGCATTATTTTATAAATTCGGAAGAGATGATGAAGTTATACCAACAGTAGAATTTCATGCACCAGATGGATTAGATAGTGCTAGTATCGGCTATGTCGTTGACTCTATGGTTGAAAATAAAGATGTTATTTCATTGATCATCGAATGGGCCAATAAAGGATTCATTAAGATATATGATTTGGAATCGGGCTTTCAATTAGAAAAATTAAAAGATATGACAGAAGATAATAGCCAAGGGTATGAAAGAGAATTTTTTCAGGCTATCTTTATGAATAAAACAAAAGTATCAGAAGAAGATTTGAAATGTACAAGAGTACAAAACAGTTTAGCTAAGACGAAGACTATGATAAAACAATCTTTTGATAAACCAGAAAAAAGAATATACACACGATCTTCTATTATTTTACAGATTGTCATGATTATATTTATCTGGTTACCTGGCTTTCTATTAACATTACTTACAACTCTTGCTAAATATGAAACTTTACGTTATAGCATATTAGAACTTTTAGTGCCATTCATTTTACTAATTTCCGTGATTCCATGGATTCTGATTATGCGAAAACGTTATGTGTTAAAGAAATCTTCTTTAATGTTATCTGTTTGCCTGATGTTGATTTTAAATGGTTTATTTATAGCGTTGAATGCATTTGTACAAATTAATTTAGGTGCAAATCTATGGTGTGTAATATTAGTTACCTTTAGTACCATACTAATGATTGTACTAATGATGTTTATGGATAAACGCAGTGAACAAGGCAATCGCTGGCTTGGTCAGATTTTAGGATTAAAAGATTTCATCATGACAGCAGAAAAAGATCGATTAGAGTTATTAGTGAAAGATGATCCACAGGCATTTTACTCCATACTGCCATATGCATATGTATTAGGTGTTAGTGATACATGGGTCAAAAAGTTTGAATCCATTACAATTCCTAGCCCTACATGGTATCAAGGAAATACTGGAGATGTCTTTACTACCATGTTATGGTGGAATCATTTCCATTATTGTTTTAATGATATTCAAACTGCTGTAACCTATATTCCTGAACCAAAAGGAGGAAGCGGTGGGGGAAGCTTTGGCAGTGGTGGATTCTCTGGAGGAGGATTTTCAGGTGGCGGCTTTGGCGGCGGAGGCGGCGGAAGCTGGTAAGCCAATATAAAAAAATCTATTTCTTTGATGTTATTTATTTGACATATGTACTAGAATGGTGTATAAATTAAATAGCTAAATACAATGAAAAGGACACGGGATTTATATTTTGATATAGAGAGAAAGACGGCTGGTGGAAGTCTTTTGAAAAAATATTGATCTTACTACCTTGGAGTAGCCCCCGAAAGGGTTGGACGTATACCTGCGTTACAGGTTTGAGAGCATATGAAGTTTTTCATATGAACAAAGGTGGTACCGCGTGTGTAAGACTGACGTCCTTTGGATTCAGTCTTTTTTTATGTTTCAGGAGATTCATGAAACAAACATTTGGAATATTGATAGGAGGAACTAAACATGATTGACATTAAGGAACATGAAGAACTTAGTAAGTTAAATCATTCTTGTGCTCACATGATGGCACAGGCAGTAAAACGTCTGTATCCACAAGCTAAATTTTGGGTTGGACCTGTAATTAGTGAAGGATTTTATTATGATATCGATTTAGGAGATACAGTAATCAAAGATGAAGATCTTCCTAAAATCGAAAAAGAAATGAAAAAAATTGCGAAAGACGGAAAACGTATTGTTCGTAAAGAAATTTCTAAAGAAGAAGCTTTGGAAATGTTTAAAGATGACCCATATAAAATTGAATTGATTCAGGATCTAGAAGATGGAACAATTACTTGTTATCAGCAGGGAGAATTCATTGATTTATGCCGTGGACCTCATGTTGAAACAGTGAAACAGTTAAAAAACTTCAAATTATTAAAGCATTCTGGTGCTTATTGGAAAGGTGATGCCAACAATAAAATGCTTCAGAGAATTTATGGTATTTGTTTTCCAACAGCAGAAGAATTAGAAGAACATTTAAATCTTTTAGAAGAAGCTAAAAAACGTGACCATAAAAAACTAGGTAGAGAACTTGGTTTATTCATGATGAGTGAATATGCACCAGGTATGCCATTCTTTTTACCAAATGGAATGATCGTACGTAATTTATTAGAAAATTTCTGGTATGAAGAACATACAAAAGAAAACTATCAGTTTATTAAAACTCCAATCATGATGAGTAAAGAATTATGGGAAGTAAGCGGACACTGGGCTAACTATAAAGAAAACATGTATACTACTTCTGTAGATGATCGTGAATTTGCGATTAAACCAATGAACTGTCCCGGTTCTATGCTAGTATATAAACAAGGCTTACATTCTTATAAAGATTTACCTTTACGTGTTGGTGAATTAGGTCAGGTACATCGTCATGAAGCAAGTGGTGCTTTAAATGGATTATTCCGTGTTCGTACATTTACTCAAGATGATGCTCATATCTTCATGCGTCCAGATCAGATTGAAAGCGAAGTAATGAAACTGATTCAGTTCATTGATCGTGTATATTCTATCTTTGGATTGAGTTATCGTATTGAATTATCTACTCGTCCTGAAGAAAAATATATTGGTGATATTGCGATTTGGGAACAAAGTGAAAAAGCATTGGCAGACGCTTGTGTGCATGCAGGAAAAGAATATAAGGTAAATCCTGGTGATGGAGCATTCTATGGGCCAAAACTAGATTTCCATATTAAAGACTCTATTGGAAGAGAGTGGCAGTGTGGAACTATTCAGTTGGATATGAATCTTCCTGAACGTTTCGATTTAACTTATGTAGATAAAGATGGTTCAAAAGTACGTCCAGTTATGCTTCATCGTGTAATTTTTGGTTCAATTGAACGCTTTATCGGTATTTTGATTGAACACTTTGCTGGACATTTCCCAGTATGGCTTGCGCCACAACAGGTAATGGTTGTACCAGTTCATCATGAAAAACATTTTGAATATGCAAATGAAGTAAATGAAACATTGTGTGCAGCTGGATTCAGAAGTAAGTTAGATGCTAGAAATGAAAAACTTGGCTATCGAATTCGTGAGGCACAGCTTGCGAAGATTCCATATCAGTTAGTAATCGGTGATGGAGAAATTGAAAACCGTACAGTAACTGTTCGTAAAGCACAAAGTAAAGAATCAGTAACATTACCTCTTGATGAATTTGTGGCAATGTTAGATAAAAATGTAAAGGAGAAAGCTTTATAATATGAAGTTATTAAAGAGTATTTTAGCATTATTTATGGCTGTAGGTCTTACTGCCTGCAGTACACAGACGGGAAATGAAGAACCTGCAGCATCAGCAGAACCAATTAAAGTATTAGCTCCAATGGGAGCACCGGCATTATCTTTACTGGGATTATATGGTAATGAAAATGTCACAATTGATACAGTTGATGGAAGTGATGTAATTCGTGCAGAACTTGCGAAAGCTGATAGTGAATATGATGCGATTATTGCCCCAATTAATTTAGGCGCAACGCTTCTATCAAAAGGCAAAAGTGAATTCTTATTAGATTCTGCTGTTACTTGGGGAAACCTATATATTGTGGGTACTGATGAAAATGCATTAGAATCAGAAGGTGTATTTGCGGCATTCGGTGAACAATCAGTACCACAAAAAGTATTAGAAAGCAGCATGGATCTTGAATCCTTACCTTTAGAGGTTACATATTTTGGTTCAGCTAATGAAGTACAGGCACAGCTATTGACAGGTAAAGCTAATGTTGGTATGTTGGCAGAACCAGCTGCAACAGCTACTATCGCAAAAGCAAAAGAAAAAGGATTAGAATTAAAAATTATCAAAGATTTACAGGAAGCTTATAAAGAACAAAATAACATGGATCAGGTAGGATATCCACAAGCAGCTCTATTTGTGAAAAAAGGCAGTGAAGAAAAAGTTGCTTCATATATAGAAGAAGCATCTGATTTTGTAGAAAACGCGACAGATGAAACGATTGCTAAGGCAGTAGAAACTGCGACTGTTGAAAAATTAGGTGTTCCAAGCGCTGAAATTGTTCAAAAAACATGGGAACGTCAAAATATTCACTTTAAAAAAGCAGCAGATATTAAAACAGATATTGATACTTTCCTAAAACAGTTCTCTATTACTTTAACTGAGGAAGCTTATTCTAAATAATTTACTAATAAGTCAGTGTGTTGACATGATTCAATGCACTGGCTTTTTTTAACGAATGAAACTAAATTAGATTGTAATCGTAATTTATATATGATAACCTTAATATGTGAAAAGGTTGGTAATTATGAATAAAAGACAAACACATATATTAGAATTACTTACAAAATATGACAAAATGGAAGTCACAAAATTATCTGAAATATTACATGTTTCACAGGTGACAATACGAAAAGATTTAGCTTTGTTGGAAGAAAGCGGATTAATTGTAAGAGAACACGGTTATGCGACATTAAATGAGAGTGATGATATTAATCATCGTTTAGCTTATCATTATGAAAATAAACAATTAATCGCAAAAAACGCTGCTGCATCTGTACAAAATGGTGAAACGATTATGATTGAATCAGGTTCTTGCTGTGCATTGCTGGCTCTTGAAATCGCAAAAACTAAAAAAGATGTGACGATCATTACAAACTCTTCTTTTATTGCGGATTATATTCGAAAGATTGATTCAGTAAAAGTTATTTTATTAGGAGGAGAGTATCAGAAAGAAGCTCAGGTCATGGTAGGCCCGATTACTAGAAAATGCGTTGAGGCTTTCTATGTCGATAAGCTATTCATTGGTGCAGATGGTTTTACGATAGAAACAGGTTTTACAGGAAATGACTATATGCGAAGCGAAGCAGTTCGAGATATGGCTAAACAGGCAGCTCATGTAATTGTCGTAAGTGATTCACAGAAATTTTATCAAAAGGGAGTTGTAAGCTTAATAAATACAGCTGATGTTCATAGTGTTTATACTGATGCAGGGATTCCATTAGAAATGGAAGACTACTTAATACAACAAAATGTTAAGGTCATAAAGACAAAATAAAAGGAGCTGATGCTCCTAAAAGAAACAATGTAAGCCTTTATCTAAAAAGATACGCTGATATTCTTCTAAATCTTCTGGATAAAGAGCTTTTTTATTTTTATAAGCATATGGGCGATTTAAGAGTTCATATTTCTTTTCTCCAAACTGATGAAAAGGCAGTAGCTGAACTTTTGTTGCACCTGCTTTTATAAGTGTATCGGCTAACCCCTTTGCATCTTCAAGGCTGGCATTGAAATCCGGTATTACAGGTATTCTAGGTAAAACATCAATTCCTTTTTGGATAGCCCATGTTAGATTACTTAGGATAAGCTCATTATGTACTTTTGTACCACGGTAATGTGCTTCGCTATCATAATGCTTTACATCAAACAGCAAAAGATCAAGCAGAGGAGCTATCTCCTGAAAGATTTCTTTTTTAATATAACCTGTAGTTTCGATGGCAACATGTATGTTATGTTTCTTTAATGCCTTAATTAATTCTTTAAGAAATATTGGCTGACTCATCCCTTCTCCCCCTGAAATTGTAACTCCGCCATTTGATTCTTCATAAAAATCTTTATCCTGTAGGCATGTTGAAACTATTTCTTCAATACTTTTATATTCACCTTCATAGCTAAGAGCCTGATTAGGACAATTATGAACACATTGTAGACATCCGATACATTTATTAGTATCTATCTGGATACGCTGATCAATCATAGAAATTGCATTTTGATCGCATGTATGCACACAGGTATTACAGTTTACACATTTTTTTACATCATATAAAATCTGTACTTTATCAAACTGTGATTCAGGATTGGAACACCATTTACATGTCAAAGGACAGCCTTTTAAAAATACAGTTGTACGTATACCAGGTCCATCATGAATACTGAATTTCTGGATGTTAAATATAAGACCTTTTCCCATGATTCTATCCCTCACTTTATATAAAAATCATAGCATATAGGGATAAAAAAGTAAACAGGATAGTTTCGAATGAAAGTATTTATACTAATTTATGAAATAACTATTGATTTTGTAAAGAAATAATTTATAATGAATTTATAAGATAAAAGAGGAGGAGAACAATGAAAAACGTAGAACACTTTGGGGATCTGACTCCTAGAATGAATGTATTTAGAGACAAAATAGTTAATAAACAACCTTATATCTGTGCAGAGAGGGCTCTTTTAGTAACACAGGCATATAAAGAAAATAGTAATCAGCCTGTAGTAATGAAACGAGCTCTGATGTTAAAGAATATTTTGGGAAATATGTCTATTTATATTGAAGATGAAACCATGATTGTTGGCAATCAGGCATCCTCTAATAGAGATGCACCTATTTTTCCTGAATATACGATGGAATTTGTAATGAATGAACTGGATACATTTGATAAACGAGATGGTGATGTATTTCTTATTACTGAAGAAACTAAAGAAGCATTACGCTCTATTGCGCCATTTTGGGAAAATAATAATTTACGTGCAAAAGGTGGAGCATTATTACCAGATGAAGTAAAAGTATATATGGATACTGGTTTTTTTGGGATGGAAGGAAAGCTGAATTCCGGTGATGCTCATTTAGCTGTAGACTATCCGACATTATTACAGACAGGATTAAAAGGATATGAAGAAAGAGTATTAAAACTAAAGAGTGAATTGGACTTATGCTTAAGTGAAAGCATTGATAAGTATCAGTTTTATAAAGCTGTATTAATTGTGATTGATGCTGTTAGAAATTTTGCATATCGATTCTCTAAACTTGCGGAAGAAAAAAGTAAAAAAGAAACAGGGAAACGTAAAGAAGAATTATTAGAAATTAGTCGAATCTGTGCCAAAGTGCCTTATGAACCTGCAGAAACTTTTCAGGAAGCCATTCAATCTGTCTGGTTCATACAGCTGATCCTGCAGATTGAGTCTAATGGACACTCTGTATCCTTTGGTCGTTTTGATCAATATATGTATCCATATTATAAACATGATATTGATGAAGGAATTTTATCAGAAAGTGATGCTTTGGAATTATTAACTAATTTATGGATCAAGACTCTTACAATCAATAAAGTAAGAAGTCAATCACATACTTTTAGCAGTGCTGGAAGTCCCATGTATCAAAATGTAACAATAGGTGGGCAGACTACTGATAAAAAAGATGCCACAAATGAATTATCATATCTGATTTTAAAATCTGTTGCGCAGACTCGACTTCCACAGCCAAACTTGACGGTACGATACCATAAAGGAATGCCAAAAGCCTTTTTAGATGAAGCTATTGAAGTTATGAAACTGGGAACAGGAATGCCAGCATTTAATTCTGATGAAGTGATTATACCTTCCTTTATTGAAAAAGGGGTAAAAGAAGAGGATGCTTATAATTATTCTGCAATTGGCTGCGTAGAAACTGCTGTACCGGGTAAATGGGGTTATCGCTGTACTGGCATGAGTTATATGAATTTTCCTAGAATTCTTTTAATTGCGATGAACGATGGTATTGATGTTACGAGTGGTAAACGATTTACCAAAGGATATGGACATTTTACAAATATGTCCTCTTATGAAGAACTTAAAACAGCAGTAGATAATACAATTCGTGAATTAACAAGAATGAGTGTGATTGTAGAGAATGCAATTGATCTTGCCTTAGAAAGAGATGTTCCTGATATCTTATGTTCAACTTTAGTACAGGATTGTATCGGTAGAGGAAAAACAATCAAAGAAGGCGGGGCAATTTATGATTTCATTTCAGGTCTTCAGGTAGGTATTGCCAATATGGCAGATAGTTTATGTGCCATCAAAAAATTAGTGTTTGAAGAGAAAAAAATAACAACTACAGAATTATATGAGGCCTTGCTTGATGATTTCAATAGTCCTAAAAATGCTAAGATTCAGCAGATGTTAATACAAGATGTACCTAAGTATGGCAATGATAATGATGAAGTAGATTATTTAGTTGTAGATGTCTATAACACCTATATTGATGAAATGAAGAAATATCCGAATACACGTTATGGAAGAGGTCCAATTGGAGGTATCCGATATGCTGGAACTTCAAGTATTTCTGCTAATGTAGGACAAGGATTTCAGACAATGGCAACACCTGATGGTCGAAAAGCACATACACCGCTTGCGGAAGGCTGTTCACCAGCACATGCTATGGATAAAAATGGTCCAACTGCTGTATTTAAGTCTGTATCAAAATTACCTACACATGAAATTACAGGTGGTGTATTATTAAATCAGAAGGTAACTCCTCAAATGTTAGCAAATAATGAGAATAAAGAAAAACTGGAGATGATGATCAAGACTTTCTTTAATCGTTTAGACGGTTATCATGTGCAATATAATGTAGTATCGAGAGATACACTGATTGATGCACAGAAATATCCTGAAAAACATAAAGATCTGATTGTTCGAGTTGCTGGATATTCTGCATTCTTCAATGTATTATCAAAAGCAACACAGGATGATATTATTGAAAGAACCGAGCAGACATTATAAAATTATAATCCCTTTACTTTTCTTTCTGTAAAGGGATTTTTATTATTATTTAATGTAAAAGATAAAGCAATATGTGAAAATTATGTTTTTTTAGCAATCCTCTTGCCAAAGTGCTAAAATTGAGTATAATAATATGTGTTAGCAGTTAATAGCTGCGAGTGCTAAAACAGATAAGGAGGAATCTTCTATGTTAAAACCATTACATGATAACGTTATTTTAAAAAAGGAAAAAGCAGAAAAGGAAACTAAAACAGCAAGCGGAATTATCTTAACAGATAACGCTAAAAATGTTCCTAGCTATGCAACTGTAGTTGCGATTGGGCCTGATAGCAAGGCAGATATTAAAGTAAACGACAAGGTTGTTTACAAAGAGTATTCAGGAACAAATGTTAAGTTAGATGAAGAAGAATATATTATTATTGAAGATGAAGACATTTTAGCAGTCTTAGCTTAATTAGGAGGAATGACTATGGCAAAAGAAGTACGTTTTTCAAAAGATGCAAGAACAGCAATGTTAAATGGAGTTAATGTACTAGCGGATGCAGTCCGTGTTACATTAGGTCCTAAAGGTCGTAATGTCGTATTAGAAAAAGAATTTGGTTCACCACTTATTACAAATGATGGTGTAAGTATTGCGAAAGAAATCGAATTGGAAGATAAATTCGAAAATATGGGGGCTAAACTTGTATATGAAGTTGCCAACAAAACAAATGATACTGCTGGTGATGGAACAACAACAGCTACAATTCTAGCACAGAGTATGATCAGCAATGGTCTTCGTCAGGTTGAAAAAGGGGCAAACCCAGTATTGATGAGAGAAGGTATTGAATATGCAAGCAAAGAAGTTGCTAAACATATTCTTGAAAAATCTCGTAAAGTAGAAACAAATAACGAAATTGCAAGCGTCGCATCTATTTCCAGCGGCAGCAAAGAAATTGGTGAAATTATTGCGGAAGCAATGGAAAAGGTAGGACGTAATGGTGTTATTTCTGTTGATGAATCTAATGGATTTGATACAGAATTAGAAATCAGTGAAGGTATGCAGTATGATAAAGGCTACGTATCTCCTTATATGGTAAGTGATCATGAAAAAATGCAGGCTGAATTAGAAAATGCTTATGTATTGATTACTGATCAGAAAATTAATAATGTACAGGAAATTCTACCAGTTCTAGAACAGGTAGTACAGGCTAATAAGCCATTATTATTGATTGCGGATGATATTGAAAATGAAGTTACATCTACATTAGTAGTAAATAAACTTCGTGGTACATTCAATGTTGTCGCAACTAAAGCTCCAGGATTTGGTGATAATCAGAAAGAAATTTTAAAAGATATTGCTGTTTTAACTGGTGCTAACTTATATTCAAAAGATTTGAATATGGATCTTAAAGAAATGACTCTAGATGATTTAGGTACTGTTAAGAAAGTAGTAGTAACAAAAGATAATACTACGATGATTGGCGGTAACGGATCTAAAGAAGCTATTGAAGCACGTGTAAATGAAATCACTGCACAAATGGAAAACTGTAAGAGTGACTACGATAAAAAACGTTATGCAGAACGTTTAGGTAAATTAAGCAATGGTGTAGCTATCATTAAAGTAGGTGCTACTACAGAAAGTGAATTAAAAGAAAAGAAATTGCGTATTGAAGATGCTTTAAATGCGACTCGTGCGGCAGTTGCAGAAGGTATCGTAATCGGTGGTGGAGCTGCTTTAGTAGAAGCTTATATGGCATTAAAAGATCAATTGAAATCAGATGTTGTTGATGTTCAAAAAGGTATTAAAGTTGTAATGGATTCTTTATTAGCTCCAATTGCACAGATTGCAGAAAATGCAGGATATAATGCAGAAGAAATTGTAGAACGTCAAAAAGCAGCAGAAGAAAATGTTGGCTTTGATGCGAAAAATGGAAAATGGGTTGATATGTACAAAGAAGGTATCATCGATCCTACAAAAGTTACAAGAAGTGCATTATTGAACTCAGCAAGTATTTCTGCTTTATTCTTAACTACAGAAGCAGGAGTTGCATCAATTAAAGAAAAAGAAGCTGTAGTGCCTTCAATGCCATCAGGACCAATGTACTAAAAACTAGTTCTTGATAAAAAAGATTAATTTATTAGGAGATTTCAATTATTATTGATTATTCAATAATATGAGGAGTCTCCTTTTTTATTTAACCATAAAATGTAAAATAAATATTTGGATATTCTTTAGAAATTCTTTTGTTTTTTCTACAATCTTCTTTTAAAACCTCTTTTTATAATGGTAAAGGAAAGGAGAAATATATAAGTTAATGTAAGAAAGGAAGTTTTTGATATGCAAACAAGTGAAAAAACAAATCAGAATAAGAAAAACACCAGATTTCATTTGATACAGGATGTAAAACGTTTTATTTTATATCTTTATGAAACATTAAAAACAAATATTAAGACATCAATGAAGATGAAAGAGGAAAACCTGCGATATAAACAGCAGAGAAAGCAGGGACTATTTAATGAAGATAAACAAGTGAATAAAATAGAAGATATATTATTTCCTAATAATGCAAGAACTGGGAAACATACCGTTCAGATAATTTTATTCGCAACATTTTCTTTACAGCTGATATCTTTAACTACTACTTATCGAGGTGCTCGTTATTATTTATTAGATGTAAATACACTTGCGCCATTCTTATTTGCATGTGTTGTACAAGTATTATTATTTTATTTTAGTAAACAGGCAGGCAAGCAATCTTATATGAAACCTAGCAGGTATACTATTTTTATCTTTATTGTCTGTATTTCCATATTAACATCATATGTCGGTATTATGAATAATACGATATCACCATTAGCAGATTATAAGAATCAGTATCGTGATTATCAGAATAGTTTTGATATCGCAAAAGAAGAATTATCGGCAATATATGGGGATTATGTATCATTTGAACGATCTTTAAATTCTATAGAAAATCAAGCGAATCAATTGATTCAGGTAACAAATAATGCTATTTCTTCTATACAGAAGAACTCAGGCAGATTACAGTCCATTCAGCCCTCTACCAGTATTACGACCACAACAAATGAGACTGGAGAAAGCAGTGTGACACAAAACATTGATCAAAGTGATCTTACTAACGCAATAGAGAAGATTGCGGAAAATGAAGAACAGGCGGAACAATTAGATACAGCATTAAAACAGCTGGAAAACAATGTGAAAAAATCTAATATAGAAAGTATTCAGACAGATCTGGAAAACGTTACATCAGGAAAACAGAAACAACCTTCACAGTCGACATATACCAAATATCAGAACCTTGTTTTATCTTATAATCATTTACTGCAGCTTTTAAATCAGTTTATGCAGGAAGCAGGACTTTCAGCTATGAGTGATTTACAGACCATTGATATTTCACTGGATCAATTAATGGATATGATTCAAAATTATGAAGATTTTGAAAATCTTAGCTTAGAAAACATAGAAACTTTACAGAATAAACATGGTATCTTAGAGTCAGATACCACTGATACATCTTTTTTTAGAAATCTAGCTAGTGCTTTTCTTCCATTCATAAATATGCATCAGGAAGAATATCAGAAGTTTAAGACAGATCTAGAGATGCAGATTTCCGATAGTTATTATGAAATCCAAAAACATGGGAATATATTAAGTCAGATGGCTCCATCTGAAGTAGATAAGATTATGAGTGAATTTGATAAAAGTTATGATAAAAATCATTCTTTTAAAGATATTACCGTCATTGCATTTTCCCGTTTCTTTGAATCAGCTAGTGTAAGAAATACAGCAATTATCTGTTTTATACTAGCAGCTTTAGTTGACGGAATATCAGCTATTCTACCTATCTTCTGGTTCCATCGTTATCGCTCTTTCTTATATGGAAGAAAAAAATATGGCAAGAATTTAGAAGAAGAACTGCTTTATGAATTATATTATGCAGCCGCTAGTAGAATTCCTATGGAGGCAGATACATCCTTTCAATCCTATGTATGTAAGGTAATAGAATATCTACAGACGTATTTCCAGTTATATCAGGAAATACCATATATGAAGGTGCACGGCTATGTCATGGCGGTGAATGCTGGGGTAGTAGAAAGAGAAGAATATCATACGATAAATGCAGTACTGCTATCCTTAAAACAAGTGAATACTATTTCTGTACAAGATGTAAAACAGGTAAGGCATGAATACTATCATTTTGGAGATTCTTTAGGAAATCTAAATAACGAGAAGGAATATATGTATATTATGAGAACAGAATTGTTATTATGGATCCAGCAGCACTTGCTTCAGATTTTACATAATCAGAAACTAATGATAGAGAAAGTAGGCGAATAAATATGAGATTGTTTGGAATTGTGTTTATTACTACAAGTATTAGTCTATGTTTTACACTCTTTTTTGTGAAAAGATTTTTCGGTGTTGAAAAGAAAATGTTAACATATCTGTTATGTGGCATAGCGAATCTCATCTGTTATGGAGTATTGCTTTATGAGCATATGAATGCTACAGAAGAGTTATTAAATCGATTAGCGAAAGCAAGTGTATTTGTTGTTTTAATTGCTATGATTTATGTATATTATGTCTACCGGCTAAAGAAAAAACAGCATATGGATAAGCATTTATCGTTTTCCGCTATGCCTGTTTTACAAATCTTTATGATGGGAATTTGTACATTGTTTTTATTGTATTTCTTTATCTCAAAGGATTCTACGATCATGTTGGAAATTGGAATGTACTGCATGGAACATCTCTTATTGTTTTGCATTATTGCTGCTGTTTTGGCAATGTTGCATGGTCTGATAGAAGTACAGCATACATCTGCTTCTTTAATCCGTAGTATAAAACGGATACGTAAAAATGATTAACTTAAAAAGATTGCATGTAAATCTGCAATCTTTTAGTTCTCTTTTAAATACTGTAAGATATCTGTAGCATTATTAGCTGGACTTGCTTTTTCAAATGTCTTGATGATAATGCCATCTTCATCAATGATATAAGTGGAACGAGTAACACCCATATAAGTTTTACCATATAATTTTTTCTCTTTCCATACATCATAAGCCTGAATGACTTCTAGTTCAGTGTCCGATAATAAAATAAATGGAAGTTCATATTTCTCTTTAAATTTAATATGTGATGCACTGGAATCTTTACTGATACCAATTACCACGATATCTTCTCTTTTAAATTCGTCATATGCAGCTTTAAATGCGCATGCCTGTTTTGTACATCCAGGTGTATTATCTTTAGGATAGAAATAAAGAACTACTTTTTTTCCTCTGAAAGAACTTAATGTAACTGGATTGGATAATTCATCAGGTAAAGTAAAGTCAATTGCTTTAGTACCTACTTCTAACATATTCTCATCTCCTGTCTTAGCTTTATTTTATCATGATTTTTACTGGGAAGAAAGCATGATGCATGTTAAAATAGAAAGGTGTGAAATAAGAGAGGTAGTTAGTTATGATAAAACTTGTGGCAGTAGATTTAGATGGAACTTTACTTGATGAAAATCATCAGCTAAATGATAGAACAGCACAGGCAATTAAAGAAATACAAAAACAGGGGATTACTTTTATGGCCGCAACAGGAAGAAACTTTAACAGTGTGTCACCATTGTTTAAAGAAAAAGGAATTGTCTGCGATTATTTATTGTTAAATGGTGCTTTGATTAGTGATTATCACGGTAATCCTATTTTACAGATTCCATTCTCAATTGATGTAGCAGAAAAAGCCATATCTGCATTAGAAAAAAGTGAGCTTCCTTATCATATAAATACAGATAAGGGAATCATCACTACAAATGCAGAAAAATGCAAAATGATGTTTATAAAACACATGAAACGTCATGGTATGTCAGATGTAGAAATACACGAAATGATGAGGACGTCATCATTTGGTCGCTATGATCGCGAAGTAAAGAATATTTCTGCTTATTTAAAAGAAAATCCTGTAATTTATAAAATGGAAGCCTTTGGAGATGAAGAAAAAAAGATAGCAGATACATTTTCTGAGTTAAATAAAATAGAAGAACTTGCGATTACAAATTCAGTTGCGGATAATATTGAGGTTACTGTAAAGCAGGCACAGAAAGGTATTGCTTTAAAAGAGCTATGCAAGATGAAACAAATAAAGAAAGAAGAAGTAGTAGTCATTGGCGATAGTTTAAACGACTTGTCTATGATGAAAGAGTTTAAAAATAGTGTCGCAATGAATAACGCTATTGATATAATCAAACAATCAGCTTCTTATATAACAGAAAACAACTTTGATTTTGGTGTAGGTCTAGTTCTAGAAGATCTGGTAAGAGATAGTGAGAAAAAAAGGTTTTCATTTCCAGTAAAATAGGTTACAATAAAATAAATGGCATAAAGAGAGGATGTTTTGTATATGAAAAAAGCTACGATTGCGGATGTTGCGGAACTAGCAGGTGTATCCAAACCTACAGTTTCTCGTTATCTTAAACAAGAAAAGGTACGGGAAGACATTGCCGAAAAGATTCGTGCAGCGATTGTTCAGACTGGCTATGTTGCTAGAGGTGTAAAAACTGAAAAAGTAAATACAGAAAAACAAAGTACTACAAAATCATCTGAAGAAAACTTTCATTTTGGTATTCTAGTAAAAGATATTACTGCGCCAAAAACGATATATACAATTCAGGCATTACAGGAAGTACTTCATAAACAGGGTCACTCTTTTTCAATTTGTGTAACAAACAACGATCCTGAATTAGAGAAAAACTATATTTCCAGCTATAGTAAAAGAGTAGATGGAATATTTGTGGAAAGCTGTTCAGATATGAATTTTATTAATGATCTTGTTAAGGATCAGATTCCAGTACTATTTATCAGTGAACATAGTGATAAAGTTAATTGCTGTGGTTTTGATGAAGAAGAAGCTGGAAAAGTATTAGCTGATTATATGTTAAGCAAAGAACTATTATTAGTTCACTATCTTGGTACTGATGAGAAAACTGCAAATCAGCGTATGGAAGGAATTCGCAGCGTTTATCATGAAAAAAACCAGCCCGTTGGTTTAGAAGTTACTTTATGTGATGGCTCTTATGAAGATATCTATGAAAAAATAAAAGAGGCTTTCAATCAGCGCTTTGATGTGTTATTGCTGGAAAATGATGAAATGGCTATTCCATTGATGAAATTCTCAAAAGAATATCATGTTGCATTCCCTCAGAATGCTTCTATTATAAGCTTTGGAGGACATCCATTATGTAAAGTTATTTCACCATCCTTGTGTGCGTTAGTATATGATTATGAAGCATATGCTAATAATGTTTATCAGCATATGAATGCATTAATTTCACATGCATCAGTTAATGAATATAAACACACATACTATGTTCAGGAAGGCGAAAGTGTACGTTAAATAAAAAAATCCGAATTAACTACTCGGATTTTTTATTTTTAATGCAGTAAATTTATCTTTTGCGATTTTCTTGTAAACTTCCTCATGTCTGCTTTCCCACATCATCATGGCCCAATGACACCATAAGTAATTATGAAAATCTTCCCATAAATCAAGCTGTTTACGAATAGAATCATTGATTTCATCAAAATATACAGCATAGAAACGCTCTCTTAATGCAGGATCATTTATCTGATTTTCACTTATAAAAGACATAACATCAAATAATGGATCATTATTACCTGCATATTCGTAATCAATCAGATATGTTTTATTACCTGCAAATAAGATATTTCCATCAACCCAATCATTATGACAAAGAATTTTTGGGTTGTTTAAGTGCTGAATCTTATCGACAACATGAGAATAATCTGAGAGATCATAAAGCGGTGATTGTATATGACTTTGATATTGTTTCAATAAGGCAATTGGTTCAAAATCTGCATCAATAGTTTTATTCAAACTATGAAATTTTTTCATCAATTGTGCAGTTCTTTCTATTTTATTTGGATCGTTACAT
This sequence comes from uncultured Solobacterium sp., assembly GCA_900552125.1. Taxonomy (GTDB): domain Bacteria; phylum Bacillota_I; class Bacilli_A; order Erysipelotrichales; family Erysipelotrichaceae; genus Clostridium_AQ. Next base: position 3,679 of record URYK01000038.1, on the reverse strand, counting down.
TCCTGATAGGTTAATGCATCAGGAAGATAAACAGTTACTTTATAACCACTGGCTTCATCATAATAAATGGTTTCTACATCAATACCGGTATCTTGAACTGCTTGCAATGCCATAGTTTCATTATGGCGATTTACGATATGAGCGCTATCAGCCTGAGGTACACGTAAAACATAAGTTTCATTATTCATCTCTAAAAGATAGTTTTTATTTGTCAAACCTTTTTTTAAATCGGTTATTGTGATTTCAGGATCAAAAAATAAAGTATCTAAAAAATCTAAAGCTTTCATTATATCACCCGTAATATCATAGCATAATTACTTAAAATTTGTTAGAATAAATAGCGAGAAGGTGAATTAGTGAAAAAAGTACTACTAACAACATTAAATGCAAAATATATACATAAGAATTTAGCACTGCGCTGGTTATATACCACTTGTCCTCATAAAGAAGATGTACAATTAAAGGAATATACGATAAAAGAAGATATTGATTATATTGTTTCAGATATTTTATCAAGAGAAGCAGAAGTTGTATGCTTTAGTTGTTATATATGGAATATTGAACAGACTCTTGAGTGTATCCGATTGATAAAACAAAAACGAGAACAAATTCATATTGTTGTAGGCGGACCAGAAGTAAGCTATGAGTATCAGGATCTGTTAAATAAGGGAATAGATGCGATAAGCATTGGTGAAGGGGAAGAAAGTCTATGGGAATATATAGACATGTTATCAGATGAAGCAGCTAGAGAGATTCGTGGAATATATACGAAACAGTTTCCTAACAGGGAATATCGAAAGACGGATATTGCATGGCTAGAACAGTTTGAAGATCCTTATTTTCTAGAAATGGATCAGCAGCAGATGGGAAATCGGTATTTCTATTTAGAGACTAGTAGAGGCTGTCCGTATGGCTGTACATATTGTTTATCTTCAACAGATAGAGCGGTACGTATGTTTTCTTTAGATTATGTAATGAAGATATTAGAAAAGCTTCGTCATAGTAAGGTAAGACAGGTAAAATTACTAGATCGTACATTTAACTCTAACCCTAAACGTGCATTAACAATTGCTCGTTATATGAATGAGTATTGTAAGAATCAGATATTTCAGTTTGAAATTGTCGCAGAAACTTTAAGTGAAGAATTACTTACATTTTTTTGCGAAGAAGCAGATCCACAGCGTTTCCGCTTTGAAATCGGTGTTCAGTCCTTTAACACCCAAACGTTATCAGCTGTAGGTCGTATTCAAAACAATGAACGCTTGTGTAAGGTAATAAAAAGACTAAAAGAAAGTGGCGTTACCATGCATGTGGATTTGATTGCCGGACTTCCACATGAAGGAATAGAAAGCTTTCAGGCATCATTCGATCAGTTATTCTCACTAGGTGCTAGTGAATTGCAGTTAGGAATATTGAAACTGTTAAAGGGTACAAAACTAAGAGGTCAAAAAGATCAATATCATTTCTTCTTTCAGGAACAGGCTCCTTATGATGTACTTTCTACTAAATGGTTAACTAAGGAAGAAATGGAAGATATTCATGCCTGTGCTGATGCAGTAGAGAAATTCTGGAATCATGGAGCCTGTCGTTATGTTATTTCTAAGATTTTACAGTTAGGTTGGTATCAGAGTGCATTCCAATTGTTTCTAGATTTAGGCAGGGAATACAGAAAACTGCCCCGCCCTTATCAGCCATATGAACTATTTTGCTGTTTCTATCCGCTTCTGCTTGAACATTCAAAACAGGAGGCTGATGCAATATTATTAACACAGTATTATCAAAACTTTAAACAAAAACCGCATCGTTTTACTGATGCATGGGTAGATTTAGAAAAGAAAAAAGAAATCCTAGCATTTGCTTTAGAAAATAATATTGCCAATCAGGATCAGTTGTATCGTTATGGACTGGTGGATATAGCCTTTGATGATGAACTATGTTATCAGCTGGTACTATATAATACCAATCAGCAGCTGCCTAAGATTTGGCTAATTGATAAAGATATGACGACAATAAAGGAGTTGAACTAAATGAATAAAATCTTATTAGCAACATCAAATGCTCATAAAGTAGAAGAATTCAAAGAAATGTTAGAACCTTTTGGTTATACGATAACATCTTTATTAGATTTTGATGAAGAATTTGATATTGAAGAAACAGGAACAACATTTGAAGAAAATGCTTTGATTAAAGCAAAAACTATGCATGATAAGCTAGGTATTGCAGTTATCGCAGATGACAGCGGCTTAATGGTAAATGCATTAGATGGAGCACCAGGTATATACTCTGCTCGATTTATGGGAAAAGACACTTCATATGATATAAAAAATCAATATATCATTGATCGATGTAAAGATGCGGAGGATAAAGGCTGTCAGTTCGTTTGTGCGATTGCCTACGTAGAAGAAAATGGTGAAAGTCATGTATTTACTGGTATAGTGGAAGGAATTGTGGCAGACCACATAGAAGGTGAAAAAGGCTTTGGCTATGATCCGATATTCTACTATCCACCATATCAAACGACACTTGCTAATGTAAGTGAAGAACAAAAAAATGCAGTTTCACATCGCGGAAGAGCATTGAAACAGTTTGTTGATTTTATAGAAAAGAGGAAATAAATATGTTGCATTTAGTATTATTTGAACCGGAAATACCACAGAATACAGGAAATATGATGCGTACCTGCATGGCTACAAATACAAAGATGCATTTAATTAAACCTTTAGGTTTTTCTTTAGATGAACAGCATTTACGTAGAGCTGGTATGGATTATGTAAAAGAATTGGATTATGTTGTATATGAAAATTGGAAAGATTTTACCACAAAGAATCCAAGTGAAAATTATTATTTTATGACTCGTTATGGAAAGAAGGCACCATCACAGTTTGATTTCACTGCATGCAGTGGAGATATTTATTTTATCTTAGGTAAAGAAAGTACAGGGGTACCAAAAGAAATTCTTTCTTCTCATTTAGAGCGTTGTATGAGACTTCCGATGGTAGCCAATGCGCGTTCCTTAAACTTAAGTAACTGTGCAGCAATTATCTTATATGAAGCATTACGTCAGTTAAACTATCCAGGCTTATCAGGTGTGGAAGTCATCAAAGGCGAGGATTGGCTTACAAAATGATAGAATTCTTTGATCAGTTTGTAGATACGAGGAAGAAACGCAAGGTACTTTTTTACCTAATAACCATTGCTGTTTTTATTATGATTGTGATCCCTTATGGAATCTTGGGGTTTTATTTATTACGTTTGTCAAATTATGATTCAATCTTTTCGTTATTTGATACAGCAATTATATCTAAAACATATATCTCTCGAATCATATTAGAATTCATTTCAATGGCGACACCGCAGGCTTCAAGAATTATCTTGATACTTATAACACAGCTTCATCTAATTGATGTAGCAGCTATCATTTTATTTGTGATGATTTATCCAATGATAGAAAAGAAGAGAATAATGACAGGCTTATTGGTTTTGCTGAGTATAGGAATCATAGGTATTTTCCTATGTGTATGGCTAGGTCTACAAAGCTCTTCATTACAGGGAGCGCTCATTTATTTTCGTATCATTGGAGGAATACTGATTGTGATTAGTATCATTTTATTGATCATACTGATATTTTTATTTATGGTCAACGTTATGATGCACGTGAAAAAGAAAACCAATAATGATA
>URYK01000037.1 GCA_900552125.1 uncultured Solobacterium sp. | reverse complement strand
TTTTAATATATCATTATTGGTTTTCTTTTTCACGTGCATCATAACGTTGACCATAAATAAAAAATAAATGAAAATAGAGATTTCTATTCTATGTACTTAAATAGTCACATAGAATATGAAATCTCTTTTAATTTAGCTCACACTACTTACACTTAACTTTGCTCTTTCTCATGATCCAGCTTCAATAAATCCAATATCTGTTCCTTGTCCATATGCATAATATTCATGTTATTTTCCTCTACGAATATATCTGCTAATTCTTTCTTCATCTGCTGAAGATTTTGAATACGTTCTTCAATCGTATTTCTCATGATTAGCTTATATACCTGTACATTAGACTGCTGTCCTATACGATAAGCACGATCACTTGCCTGATTTTCTGCTGATACATTCCACCAAGGATCGAAATGGATAACCGCTTCTGCTGCTGTTAAGTTGATACCTGTACCTCCAGCTTTTAAAGAAATCAGGAATACTTTTCTTTCCTTATCCTGGAACTTCTGTACTAACTCTCTACGTTCTTCCTTATTTGTAGTTCCATCCATTCTAAAATAAGGGATATGAAGGTTTTGTAGCTCTACCTGAATTAAATCCAGCATAGATGTGAAGTTAGAAAACAATAATACCGATTTATTATTATCAACCAATGTCTTCACTAACTCTAGACAAGCCTTTAACTTGCTAGAAGGAGTCGCTATGTTATCATAAATCAAACGAGGATCGCAACAAATCTGTCGTAAACGAATTAACATTCCTAAGATTTGGAAGCGATTCGCTTTTTCTATACCTGTTTCTTCCTGTAATTTTGCATTTACTTGTGCTAGATTAGCCATGTATAAGTTTTCCTCTTCTTCATTCATGGCCACTGATAATGTTGTTTCTGTTTTCTCAGGAAGTTCTTTTAATACATCTTTCTTAACACGTCTTAAAATAAATGGCTGTACCATTTTCTTTAAACGTTCTTGTAAATCCTTGTTTTTCTTCAACATAATTTCTTTTTCAAAATTTTGTGAGAAATAACGATAATCAAACAGATAACCTGGCATTAAGAAATCAAAAATACTCCATAGCTCCGCAAGGGAGTTTTCAATTGGTGTACCTGTTAAGGCAAGTGCATACTGACTTTTTAAACGTTTCGTAGATATCGCATTCATTGTTCTCTGGTTTTTAATATACTGTGCTTCATCTAATATTTTATAGAAAAATGTACGTCCTTCATAATATCCGACATCACGTTTCAAATAATCATAAGAAGTGATTAATAAATCCATATCCTCACTATTACGTATTAACTCTTCTCGTTTTTCTTGAGAACCAGTAATACAACATACTTTTAAGTCACTCGCAAACTTCAAAACTTCATCTTCCCAGTTATATAATACACTGCTTGGCACAACTACAATACTGCATCGACCTTCCTGTTTTTCACTTTCTAGAAAGCTAATCACCTGTAATGTTTTCCCAAGCCCCATATCATCTGCTAAAATTCCACCAAAGCCATACATATGCATCAGTTTCAACCAGCGATAACCATCTTTTTGATAGTCTCGCAATAAATCTTCATAACCAGCAGGAATTTGAATATCTTCTGCTTTCAGCTTTTTGAAGGAATCCAAAACATTCTGTACAACCGTTTCTTTCTTAAATGAAATAAATTCACTATTCTTCGCAAAAGCATCTAACATAAATAAACGATATCCAGGAAGCTGTATACAGTTATTCTGTAACTGAGCTTCATCAATATGGAACTCCTGTAACATCTGATCTAATTCTTCTAATTGATCACTTTTTAGATTCAGTAATTTGCCATTTTTCAATCGATAAAAATGTTTCTTTCGACGATATGCTTTTAACACATCCAACAATTCATCTTTTTGAATATCCTTGCTATGAAGATCGATCTCTAATAAATTATTCGTTAGACGAATGCCAGCACGAAGATTTACCACATGCTTTTTATTCATATTCTTTAATATATCACTTACAAAGACTTCACAATACTCAGATAAAAAAGGCAATCCATCACGCATAAATGCTAATAATGTTTCACTCATATCATAGAAATAAGCACAATGTGTTGTAGTATCAATCTCATCTGCATACTGCGCAATAAAATTCTCTACGATTTCCTGTTTTAATGGGATATACCCTTGTGTATCTGTAAAGCCTGGAATACGACTATCTTCATACAATACATCTAGCTGAAAAGATACACGATTCTTATCATCGATATCACCATATAACTCTAACCCATTTGGTTCTAGTGTATAATCATATTTTGCGATACCATACATTTGCGCATAATCGCGAATTTCACTTAATACATATTTATAAAAATCAGAAAAATCTTCATTTCTAACATATAACTGCTGCTCACTTAAAGAATCAATTAACTCCAAGCATTTCCCTTCTGCATCAAAACGATAACGATACAACACATCATCCTGCATACGGTATAGATGCTGTTTACCACGTACTCCACTTTTCAATAAAGACCAGTTTCTGAATGTTAGAACCACATAATCTTCTTCACTCTTTATTCGAATGTCTAATAGCTGACGCTTATCTTTTAATTGAATATTTCGATAACGTTGTGGTAAACGAGCTAACAATTCATAAAATTCATCCATATATAAAGATGGAATTTCCATCTTACCTGGATCCGATACCAACGTCTGCCCTTCATAGAAACAGTTCTTTAGAAAACGTACAACTTCCTGGCTATCTTCATCAAAACGATCTAATTTATGCGTAAATGCTAGATATGCACCATATTCTTCATAGCTTTGTTTCGCTAATCGCTGGAAGAACTCCTGAATATTAGAAATCGCATACCATTTACGATCTCCAATCTTCAAAGATACATACATATGATCCTGATTTGTTTCTACATTCACAAACAAATGTACCTTTTCCACATGCTCTCGTTTTTGAATCTCTAAATAATAAATTCTACTTTCCTGTAAAATATGACTGCTAATCGCAAACTGCTTCATCAATTCTCTTCGTTTGCTGTTTTCCTTTACCATGGATTCAATATCCTGACGTTCTTTACGAATCTCCTCCTGTAAAGTTTTCTTGCGAATAGGTGTCAATTCTTTCACTGTCCAGCTCTCTTTTTTATCTTCAGTAGCTGATTTTCCCTCAACCTTTTTGACTACAGGCTCAGCCTTTTTTACTTCTGCTGATTCTACAGCTTTTTCACCTAATTTACGCTCATAAGAAAATGGAAATTTTTCAGGATTAAGTTCTTGAATCTGATACAATACAGCTAATACATGTTCACATATCTTCGTCTTTTTACAGCTGCAAAAATAAAAATCCACATCATTTTCTTTATTCAAATGAAAATGCATAGTGGCAAAAAACTCCCCCTTCAGGGTTTCCATTTGCGCTTCTATATTATATTCATCATTGACCTTCGAAATATAGATTTTTTTAATTAAATCCTCTTTTTGAACTTTTTTCGCCTTCACAAGCTTAGACTCGCTCTTCGTCTGTCTTTTTATATCTTCAACGGTTAATCTCATTTATCTTCACTTCCTATCATAAAAATAGGTATTCCTTTCCTTTACAATACAAAAAAGCACACAATATAACCCGCTATATTGTATACTTTCACGACATTTCCTCTTATATGATACCTGTAAAAAAAAATAAGTCAATGAGTTTTGTTTAATTTAATCTTTTCTTTATAATTTTCAATGCTTTATCAGTTTGTGCAAATAATAACTTAACCAATACTGCTTTCTTTTTGCACTATCAAATATTATAATAGTATCACTTGATAAAGATACTTCATAAAACACTTACGAACACTCATGGGAGGTACATATGAAAACTATATATGATCTAGGTCCAGGCTCAATTTTACTAGCACCATCTTATCTGCATACATCCATACGTGAAGCATTATTATCCTCTCAAAATGGTTTATTAGGATTAAAGCTATATACACTTGATGGCTGGCTACTAAAAAATACTACCAAACAAATTACTTCAAAAGAAGCTCTTTTATATCAATACAAAGAACGTATTGCGACTATCTATCAAACATTAAAAATCTATCAGGAAGTAGCTTATTCTCCTGTTTTTTTAAACGAATGTTTTAACTTTTTAGATTCATTAAATTTCTGGAATATAACTTTTGATCAATTGCCAAAAGAAAATGATGCACATCTAGAATTATATACCATTTTATCCCAAATAAAGGATTTACCTTTACCATCTCATCGCATCCAGCATGCCTTAGCTAAACTATCAAAGACATCACAGAAGAATGTGTATATCTTAGACTGTTTTCACACGCTAGAAGAAGAACATCTGATTCAGCAGCTTATAAGTATGGGAGCTAATCTTATCCCTATGCCTGAAACATCACCTGAAAAACATTTTTATCATGCAGTTAACAAACGCCAGGAAGTAGAAGCCTGTGCACAATATATCATTGAACATGAGCTTGATGCCCAGCAAATTCATATTACACTAACAAATGCTTCTTATAAGCCACTTATAACGCAAATCTTCCAACGTTATCAAATCCCATATACAATGCTTCAAGATGCCCATGCGAATATTATTCCCCATTGTTTTTCTGCACTATTTTCTTATTATATACAGCCTGATGAAGATACATTATCTGCTATCTTAGATTGTGGTGTCTTCTCTATCCCAAATCTTCAGAAATTAAAAGACTACTTAGAAATCTTTGCCTGTGGTATCGAAGAACCATTTACCCATTTGACTAATTCATTTAACGAAGGACACATTCTTGACCCAATAGAGCTAGAAAAACTACGTACTCTTCAACAGGAAGCTGAAAGTGTACGCCAAGAATTGATTCAAAAACTACAGCCCCTTTTCACATCAGATAATATAGCTGATGTTCTTTATACGATTGTCTCCTATGTACAGGAATCTATATCAACAGACACTGACGATCGTAAAATGTTTTTACAGATTGAGACTATGTTGAAAGATGTATACCCTTATCTAAAAACAAAAGAAGATATATCCTTCTTCTTATATTTCCTACAAAACATGAGTTCTCAGACTTCTATTCAGACACGTAGCGGTGCCATTATCGCAGATCTTACACAATCACCATTCGAAAAAGAATATGTATTCATTCTAGGAGCTACACAAAAAGACTACCCAGCTTTCAAGCCGAAAAAAGGCATCTTTGATGAAACTTATCATGCCTTTATTTCCACCTATCCTTCCATGGAACAACGCTATCAGTTTTATATAAAACAACTATCAAATTTATTAACATCCGCAAAACATCTTTGTGTATCCTATCCATTAGGAACATATGAAGGAAAAGGATTAGAAGCTGCCCTAGAAATTGAACAATTTATGGAAACACGTTCTACCGCATTTCCACTATATACATACTATGAACCGATTTCTACTTTAATTCATCTATCACCGGATATGGCAGAAGCAATATTCATTAAAAATGGAAAAATACATGGTTCTATTTCCGCATTAGAACGCTATGTAAAATGTCCTTTTTCATACTTCCTTCGCTATGGTCTATCTTTAAAAGAACCAATGAAAATTGGTTTTCCTGATTCCTATGCAGGAACATTATCTCACTATATCTTAGAAACCTTTACGGAACAATATGGAAAAGAATACACAAAAGTCTGTGAAGAAAAAATAGAAGAAGTGCTACTTCAAGAAATAAACGTAATGAAAGACGTTTTCCCTTCCTTAGAGAAAAAATTAGAAAATGTTATGCAGAGAATCCTAACCTCTATGACACAGACTTTACAGCTATTAGATGAATTTGAACAGCACTCCATTCTACGCCCTTTCTGCAGTGAACATGAATTCCATTATCAGATCCCTTTACGAGAAGATGTGGAATTAGCACTGAAAGGCTACATTGATCGTATTGATGCTTCTGATGAATTCCTATGTATTCTTGATTATAAGAGTTCCAGCAAGATGTTATCAGAAGCCAATGTATTTGCGGCAGTACAATTACAGTTATTAACCTATGCGATTGTTTGTCGAAAAGAATTCAAAAAACGTGTACTAGGCTCCTTCTATGTATCCTTGAAAAATGAAAATATACCATATATTGCAGGCAAACTATCAAGAAGAAAACCTGTTACACACATTCCTTCAGGAAAAGAGGAATATGAAGAAGTCCGCTACAAAGCACATCGTCTACATGGATGGGTAATGGATGAAGAAATCAATGCCTTAGATGACAATGGAGGACATATTGTCGGTATTTCACAAAATAAAGAAGGCGAAGTCAAAGCTAGAAAATTGTATGATCTAGATAGCATTGAAAAATACTTTACTGAAATGTATCAGATTATCGGAAATAGAATCCTACATGGAGATATTTCTTTAACCCCAATGGAAGATGCCTGCTTATACTGTAGCTATCATGAAATATGTCGATTCAAAGGTTTATACGCTGAAAAGAAACTACTAGTAGAACCAGAAGATGATCTTTATCAACAAAAGAAAGGAAGTGAAGAAGATGCCTAAATGGAACCCCATGCAGCTAAAAGCAATTGAAACAAAAGAAAAAAACATTCTTGTCTCCGCATCTGCAGGAAGTGGAAAAACAACTGTTCTAATTGCTCGTTTAATGGATTTGGTAATGAAAGATCATGTATCCATTGATTCTATTCTTGCCATGACCTTTACAGAAGCTGCAGCCAATGAAATGAAAAAACGATTAGCTGCCGAATTACAAAATGCTTTAAAAACAGCAACCACCGAAGAAGAAATTGCCTATATCACAAGACAGCTAACCAGCATTCAGACAGCACATATTTCCACCATTCACTCCTTCTGTCTTTCCATCATTCAGGAATATTACTATATTCTAGGATTAGACCCACAGCGTATAGCCTCTATCATGGATAATGGTACCATGGTATTATTCCAACAAAAAGCATTACAGGAAGCATTTGAAAAACAATATCAGCTTCAAGATCCAGTATTTTTACAGCTATGCCAAATGTTTTCTGCTCGTCCTGAAAATGATGAAGCCTTATCCAATATGGTAAAAAATCTAGCTACTCTGGCTTCTAGTAAATCAAATCCAGAAGGCTGGCTACATTCTCTTGCGCAAATGTATAAAGATAAACAGCTTATCGAAGATCTTCCCAAAGAAATATACGATAACTTCTTTGAATATCTTATGGTAGAAATTACTCGATATGAAGAAATGCTAACTCGTATTGATGAACTTTATCGCTTAAAATATGATGATCAGGTAAAAAAACATGCCATCGTCCAGCAGAAAATCAATGCTTTATATGATATACAAAAAGCATTAGAGGCAAAAGATTATCTGGCATATCGCACGGCATTTCTAGGAATCGTACATGCCGTTATACCTCCAAGTCCTGATAAAGAAGATAAAGAATATGCTCGTTTACGTAAAAGTATTCTTGCCCTAGAAGATACTCAATTAGAAATCTTATTCACTGAAAATGAATTCATGCAGGATATTCGCAATCTATACCCTTACATCAAAAAATTAGTAGAAATCTGTTTTGATTATCGAAATGCTTATGCTAGTATGAAAGAAAAACAAAAAGTTATTGATTTTGATGATATGGAACACTTTGCACTTGATATCCTACAAGCCAAAAATGGACAAGTCGCAAATGCTTATCGTGAAAAATTTGTGGAAATCATGGTCGATGAATTCCAAGACAGCAACGATGTCCAAAATCAGTTAGTAATGTTAATATGTCGAGAAAACAATGTCTTTCGTGTAGGAGATATTAAACAATCCATCTATGGATTCCGTCATGCCAAGCCATCACTTATGAAAGGCTTAATTGACCATCGAGGTATTCATGATGAAGTCATCTACCTATCCAATAACTATCGTTCAAAAAAAATGATTGTTGATTTTAATAATGACTTATTCAAACGCTTAATGAACATTGAAGGCTTCTCTTGTAGCTATGCAAAAGAAGATGACGTAGAAACTGGTGTTCCTGCACAGCTAGAAGATAATGTCCCTATCTGTTTCCATGCGATATTTCATAATGAAATAAAAGAGACAGAAGGATTAATTGTTTCTAAAAATGAATTAAAAGCTAGTTATATCGCAAATCAGATCCTAGAAATTAAAGAACGCGATCATCGCAAATGGAAAGATTTTGTCGTACTAGTTCGTGGAAATGCACGTAAAGACGATATGAAGAAAATCTTTGATGAACTTCATATTCCTTACTTCATTGACATTAAATACGGTTTCTATCAATCCAATGCTGTACAGGTTATACTATCCGTATTAAAGTGCATTCTACATCCCCATGATGATATTAGCTTTACTGCAGCTATGTTATCCCCATTATTCCAAAAATCAACAATGGATCTAGCTGAGGCAAAACTACAAAAAGAAAAAACACAATCATACTATTCCTGGTTTAGTGAACATCCTTTTGATGGATTTGAACAGCTTCAGGATTTAATCTATCAAAAAGATCATCTTCGTATTAGTGAATTATTAAACCTTTTATACAATACGAAAGATTACTATCGCCTACATACAACAATACAAGAGAAAACAAATTTAGATTTATTATTTGAAAAAGCTGTACAATTTGAAGAAAAAAATGCTTCTGGATTATCTTCCTTCCTAACACAAATTGAACAAATCAAAGATGCGCAAACTGCTGAAGCTATCCCTATCGGAAGTGAGGCCGATGTTGTTCGTGTAATGAGTATTCACCAATCCAAAGGGCTACAATTCCCTGTTGTCTTCCTATGGTCTACTGATAAACAAACACCTATTGAATTCAAAGACTTCTGTATCAGTGACTCTGAATTAGGCCTTGCCATGAAAGCTATGGATCTTCCTAAGCGTTATGTACGAACCACAATTCCACGTATCGCAATGGAACATAAAAAGGACAAAGAAGAATTAGAAGAAGAAATGCGTATTCTATATGTTGCGACTACTCGTGCTCAAACCGAAATGCATATTGTGGACTGTATACTGGATTTAGAAGCCTACCATCAGCCACTTACTATGTCCAGCGTATACAATCGTAATGGTTATACATCATGGATTCTTCAAACCTTCCTATGCAACCCAAGTCCTTTATTTACCATTAAAGAAATACACCGTTTATGGCATAGTGATGTGCAAGAAGAAAAACTTGAAACCTATCACCCATTTAAGACTTACCAAAAGCCAATAAAAGAAATTCAAATGATTACCGCATCCTCACAAGGACATAATGATTTCCCTAAATTCCAACTATCACAAGAAATGCAAGGAAGTGATTATGGAACCATGATGCATACAATGATCGAACATTTAGGAACTGCTCCATGGTCTAAAGAACTCATTCAACAAACTGCAGATACATTAGAAATATCTTTACAGCCTTGGGATATAAACACATTAATTCAATTAGGAAATGACACTGATTTCTTAGCTATGAATCAAGGTAATATCTATCATGAAATGCCATTTATGGTAAAAGATGAAGATTCCATTCTTCATGGTTATATGGACTTTGTTTGTTTTCAGGATACTACCATTTACATTGTAGACTTTAAAACAGATGCAGTTGAAGAAGAGGAATTAAAACAGCGTTATAAAGAACAGTTAGGTATGTATCATAAAGCATTGAAAATCCTTTATCCTACTCATAAGATACAGCCAGCTATCTATTCTTTACATTTACATAAAATGATAAATATATAATGAAAAAAAGCAATGTCAGTTATTTAACTAATACATTGCTTTTTTATCTAAGAATTAATTGATTTTTATTTATTTCTAATTAACCTTTAATTGCACACTATATTGATATCGATCTCCACGATAATAAATCTCTGCATACTCTACTATTCTATTATTTTTATCAGTTGTAACTCTTTGTACAAAAAGTAAAGGACTTCCTACTTTAACGTTTAAATACTTGGCTATTCTTTCATCCGCCACTACCGATCCTATTGTTTCATTTGCTGAATTAACTTCATATCCTTTTTCTTTAAATAGTTGATATAGAGAACTATTAGGCTTTGATAACTCTTCTTCTGTTAAATTTAAAAAGCTTGGGCAGTATACACTTTGTAACCCAATAGGTACTCCCTCTAGATATCTTAATCTTTCATGCTTACTTACAGATGAACCTTTTGCAAGACCTAACTTTGAACAGATAAAAGGGGAAACTTTTTCATCAGAATTAAAGGATAGTAACTCTGAACTAGTTTCAACATTTTTATTTTCTTCAGAGAAACTAAGTAATGATTGAAGCTGTAAAGATTCTTTTTGACTCACTACAATAGTCCCAACTCCATGAATTCTTTGTAAATATCCCTCATCTACCAAAATTTGCACTGCATGTCTTACTGTAATTCTACTAACATTAAAATATTCTTGAAGCTCTGGTTCAGCTGGAAATGTATCTCCAATAGAATATTCCCCATCGATTATCTTTTGTTTTAAAATATCATATATTAGAAGATATTTAATTTTATTTTTATTCATATGATTCACCCCGTCAATTATAAAACTTGCCTTCATTATAATTCATAACATATTGAATGTAAATACTATACAATGAAGGTTATACTTGCTGTTTAATAAACAAATTTCATACATACAAGTTTATTTTTCAGATTGCATGAATACATGTGATATAAAAATATTCGATTATTTTCACTTTAACTCTTTGTATAGTATAAATTAACATATATAGATAAGAAGAAAACATCTTAAGATTATATACTGAATATATCTTAAGATGTTCATTATTATTATATAAATGATGCTAAACGATTAGCTAAATCTTCCAAATCAAAGTTATTTACTCGTTGTACTTCTTCATGTAACTTAATAAATTCTTCATTTTCAAAATCTATGAAAGCTCCCACTATAGATCCTACAATTGTAGCTATCGTATCTGTATCATAACCAATATTAACAGCATCAATTACGGCCTGTAATGGATTATCTTTATTTAAGGCAATAATACCAAAAGCACAAGGAACTGCCTCAGAAATATGAAGTCCGCTACCTACAACTTTAGATAGTTTTCTTAGTTTAGCTTCTTTATCTCCTGCTTCTTCTGCGATTTCTAAAGCTAATTTTGTTCTTTCTACTACACTCGCTCCAGCAACAACTCTTGAGATAGATCTTGCTTTAGTATCTCCACGATATGCACCGTAAAGTCCAGCATAAATAGCTTCATCTATAGTTGCATTTTCTGCCAAAGCTGCACTTACAGCTGCTGCCACAGCACACGCACCTGAAATTGCTAAAGAGTTATCATGAGTAACTTGTGTAACAATAATTGCATCATCAATAGCTTTTTCTAAATTTGCTGGATTTAAAATACCTGCTGGAGCTATCTTCATTGCTGCCCCATTTGTCGCTTTTGCTGCATAATCAACAGCTGCTGCTCCAGGTAAAGGTTTTAACCCTTTTTGATCTGGATTTTTATACATTTCAATTGCGCCTCTAGTAGTTGGACCAGCAAATCGATTAAAGTATTTAGGTTCATTTGACCAATCTAAGATTGCTTTTATTACAATGTCTTTATTAAGTTTTCCTTCGTTTTCTACTATTGCGTTTGATAAATAATAAATCTGAGAAAAATCATCTGTGATCTCTCCTGCTTCATTACCTAATGCAAATGCAGTTTCTCCTGGTTTAATAAAAGTCTTAACTCCTCCATTAAACTCTTCTCGAATAGCTTCATAAGGCATATTTTCGGTTGCTGCTCCCATCGCATCACCAATAGCTGCCAAAGATAATATACCTTCAATTTTCTTATTTAATTCCATATAAACCTCCTATTATCAAATTCACTAATTCATTTTTGCTTCAGGATCTTTTATTCCAAATACAAATGTCAAAATCATTCCACCAACAAATGATAATGCTAAACCAACAATATAAGCCCATAAAGTTTCACCTGCAAATGCTGGTATTGTAGTTAATCCACCGAAAACAAATGCATTACCAACAACATGGAACATTCCCATAAAAGCACCACCAATTGCAGCACCTAAACATCCAGCAATCAAAGGTGTTTTATATTTTACTCCTAATCCATAAATTGCTGGTTCAACAATTCCTGATAACATAACTGAAGTTATTGCTGTAACAGAGAAGTTTTTCAACTCTTTGTTTTTTGATTTCAAAAAGATTGCAAAAGCTGCGCCTGCCATACCAAAGTTAGCATTTGCTCCGTATGCAATAAATGGAGAACTACCATTTTTAGCAATATCAGGAATGATTACCATTGTATTTGGAGCCCAATGTACACCAAACATAATTAAAATATTCCAAATTCCACCTACGACTGCTCCAGTTATAATTGGATTAATATTAGCAAGCCAATCTACTAGCTGTGCAATTCCAATACTAATATAATTTCCTAGAGGTCCAACTAATCCTACTGTTAAAGGAACAAGTACAACTAACAATACAGTTGGAATAACAATCATATGCAAACTGCTAGGTATTTTACTTTCCATAAAGTGTTCCATTTTAGATTGAATCCATGTAGTTATGATTGCTGGAATAATTTGACTTGTATAGTTAAATACCGGCATAGACATACCAAAGAAATTAACTGTATTACCACCACCATTTTGCACTAAGGCAATAAAATCTGGCATAATTAATGCACCCAATACTGCAACAGCTATATAAGGGCTTGTCTTAAATCTTTTTGCTGTTGTAATCGCAACTAATAAAGGTAAAAAGTAAAATACGGATGTTGCGATAAGAGTCAAAAGTAAATTTGTCGGACTATCTGTAGATAACCACCCTAATTCATTAGCTAAAATTGTAAAACCTCGAATTAACCCTGAACCTGCCAACAATGGTAATAATGGTGAAAATATACTGACTACAAGTGCTACAAACTCATTAAACCATTCTTTTTTCTTTCGTTCTTCATTTATAGGCTGTACATTACTTTCATTTTCGATATTTCCTAATTCTTCCACAAAAGAATCATAAATTTTCCCAACATGTGTACCAATAATAATCTGTAATCCAGAATCTTTGTTTACAACTCCAGTTACACCATCTAATTTTGAAATAGCATCTGTATCAACGATATTTCTATCTTTTATTTGAGGACGTAATCTTGTTGCACAATGTGTTACCGAAATTATATTCTCCTTTCCACCCATTAATGATAGCAATTCTGTTGCTAATTTTTTTGATGATTCCATATTATCCCTTCCTTTCCAGAACCATTCAATAGATAAGACGTTATATCGTCTTATCGTCATGACTGTATTATATCAGTTTTATCTTAAAAGTAAAGACTATACACATAAAAAATTTAAGCGTTTTCATTTTTTGTATGATGTAATTTTATTAAACATATAATTTCATTGCTATTATCTATCATATTATTTTTACTATTTATTTCTTAAAATAAATAAAAAAGAGAGATTTCATATTATCAAATTCAATACTTAGAAATCTCTCTTAATAAATCTTATTTTATAATTATGATTCCTGTAAATGCAGTGTTGATGTATACTTCACTACATATTCTTTAATTACTCTCATGACGCTATATACAATATTCTCAAATACACCTAGATTCATACTCTGTACAATCACTTGTAGTAAATAATCATCTTTTCCTGTATCCTGGTCATTATCAAAAATTAACAATAACATAGAAATGATATAATTTTTCTTTAGGTATTCCATATCCTCTAACTGTGGATCAATTTCATTTCTTACTGTAAATTCGAAACGTTTAGAATCAATCCATTGCATATATTCTTCCGAAAGTTCAATCTTCCCTTTTTTATAATACAAACAATCATTTTCCTGCCACAAAACAAAACGGTTTGTAAAATCACGTACTCTAGTCGTAAGAGGAAGACGCCAATCTTCAAATGGATCTAGCTTACCATTATTATCTAAATCTTTAAACGCAAATCCATCTTGGACAATAATCTGAATTCCTAAATTAGGATCATAGCTTAATGTCTTTCCACCCAAATTTTCAATACATTCATGGTCATTCTTATGTGTCAATTTCCATTTCATAATAGAAACCTCCTTGTGCTTTCTACTTGTAGTATATCAACCTCAATCCCATATGTTGTCAAACAATCTTGTGAAATTATGGGTTGGATACTCTTTTCAGATAGCTTTCACATTGTGTACAAAAAAAGAACATATAGTATTTAACCATATGTCCTAAAATGTAATTATAATATTTTTTTCTTAGCTAATGCTTTAATAATTTCCACAGATCCCTCGATACCAAATGTTGAAGAATTGATACTGATATCATAATTTTCAGCACGTCCCCATTTACGGTCTGTATAATATTCGTAATAGTTAGCACGGCGTTTATCAATTTTCTTAACGCTACGTTCAATATCTCTTTCATCAACTTCGTAAGAATGAACTGCACGCTCCATACGATCTTTCATATCCGCATGGATGTAAACATTTAATACATCTTTACGATCTTGAAGAATATAGTCAGCACAACGTCCAACAATAACACAAGATCCTTTTTCAGCCAGATTTTTAATTACCTCAGACTGAATAATAAATAAACGATCATTTAAAGTTAATTCCGTCATAGCGGATAATGGTCCTCCTAATGAGTAACCAATAGCTCCTAATAAGTGGAAACCTCTACTAGTACGTTCATCATCTTCTACAAAGAGTTCTTCGTCCATTCCACTTTCTTTTGCGGCTATTTCAATTAATTCTTTGTCGTAGAATGGGATATTTAACTGTTCCGCAATTTTCTTTCCGATTTCACGTCCTCCACTTCCAAATTGTCTACTAATTGTAATAATGGTCTTATTTTCCATAAACATCGACCTCCTTGTTGTTACTTATATTATACCCTTTAAAAGAAATAACATCAATGGATTTTAAAGAATTTGAAAACGGATACATTGTTAATTCAAAACTATTACATTAATTTATATATAGAGAATTTCTTTAATTTATCTTATACTAATCATAGAGAAAGGAAATGATGAAAATGGATTTTAAACAAGATATAAAAGCTATTTTTTTTGATATTGATGGAACCTATTACGATCACAAAACTGATTCCATTCCAAAATCAAATATTAAGGCAGTTAAGCAACTACAGAAACTTGGCTATAAAACAGCGTTAGCAACAGCTCGTCCACTACAATCAATAAAAGATCTTCCGGTTTTTGATGAGATTCAATGGGATGGCATTGTCTGTGCTGGAGGTCAACAAGTATTTAATGAAAGGTATGAATTAATTTATCAAGATTGTTTTTCTAAAGAAGAACTTCATAACATTTTTAAAATTGCAGAAGAACATAAAATCACTGTTTACGCTTATGGAGATACACCATTCTTTACACAAGATAGTCCATTGTGTAAAAATTTTGTAGATACTTTTAATTTAAATGTAAATGATATTCATCCATATCAAGATGAAGATATCTTTCTTATAACATTCATTATGGAAGAAGGTTTCCGTTATGAACCATTATTTCAGCATATGCCAAAAGTACGCTTACAATATGCAGGAATTTTAAATACCGATCTGTTTCCAAAAAATGCTACAAAAGCAAGTGGAATTCATCAATTAATGAAATATTGGAATTTTAACATAAATGCTTATCTTGCATTTGGTGATAGCGGTGGAGATATTGAAATGATACAAGATGCTAGTATTGGTGTTGCAATGGGTAATGGAAGTGAAGCCTGTAAAAGTGTTGCCGACTATGTATGTGGAAACAGTAATGAAGATGGTATATATATTTTTCTAAAAGATCATAAATTTATTTAAGAAACATGAAAAAGGATTCCAAATTGATTATCAAAAATTTAGAATCCTTTTTAGCTATTTTTTAATACATGTATTTAATCAACGCAAGATTTCTCAAAAGCCTTCATCATTAGTACTGCTACATAAGCACCTGGATCTTTCAATGAACGGCTTGCTTCTCCTCTAGTTGCAGCTCTTCCATGAACTGCTAACATAGTAGCAGTATTTTCATAACCATCTTCTGCAGCTTTTGCAGCAAGAGTAGCTGCTTCATGTAAACTAACTTTGGTAATATTTTCTTTTAAAGATTCAACAGCCGGATGTAAACCATCTAAAAATGTTTTATCTCCTATTTTTGCTTTTCCTCTATTAGCTACGCCTTCTTCGTATGCTTCAAATAAAGTTACCAATTCTTCATTAGTTAATTCTTCTTTTCCTTTTAAAGCTTTTCCAGCTTGCATAAATCCTGATGCCATTAACGTTCCCATTGTAGAAGGAACTGCTGTTGACATTGCTTTTCCTGCAAAATAAAGCATTTTTCCAATGTCCGTTTCTGTAGATGATGCAATTTTATCACTAGCAGCATTAAATCCGTCAGACATTGTTAAACCTAAGTCTCCATCTCCAACAACACTATCGTATTCAATTAGTAATTCCTTATTTTCTTGCATTACTTCGGCCATGCAGGCTAAAAGTTTTTTTATATAATCTGTATTCATATAATTCCTCCTAAAATTGTTTGAAGAATGGTGTATTAGCTGGATGATCAATTAGTGTTTTTAATTCTTCATCAAGTTTCAATAAAGAAATTGATAATCCTGCCATTTCTAAAGAAGTAGCGTATTCTCCAACATAATAACGATGAACATGAATTCCTTTCTCATTTAGAATTTCATTTATTTTTCTAGTAACAATAAACTGTTCATCTAATGGAGTTGCACCTAATCCGTTCACTAATACTGCAACTTCATCTCCGCTTTCAAAAGGTAAATCTCCTAATATTTTATCCATCATTTCTTGAGTTATTTGATCTGCAGGTTCAATTTTTCCTCTACGAATACCTGTTTCTCCATGAATTCCCATACCTATTTCCATCTCATCTTCCCCTAAAGAGAAACCTGCATGTCCAACTCTAGGAACTACACAAGGTGTTAAAGCGACACCCATAGTTCTTGTATTCCAACTTGCTTTTTGTGCAATTCGTTTTACATTATCTAAGTCCATCATTAAATCTGCAGCTGCTCCTGCACATTTATAAATAAAGAAAATACCGGCAACTCCTCTTCTCGTAGATTTTTCTTCAGGTGAACTTGGACCAGCACTTGCTACATCATCTGCTCCCAACACCGTTTCAACGCGAATATCATCTTCAAAATCTGCCATTTCTGCTGCCATATCAAAGTTAAAGATGTCTCCATTATAATTTCCGTAGATATATAAAACACCAGCACCTTGATCAATATCCTTTGTTATTGCATGCATTTGTTCTGCACTTGGAGATTGAAAAACATCCCCAACACTACATCCATCTAGCATTCCTTTTCCAACATACCCAAGAAATAATGGTAAATGTCCACTTCCTCCACCAGTAGCAATACCAACTTTTCCTGGTTTTTTATCTTTTATAACTAAGCATTGCTTATCATTATTGATATATGTGATTTCATTCTTATTTGCAATATATATTCCTTCAAGCATTTCTTGCAAATAATTCTCTGGATTATTTATTATTTTTTTCATATACTATCTCCTCGTATTGATTTATCATTTTTATTGTAAAAATACCATCTTCCCATTCGATTATTGTAATGGCACAGTTTTTTATAAAATTATCATTTAATAGACAAGTATCAAATGTATTCATATCTACTGCTCGAATCGCTGCTAAAATTGAAAAACCATGTGAAACACATAAAATATTCCCATTTTCTAATTTATGCTTTTCTACTAACTTTTCTAGCGTTTCTTTTATTCTTCTCGTTACATCAGATATCGTTTCTCCACCAAATTCATGCCAATTATATAAAATTCTTTGTACAGAAGTATTTGCATTTTCAATATCTTCGGATTGACCTTCCATAGTACCAAAATGTAACTCTTTTAATCCATCTAAACACTGAATATTCAAATTTCTATCTTGACATACATATGATGCAGTCTGAAAAGCACGCTTACTAGGCGATGAATATACAGCTAAAAAAGGGGTGGTCAGAAGCCTTTGATGCAGTTGCATCCCCTGCTGGATCCCCAGACTTGTTAAAGGCGTATCCGACCAACCCTGCAGTGTATGTCGTATATTTGATATTGTTTGTCCATGTCTTACAAAATAAAATCTAAGCACAATTTACCTTATTTTGCATTAGGGAATTTAATTTCTTTAGGATATTCCCATTTTTGTAATTCTTCTTGTGGGAAGCTATCTGGTTCTTTTCCTTGTGATGCAGTTAAAGCATTGTAGTATAACTGTGCCAATTCTTCAATATAAGCAGCTTTTAAGAATGCCTCATAAATATTTGTAGAATCAAAAGCTACTGCCCCATGTTTTTCCATCAAAAAGCTTTCTGATTCTTTACATGCTTCAATTACACTATTTGCAAGGTCTGGAGTTCCTGGACGACCATAAGGAGCAACAGGAACACGGGCTTTTGTTAACCCTAAATTAGCTACTTCGTAAACAATAGCTGGAATAGGTTTATTTAGCAATGCAAAAGTAGTTGCATACATAGAATGCGTATGTGCTATTGCTTTAGCATCTTCTCTAGTTTTATAAATTGTTAAGTGCATCAATGCTTCACTTGTTGGTTTTAAACCTGATAAATTTTCAATTACATTAGCATCTAAATCCATTACGATCATATCTCTAGGTGTTAACAATTCACGATCCACACTTGTAGGAGTAATTACAACATAACCAGTTTCTTCATCACGTGCAGAAAAGTTTCCTGATTTATGTTTACATAAACCATCATGTTGTGCACGTTTTGCAATTTCACAAACTTCTTTTTTTAATGTTTCTAACATAATTCGTTTCTCTCCTTTTTTACAATTTTCCTTATTTCTTCTTTTGATTTAGCATATTTTAATAAGTTGAAATCATTTTTATCTTCTGTAATATCAATTAAACTATATAGAGCTTTCAAATGAATATCGCGATTTGGAGTAGCAAGAACTATGATGATATCTGCATTCATATAATTATTGATACTTATCTTTTCTGGTAATTTTAATAAACTCATCCCTAAATGCTTAACTCCATCATCAATTCCTGCATGTGCTAATATTAATCCATCTGCAATCATCCAAATCGGTGTATCTTTTTCTATTGCTTTTAGCATATGCTTTACATATTCTTGAGTAATGCAACCATTTTTTAATAATGGAGATGAGGCAAGACGAATTGCGTCTTGCCAATCCATCTTTTCCTCAGAAATAATAATATTAGAGCTTGGTAATAATGTATCTAAACTTATCTCCGCAGAAAGAATTTCCTTCTTTTCAATTTCTTTACTTGAAGACTCTCCTAGATAGGATTTCAAAGCGTTTAATAGTCCCTTTCGATCATGAATATCTGCAAATTCCTCTACAATTTTGATTAAACTTGACGACTTAATTTCATACATAGATACATTCATCAATTCACCAAATACATTTTTTCTTATATTTTGTAAATCTAATTCATTCATAATAGGTCTTACTAAAAATTGCGGTTTATTTGTTTCTAAATAAACTGTAGTAAATACAATATCATAATGCTTTTTATATTCATTAAATTCTCTTACAGATAACGTTGTTATAAAATCAAATTCTGGAAATACTTCTTTTAAATTTATAAATAGAAAATTAGATATAGAGACTCCATTTGTACAAACAACAATAGCCTTCTTTTTTTCTTCTAGTATATCTAGACGTCCTTCTTTAGTTAACCACCCACCAAATAAAATCGTAATATATGCTAATTCTTCATCCGGTATTTTATGTTCGATGAAATCTTCTAAAGGTCGAATTGTATGGCGAATAATTTCATGAAGATATCCGTGTTGTGGTAAAATCATATTCAATATATTGCCTTCGATATGATATTGATATCGAATACGATATAAAGCTGGTTTTATATGCTGAACTAAAGCTTCTAATAAACTTTTTGAATCTTTAAACTTAAAGCAAACTAAATTTTCAAAATTCTCTAAAACTAAGCTTGCAACATTACGAAGTTCATCTTCAAAATTTTTATTATACTCGCTACTTATACTAGATACTTGAAATTGTGATACTAAGAACATTTTTTCAAAAGGGTTTTCTATCTCATATTTTTTAAATACATCTAACACAATTCCATATTCATTTGTTCCTATTATGTGTTGATAATCTTCTGGAAGTACATCTAAATATTTTTTTGATTGTATCCGCAACAAATTAAAGTATAAAATATAAGGAATTTCTTTTATTCTCTCATCAATAAATCGTACATGTATTCTTTTTTCTACTTCTTCAACATCTTGTTTTAATTTTGATAGTATTGATTCATCTATTTCTAATACGGAGTGTATCATTGCCTTTCCATTGGAAAGTCCTAATAATTCTCGTATTATACGTACCATCAAAATTCTTTTTTCGTATTCTTTTCCAACAATGTAATATCCTTTTTGCCTATTATAAAGTATTTCTAAATCATATTGTTGCATCAGGGTTGAATGTACTTTGCGAATATCACTAATCACAGTATTTTTACTTACTTTAAACATAAAAGTAAAATGATTTATACTAAATTCTTCTTTATGTTCTAATAGCATTAAGGTAATCAAAAGAATACGTTCATGTTCTGCAAAAATGTAACGATCGATATTATCATTCAATTTGTTTGTTTTAAACGCATCAATAACTTCTTTCTGTACAACAAATTTTCCAGTTTTTAATCTCTCTATATTATTAAATCCGTTATCCATTAAATAATAATTAATTTTTTCAAGCGAATATGATATTTGTTTTCTTGTAAGTCCCATTTCTTTTTCGAGCTGAACACCTGTAATCGTCGGATCATCAACTATTGTTTTTAAAATCTTATAACCTCTTTCATCCAACGACACATGCATTCTCCTCTCTCTATAACAACTTAAACTCTGGTGTATTTACTTCTAAATCAAGTAATTCTTTCATGTGTTCTTTTACTCGCATTACAGTTAATGCAATACCATTCATTTCTAAAGATGTAACATAATCTCCTACAAAAGCTTTATAAATATTAATATTTTCATTCTTGAAATAATTTTCTACTTCGTTATATACAACATATTGTTCCATTAAAGGAGTTCCACCCAATCCAGATACAATTACTGCGATTTCTTCTCCTTGACGTAGTTCTAAATCTTCTTTTACCATTGTACATAATTCATTTGCTATACAATGTGCATCTTTTATATCTTCTACTCTTACTCCAGGTTCACCATGATGACCAATTCCAAATTCCATGGTTCCTTCTTTTATTTCAAAGTTTGGATGACCAACGGCAGGAATAGAACATGGACTTAATCCAACACAAATACTACGTGTTTGATCTACAGCCTCCTGAGCTGCTTCAATTACTTCGTCTAATGTTCCACCAAGTTCAGCCTTTGCGCATCCTATTTTCCACATAAATAAACTTCCTGCGATCCCATGACGTTTTTCTTTATGATCTTTATCAGCACTAGCCAAATCATCATTAGCAGTAACATATTTCACTTCAATACCTTGCATTTTTGCCATTTGAACTGCCATTTTTACATTCATGTTATCGCCTGCATAGTTTCCAAATAGACAAGCAACTCCAGCTCCAGTATCTGCTTCTTTAAATGCTTCTAAAAAAGCTGTTGCTGGAGGAGAAGAGAATACTTCTCCTACTGCAGCTGCATCTAACATATGTTCCCCGACATATCCTAAGAAACATGGTTCATGACCACTTCCACCACCACTTACAATTCCTACTTTTCCTTCTTTGAGGTTATTTTTCACTACAACATGATCATGATTTTCACTTATATGAATTTGCTTATTATGAGCTTTTTCATATCCTTTCAACATATCTTCAACTATATGATCAGGATTATTTACAAATCTTTGCATAGTTTCTCCTTTTTATTTAAGCAACTTTTGTGCTGCATCGCATATTGCATTTATTAATAAGGAACAAGAAGTTGCCCCTGCATCTTGATGACCTACAGACTTCTCTTTTAATCTTGAAGCTCTCCCTAATTTTGCTTCCATATTTATTGTTGACAATAAGCCTTCTGAACTAGCTGTTTTACACGCTTCTAATGCTTGCTTAACATCAGACGTTTCATCCCAAGTCTTTACATAAGCATTCACTGCTGGGTCCAAAACATCGACAAGTGTTTTATCACCAGGTTTGGCTGGAGAAATCATTTTTATATTATCATAAGCTTGTACAAACATTGCTTGTAGTACATCACCATTTATTTCTTCTTTACCACTTGTAGCCATTTGCATCCCCATAAAGATAGAGCCATACAATGGACCCATAGATCCACCAATCTTTTCCATCAATGTCATGGATAAAATCCCCAATGCCTCTGTCAATGTAGATTCTTTTTCTTTTAGTTGATCTTCAACCATTGTAAATCCTTTATTCATATTAATTCCATGATCCCCATCACCAATAGCTCCATCAACTTCACTTAAATAATCCTTATTATCTTGAATAACACGGATCATTTTATCTACAATTTCTCTACCTTCTCTTTGACTAAATGACAGCATTATTCTATTGCCCCTTCTTCAGATAATTCTTTTTCAGCTAATTGAGCTGCTTTATTTTCTCTAGAAAGTTCACGATAGTAGAATGCATAACATACTAACCATACAATTAAGACAATCATTGGAATCCAGTTTCCATTAATAACATCAAATACTTGAGACATTGCGTATGTGAATACTGGACCATCAATAGAAGAATTAGAAATCATTTCTCCTGCTTTAAGTGCTACTGCACCTGTAGAATTAGCTAAATCTGTAATAAATGGTGCAAATGCAGTTCCTACCCATAAAAATGCTGGAACACCTAAAGTACATAGAATTAACATACGAGGAAGATTTCCTTTTGTAACTAGATATGCAGGTACAGCTAAAGCAAGATTAATAATCCCTGCAAATGGTAATATTTTATTTCCTGGTAAAAACATAGCACAAATTAAAGTTACAGGAACAGACCAAATAACTGCTAACCAAATTTCGTTAGATCCACCTAAGAATGGCCAATCTAATCCAACAAGTAAAGTTCTTCCTTTGAATTTTTCATTCATGTATTCTGAAACAGCTTCACTGATTGGTGATAAAGCTTGCATAAAATATTTTGTAATAACTGGGAATAGAGTTAAAGAAGTTGCACATTGAATAGCTAATGTTAATGTAGCATTTACTTCATATCCAGCTAATAATCCAAACACAATTCCTAAAATAAATCCTAATACGTGGTTTTCTGCAAAAATACCAACTTTATCTTTCAAAGCTTCTGCATCAAATTTTTTATTGAAAGCTGGAATTTTTCTTAGTAAACAATCAACAGGATACATAACTGCGCCAAAGAATAACATTTTATGTGTACATGTAACACCTGGAATACCAGATAATTCTTCAATACGGCGTTGATGTACATCTGCTGTTTTCAATTCAAAAATAATTTGGATACTTGCAACAATAAACGCTAGTGGAACACTTCCTGTTATAGCAACTACACCTACTGCAGTGAAAATTTTACCCCAAACATTCCATAAATCTGCATTAAATGTATTTGTTTTCTTTAGAACCAACATAATAACATTGATAATAATTAATAATGGAAACATTAAAAATGCATATGGCCATGACCATGAAATAGTTGACATTGTAGTCCATCCACCATCAACTATTGGTAAAGAAATACCAGTATTTTCTAACATAGCCTCAGCCGCAGGTGTAATAGCACTAGTCATAAAATTAATTAACATTGTCATACCTGTAAATGCTACACCAAGTGTAATACCTGCTGAAATAGCATCTTTAAGTTTCATTCTAACGATTAAACCCGCAATAATTATGATAATTGGAACAAAAATAGCCGCACCTAAACTAAGTAGATAATTTACTACTCCTGATAAAATATCCATTATTTTCCCATCCTTTCAAATTAAAGTAAATATTACGTATTAATTTCGTCAATTCAAAATGAATTGTATTATTTTGCATTAATTGCATCAATTAATCTTTGTAATTCTTTTTCTTGATTCATACCTGTCAAAAATGCAATTCCATTAATTACTGGAATAGAATATTCTTTTTTTACTTTTGTAATCGCAATATAAGCACAAGCATCTGTTAAATAACGATCTACTGACTTTAAATCAACCGCTTCTACTTTTGCATCAACATTTTTTTCTTTTAATAAACGATTTACTTTAGAAGCAACAGTTTGACTAGTTGCAACTCCACTTCCACATGCTACAATAACTTTTTTCATTTTTTTATCTCCTAACTATTATTTATTATTTCAACAAGTTTTGAAAATTCTTCGTCAATATTTTCCCCTGAAAGAAATGCAATACCATTAATAGTAGGTATATCGTAAGTCTTATCTGTTTTCATAATTTCTATATATGCAACAGCATCCTTTAATTCTCTTTCCAATGACCTTAAATTTATAGCCTCTACTTTTGCATGAACATGGTTCTTTGCTAACATTCTATTCACTTTATATGCAACAGATTGGCTAGTCGCTACTCCATTTCCACAGGCAACAACTATTTTTTTCATTCCAAACCTTTCATACTTTTTACAAGATTCAAATATTCTTCTTTAGTTTTAGCATTTAACAATTTATTCATTAATTCAGAATCTTGAAAATTTTCTAATAATGTTTGTAATACCTGAACATGTCCATCTTCTCGCTTAAATCCTAATAAGAATACAAATCTGACCTTTAAAACATTGTCATTATTTGCCATTTCACACCAATCAATTTCATTTTTTAATCGAACCGGAGCAATAAATTGCTTAATAATATTAATAGGATCAGAATGAGGAATTGCTACAGGATATGGTTCTGTTGGTAAAGCCGTTGGAAACTCTTCTTCTCTCTTCTCAATCGCTGATAAGAAATTTTTTGTGATATACCCTAATTTTTCTGCTTTGTTACTCATCACTTCAAAAAACTCACTTGTATTTTTTACATCAAGATCAAGTTCACAAAGGTCTTCACAAATCATATCGATCATCTCTTTGTCCCTCCTTCTTGTAAAATAAGATGCGTGCGCGCTTGCAATTTATTTACACTTTAATTTTAAGAGAAAGAAAGCGTTTACTCAATGATTGTTGAGCACTTTAATTGCCCCATACTTTGCTCATCATAGTGATGAGCAATTTGTTGCGCAAAAAATAGGACTATAAAAATAATAAATCAAGCATATCTACCATTTACTCTTAATATAATTTAAGATATCCTATTTATTTTTTATTTAATAAAAAATTTTTTAAATATAAAAATAACAATATATGCTTATAATTATATATAACATAATATTACAACTATTTTTTAATTCCATCTCATTATAACAGATATATTTTAATTTTCTAGTTATTAAGTAATAACAAATACTATAAAATAAATACATAAATTCTACCTACTAAATAAAAAGAAAGTAGGAGATAGTCATTAAACTACCTCCCCTTATCAAACCGCATGTG
>URYK01000036.1 GCA_900552125.1 uncultured Solobacterium sp. | reverse complement strand
ATCTCGCCACTCTTAAGTAATATAATGCTTAATAAACTTGATAAGGAGCTAGAAGCTAGAAATCTGCGATTTACAAGATATGCAGATGATGTAGTCATAGTAACGAAGAGCAAAGCGAGCGCAAACAGAGTCATGCACTCTATAACAAAATGGATTGAAAGAAAATTAGGATTAAAGGTAAATGCCACCAAAACCAAAATCACAACACCAACAAAACTAAAATATCTAGGATTCGGTTTCTATTATAATAATGCACAAAAAGCATACAAGAGTAGGCCGCATCAGGAATCCATACAAAGCTTCAAAAGAAAATTAAAACAGCTAACTATCAGAAAATATAGTATGACAGTTTCAGATAGAATCAGACAGCTAAACCAGAAGATAAGAGGATGGGTGAACTATTTCAGCATCTGTGATATGAAAACAGCAATGAAAGAAATAGATGCCCATCTTCGAACTCGTTTAAGAGCGATTATTTGGAAACAATGGAAAGTGCCAAGCAAGAGACAATGGGGATTACAAAAACTGGGTATAGGAAAAGACCTGGCAAGATTAACTTCATATCTAGGAAATCGTTATCAATGGATAGCGACCAAGACATGCGTGGTAAGGGCAATATCAAAAAGGATATTGGCAAAGAAAGGGTTAATTAGCTGTCTGGTGTGAGAGGGTAATTAAATTTACTCTACTCGATTTTTCAGTAAAGAAATGTATGAAAATTTATGAAAATAATCATAGGTATTCAGTAACCTTTGTGTTAAAATATATGCATGAGGTGAATCGAAATGAACTGGTTAACAGAATTAGAAAAATATCAAGATGAATTTATTCAAGATTTAAAAGGATTAATTGCGATTCCTTCCGTTAGAGATGATTCTAAGAAAGCAGAAGGAGCCCCTTTTGGAGCCGGATGCAGAAAAGCATTAGATTACATGCTGGAACTTGGAAGAAGAGAAGGCTTTGAAGTAAAAGATTATGATGGTTATGCCGGTGTGATCAGCTATGGCGACGGTGAGGAAAGTGTTGGTGTACTAGCACATTTAGATGTTGTACCTGTAGGTGTTGGCTGGAGCAAAGATCCATTTGCGGCTGAAATTATAGATGGTTATATGTTTGGACGTGGTACTTTAGATGATAAAGGACCAGCAATGTCTGGATTTTATGCTTTGAAGATGTTGAAGGATAAAGGTATAAAACTAAATCGTAAGGTGATGCTTATTTTAGGCTGTGATGAAGAAAGCGGCATGGAATGCATGGAATATTATACAAAGCATGGCGAAATACCTACGCTTGGCTTTACACCGGATGCAGATTTTCCTGTAATATACGGTGAAAAAGGCGGTTTACATATTGAAATGTCGGGTTCCTGTGAAACGGTAATTTCCAGCATGCATGCAGGAGAAAGACCAAATATAGTCATTGGACAGGCAGAAGCAGTTGTGAAAGAATGGAAAGAAGAATATCTGGATAGTTTCTTTTTCTATCTTCGTGCGAATGATTTAAAAGGAAGCGTAGAAACGCTTGATGGCAATACAGCGAAACTATTTATCGAAGGTGTGTTTGCACATGCGGCAATGCCTTATAATGGCGTTAATGCAGCTTTACATATTCTAAATTTTGTAGGTGCATGTTATGGAGATAAGTTTGCACAGTCTACGTATGCAATGCTGAAAGATTGGCAAGGGAAACCGTTAGGTATCGATATAGATGGGGCTTACATGGGCTTTTTGACAATGAACACTGGTATTGTGAATATTGAAAATGGAAGTGCTTCTATTACGATTGATATTCGCTATCCAAATGATGCAGATGTCGATAAAATCATGAAAGGATTCTATGATACTGCAAATAGTTTAGAGTATCCTTTAGATATTACCTTGTGTAAAGATACTAAGCCATTGTTTGTAGATCCAAATTCAGAATTGGTGACAAAGCTGACTAATGTTTATCAGGAATATACAAAAGATACATTTACACCAAATAAAACAATTGGTGGAGGTACTTATGCGAAGAAGTTTAAAAACTTTGTGGCATTTGGTCCGGAATTTGCACATAATGAACCTGATACAGATATGTTTATTGGGGGCTGTCATCAAAAAGATGAAGCTGTTAAGCTAACAGATTTAATGACAGCTGCAGCAATTTATGTTGCGGCAGTAGAACAGCTGGCAAAATAGATAGGAGTTAGATGTATGAGAATGCGAAAACTGCCCTGGGCAGAAGATTTTATCAAAGAACAGGAAGTTGTAATTAAAAATCCTGAACAGTTTGCCGGGACATGGAAACATCGCATGGATAAAGATGTACTTCATGTAGAAGTAGGAACTGGAAAAGGCGATTACTGGATTCAAATGGCGCAGAAATATCCAGATGCAGCATGGATCGGTATCGAAAAAAATATAAATGTGGCAGCTTTAGCGGTACGTAAGTTCACAAAACTTGAAATAAAACCTAGTAATATGTTATATATTCAAGGAGATGCTGAAAATATTGATACTTGGTTTTCAAAGGGAGAAGTTGATGTTCTACATTTAAACTTTTCTGATCCATGGCCAAAGAAAAGAGCACATAAGAAACGTTTATCCAATCATAAATTTATTGAACGTTATGCTCAAATCTTAAAAGATGATGGGGAAATACAGATGAAAACGGATAATAGTTCTTTATTTGAATATTCCCTGATTGAATTTCAGGAAGCTGGATGGAAGATGAAAGAAGTTAGTGTCGATTATCGACGCATCGAACATGAAGAAGATGTGATTACAGAATATGAACGTCGTTTCATGGAAAAAGGACAGCCAATCTATCGTGCTGTATTTGTAAAAGCAAAAGAAGAGGAATAAAGGAGTTAATTATGAAAGAATATATGACAGTTATCCATTCAATGGAAGAATTTAAAGAAGCCGCAGCGGCTAGCGGAGTAAATGTATTTACATTCTCTGCAAATTGGTGCCCAGATTGCCGTTTTATTGAGCCATTTATGCCAAAATTAGTAGAAGCTTACAGCGATTACCATTTCTATTATGTAGATCGTGATGAAAATATTGAGATTTGTCAGGAACTGATGGTAATGGGAATTCCAAGCTTTGTGGCATTTAAAGATGGTAAAGAATCTGGACGTTTTGTGTCAAAATTAAGAAAGACTGAAAAAGAAATCAACGATTTCCTAGCAGAACAAAAATAGCGAAAGGACGATGAAACATGTCTGTGTTTAAAAAACTAGCATCTCTATTATTTGAAGAAACTGATGCTGAGGTTTTGGCAGATGATGAATTAGAACCAATAGAAATCAAAGAAACAAAGAAGAAAAGTGAAAAGGCTGAAAAGGATACAACGGAAGAATTACAATCCTATTTCAATCCTCATGCGGCGGCTAATGCTGTCAATCAAGATGAAAAGAAATTTGTGACTATTGATTTAGAAGAAAAGCCAAAAGAGAAAAAGGAACCTCAGCCAGAAACAAGTAATGAAGAAGTAAAACGAGTGAAGAAAACACGTATAGATGTAAAGGAATATGAGTTTTCTCCTGTTATATCACCGATGTTTGGTTCGAAAGAAGAGGAAAATAAAAAGCCGAAAAAGAAAGTCACAGTTTCGGTAATGAAAAAACCTAAGAAAAAAAATCCTTTAGGTACTATTATTTCTCCATATTATGGGGTTAGCGAATTAGAAGAATTTGAAGCGAAGGCCCAGCAAAAAATAGAGGAAAACGAAAAATTTAAGAAAGAAGAACTTCCTATACAGGAAATTGATAAATATGAAGCAGAGGAAGAAATTCAAAGTGTTCCTTTAGAAGAAATGATCGAACATACAGATGTGACCGATAAAGAAGAGGATTTACTACAAATTTCTTTATTTGGAGAAGCAACGCCAATTAAACATTTGGATGAATCTAGTAGCGATTTACAGAAAGAATAAAAGAGGTGTTTATTATGCATTATCATTTTATTGGTATAAAAGGAAGCGGAATGGCTTCTTTAGCTACGATCATGTATGACAAAGGTGAAGACGTTAGTGGTTCTGATATTGAAAAATATATATTTACACAAAAAGCACTAGAAGATCGTCAAATACCGATTACTTCATTTTCTGAAGATAATATTCACGAAGGTGATATTGTAATTATCGGTAATGCTTTTGATAAAACTAATCCAGAAGTCGCAAAAGCATTATCAATGGATTCAGTTACAACATATTGGTATCATGATTTTTTAGGAAAGCTGATAAAGGATTATATTTCTATATCAGTTGCCGGAACACATGGGAAAACGACAACAACAGGCATGTTATCTCATGTAATGAGTTTAGCCGCTCCAACAGGTTATCTGATTGGCGATGGAACCGGAGAAATGCCTAAAAATAGTCAGTATTTTGTATTAGAATCATGTGAATATCAACGTCATTTTCTTGCATATAAGCCAGATTATGCAATTATAACGAATATTGAATTAGATCATGTAGATTATTATAAAGATATGAATGATTACTGCAATGCATTTGAAACATTTGCAAATCAGGTAAAAAAAGGAATTGTCTTATTTGGCGATGATGAAGCAGTTCGTTCATTAGATGTCCATATCGATCACTTATACTATGGACTGCAGGATCATAATGATGTGCAGGCAGTTCATGTAGTACAAAATGAAGATGGAATGAAATTTGATGTATTATACCATGGAGAGATGTTTGGACATTTTGAATTACCGTTTGTTGGGATGCCGTTTCTGTGGAATAGCTTAGGTGTGATTGCGGTAGGTATTATGGAAGGTTTGTCAGCTTCTTTATTACAGGAAGGTTTAGCTAGTTTTCCTGGTGTAAAACGTAGGTTTAAAATTGAAGAAAATGGAGACAATATATATATCGATGATTA
The DNA here is from genome assembly GCA_900552125.1 of uncultured Solobacterium sp. GTDB lineage: Bacteria > Bacillota_I > Bacilli_A > Erysipelotrichales > Erysipelotrichaceae > Clostridium_AQ. Next base: position 20,823 of record URYK01000036.1, on the reverse strand, counting down.
TGCACATCATCCAACAGCTGTCAAATATATGATTGAGGCTGCTCGCATGAAGTATCCGAATAAAAAGATCATTGCGCTATTTAAGCCTGATCGTTATTCACGTATCTATTACTTTATGGATCGCTTTGCGAAAGAATTAGACAAGGCGGATGAAGTGTATTTGTGCCATTTCCCTGAAAATGCAGCAAAGGAAGAAGGAATCGATATTACGATTCAGGATCTATGTGATAAATGTAGTAAGGCAACTGTTATTGCGGAAGATGAAGCTGCAGCAAAGATGCTGGCATCAAGAGGTCCTGCTGTTTATTTGTTTATGAGCAGCAAGGACATATATAAATTAAAAAATATTGTAAAAAGTTTTCAATAAATGTTGAAAAGGATTACAATATGATTTAAAATAGATAAAGAGGTGTTTCTATGGGTTTAGATCAATTATTAGAATTAACAAGCAATGTGGCAGTAAAAGCATTACCGATTTGTGGAGTCGTTGTTTTGATTTTCTTAGCTGTTTTTCTTGGACATTTAATCAAAGTGCTTAAGAATGCCAATGAGGCAGTATCTAAAATTTCAAAGACATTGGAAACAGCAAACCGTCAATTAGAAACACTGGATAAACCACTGAATACGCTAAATGAATTAAGTGAAACTGTGGACTGTGTTCATGAAGCTAGCAAACATGCGGTACGTTCTACTCTAGTGGCAATCATTGAGAATTTTTCAACGATTAAAGACTGGATTTTTTCAAACATGAGACAAGAAACAAATACTGAAGAAGAGAGTGAATAATCATGGACAATGAACAATTAAAAGAAGTCGAAGAGATGGAAGAAAAGGCTAAATTCACTATTATCACACTTGATTGTGATGAGGGTGAGGAAGAGTCTAAAAAAGTTCTTGATGATGCGAAAGAACGTTTAAAAAAATTATATGAAGAACTTTATGTGTGGCTAAAAAATCATACAGATTCAGAAGAAACACAGGAAAAAATTGAATATGTAAAACAGGAAACCACAAAACTTTTATCATCTACACAGGATAAATTAAAAGAATTTAATGAGCGTGAAGATGTGAAAGAGGGAAAAGAAAAAGTTAAACAATCAATACAGTCTTTAGGTGCTTATATGCAGGCAGGTATTCAGGAAATCTCAAAAAACGATGTTGTGAAAAACTGTACAGACACCTTAACAGATACATTGCATTCTATCAAAGAGGATGAACAAGTAAAATCAGGTGTAAGAAAGTTGAAAAAGGGAACTTTAAAAGTCGCAGAATCAGCATTTAATGGCTTGAAGCGAGTTTTAGATACAGAGACAGACGATAGTCGGAAGGGATAATAGTTATGAAAAGAATTACGATTTACGATGTGGCAAAAGAAGCTGATGTATCTTTGGCTACAGTATCCCGTGTTATTAATGGCTCAGAAGTCGTACGTGAGGATACGCGTATCAAAGTACAGGAAGCGATTGAAAAGTTGGGCTACAAACCAAATGCAATTGCGCAAGGATTAGCATTACAAAAAACAACAACCATTGCGCTGATCGTTCCAGAAGCAAGTTATTTCTATACTGGACAGATTATTAATGGGCTAATCGATGTGGCGAAGATTTATAAATATAATATTATGCTTCACACCACTACAGAAGGAATCACTGAAATGAATGATATTATTGAAAATATCATTAAATCTCGTGTTGACGGGGTTGTGATTTTCAATGATAAGCTGAATAAGGAAGAATTGAATCAGCTGACTCGTTATCAGGTACCAATCGTTGTAATTGGTAATAAGATGAGTGATGAAACTATTGGTAGTGTCTATGTAGACTATTCTAAATTAGTTTATGACTTTGCGACAAACTGTATTCAGAATGGTAAGAAAGATATTGCCCTTGTGGAAGACCGTAAAAATCCTCAGATGATCAAACAATTATTAGATGGATTGACAAGAGCATTTGCGGATCAGGGAATGGAATTTAATAACTTTATTCAGATTCCAAAAGAATACCGTTCATCTTATTTGTTCTTAAAAGAATTTATGAGCAAAGGTACATGTCATGAAGTGATGATCACATATCGTGATTCTCAAGCAATGGCGGTAATGAACACAGCAAAAGAAGCAGGTATCAGTATTCCTGAAGATATGGAACTTGTATGTATTTTAGACAGTAAGTATAATGCAATGGCTCGTCCTCAGATTTCTGGGTTTAAGATTCCGGATTATGATCTAGGGGCAGTCGCAATGCGTTTACTAACAAAAATGCTACATGATGAAAATGAAGTTATCGATAAAGAAATTGAATTGAGCTACATTTTCACACCTAGAAAATCAACTAAATAAACACTTTAAAAGCGTTGAAGAGACAAGAACTTAAGGGATTCTTTCGCAGAGAGCAGTTGGCTGGTGAAAAACTGCAGATACCTTAAGAAATACACCTTGGAGCTTCCTGTTTAAAAGACAGGACGGGTTGCCCCGTTATGGCATGAGTGCTCGTATTTCGGGAACTAAGGTGGTACCACGCATAGCTGCGTCCTTGGATAAAGGACGTTTTTTTATGGAGAAAAGGAGATTTATATGAAATTATTTGATGAATTGAAGTACCGTGGATTAATTAATGATGTGACAAGTCCAGATTTGGAAGAAAAATTAAATAATGGAGGATTGACTTTCTATATTGGGACAGACCCTACTGGAGATTCTCTACATATTGGACATTATTCTTCTTTATTGTGTGCAAAACGATTAAAAGAACATGGACATCATCCAATCATGTTAGTTGGTGGGGCAACTGGATTTATTGGTGACCCAAAAGCTACTGGAGAAAGAAGTATGCTTACAAAAGAAGTTTTACAGCACAATTATGATTGTTTAAGTAAACAAATCAAAGAGTTATTTGGTTTTGAAATGGTAAATAACTTGGATTGGACTAAAGATATTACGATTATTGATTTTTTAAGAGATTATGGGAAATTCTTTAATATCAATTATATGATTAATAAAGAAACAGTAAAACGTCGTTTAGAATCTGGTATTAGTTATACAGAATTTTCTTACATGCTGTTGCAGGCATTAGATTTCTTACATCTATATGAGGAAAAAAACTGTACGTTACAGATTGGCGGGCAGGATCAATGGGGAAATATTACAAGCGGTTTAGAGTTAATTCGTAAAAAACATGGTGCTGATGTTGAGTGTTATGGTTTAACTATGCCACTTATCACCAAAGCTGATGGAACTAAATTTGGAAAAAGTGAAACAGGTACTGTATGGTTAGATAAAAATAAGACAAGTGCTTATGAATTATATCAGTTCTTAGTTAATTCAGAAGATGAAAAAGTTATTGATTACTTGAAAAAACTGACATTCCTTACAAAAGAAGAAATCGATGCATTGGAAGAAAAAGTAAAAACTGAACCTCATTTAAGAGAAGCACAAAAAGCTTTAGCTAAAGAAGTAGTTACTTTCTTACATGGAGAAGAAGAATATAATAAGGCTTTAAAGATTACGAATGCATTATTTAGAGGAAATATTAAAGATTTAGAGGCAGACGAAGTAAGAGATGCCCTACGTGGTTTTGAGGCAAAAGAAATCGAAAATGATTTATTATTGCCAGATGTATTAGTAAATGCTGGTATTGCGTCAAGTAAACGTGAAGCTAGAGAATGGATCAAACAGGGTTCTATTCAAATTAATGGAGATAAAGTACAGGATATTGCGTTTGTTGTATCTAAGGACAATGCAATTTCAGATAATCTGACATTAATTAAAAAAGGTAAACGCAATTATTATGTAATTGCTCAATAAGAACTAGGCAGGATTAAAAAATCCTGTCTTTTTCTTTTCTATGCCAAAACTCATAAAACGTCATACAATAGCATAAGGAGGAGAAAAAATGCGAATTGCAGTATTCTGTAATGAAGATCGTATGTTGCAGGTTTGTGATAATCTATCAAAGGATTACCAAATTATGATATGCAATGAAGAAACTGATTATGAAAATCAGCCGGCATATGATGCTATTGTGTTTCCTATTAAAGGAGTATATGAGAATGGCATGATTGATTTTTTAGATAAGAAAATACAGCTTCCTGATTCTTTTTTTCAAAGACAGAAGAAAGAATGCATTTATTTTTGTGGGATGAAAAACGAATATCTAGAACATTTACCACAAGCAAAAATTTATTATATGCAGGAAGAAAAGGTCATACGAGATAATGCAATATTGACTGCTGAAGGGGTATTGCATGAATTAATTAACTGTGTGAGAAAAAGTATTTATGACATAACAATTGATATTATTGGTTATGGCCAGTGCGGCAAGGTAATTTATCAGATGTTAAAGAATTTACAGTTAAATGTAAGAGTTATTCGACGAGATTGTAAACTGGAAGATGATTTTATTCCATTATCTGCCTGGAATAATTGTGGAGATGTTCTTGTTCATACCGCGACAGGAAGTATCTTGGATAAAGAAAGAATACAAAGCTGGAAGAATAAACCAATCATCATTGATATCGCAACACCTGATGTGATTGATATTAAAACGGCAAAAGAAGAGGGAATTGTAGTGCTGAAGGCAAAAAATTTACCGGGAAGATTTGCAAGCATCAGTGCTGGAAATATAATAGCGGATTTTATAAGGGAGACATTGCTAAATGAAAAATAAACGAATTTTATTTGGTATCTGTGGTTCATTCTGTAATCATGCGGAAGTTTTAATAGAATTGGAATCGTTATGTAAAGAAAATGATGTACAGGCAGTTGTGAGTGAGAATGTATTTAACTGTTCTACTCGCTATTTTGATGCAGATGTATTTTTAGGGAAAGTTAAAGAAGCAACAAATCATGAAATAATTCATACTATTGTAGAAGCAGAGAAAGTTGGACCCTCTAATGCATATGATATTATGGTGATAGCACCAATGACCGCAACAGTTGCGGCAAAAATGGCTCTAGGTATTTATGATCATCCTGTCACATTAAGTGCTAAAGCTATGATTCGAAATCTTAAACCTGTAGTATATGGTATAGCGACCAATGATGGTTTAGGAATCAGCGGTCCAAATGTTTTCTCCTTAATGAACATGAAGCATATTTATGTTATTCCATTTCGTCAGGATGCGCCTTTTCAAAAGGGAAGAAGCATTGTGTCAAAATGGACATTGCTGGAAGAAACATTAGATCATGCACTTGAGGGTAGACAGCTGCAGCCAATTTTATTAGGAGGAGACAATGAATGAAAAAAGTAATGGTTGCTTTAGTTACACCTTTTGACTTACACAATAAAGTAGATTTTAAAGCATTAGGACAAATTGTTCGTCGATTGATTAAAGAAGGAGTAGATGGTTTTATTGTGTGTGGAACAACTGCGGAAACACCTACACTTACACATAATGAAAAAATGGCGATTTTACGTTATGTGATTGAAATCTCAAAACAACGTGTAGAAATTTGGTTTGGATGTGGAACGAATGATACACATGGTACTATACAGGCATGTATAGAAGCAGAGAAGGAGGCTATAGATGGTGTTTTATTAGTTTCACCTTATTATAATCGTCCTAATGATGAAGGTGTTTTTGCTCATTATGATAAAATTGCTGAAAGTATTCATACAAATATCATGCTGTATAATGTTCCAGGCAGAACTGGTATACATTTGAATTATGATGTCATAAAACGTCTGATTGAAAAACATGATAATATCGTTTCACTAAAACAGGCAAGTTCAGATTTAGAGACAGTGCGTCTTTTGAAACAGCATTATCCAGACTTCTTGATTTATAGTGGAGAGGATGCTTATTTTGATGAAGGATTTGAGGCTGGAATGGATGGTCTGATATCGGTTATGGGACATGTTGGCCTGCTAGAATTAAAGGAATTTATTACACAGGAAGATGTTAGTCATAAAAAATGGAAACAGTTAAAAGAATTGGCTGCTTTGACATTCTGCGATTCATCGCCTGCGCCAATTAAATATATGTTGTCGCTACGTAATGAGTGTCGTAATATTGTGCGTCTTCCGCTTGTGCCAATACAAATAGATAACCAGAAACGAATTCAGGTATTTCTAGACAAAAAACAACAGTCTTCTTAATTTGTCTGGGGCATAATGAATTAGGTGATCGTATGATACAAGTAAAGGTATTTGATGAAGAACATGAAGATGATTTAACAGAAGCAATTAATGGATTTTTAAAGGAAAAAGAGATAAAGCAGCTGATTGATATTAAATTTTCTACATCAATCAGTCATGTTCAAGATGAACAATTATACTGTTTTAGCGCAATGCTGATTTATCTGTTATAAACTTATGCAAGCTTTCCATACTAAAGGTGTGGAGGTGTTGAAAAATGCATAATAAAACAGAAATCATGTGTAATGTCGCAAGTTGTGTCTTCTATAAGGAAGATCGTTGTCATGCGGAAACAATCAGTGTCAGCTGCGATAATTGTGTAAATCCTAAAGCATGTCATGAAACAGAATGTAGTTCATTTCGTTGTAAGAATATGTAGTCTGATTGTAAGAAGAAGGGATATTATCCTTTCTTTTTTCTTAATTTTTTTCGCCCTTTTCATAAAAAAATGGCTTAAATAAGGCCAATATGTTATAATACACAAGAGGTGGTTTCATGCGAAAAAAAGTCCTATGGGTCTTACTATTGGTCTTGTTTATGACTAGCTGTAGCAGTTCTCATAGCAAAGATTCAAAAAGTATTCAAAACTATGAGAGTTATGTTGATGCAGTTTTAAGTAATGCAGGTAGTGTAACAAAAAATATCCCTTTTGATTATAAAATGTCTGTTGTACATCAGGAAGATCAGTCTTATCAGTATGAAATAGTTATTTCTAATCCTCGTATTGCTATGTACAATATTCAGGCAATTGCAGTAGATCCTGCATTAGACAGCAATGAAAATGTATATCCATGTTTAGGCCTATTGGGAGAAGATGCAGATACTGCATTTCATATGATTCCATATCAAGCAAATGGCCCTCGAAATTATGTTAATAAAATCTATCTAGATGGTGTAACCAATGAAAGTCAGTTTACTATTTATGTAATGGTTACTTGGAAAGATTCAACGTTAACGACAACAAATCGAGCGTTCTTTACATGTAATTATGCACAAAAAGATACAACTGAAGAAGATAGTAATTAGAAAGGAATTTTCTTATGAGTAATAATAATCTATCAAATCGTAAGCAATCTATCATTGCAGGGGGATTGATAAGTTCTGCAGGAATCTTTTTTGCGAAATTTATTGGCTTATTTTATGCGATTCCATATAACTCCATGCTGGGTTCTGCAGAAAATATTGCATATTATGGTGTTGCTTATAATATTTATTCTTATTTATTAAATATATGCACTGCTGGATTTCCTTTTGCCATTGCGACATTAATTGCGAAGTATTCAACAAGAGGAGATTATCAGACTTCGCTTTTGATTAAAAAATTATCTTCATCTTTAATGGCTTGTTTTGGATTAGGAATGATGGTAATTGTTATTTTATTTTCTTCTCCGCTTGCAACTTTAATGCTTCCTGATGAAGGGAATGATGTTAATACGTTACAGATTGTTTTGATATTAATATCTTTTGCATTATTCTTTGTCCCATTATTATCTAGTCTTCGAGGATTTTATCAGGGTTTAAAGCATATGGAAGTTTATGCACTTTCTCAGGTATTAGAACAGATTGCACGTGTTGCATTCCTATTGACTTCTAGTGCTATTGCAGTTTATGCATTGAACTATGATAATGTCTGGGCTTTATACTTTGGGGTAATATCAACCAGTATATCAGCAATATTAGCGATATTTCATTTAAAATTTTATGATAAAAAACAAATGAAACAGCTTAAATTGCAGGCTGCGAATCAAACTGTTGTGCCTAACAAAGATCGTAGAGAAATATTACGTGAACTTATTTTTATTTCTTTCCCATATTTACTTGTGGCTTTATTAGGGTATAGTGATACGATTGTAAATACATTATTTTTGAATAAAGGATTGGAAGCTCATGGCAATACGGAATCAGAGATTATACTGATAAGCGGTGCCATCAATTATGGTGTATTAAAGCTAATGTCAATTCCAATGATTTTGGCTCCTGGTTTTTCATCCGCAATCATACCCCATATTACTACTGCGTTAACGCATCATGATTATAAGCTGGTACGAAAGAATGTTCGTGATTGTATAGATATAGTTTTATATATTGCCTTACCTGTATCTTTCTGTTTATTCTTATATGCTAAACCATTGTATTTTGTATTATTTCCACCAGAAAATTTAAAGAATCTGGATTTCTTAGCACAGATTTTATCTTGGTTTTCTATTGAGGCATTCTTGAATACGATTGGTCCTATTTTTACAGCATTGATGATGTCCGTAGGACTTCGTCGATTGAATATTCGAAATTCCGCAATTATGATGGCATTAAAGCTATCAACAGCATACCCATTATTAGCTTATTTTGGATATCAGGGTGTTGTGTACTCTACAATCATCGCAATGGGTGTCTTTATTGCATTAGATGTATATGCTCTAACAACACGTTATAAGATTAACTGGAAATATACGTTGCATAAATTGCTTATAATTATTCTGGCTATGCTTGGTATGATGATAGTCGCAAATGCATTATCAGCTCTAGGTCTAAAAGGTTATGATGATAGTCGATTTATTAGTTTGATTGAGCTTGGTATAAATGGCATGATAGCTGTTCTTGTATATTTTGCTATTACCTATATATTTGCGATACCACAGACTATTTTAAATTTAGATTTAGGTAAGATCTGGAAGCGAATCAGAAGAGGATAACTATGCGATTAGATAAATATTTAGCTCATGCCAATATTGGTACTCGTAAAGAAGTAAAACAGCTCATACGTAAAGGGCATATAAGTATAAACGGGGAAGTATGTCGTAAAGATGATATTAAAATCAATGAAAAAGAAGATGTTGTTACAATTGATGGTGAAGAGATATATTATGAATCAGTCGTATATATCATGTTAAATAAACCGCAGAATGTAGTTAGTGCTACAATGGATCCTGTACATGAAACTGTTATGGATTGTATTGACGTAACAATTCCAAAGGATTGCTTCCCGGTAGGCAGATTAGACATTGATACAGAAGGGCTGCTGCTGATCACAAATGATGGAAAATTAGCACATCAGTTATTATCTCCAAAGCATCATGTGACCAAAACATATCTAGCAGAAATTGCACATTCTTTATCTGAAAAAGATATTACACGTTTGGAAAATGGCACAATTGAATTGGATAACGAACGTATTCTTCCTGCAAGTGTTGAAGTAATAGATGAAACTTTTATAAAGCTTCATATTCAGGAAGGTCGCTTTCATCAAGTGAAGAGAATGCTGCATGCAGTTAATAATGAAGTAATATCTTTAAAAAGAATAGCTATGAAAACATTATATTTAGATGATTCTCTAGCTCCTGGAGAATGGCGATTCTTAAGTGAAGAGGAAATTCGTTCATTGAAGGAGGATTTATGATTTCAATTGTTGCGGCAATGGATTTAAATGGAGTGATTGGTTATCATCATACGATGCCTTGGCATTGTTCAGAGGATCTCATTCATTTTCGTAATCTAACTTTACATCAGCATATCTTAATGGGAAGAATTACCTATGAACATCTTCCTAAGCAATTAGATCATAGGATTCTGCATATTGCTTCAAGAAAACAAATTGCTGATGAAAATATTATGCTATGTAATGATGTAGAAAAAGAGATTAAGAAATGGAAGGATAGTAAAGAGGCTCTTTATGTTTGTGGTGGAGCTCAGATTTATGAAATGGCATTACCATATGCTGATGAATTATGGCTGACTACCATTTTAAATCACTATCAGGGAGATACATGGTTTCCTAATATTGATTTAAAAGAGTTCGTTCTTGTTTCTGAAGATATTAAAAAAGAGTGTGTAATTCGACATTATATAAAACGTTAGGAAAGAGGGTGTCAGAGTGCGTTTTGTGGATATTATAGAAAAAAAGAAAAACAACTTGGCGTTAACAAAAGAAGAGATTCATTATTTTATACAGGGCTATGTAAATAAAGATATACCTGATTACCAGGTTAGTGCATTATTGATGGCAATCTACTTTAATGGTATGAATGCATATGAAACTGCTTGTTTGTGCGAAGAAATGCTGTATAGCGGCGATGTGATTGATTTATCTGCTATTAAAGGTATTAAATGTGATAAACATTCTACAGGTGGTGTAGGAGATAAAACTAGCTTATCTTTAGCTCCTATGGTAGCAGCTTGTGGCGCTAAAGTTGCGAAAATGAGTGGTAGAGGTTTAGGGCATACAGGAGGAACATTAGACAAAGTAGAATCTATAGAAGGCTTTAATGTAATGCTTTCACAGGAAGAATTTATTGAACAGGTCAATGATATTGGTTTAGCTCTTATTGGGCAGACAGCCTCATTAGTGCCAGCAGATAAACAGCTTTATGCCTTGCGTGATGTAACTGCTACTGTAAATTCCATTCCATTGATTGCCTCAAGTATCATGTCTAAGAAACTGGCAGCTGGTTCTGATACGATTTTGCTGGATGTTAAATTTGGTGAGGGGGCATTTATGCCAACAAGTGAAAAGGCAAAGGAATTGGCAGAAGCTATGATTGCGATTGGCTCACATTTTAATAAAGATGTAAAAGCAATGATCAGTAATATGAATCAGCCATTAGGAAATGCGATAGGAAATGCATTGGAAGTAAAAGAAGCAATTGAAACATTAAAGGGAAATGGACCGGAAGATTTTACAGAGTTATGTATTGAAGCAGGAAGCATTATGCTACAACAGGCCCATATTGCCAAAAATGATGAGGATGCAAGAAAACAGCTAGAAGAAGTTATAAAAAATGGAAAAGCTCTCGATAAACTAGTTGCGATGGTACGTGCACAAGGTGGTAATGTTGAACAGATTCTTAATCCGGAATTATTGCCTAAGGCAAAAGAAATCATTGAAGTATGTTCAAAAGAAGAAGGTTATGTAAAAGAATTGCATGCATTGGAATTAGGTACATTAGCCATGAAACTAGGCGCTGGCAGAATGGTGAAAGAAGATTCTGTGGATCCTGCAGTTGGTATTGTACTTAATAAAAAAGATGGAGATTATGTACAAAAGGGAGATATTCTAGCTTATATTCATATAAATCATCCACTTCCAGAAGGATGGTTAGAAGATTTTTATAATGCTTATGTATTTACTGATGAAAAGGTAGATAAACAAAAACTGATTCATGAAGTTATCTCTTCAGGTAAGTAAAAGCTCGCTTTACTGCGAGCTTTTTGAATACTATTTTTTATTAATGATCAATGCCATAAATACAAGTGGTTCATCACCTATATTTTCAATTCCATGAATATTACCATCAGTTGTATAAGTGACATCTCCAGGGCGCAATTCTTTTTTTACGCCATTATCGTTATATAAGGCTTTACCTTGTAAAATATAATAAGATTCCGCATCATCAATATGAGGATGATTGCCTAAAGATGAATTCACATCAATAGTTACCTTAGCATACATCTTAACATTTGGCCCCATTTCTTCAAGTGATAATAATCTTTCGATATGCATGGTTCCTTTACCGCCATTTCTTCGCTCATAATGTTCAATTTCTTGTTTCATAGTATCACTCCTCGTATGTACATTATATAAGATTATAAAAAATAAGAAAAGACTATTAAAGATAAATTAATAGTGTATACTAACTATGAGGATGTGATTCTTATAAAAACGCGCATGAAATGGATTTTATATGCACTGAACTTTTTAGCCTTTTTTTCTATTTCTATGGTCAATACACAAATGATTCCTTACTTAAGTGATCTAGGATATTCTGTTGTAGAACGAGGTTATATTTTAGCAGGTATGGCAGTTATCGCAATTCTTGGTCAATTCTTGTTTGGGTATTTGTGTGATCGGTTTCATCGTATTAAAATATTCTTTTTTTTAGCCTTTGTTTTATTGACTGGAAGCAGTTTTGCGATATTTTTAGTATCTAAACAAAGTTTCTGGTATCATCTATGCAGTGTTTCTATAATGGGTGGAATGGTGAAAGTTATCATGGGATTGGATGAAACATGGATGATGAAAATTGATGAAGAGAACTATGGTAAACTTCGAGCAAGTGGAGCTTTGGGATTAACCGTTGGTTCACCGATTGCAGGATTTGTGATTAAAAGCTTCTCTTATTATGTACTTTTAGGTATATTTTCAATAGTTAGTATTATTTTATGTGTAGTAATATGGAGGGCACAGGATGCTCAGCAGAAAGAAAAAAGCATAACGTTATCATGTATCGTTGATTTGGTAAAAAATAAAGGTTATATGATGTTAATCATTATTTATTTATGTGTATATATGATCGGTACTGCTGATCAATATGTAGTTATCGATAAAATGCTGGATATTGGCGGAACAACAACATCTGTAGGAATAAAATGGGCGTTACAGTCTTTTATGGAAGTCCCTCTATTTTTATATTCATCTAAAATTCTAGAGAAATTTAGTTTAAAGACACTATTATATACGGGAACAATATGCTATGGCATAAAGTTTCTGTTTTATGGCTTATCCTCTACACCTTTCTTTATCATAGTAACGGCAGCATTACAGTTAGTAACTCTGCCTATCATTATGTTGACGAGTAAGATATTAATCAAGGAAATTACTCCAGAATCAGTGTTTAATTCAGCACAGATGTTTGCAATGGCAATTTTTATTGGTGTAAGCGGATTAATTACACCATTGATTACTTCTCATTTATCTGAATTATTTGGTTATAATGTAACATTATATATTATCGCAAGCTTTACAATTGTTCCATTGCTGCTTATATATTTATATATGAAATACTTCAATCAAGAAGAAAAATCTTGAAATAGATTCGAAAAAAACATATAATATAATTGATGATAAGGACTGTGTAACCCTACGATAGTGGGTTTGATAAAAGCTCTTGGACAGTCAAGAGCTTTTTCATGAAAAGGAAGTGAATGAATGGAATTTACAATGCAGAAGGTCATTGATGATTATTACATAATGGAAAATGATAGACATGTTTTTACTGTTTCTTATGAGAAAGAAGATGGATTACTGTCTATTTATTTGAAAAATATGTTTGGTGATGAAATCCTAGGATTATATCAGGTGCGTAAATGGTATAGTCGTGTGCATTCTTGTATGAATTTTATGATTTATGAAAATGATCAGCAGATTGGTGAGTTAAAGAAAAATAAAGATGGCTTTGAATTAGTATATCATGATGTATATTATCGATTCTATTGTGGTCAGCATGCTGGTGATCGAATGGTGATATGTTTCGATCGTAATCATCAGATTGCGGAGTTTACATTTGATGAAATCACAAAAATCAAATTCTGTAATACGACTCTTCAGGGCTTATTGTCATTACTGTGTATGACAATGAAGGTATTTATTGATCAGGAACATTTTTCAGAGAAAGCATTCCAGCATCACTATTTAGGTGTTTATGATGATACGAAGCTGTCTGCATAATAAATTAATATTGATTGATTTAGATGGAACCATGTATCGTGGAAACGATGTGATTCCATCTGCTTTAATTTTTATCAAGTATTTACAAAAAGAACGGATTCCTTTCTTGTTTGTGACTAACAATGCGACACGTACTCATGCACAGAATCGAGTAAAAATGGAATCACTGGGATTTCATGATATTAAGGATTCTCAATTTTTTACAAGTGCAATGGCTGCGGCTTCTTATATGAAAAATCATTGCCAATTACATAATGTATTTTATATTGGAGAAGATGGTTTGCAAGAAGCCCTCTTAGAACAAGGCCTGCAAATAACTAATACAGATGCGGAAGCAGTAGTTGTTGGTCTAGACAAAGAACTGACTTATGATAAATTATGTAAAGCATATCTTCATTTGCAGGAGGGAGCTTTATTGATAGGAACAAATCAAGATCGTCGTATTCCACATGGAAATCACTATTTGGTTGGTAATGGAGGAATTGTTTCCTTATTGGAATACTGTAGTGAAAAGCCTGCAGTATTTGCAGGGAAGCCTACATCCATCATGATGGATGAAATTCTTCGTTATGCGAAGGTTTCAGCTGACGATGTAGTGATGATGGGAGATAACCTAGAAACTGATATTGCGTTTGGATTGAATAATCATGTGCAGACAATCTTTGTGACAAGTGGTGTACATACCAAAGAAGATTGTCAACGTTTTCATGTTCAGCCTGATTTAATTATTGAGGATTTATTAGAATTGGTATAAAAGAAAAGCCTGTACATATATTGAAATGAGGGGATTTCATGAATGTACAGGTTTTTTTTGTGATTTGGCAGGATATTGGTTTATTTCTATATTCTATATTAAAGGCATTTTTGCCGTTACCATCACTTGAAGTAGTATTAGTTCCTTTAGTTCTAAATTCGCCAGAAAAATGGTTCTGGTATTCTTTGATAGGAGCAGTAGGAACATGCGTTGGTGGAGCGATAGGTTATGGTATAGCTTATTTTCTAGGTAAAAATGTATTAAAAGGCTTAGCTAAAAACGATGATGTACAAAAAGGAGAAGTTTTATTAAAGCGATACGGTCTTTGGGCTATTTTTATTGGCGGAATAACTCCTATTCCTGATTTCTTGTTAGCGTATTTAGCTGGCTTTGCCAAGATGCGATTACTTCCATTTTTATTAAGTGATGGGATCGCAAGATTTATAAGAAGTTTACTTGTATCTCTTTCGTTAAAATATCTAGGAACTATAATCAATATTGATGCTTTCGGCACATGGTTATGTGTTATTGTAATGGTATTCTTTATTATTCGATGGGGATTACAGAGAAGGAAGATGAAGCACACATAATATCAAAAAAATAGGGGAATATTTGATCATTATCTAATAATTCCGGATGCCATTGAACACCTAAAATCTTACCATTTTCATGTTCAATGGCTTCTACATAATTTTCAGCACTAAGAGCAGAAGTATAGATCCCAGTTCCTAATTTACCGATAATCTGATGATGATAACTATTTACGTTAATAGTGCTGGGATATAATTGGTGTAATATGCTTCTAGAAGTTAAATGAATATCATGTTTATGATCTTTGGCATGAATTAAAGGATCAATATGTTGAAGGATTGTTCCTTTAAAGTATACATTTAGCATCTGCATGCCTCGACAAATACCCAATATGGGTTTCTTGTTTTTCACAAACATATCAATTACTTCAAATTCAAAATGATCCATTCCCATCTCATACGTTTGTATATTTGGATTACGTTTTTCATTTATATAATAGCTGTGTAAATCATATCCTCCAGGAAGCAGTAATGCATCACATAAGGGAATAATATAAGAAAGACTTCTAGTATTACATATCGGAATAACAGCCCACCCATATTGTTCAATACGTTTTATATAAGGTAAATTTATAAAGTATTTCCATGTAGTATCAAAACATTCAATACGCATTAATACACCAATTGATTTCATAGATTACAACACCTTTCAATCTATGATATGAAAAGAAAAGGGAAAGGTTACTTATAGTACTTTCCCTGCCATGTATTTCTTTTTTTCATTTCCTTATCAATATCATTTAAAATCGTAACTTTCTTTAATGTCCATAATGGAGCAATTAAATCTTCTTTTACACCATCACCTGTTAAACGCTGTATGATTATCTCTTTAGGTAGAACTTCTAGCTGACGAATGACTACATCGATATAATCCTCTCTGCTTAATAAAGGGAATGGTTTTTGTTTATATTCATTTCCCATCTTTGTGTTTTGAATCAGATGAAGCATGTGAATCTTAACAGCATGTATTGGTAATTTACCTATCGCCCTTGCACTTTCAATCATCATGTCTTTTGTTTCATTTGGTAATGAATTCATTAAATGTACTGCTATTTTTATATCTGTATTAGAAAGGCGGTGAATGCAGTCAAGAAACTGAGCATACGTATGACCACGATTAATGTTTTTTGCTGTTTCATCATAAATGCTCTGCAAACCTAATTCTACCCAAATTTCTTTTTGCTTGGTTAGTGATTGAAGGTATGCAATTTTATCATCTTCTAAACAATCTGCACGTGTGGCAATACTGATAGCAGCTATATCATCTTTTAAGACAAAAGGTTCAAAGCATCTTTTTAATGTATTTAAATCAGCATATGTGTTTGTATATGCCTGAAAATAAGCCATCGGTATTCCATTAGGCCATTTTCTTCTCATCATGGCAAGACCTTGGTCGAATTGTGTTGTTAGATCGTCTTTCATATTTCCTGCAAAATCACCACTGCCTAAAGAACTACAGAAAGTACATCCTCCAACTCCACATGTACCATCTCGGTTCGGACAGGAAAAACCAGCATTTAGAGGAACTTTAAAAACTTTCTGATGAAAACGATGTTTTAAATAGTAATTCCATGTATGATAACGTTTATTATCATCGCTATAAGGAAATGGATTGTTGTATGTCATAATATCACCCGTATCATTGTAACATACTCTCTTGAAGATGAAAATTATAGAATAAATTTCCATGAAAAAAATACAAAAAATTACAAAATTAATTTTAGCTTAGATGGTTTATTTTTTTCTCTAAGTATGAGATAATATTATGCGCACTATAGATTGGGGTAATAAAGTAATGGATGTAAATAAAAAGGTAGTTCAGTGTAAAAAATATCCAATTACCTATACACTGGTTACAAAACAGGTTAAAAATATCAATATGCGAATTTCTTCTAGAGGTGAGATTGTGGTCAGTGCAAATCCTTTTGTGCCCATGGAAAAAATCGATGACTTTGTTTCCAGCAAAGCTTCATGGATTATAAAAAATTTAAAGTCAATAGAAGAAAAAGCACAGCATACGATGATTGATGACAAGCATATCATGTTGTTTGGAAATTCATTAAAGATACGCAAAACAACAGGAAAATATAATCATGTAAGCTACGATAAAGATACATTATATGTACAATGTAAACCAGGCAGTGATTCCGAAAAAGTAATTCGCCAGTTTTTAGATAAGTTGTGCAAAGATGTGTTCTTAGACATAGCTACCTTGACATATCGTTCTTTAAGCGATTATCATTTAGAGTTTCCTCAGATTAAAATACGTGATATGAAAAGCAGGTGGGGAAGCTGTACGCCTGCTAAAAATTCTATAACATTGAATAAAAAGCTGATTCATTATCCATTTGAGTTCATGGAGTATGTCATTTTACATGAATTTGTTCATTTCATACAGCCGAATCATTCAAAGGCTTTTTATCACATTATAGAAAACTATATGCCTGATTATAAATCGCGTATGGAATTGGCTAAATAGGAATTGGCTAAATAAGGAAAGGGATCATTATGGTACAAATCATTACGGACACGTCTACGCTTTTCACGATTGAAGAAGGGAAACAGAAAAACATTCATGTAATTCCACTGTGTGTAACGATGGGTGCTGAACAGTATCGAGATTTATGTTTTGATACAAATGTAATCTATCAAAAAATACAGGAGGGAATCACACCTTCTACATCACAGCCGCCTTTAGGAGATATTTTAGCTGCTTACGAAGCTTATCCTGAAGATGAGATTATTAACATTTGTATGGCTGATGGACTATCAGGAACTTATCAGACGGCTTTGATGGCAAGAGAACAGTCTGCTAATCCAGAACGAATTCACGTTATTAATAGTAAAACACTTTGCGGTCCTCATCGATACATAG
The DNA here is from genome assembly GCA_900552125.1 of uncultured Solobacterium sp. Taxonomy (GTDB): domain Bacteria; phylum Bacillota_I; class Bacilli_A; order Erysipelotrichales; family Erysipelotrichaceae; genus Clostridium_AQ. Next base: position 3,035 of record URYK01000036.1, on the reverse strand, counting down.
TTGAAAAAGCTATACGTTTACGTGATGAAGGCTATAATGCCTCAGAAATTGTAGAAAAGTTACAGGGGAGTATAGAAAATGAACATTCATTTCTAATTCCTCAGGACTTTAGTTTTCTTAAACGAGGCGGACGTTTAAAACCGGCTGCTGCCCATATTGGAGGTTTACTAAAGTTAAAACCAATTATGGAATCAGTTGAAAACGGAAGTCGCTTAGATAAATTTAACGTTTCTCGTACCTTAAGCAAAGCAATAGAACACATCATTCACGCTTTCCAGAACGATGGTGTGGATGAGAAATGCATTATTTATGTATCTCATGCTAATGCATTAGAGGATAGTAAGTTTTTTGTTGAGCGTTTAAAGAAAGCATTCCCTCAGACAGAAATTACATTGTTGGAGTTATCACCAGTGTTTATTTCACAAGGTGGACCACATTGTATTGCTGTTCAATACATTCGTAAATAGAATAAAAAACGGTAGTATTATAACTATCGTTTTAATTTTACTGATGAATTATGATTAGTTGAAATTCTTATGTTTTATAAATAACCTCTATTTTTTGCTTCTTGAATTAATTTAGGCTGTATTGATGGATATGTCCACTTATCAATTAAGTTATCACATATAATGATTTTTTCGATTTCACTATGTATCTCCTCAAAAGATAATATATTTGCGATAAAAAGCATTCCATATGATTCTTCATCATCATTTTCGCTTACTCTAGTTTTCCCTTTGACTGAATATACACATATAGGTTTAATATCGAAATCTACTGCTCCTGTTTCTTCGTTCAATTCTCTTTTTGCAGTTTCTAAGATTGATTCACTATATTCTCTATGTCCACCTGGTAATTCATAGGTGTTTCTTTCTTTGTGTTTACAGAATATCCATTTCCCATTAGTTTTAGCAATAATAACTGCAAATTTTAATAAGGAGTCCTCAACTTCATCATAAAAATTCACATCAACCATACTTAACACCTCACTGTCTATTTTTTCTTATATTATATCATAAGAATTATTTCTATAAGTAATATTTTATTTGATAACTCATCCTTCTATACAAAGAGATTAGTCATTCTATGATATAATAATATGGTATAAAGAAAAAGTTAAAAGTGGAGGTATAAAATGAATCGAACATTTTTAAAAGAATTAATTCAGACTCCAAGTGTGAGTGGGCATGAGATTGCAATTCAAAAGAAAATCATGAATTATATGAAAGATTTTAGTGATGATATCTTACATGATGCTACGGGTGATGTTGTTTGTGTAGTAAATAAAGAAGCAAAAGAAAAGGTGCTTTTATGTGGTCATATCGATGAGATTGGATTTTTAGTAACACGTATTATGGATAACGGGATGCTGAAGGTCACAAAAGCGGGAGGAATTCATCCTGTGTTATATTTAGGTACCCATGTTCAGGTAGTGACGAGAAAAGGGGTATATCCCGGTGTCGTGGTGACAAATAGCGGTCTAGAGAACAAAGAAAAAGTAAACGTAGATGATCTATTCATTGATATGGGATTTAATAGTAAGGAAGCATGTGAAGAAATTGTATCAATTGGAGATAGTGTTTTAGCTGCAACAGATATGGTGGATTTAGCCGATGGTAAATTTGCTGGTAGGGCATTAGATGATAGAATTGGGGCTTTTATCATTTTAGAAGCACTAAAGAAAGCTAAAGAAAACCACGCTACTTGTGGTATTTATGCCGCAACGACTTGTGGAGAAGAAACAACAATGCGTGGTGCATATCATGTATCTAATCTTGTAAAACCTAGCTGTGCATTAATTGTGGATGTAACCTTTGCAAGCGATTATCCAGGCGTTAGTAAAGATAGCAGTGGAGATATTAGTTTAGGCAAAGGCGCTGTTCTATGTCATAACAGTATGATAAATAATCGAATGAATGAAACATTAAGTGAAATTGCCAAAGAAAAAAATCTTCCAATACAATGGGAAGTATTTGCAGGTAAGGCAGGAACTGATGGTGATGTGGTTCATTTTACAAATGGAGGAGTACCCATTGCTTTAATTTCAATTCCTTTACGTTACATGCACTCTTCTATAGAAACTGCTTCCTATCAGGATTTAGAAACGATTATTGAGTTAATCAGTGAATTCTTAGTTCGCTTTAATGCTGATTATTCTTTTGATCCATTTGAGTAAGGTGATTTGTATGAAATGTAATGAAATAATAGCTTTTTTAGAAAAACAATATCCTTCAAAGTATGCATTAGATTGGGATAATGTAGGTTTATTAATAGGTAAAAGTGATTCAGATATAAAAACAATTTATGTTGCGGTTGATGCGAATGATGACATTATCGAAGATGCTATTCGTCATCATGCAGATTTAATCATAACCCATCATCCTTTGATTTTTAGTCCATTAAAAAGAATAAACGATCAAAACTTTATTAGTCAGAGAGTGCTTAAGCTAATTGAACATGGAATATCTCTTTATGCTATGCATACAAATTATGATGTAGTGAGAATGGGAGATTTAGCGGCAGAAAAAATTGGTTTACAGAAACAATGTGCACTTGAAGTTACCGATCTAAATAGTGATAAAGGTATTGGTCAAGTTGGCGAATTATCTGAATCCTGTTCTTTAAAAGAGTTAAGTGAATTAGTAAAGAAAGCCTTTCAGTTAGAAGGAGTTTGTGTATTTGGTGATTTAGATCATCATGTTAAACAAATTGCAATATCACCAGGAGCAGGGAATAGTATGATTGAACATGCTTTACATGCTAAAGCAGAAGTTTTAATAACAGGAGATATTTCACATCATAATGGTATTGATGCTGTAGCTCAAGGTTTGAGTATTATTGATGCAGGTCATTATGGTATCGAACATATTTTTATCCAAGATGTTGCAGAAACGATGGAAAGTAATTTTAAAGATATTGAGGTAATACAAGAACCAATTCATCACCCATTTAAGATCGTATAGAAAAAGGCTGTTTTGCAGCCTTTTGTGCGACAGGCAGTCGCTATAGTTCAAACATGTACAGGCATGGTTGAA
>URYK01000035.1 GCA_900552125.1 uncultured Solobacterium sp. | reverse complement strand
TAAAGATTAGTACTCGTGCTGAAGAATCTAATAGCGTCTGGATGAACCTGTTGTTGACTGTCTTGCCATTAGTCATCATGATTTTCTTCTTCTACATGATGATGGGCCAAGCTGGTCAAGGTGGCGGCGGCCGTGGAGTGATGAGCTTTGGTAAGACCAAGGCTAAGCCATCTGATGCTAAGAAAAACAAAGTTCGTTTCTCAGATGTTGCCGGTGAAGAAGAAGAGAAACAAGAATTGGTTGAAATCGTTGAATTCTTGAAGAATCCAAAGAAATTCACGCGGCTGGGGGCCAAGATTCCATCTGGTGTGCTGCTTGAAGGGCCTCCAGGTACTGGTAAGACGCTGCTGGCCAAAGCCGTTGCGGGTGAAGCCGGCGTACCATTCTTCTCGATTTCAGGTTCTGAATTCGTAGAAATGTTCGTTGGTGTTGGTGCTGGACGTGTGCGTGATATGTTTAAAAAAGCAAAACAAAATGCACCATGTATCATCTTCATTGATGAAATTGATGCTGTGGGGCGTCAAAGAGGAACTGGTGTCGGTGGTGGACATGATGAACGTGAACAGACATTGAACCAGTTGTTGGTTGAAATGGATGGTATGGGTGAAAATAAAGGTATTGTGATTATCGCCGCTACAAACCGTCCTGATGTTCTAGACCCTGCACTTTTACGTTCAGGAAGATTTGACCGTCAGATTACTGTTAATCTACCAGATAAACGTGGACGTTATGAAATCCTGAAAGTACATGCTAGAAACAAAAAATTATCTCCAGAAATCAATCTTGAAAGCTTGGCAAAAAGAACACCAGGTTTCTCTGGAGCTGACTTGGAGAATGTTTTAAACGAAGGTGCAATTCTTGCAGTTCGTGATAAACGTAAAATGATTACGATGGAAGACTTAGATGAAGCAATTGACCGTGTAATGATGGGACCTGCTAAAAAATCTAAGAAATATACAGAAAAAGAAAAACGTCTAGTTGCTTTCCATGAGGCAGGACATGCAGTTATTGGATTGAAACTAGAAGATGCTGATAAAGTAGAAAAAGTTACAATTATTCCTCGTGGTGAAGCTGGCGGATATAATCTAATGACACCAAGAGAAGAAAAAATGTTCCCAACCAAAGCAGACTTTATGTCTCAGATTACTGGTTTAATGGGTGGACGTGTTGCAGAAGAAGTTATGTTTGATGAAGTATCTGCAGGTGCCAGCAACGATATTCAGAAAGCAACTAAGATTGCGAAGGCAATGGTAAGAAGCTGGGGTATGTCTTCTTTAGGACCAATTCAGTATGATGATGGTACTGGTAATGTCTTCTTAGGAAGAGATTATGGAAGCGGAAGCAATTATTCTGGTGAGATTGCATTTGAAATCGATAAAGAAATTCGTAAGATTATTAATGAATGTCATGCAAGAGCAACTAAGATTATCGAAGAAAATAAAGAACTGCTTACATTGATTGCGGAAAATCTTATTGAAGAAGAAACAATCACTAGTGAACAGATTGATAACTTAGTAAAATATGGTAAATTAACATCTCCTGAAGATGATGAAAGAGCAGAACAGGCTAAAGAAGCAGCTGCTAATGGAACTACTCAGCCACAGGAAGAAGTTAAACAAGAACCAGTACAGGAGCCTAAGAAACCAGAGATTGATTTTGATGCAGCTCTTAAAGAATTAACAAAAAAAGATGTAGATGATCAAAATAACTAAGATAAAACCTCGCGAGAAAATCGTGAGGTTTTATTTATCCCATCTAGTCATAGTAGACACTTATATAATGTGATAAAATTTAATTGGTGATAGCTATGTTAAGTAAAGAATATAAGACAAAATTAAATATTTTAATTCCGTATTATAGAGATAAATATCTTACAGAAACAAAGCAAGGAAAATGGCAAAAACAATGGTTTTATACTGATTCTAATTTAAATGTACAAATATGTTCAAGTAGAGATTATTGTGCTATGGAAAAAAGAGAAAAACTTTTAAATGACAAAGTTTATATTTTTGCGGCAAATAAATTAGGTAAAAAGGTTATAGAGAATTCTTGTTGGGATAAGATTATAGATAAGTATTCTGAACAATTAATTGAAGCGATGAATTGTAAAGAGGATGATAAATGTGCACAAATAATTGATGATATGTTAGAGGAAATGAAACATATAAAAAATATTTTATTCTATGAAGAAGTTATCTATTTGTTTAATGTATTGAGACTTTTCTTTACCAAAAGAGAATTCTGTACAGAAAAAGATTTTTTTTATCTTGATAGGATAGCTGACATATTTCAAAATAATTTACATGACTTGTTGTTATATTATTTATTTGTATATGCTAGTTATCATGAAAGTGAAAAAATTGATTATGTTCTTTCTAAATATAATTATAATAATTCTAGAATCATCTCCAATCAAAGATTTGCAATGGATAAATTAAAAAGAGAATCAAGATTTGTAGATGCCCAAAAAGGATACGAGAGAATACTAAATCAAATACATGATTCAAAATATGATATTCAGAAATTATACATATATTGGGATTTAGCTATAGTGACAATTCGATTTGATTTTTATGCAACAAAAGAATATATAAAGAAGATGCAGCCATTATTAAAGTCATTAGCATTATCCAATGGTCAATATTATTTCTTTAATCAGGCATTAGGTGATATAAATATGGATTTAGAGAATTATAAAGAAAGCATATTATTTTATAAAAATGCGTTAAAGTATTGTGATACAGATGTTGTTCGAATATTTTCATGTCTGTCTTTTTGTTATTTAATGCTAGGTGAAGATATTCCCAAAGAATACTTAATATGTGATGAACAGAATAAAGGGGATAGAACAGATTGGCTGTTATATGATTTTTTTAAAAACTATGATGTTAGTACGAAAAAACAAAGTATTGATTATTTAACTAATAAAGTTCTTCCAGTATTAGATAAGAATGAAGTAATATATCTTAATATTATAGAAAAGATATTATTAAAGTTTAGTGAAGAAGGAAGTTCATACAAACCATTATATCTCTATATGAAGATGAAAAAAAACAATAATTTTAAGTAAAAATTTTATGAAAAATATGACTTTTTTTCAATTATCCTAATTTTATTTATTATCATTTAGAACTAATGTATTATATAAGCGAAGGAAAGGTGATAAAAATGAAGTTAAAAAAATTTATACTATTCTTGCCTATATTATGCCTGGCACTTTGTTGTTGTATTGTAGAAGGGGGCAATAAAGGAATAGATGATCCAGGCATAACGACTTATAATGGGGGATATAAAACTGAATAGGAAAGATGGTTTTTATGAGAAAATCCTTAACAAAAGCAATCATTGCAACAGCATTATTTGCGACTAGTGGTTTAGGAATCTATGCTGCTACATATAGTTACGGGACAAATATTACATCGAACGGAAAAACACTTACTGCTTATACTGCTGCTTCTAATGATAACTGTAGTGTCACTACGCATGCATACTATATTCTTTCATCTACTGGGAAATTGGCTGATAATAATTTTTTCGCTTCAAGAGATCCAAATACAGGTCAGGCAAATATAATTAAAAATGCTTCAACGTATAATGCAAGGTATTTTACTCAAGCGGTTAGCACTCATAAGGTTGGAAATAATACTTATAAATCATCAGATGTGTACAATCAATAATTACCATAATAGATAAGTTGAATTTTGATACTTATGATCTAATTCGTTTTTGTAAATTACATATCTTTCTATTTATATAGGCAGTATAAGGGTGTTTTATAATATTCGTTATACTGTCTACTTTCTTATAAAGAGAGAAATTTTGTTAAGACAGATAATCTATGAAAAGAGAGTGATGAAAGCATGAAAAAGCTAATTAAGGTAATCATTGTGTGTTTGTTTGTGGTGTTGTCTTCATGTAGCTCAGAGGATGAAATAAGTGAGATAGATAAATCTGAAAATACATACCTATTAGATGCAGACTATTCTATCTTACATAGCAATATGGCGTGGTTAAGAAATATGGATATGACAGAAGATTATATTGTATTATTTCCTTATGTATCTATAGGTGACCTAATACCTCAAAGTGGTGAAATGCCAGATGGAACGGTTATCTCTTATCTACATAATGATGAAGCGGAGGTTTTAGATTCCGATCCGTCATCTTCATGTTCCATACAGAATCTAAAAGAGTGTGATGGCTTTGTTTCAGGTAATAATTTCAATGTTTATAAAGACAAGATATATTATATAGCTTCCGTATATGATCATGCGTCTGATAGTGAGACACAATATATCAGCCGGTGTGATTTTGATGGGAGAAATCAGGAAAAAATATTTAAAGTTCCTTTACAAGAAAATGAAAAAACAACAACTGGAGGATATAATTTATTTGAACTTCATAGAAATAAGATTTATTTTATGAATGGAGAACAGTTCTATATCGGTGATGTAGATACATTAGACTTTAATGATGTACAATTTGATGGTGTAAAAGGAATAGTAGATATATTCTTTGATGATAGTACTACATATATTTCTGCGGAACAGTATGAAAAAGATGATAAGGTACATTTTGATGTTACGCTAGAATGTGATTTAAGTTTAAATGTGAAAAAAATCATTGAAGAAGATAAAAATTTGATTTTTATAGACAAAGATATGATGTTTTATACAGAAGATATGAAGACGTATCTATTAAATAGAAATACTAAAAAAATAAGCAAAATAGGCGATACGATTTTTAATACCATTTTCTATCATGATGGTTATTATCTCTTAGATAATTCAGTTTATTATGATGAAACTCCTATGATAATTTTAATGGATAAAAATGGAGAAATTATTTATACGAAAGATTTAAGAAATAAGGAAATGTTCTTTCATAGACCTCAGATATTTACAGGAGATCGATTATATGTGTCAAATGGAAGAAATAAGTTTGGTTATTTTCCAATTAAAGATAATGAAATAGGGGATTATATAGAATTGGTAAATATAGAAGGAGAGGAGTAATGTGTCATTATTAGAAATAAAGGATATTAGTAAATCTTTTAAAGATATACATGCTTTAGATCATGTGACTTGTTCCTTTGATAAAGGGATATATGGTCTTATTGGCGCAAATGGTGCAGGGAAAAGTACATTATTTCATATCCTCACGACTTCTTTAAAGGCAGATGAAGGCGATGTTTTATATGATGGGAAATCTATTTATGAACTAAAGAAAGAGTATCGTTCTCATATTGGTTATATGCCACAGAATCAGAAAGGCTATGAACAATTAAGTGCAAAACAGTTTTTGTACTATATGGCAGCACTGAAAGGAATGAAAAAAGAAGATACTTCTAGACAGATTGCAGAATTAGCTGACAAAGTACATTTAAAGGAACATTTACATAGAAAAATGTCTGATTATTCTGGTGGTATGCGACAGCGTCTGTTGTTTATGCAAGCATTATTGGGAAATCCAGATATTCTAATTTTAGATGAACCTACTGCTGGACTAGATCCTTATGAAAGAATTGTTATGAGAAATCATATTTTTGATATATCAAAAGATAAAATCGTTATAATCGCAACACACGTCATGCAGGATATTGAATATATTGCGGATGAAATTTTACTATTAAAGAAAGGAAAACTATTATATCAGGGAGATAGCGGGACTTTGATTGAAAAGCTTAATGGATATGTGTGTGAAAAAAATATAGTTATGGAGGAACTGGAAAGTTATCAGAAACAATATCGTATTGCGAGAATGATTAGAATGAAGGATAAAGTGCGAATTCGCTACCTTAGCGATAAAATAATAAAGGATAGTGTGGAAGCAGATTTAGAAGATGTATATCTGTTCTACATGATGGATTCATGAAATTTCTATATTATGAATGGGTGAAGCTGATTCGTCAGAAAACATTCTTCTTATTGCTTATTATCTTGTGTGTTTCTGAATTGTTCTTCGTCTTTCTACAGAAAAATATAGATGGAAACAACGAAATAGAGACAAAGATAATTGCACAGATAGAAACACAGTTAGATAAATTGGGTAAAGATGAACAGCTAAATTATCTACAGGAAGAAAAAGAGTATTATGAGAAAGCATTCCGTTATTATCAGGAAGAATTCTTAGGTGAACATGAAGTAGAATTATCAAAAAGTGAATTTTCTCGTTATCAGAATGAGAATAAAGAGGAAATAATAATATATCAAGATACATTAACAGACTATGTAAACTATTATGAGAAAATCTACCAGTATAAGGATTATATCCAGCAGGTCAAGGATAAAACAGAATTAATGGAAGAAGGACCATTGTGGAATACATATGACGAAAGTAGAAAAAAGGAGATGATTAGACAAGCAGAAGCATATCAGAAATTAAGTACGCAGAATGTAGAAATCGTAAATTATCAGGGTGTAGAAAGTTTTGCGAATAATTCTATTGTTCGATTGTTATCTATATTACTTATGTGTGGGATTGTCATATTTGTATATAAAGATGATGATGCGGATATGAAAGAATTGTTGTTTTCCACCGCTAATGGACAGAAAATAACAGCGGTATATAAACTGTTGTTTGTGATACTGATTAGTTTTATCTTTACTTTCTTGTTTATGGGATATGATTATTTACTGCATATCGTATTTTATGGATATTGTCCAATGGATGTGGCAATACAATCAATTCCATCCTTATATGAAAGTCCATATGCGTTCACGATCATGCAGTGGTTTCTTATTTCTAGCTTACATTTTTCTCTATTTATTAGTATGCTTGGTATCTTCTTTAGTATGCTGTATCAGTTATATGCAGATAAGCTTTTATCTATTCTTACTTTCATTTTTCTTCTTGCCATAGAAATGATTTGTTTCTATTTGATTCGCGATACCTCTATTTTATCAGCACTTACAAGCTGGAATATACTTCGTTATATAATAGGAATATCATTATATTTAAATATGCCGGCATATTCTATATTTTCTTTCGTATTGTCATATCCGACAATATTAGCTATGAGCATGTTCCTGATAGGAATTCTATCTTCCATAATATATTTTGTAATATATGGAAAGCAACGAATAAATCTTAGATTCCATTTTCCTTCTATTACAGTTACATCTACAAATTTATTTTTACAAGAAAATTATTTATTATTATGGAAAAATAAGGGTATCTTTGTAATAATCGCTGTTATGTTTTATACTGGTTTAACTTTTTATCGTAACTATACATCTACAGAAATTATACGAGAAAACGAAAAGGCAGTTTATCAAGTTTATGAACCATATCTAGGAAAAATGAATAAAGAAAAATCTGAACTGCTAGAAGAGAAACAAAAAGAATATCAAATAATTGATGCTGAGTATGACGCATTGAAAAAGCAATATCAGAATGATGAAATAACTTATGAACAATATAAACAAAAGGAAGAGGAGTTACAGAAAGAAACACGAAATGCTATTTTATTAGAAGAAGTAATTCAGAGTTGGCAGATGTATCCAGAATATATAGCTTATGGAAAAGGATATAGTGCCATTTACTCACTGCGTATGCCAGAAAAAGATTTGAAAGATGGTATTGTTGTTATGTTATCTATCATTTTGCTGTTAAGTGGATTATTTGTAGAAAACAGACAACAGGAAAGTTTATTAATTACTACAGAATGTGGGAAAAGTAAAAGAAGAAATAGAAAATGGTTATGTGCATGTCTATGGGGAAGTGTAATTTTCTTAAGCGTTCAATTATTATCTTACTTACATTATTATTTGTTATATCCCATGACACAGCAAGATGCTCCGTTAGGTTCTATTGGAATAGAAGCTATGAATGTAACGTTTCCGTTATCTCCAGAGATGAATGTTATGCAGTATGGCCTAGCTTTAGTAGGAACGCGTATGTTTGGATTGATTAGTTTATTGATTTTATGCGTATTTATTTCAAGAAAATGTCATCATCGAATATTATCAATTTGTATTTTATCTACAATTGTTTTCTTTCCAGTTTGTTTATATATGGCAGATATAGAAATTGTGAAATTGTTTTCCTTATTTGATCTTGTTATGGGAAATTTATTTCTACAGAGGACTTTTTCACTATCAAAATTAATTATATTACTTTTATTGGATTTAATAATGGTGTTAGATATTCGTTATGATATGAAAGAATAAAGATTTAAGTGTTATCTGATTTAATTGAACTAGCAGATAGAGTAGTAACAATCGAATAAGAGTTTTGACTCTAAATCTCTAAAATTAAGATATTTTATTCCAATGCAACAACTGTTTACATAAATGACTATAGAAATATGTAGTCAATTGTTATAAAAATTGATAGAATACAAGCGTTGGAGATGATTAAATATGGAATTTAGAGATAAATTATATTCATTGAGGAAAGAAAAAGGATATTCACAGGAAGAACTTGCAAATCGCTGTAATGTTTCTAGACAAGCAATATCAAAATGGGAGAATGGAACATCGTTACCAGATTTTGAAAATTTGAAATCATTATCAAAAGCATTACAGGTAAGTATTGATGAATTACTAGATAATAATGAACAAATACAAAAAGAAATAGTGAAAGAGAAAGAAGTAATTTATGTTCATCATCGCTATTTCTATGAGAAACGTTACCAATCTAATTTAAAGATATTAGGTATACCTCTTATTGATATTAATATTGGAAGAGCAAGAGATGAACAAGGTCATTGGAGAGTTGCGAAAGGTATTATTGCGATTGGTAATGTATCAATTGGAGTAATTTCTATTGGTCTATTAAGTTTAGGATTATTTAGCTTGGGTTGCTTAACACTAGGATTACTAATTGCGTTAGGACCACTATCTTTAGGATATCTTGCGATAGGAGCATTATCCATAGGTTATATAAGCATTGGGGCTATGGCAATTGGTGTTTATAGTTTAGGGGCTTTATCCATTGGTTTTTATGTTGGAATAGGAGCATTAGCATATGGACCAATTGCAGTTGGTGTAAATCCAATGGGAGATGTTGTATATCATCTACGAGAAAGCAATGCTTGTTTCTTAAGTCCAAATGAATATCATAATTTTCAAACTTTCTTAAACACTACACCACTTCCTAAGCTAATAGAATTTTTATTACGGCGTATACCTAAATGTTAATTTATAAGTCCCGTTGAACAACGGGATTTTTATCTTTTGTTTTTTTGAAAATATGATAGAATTAATACCTGTAGGTGATGAGATGAAAAACATGACACAAGGAAATGTCACAAAATTAATTATGAGTTTTGCGATTCCTGTTTTATTAGGAAATATTTTTCAACAGTTTTATACAATGGCTGATACAATGATGGTTGGACAGATTTTAGGAGTTAATGCTTTAGCTGCAGTAGGGGCTAGTACTTCCTTATCCAATTTAGTGATTGGCTTATGTACAGGAGTTGCTATGGGGGTGTCTATTCTCATTGCGCAATACTATGGTGCTAAAGATGAAGAAGGAATGAAGAAAGCAACAGCTGGCTGTTTGTTGTTATGTGCGGTTAGTGTAATTGTGATTTTTATATTCGCAATGTTAACTAAAGATTTATTATTAACATTGCTGAAGACTCCTTCCTCTATATATGATGAGGCAAATGAATATTTGACTATTATTGTTTTTGGTCTATTTGTGACAATGGCATATAATATGATGGCTAGTATGATGCGTTCCATTGGAGATAGCAGAACGCCTTTATATTTTCTAATTGTCGCATCAATTTTAAATGTGGTATTGGATTATATCTTTATTGCATATGTTCATTTAGGAGTAGCAGGTGCAGGATATGCAACTGTGATATCACAGTTTGTTAGTGTTGTTTTATGTTATATCTATATGAAGAAGAAATATCCAATGTTTATAATTAAGAAAGAAGATTTTCAGTTTGAAAAAGAAATCTTATATAAACAATTATCCATGGGAATTTCTATGGGCTTAATGAACTCTATTGTTTCTTTAGGATCTGTAATCTTGCAGAGTGCAGTCAATAGTTTGGGAGAAGTAACAATTGCGGCACATACAGCCGCAAGAAAGGTTGTGGAAATGTTCATGCAGCCATTAATCAGTATAGCTATTGCGGATACGACTTTTGTTTCTCAAAACTTAGGCGCAAAACAATTTAGACGTATACGAGCTGGGATGAAATCAAGTGTTGCGATTACCTTTATATGGGTATGTATTGTAATTTTATTATCCTATACTTGTATTGATTTCTTTATTGGTTTCTTAGTAAACGCAAAACAAACACAAGTAATTGAATTAGCTGCATATTATACAAGAATAAGCAGTATCTTCTACTTTATCCTAGCCATATTATTTATTTATCGTAATGGTCTACAAGGTCTAGGAAATGGAAGAGGACCAATTGTTTCTAGCTGTATAGAGATGGCAGTAAAGATTGCCGCAACATTTTTATTAATACCTTTTACTGGATATCTAGGAGTCTGTTTAGCAGAACCGATTGCCTGGTCGATTATGGGACCAGTGTTAATGTTCTTCTTTTATAAGGATTTAAAATCAAAAGAACAGGGTATGTTATAGGGGTGAGATTCTTCTCAATAATAGCACTTTATGTTATACTACAAGTGCATTCGATAGGAGTGATACTATGATGAAAGATTATTTATTAAAGGCTCTTGCATGTAATGAACATGTAAGAATATATATATGCTCATCTACAAATTTAGTAGAAGAAGCTAGAAAACGTTTTGATATGTACCCAACTAGTGCTGCAGCTTTAGGGCGTGTATTAACTGTAGGTTCTATGATGGGAAGTATGTTGAAGACAAAAGATGAACAGCTTACTATTCGTATTAATGGAGGAGGACCTATTGGGACAATATTAGTTGATGCATATAGTGATGGGCATGTTCGCGGATTTGTAAGTGATCCTCATATCTTACTACAGTACAATGATACTGGAAAACTAGCGGTAGGTACTGCAGTAGGAAAAGATGGTTATTTAGAAGTCATTAAAGATATGAAAATGAAAGAAAACTGGAGTGGAACAGTTGCCTTACAAAGTGGTGAAATTGGTGATGATTTCGCATATTATTTCACTGCCAGTGAACAGACTCCATCAGCTGTTAGTGTTGGAGTATTAGTTGATACAGATAACTCTATTATCTCTGCAGGCGGTATGATTATTCAGATGCTTCCTGATGCAGAGGAAGAAGATATTGTGAAAGTAGAAAATATTGTTTCTAACATGAAGCATATGTCTACTTTAATTCAGGAATATGATAGTTTAGAAGATATCTTAAAAGATTTATTTGATGATGTGAAAATCTTAACTGGACAGGATATTGAATTCCGTTGTAAATGCGATCGAGCAACTATGAAACGAGTATTGACTACATTATCTAAAGAAGAACGCAAGGCAATGATAGAAGAAGATCATGGCTGTGAGATTACATGTAATTTCTGCGGTGAAAAGTATCAGTTTAGCGAAGAAGAATTATTAGACTTAGAAAGGTTTATAGAAACTCATGCAAGATAATTCATGGAAAATAAGAGATATTGTAATTCCTAATAAAGTAGTAATAGCTCCTATGGCAGGAATATCTAATCCAGCATTTCGTGTAATCTGTAAAGAATTTAATGCAGGTTTAATCTATACAGAAATGGTATCTGATAAAGCGTTATATTATGATAATGAAAAAACAGTAGGGATGACTGATGTAGAAGAACAGGAACATCCTTTGACGATGCAGATATTTGGTCATGATATTAATACAATGGTATATGCCGCAAAGTTTTTAGATGAAAAAACAGATTGTGATATCATTGATATTAATATGGGATGCCCAGTTACTAAAATAGTAAAGTCTTTTGCGGGAAGTGCATTAATGAAAGATGTTGATCATGCGATTAATATGACAAAAGAAGTTGTTCAGAGTGTAAAGAAACCAGTTACTGTGAAAATGCGTATAGGCTGGGATCTAGATAACATTACTTGTATAGAGCTTGCGAAAGGTTTGGAAGCTGTTGGTGTACAGGCACTTGCAGTGCATGGACGAACAAAAAAACAGATGTATGAAGGGAAAGCAGACTGGTCTTACATAAAAAAAGTAAAAGATGTAGTATCCATCCCTGTCATTGGAAATGGTGATATCAGAAGCGGAGAAGATGCTAAGCGTATGTTAGAAGAAACTGGCTGTGATGCGGTAATGGTTGGTCGCGGAGTATTAGGTGATCCTTGGCTAATCAAAGACATAGTTCATTACTTAGATACGAATGAACATATGCCTCCTGTAACATTAGAAGAGAAATTCAACATGGCTCGTTTACACGCATCTCGTCTATGCACATTAAAAGGTGAATATGTAGGTATACGAGAAATGAGAGGACATGCGGCATGGTATGTAAAAGGCTTGCCAAAAAGTCATCAGTTGAAGGATAAGCTAACAAAGATAGAAACATATCAAGATATGGAGGATATCTTATCTGTTTATGAAAAAGAATATCAAGCATGGTTACTAGAAAAATAATATTTGATTCCTTTTATAGATAATGAGCTATGAGAGGAATCTTTTTTTATAACCATATCTTTTCCTATAAAATGCGAGTATAATAATAACAAAGAACTAGAGGAGGAATTATTCATGAAATTTAAAGATTATCCTTATGAACATATTAGCTATGAAGCTTTTGAAGAAACTATGCAGCAAGCAACAAAGCATCTGAAAGAAGCAAAGGATTATGATAGCTTTAAAGCTGCTTTTGATGAAGGTAAAAATACAGTTGCACATATGGATACAATGTATAACATTTATTATGTTCGTTATACAATTAATACAGAAGATGAATTCTATCAGAAAGAAAATGATTACTGGGATGAAGTAATGCCAAAAATGAAAAATTTATATACTGAATTTGATAATGAAGTGCTTGCTTCACCATATGTAGAGGAGTTAAAGAAAGATGTTCCTGAAACATATTTCTTATTAGCAGAATATGCACAAAAAAGTTTCTCTCCAAAAATTATTGAAGATTTACAGGAAGAAAATCGTTTACAAAGCAGTTATCAGAAATTAATTGCTAGTGCGCAGATTCCATTTGATGAGAAAGTATATACTTTATCAGAATTAGGAGTAAAAATGGAAGATGAAGATCGTGATGTACGTAAAAGAGCAACTCTAGCTTATTGGGGCTGGTTTGATGAACATCAGGATGAAATAGATGATATCTATGACCGTATGGTAAAAGTAAGAGATACCATGGCAAAGAAATTAGGTTATAAGAACTATGTAGAATTATCCTATGTCTTAATGAATCGTTTTGACTATAATAAAGAAGATGTAGAAAACTATCGTCGTCAGGTACTTGAAGATGTTGTTCCTTTATGTAATGAACTTTATGAACGTCAAAGACAACGTTTAGGATATGATAAATTAAGTGTTTATGATGAGAAATATGAATTCACTAGTGGAAATCCTGCACCTAAATATGGGACAGAAGAAATGATACAGCGTGCTAATAAGATGTATCATGAATTAGATGAACGTACTGGAAAATTCTTTGATTTCATGGTAGAACATGAATTATTGGATTTAAATAGTAAAAAAGGGAAAGCTAGTGGTGGATATTGTACAACATTTGCAGATTATCACTCTCCATTTATATTTAGTAACTTTAATAAAACAAGCCATGATGCTGAGGTTTTATGCCATGAAGCTGGTCATGCATTCCAGGCATTTACTTCTATAAATATTCGTCCTGTAGAATGTATTTGGGCAACTTATGAGAGCAGTGAAATTCATTCAATGGGTATGGAATTCTTCACTTGGCCTTGGATGGAAAGTTTCTTTAATGAAGATGCAGAGAAATATCGATTCTTACATTTATGTGGTGCGATAAAATTTATTCCATATGGTGTATTGGTAGATCATTTCCAGCATGAAGTATATGAACATCCAGAGATGACACCAAAACAACGTAGAGAAACTTGGAGAAAATTAGAGAAACAATATCTTCCTCATAAAGATTATTCAGAATGCCAATTCTTAGAAAATGGCGGCTGGTGGTTCCGTCAGAGTCATATCTTTACCAGTCCATTCTATTACATCGATTATACATTAGCACAGGTATGTGCATTACAGTTCTGGTTCCGTCTATATCAAAAAGATGAAACAGCATTTGAAGACTATTATCGCATTTGTCAGATTGGCGGTACAAAAACTTTCCGTGAAATCGTCAAGACCGCAAACTTAAAAGTTCCATTTGAAGATGGCTGTCTGAAAGATGTCATGATTGCAGTAAAAGAATATCTGCAAGGTATAGATGATAAGAAATTATAAAATTCTGTGAGGTTATTATGGCAACAAATACAGATGAAATATTAACTTGGAGTTTTATTAGAAAATGTGAACCATCTAAAGAAATTATTGAAATTCTAGTAGATAATGAAGAAATCTATCAGTGTTATGCGACAGTTCGAGATATTGCGGCACTAACAAACAAAAGAGTGATTGTCGTAGATGTACAAGGTATTGGGAAAAAGAAAGAAATCTATTCTTTACCATATCGTTCTATTGATATGTGGAGCAGTGAAAATACAGAAACATTTGATTTGAATCAAGAATTAGATTTATGGACAAAGGCAGGGCAATTTAAATTAAAAATTGCTTCTAAGTGTGATATTAGAGAATTTGATAAGATTTTAGGTAATGGAATCTTAAATAGTAAATAATATAGCATGTAAGCATATTTTTATAATTGACAAAGAAAGGCTTTGTCTATATAATCATTAACGTAAATATGGCTATGAAGAGAGAGTAACATATGGAAAGCTTTCAGAGAGTACACACAATGGTGAGAGTGTGGCAGTGGAACATATGCGAAATAAAGACTTGGAGCTTTCCTAATGGACGTTACTTCACGTTACGAAGAGACTTGAAACATAGTCACTAAGGCTGATTAGGGAGACCTATCAGTGAATTAGGGTGGTACCACGATGAAGCTCTCGTCCCTATGATGGAGGAGAGCTTTTTATTATAGAAGAAAGTAAAGGAGCAGATTATGGAAAAGTTAACCGAACAAGAAGTTATCCGTCGACAAAAAATGGAAGATTTGCGAGCAATGGGAATTGATCCATTTGGACATGCATATGAAAGAACGCATAAATCTGGACAGATTCGTGCTGAATTTGAAAATCTAACAAAAGAAGAATTAGAAGAAAAAAATGTACATGTAAAAATTGCTGGACGTATTATGACAAAACGTCGCCAGGGTAAAGCTGGATTTATGCACATTCAGGATCTTGATGGAAAGATTCAGATTTATGTACGTAAAGATGTTATTGGTGAAGAAGCTTATGAAATATTTAAGAAGTCTGACATTGGTGATATCGTAGGTATTGAAGGTACAGTAATGAAAACAAATCATGGAGAACTTTCTGTTAAGGCTGAAGTTTATACACACCTAACAAAGGCTTTACGTCCTCTACCAGAAAAATTCCATGGGTTACAAGATAAAGAAGAACGTTTCCGTCGTCGTTATGTTGACTTAATTATGAATGAAGAAGCAAAACGTATTGCGATTACTCGTCCGCGTATTATTCGTGCTATTCAACGTTACTTAGATGGAAAAGGTATGATTGAAGTAGAAACACCAGTTCTACAGCCAATCCTTGGTGGAGCTGCAGCTCGTCCATTTATCACTCATCACAATACATTAGATATGCCATTCTATTTACGTATTGCGACAGAATTACCTCTAAAAAGACTTATTGTAGGTGGATTAGAAGGCGTTTATGAAATTGGTCGTTTGTTTAGAAATGAAGGAATGGACGCAACTCATAACCCTGAATTCACAACAGTAGAGGCTTACATGGCTTATTCTGATTTAGAAGGTATGATGGACTTAATCGAAGGTCTAATTGAGTATGTTGCGAATGAAGTTTGTGGAACAACAGAAATTGAATATCAAGGAAAACCAATTTCATTGAAAGCTCCATTCAAACGTTTACATATGGTAGATGCTATTAAAGATGCATGCGGTGTTGATTTCTGGCAAGAAATGACATACGAAGAAGCATGTGCTCTAGCAAAAGAACATGGTATCGAAGTTGAAAAGAAACACAATAGTGTTGGACATATCGTAAATCTATTCTTCGAAAAATATGTAGAAGATACATTGATTCAGCCAACTTACTTATATGGACATCCAGTAGAAATTTCTCCATTAGCTAAGAAAAGCGAAAGAGATCCTAGATATACAGATCGTTATGAATTGTTTATCAATGGTAAAGAATATGCAAATGCATTCTCTGAATTAAATGATCCAATTGATCAGAGAGAACGTTTTGAAAATCAGTTAAAACTTCGTGATTTAGGTGATGACGAAGCTAATGAAATGGATGTAGACTATGTAGAAGCTCTAGAATATGGTTTACCTCCAACTGGTGGTGTAGGTATGGGAATTGACCGTTTAGTTATGTTGCTTACAAACCAGGATACAATTAGAGAAGTATTATTGTTCCCGCATATGAAAAACCGAGATAACTAAAGAATTAAAAAACGATAAAAAAAGGGTGTTTAAGGTATAAATAGGTTTGAATTATTTATTTTTACGCCTGATTTACGCCCAAAGTAGAAAATTGATTTATAAAATGGCATACAGATATGTATGCCATTTTATCTATGGGAATTTTAATTATTTTCATATTATCTAAAAAGTGTTTATGAACTTTTGTATCTATAATTATATAATAGTTTATGTAAATCAGGATAACCCCCATAATAAAATTATTAATCATATTATTCACTGATAGCTATACATAATCTTCACAAGGTAGTGTCCTT
This sequence comes from uncultured Solobacterium sp., assembly GCA_900552125.1. Taxonomy (GTDB): domain Bacteria; phylum Bacillota_I; class Bacilli_A; order Erysipelotrichales; family Erysipelotrichaceae; genus Clostridium_AQ. Next base: position 9,991 of record URYK01000035.1, on the reverse strand, counting down.
GTCTTTTTTGTTGATGAATGGAGCTATTAGTTGTTTAATTTCTTGTATAGTTTTATTTCTTAATAAGGTATCAGAATTATAGTTAGATGTGTATCCGTAAAGTAAGTCAATCATCCCTTTTAACAATTCTTCGTTTGATATATCTTTTGGTAGGATAGGCACATCTTTTTCTTTTGATACTAATTCTATATGGAAAAGAGTTTTATTATACAAGATATCTTTAAAAACATCTGTATAATATGTCGTGCAATATCGAGTTAAAGCACTTATACTTCGGGATGGATTAGTGAGAGAGCTACTAGAGGATAAAGTTAAGGTTAAACTGTTTTCTTTTATCTCATTAATAGTAAAACTTTTACCATCTCTCTTAAATGTAAGCCCCATATTGATTGCATCAATAGCTTCCTCTAAAATATATCTGCATTTGAAAAAATTCATATTGGTCTTTTTTTTTGCAAATTTTAAGTTGAACTTGTAATAATACATTATCTAATATCCTTTCTCATAAGTTTCTTTCTAATGTATTATAAATCAAAAGTAGAAAAAATCAATAATTATACAGTAAAACTTTTTATAAAGTTTTACTTTATCTGTTGATATTACTCAAATAATATGATAATATTAAGTAGAACTTAAGTAACAGTTATACTTAAGAGTTATTTAAAAAAGGAGAGTAGGATTAATATGATACTTAATTATATTGAATGGAACGGTCATGCAATGGGAAATTATGAATATCAAATTCCGGTGTTCATAAGTGAAAAAATTAAAGAGACACAAACGGATGTATTCATGTTGTGCGAGTTTATTCAGGGACAAGGATTCAATTATTTTAATGAGGAATTGAAAGATTATAAGCTCTTTATATCACCAAAGGCTACTGTAAGAGGATATAATCAGATTTGCATAGGGATAAGAAAATCGTTAGACTTTGAGTTATTAGGTGTATATAATATAGATACGACGGATCCTTTTTTGCCGGAATTCCTGCATATAAAAATAAAAATAGAAGAAATAATTCTTAATCTAATCGCAATACGGATTAAGACACAAGGAAACACTCAACAAAAACAATTCGCTTTTTTAAAATCTTATTTACATCAAATAGAAGGGGCAATCCTATGCTGCGGTGATTTTAACTGTACTTGTTTAAAGGTGCAAGAGATAATAGGTGAAGTAGGAGTTGTGTATGGACCTAGACGATCCAATAATAAATATTCATATGTTTTTCAAGATGGAAATCAGCAGGCTCTAGACCATATCATTGTTCGAGGCGAGAAAAGAGTATTTAATCCTTACACAGATTACTTGGAAAGCCCACTAGCAACGTATGATTTTAGTTTTGTAACTAAGCATAATGGATATGGGAATAAGACAGCAGATAGTTATCTTTCTGATGGCGAGTTGCCTGACCACGCGCTTTTAAAAGGAGCAGTAGAGTTTTGAAATCAGTCTGGTGGAGAATTCATCGTATGAAAGATTGGTAGAAAACAAGCTCTTCGAAAGATAGCTACTTTTAATATAGTAGGGAACTTTATAATTGTTAATATCACGTGCTATATGCGTGGACAGGGTTTCATAGAAAAAAGCACCTCATGATATAATACTGTTGACTTGCGATTGCAGTAAAAATAACAGGAGGTGCTATCTTAATGAAAGATTATCATATACTAGTTATATTTGTAAATACTATATTTAATAATAACTGAATATAGAAGAATGGTAATCTACAATAGATTACGAGCAGATATAGGGCAATTTTTAAGAAGTTTATGTGAAAGAAAACCTAGAGTAGTATTATTGGAAAGGCATGTTAGTATTATGAACAAATAGGAGATAGAAATAATGGAAATGATAGAAAAAGCTTTAGCTATTGCGATGAAAGCTCATAAAGGACAAAAAGATTTAGGTGGAAGAGATTATATCGAACATCCTAAAGCTGTTGCTAATTTACTTGATACAGATGAAGAAAAAGCAGTAGGGTACTTACATGACGTATTAGAAGATACTTCTATAACAGAAGAAGACTTAATTACAATGGGAATCTCTAGTGAGATTGTATCCGCGATAAAAGTTTTAACGAAAGAAAGAGGGGAATCATATACAGAGTATATAAAGCGTGTTAAAAAGAATGAATTAGCAAGAAAAGTAAAAATAGCAGATTTGCAACATAATATGGATTTATCACGTATTCCAAATCCAAGTAAAAGAGATTTTGAGAGATTGGAAAAATATAAGAAGGCTTTAATGTATTTAAAATTATAATGTGGAGGAGTGTAAAATGGAATCTTGTTTAAGTAAAAATTTATATGTATATTATGGTTCTGAACACTTTAACAGAGATCTATTTAAAAATGATAACAATAAAGATATACCAAAATTCAGTCTGGTTGGTCTTTCGTTAAAATCTGAGAATGGATGGAAAAAATGGCGTAATGATAATAATGTGAATAGTATAAGTAAAAAAGATTATTTTTGTTTTAGAATAAATAATAATAACTTAGCATTAGATAATGTAAATGATATAGAAAAACTTCCCCATTATAAAGATAAAGGTAAAAATATTATAGATTATGAAGCTCTTTTAAGGATGGATTATCCAATTTATGCTCTGCATATGAAAAGCAATGTTGCTAAATATTTATTAGGAATAGAATATGATTGTGTCTTAGTCTTGAATGATATTTGCTTAATAGAAAATTATAGCGCTAAAGATACAGATTATCCTGTTATTTTTGATGATATATGGCCATTGAAATATTATAAGACAATATCTGAAGGTATAGAGATTTCATTTTCAGAATATAAATTAAATAATAAAACCTATATATATTCTGAACAACCAGATGAATATTATGGATTTAAATATTTAATAGCTTGTTTATCAGATAGGAGGATTGTGGAAATCTGTGGATATCAAGGGCAAGAATTGATTAATGTTTGTGAAAAACTTATGATACAAAATGTGATTTTTAAAAAATACCTTCATAACAAGCGACAGAAAAATTAGAAGAGTTTTATAAAAAACTGGAATTACTGTGTTCTACAGATGAAAAGTCATTATTCTTTAATCGATAGGCACTTATCTATGACGAAGGCTGGAAAAGATATTTACCTGAATCTGTTATGTACTTTGAAGAAGAGAGTATGTGTGGAGTAGATTTATCATTAGAAAAATACCGTTGTTTCTATATATAGATTAATACAAAAGATGGTGCTAAAGATAATAATATAATCTCTGTAGTGAAGTTAATGAAAGGAGCTGACTAAATATGATTTATGTAATGAGCGATATTCATGGTATGTATGATAAATATATAGAAATGATGGACTTAATTGATTTAAAAGAAAATGACTCTTTATATGTATTAGGTGATATAGTTGATCGCGGTAATGGTTCTATGAAAATACTAAAAGATATGATGAAAAGACCTAATGTATTTGGTATTTTTGGTAATCATGAATTAATGATGGCAGATTGCTTTAATATTATTACACAAGAAATTACAAATGAGTTATTAGATAATTTTGATGAAGAAACGCTAATGAAATTATCTGATTGGATGAATAATGGAGCATTTCAAACCATTCAAGAATTTAAAAAATTAAGTAAAGAAGAACAAAAAGACATCATTGAATATTTAATGGAGTTTACTGCATATGAAGAAGTAATGGTAAATGGTAAAGATTATCTTTTGGTACATGCTGGTTTAGGTGATTTTAGTGAAGGAAAATCACTAGATGAATATGATATAAATGATTTTGTTTGGAAACGTCCTGATTGGGATATTCCATACTTTATTGACTCTAATAAATTTGTGGTAGTTGGTCACACTCCAACATTAGGCATTACGGGAAAGCCTGAAATCTTTTATAAAAATAATTTTATAGCAATTGATTGTGGAGCTTGTTTTGAAAATGGTATGTTAGCATGTTTATGTTTAGATACTATGGAAGAGTTTTATGTTTAAGTTAACCATAATAAATTGAAATTAGTTATAAAGTGTTTAGGTGAGGGTTCGAAAGTACTTTTTACATGAGTGAAGAATCCTAAAATAAAAGTTATAAGGAATTATCATTTTATACTTTAAATTCAAAAACTCAAATGATAAAATAAAAGTAATTACGTTATAAGGAGATTTAGTTTATGAGTTTTGAAACAGTAAAAGCAAGGAAGAATATTTTATTTGATCTTGATGGTACATTATTGCCTATGGATATTGATGTGTTTGAAAAAGCATATTTTAAAGGGTTATGCAAAAGTATGATTGATAAGATTGATCCACAGGAATTGTATAAACATATTTGGGGTGGAACAAAAGCAATGGTATTAAATGATGGTTCTAAAACAAATATGGAAGTATTTAAAGATTATTTCAACAACAATACTGATTTAGATTATGATACATGTGAACCAATCTTCTTAGAATACTATAGAACAGGATTCCAGGATTGTGTAAATGCATGTTCTGTAAGTGAATTAAGTAAAAAAATAGTTGAGGAATTACAAAGCAAAGGCTATACTGTTGCGATTGCGACAAATCCCATTTTTCCACAAATTGCGACATACTCTAGATTAAATTGGTTAGGTATTGATCCTGAAAGTGTAGAACTAGTTACTACCTTTGAGAATTCCTATCATGCGAAACCAAATCCAGCATATTTTAAAGAAGTATGTGATACACTTCAGGTTGATCCTAAGGAATGTATTATGGTAGGAAATGATGTTACTGAAGATGGAGTTGCGGCTACTTTAGGAATGGAAGTAATATTAATTGAAGATTGTCTTTTAAATAAAAATAATCTTTCAACAGATAACTTTTCATTAGGTAGTTTATCACAGTTATATGAATGGGCAAAAGCATTGCCTGAAATTAAGTAATGTCAAAAAGCATAGATTTGAAACTGAATTTCATTTCTATGCTTTTTTTAAGTTCTAAAGAGCTGAAAATAAGGTATTGTATTCCTTTTTCTTTTCACTTCTACAAACAAGATAGTATACAGTAGTAGCTTCTTTATCAGATATAGGGATAATAATGCGATTTGTTGTGGATTCAAGATATTTCTCTGCAAGATCAGAAGTAAATGATGGTAATGAGGATGCATGTACTAACTCATTGAAACTAAAGCGATCGTCTTGTGTTAGAAATCTAGAATCTGGCATCATCTCTGTACGTACGAAATTCCAGAAACCAATATCTGACATCAACAACATATTTTCTCCATTCATTTCAGTGAAAGATAGACTTTTTCTTCTAGCAAATTTATGTTTTTTCGGTAAAGCAAACATAAGGGATTCTCTTCCGCATTCTTTATAAAAATATTGTTTTCCTGTAGGTTTTTCATGTACTACTACAAGGTGATATGTATGATTATTTAGCCCATCTAGTAAAGCTTGATCACTAATTGTTTCAGTCTGAAACATGATATTAGGATAGAGATTAGAGATTAAAGGAGCTAGTCTCCAAATAGGAGCTGGAGCACATACTCCAAGGGAAATAGTACGATTTTTTCTATCGAATTCTTGTGCTTTAGCTGCTAATGTATCTGCATCTTCTAATAGTTTTTTTGTAAGTGTAAGGACATATTTCCCATTTTCATTTAACTCAAGTTTATTCTTGTGACGAATAAATAGTGGGATATCAAGATCTTCTTCTAGTTTTTGCATATTTCTACTTAATGCTGGTTGTGAAAGGTGTAAGATTTCTGCTGCTTCTGAAAGTGTTCCTGCATCAGCAAATGTCACAAATTGGCGAAGTTTATAAAGATCAATCATATATAACCACTTCCTTTCAGTATAAATAATATTTATACGTTTATACACTTTTAGCATTTTACATTTATAGAGAAAATAGTGATAATAGAGGCGAGGAACATAGAACAAATGATCTTTGTCTCCTAGTCAGTACTGATTATAACAAACAAATTAAATTGTTTCAATTTCCGCTCTTATTTGAAAAGGATGGTGAGAAGAAACAAAATGTTATTTTATTTTACAGCCACAGGCAATAGTTTATATGTTGCGAAGCAATTAGATGAACAGTGCATTAGTATAGCACAGGCTATACATGATGAAAATCATGTAAACAAAGCCGATAAGATTGGTGTTGTGTGTCCAATATTTGGACATGAAATGCCAGATTTAGTAAAAGAATTTTTGATAGATTCAAAATTTGAAACAGAGTATTTCTATCTGATTTTAACATATGGAAATTATCATGGAGGAGCCTCAAAACTTGCGAAGGAATTTTTGGAAAGTCATGGTATAACTCCATCTTATATCCAGTGCGTTCTTATGGTAGATAATTACCTACCTGCTTTTGATATGGAGGAACAAAAAAAGATAGATAAAAAAGTTGATGAGAAAATAAAAGAAATAGTAAAAGATATTCAGGACAGACGTATTTTTATATCACCTGTAACTGATCAAGATAGAAATATTCATAAAGAATATTTAAAGAGAAGATCAAAGATGCCATCAAATATATTTTTAGATTTATATGAAATAAACGATAAATGTATTGGATGCGGTATATGTAAAAAGATTTGTCCTAAAAAATGTTTCACTTTAGAAGGACAAAAAAGTGTCTGGAATCCTGAAGGGTGTATTAGCTGTATGGCTTGTATTCATGCTTGTCCAATGATGGCAATACAGTTGAAGATTCCAGAAAAGAATAAAAAAGCTAGATATCGTAATGAGAACATTAGTATTTGTGAAATCATTGATGCGAATAATCAATGGGACGAAGATATATTAGAATAGTAAAAAGATAAAACGAGGAGGTAACTTATGAACTATTTAACTTTAAACACAGGAGCAAAAATGCCACAGGAAGGATTTGGTGTATTTCAGATTCCAGATGCAGAACAATGTGAACAGGTTGTTTATGATGCGATAAAAACAGGATATAGATTATTAGATACTGCAGCAGCTTATATGAATGAAGCAGCAGTTGGTAAAGGTGTTGCAAGAGCTATTGCGGATGGATTAACTACAAGAGAAGAACTATTCATTACTACAAAAGTATGGGTACAGGATCAGAAAAATGAAGAAACAGCTTATCAGGCAGTTAAAGAATCCTTAGCTAAATTGAATATGCCTTATGTTGATCTTGTGCTTTTACATCAGCCAATGAATGATTATTTTGCAGCTTATCGTGGTATTGAAAAGGCTTATAAAGAAGGATTGACAAAAGCAATTGGTGTAGCAAATTTCTATCCAGCAATTCTTACAAATCTTTGTGAAAATGTAAAAGTTATCCCAGCTGTTAATCAGGTAGAGCTTCATCCATTCTTTGTTCAGGAAGAAGCAATTGAAAATATGAAAGCATATGGTGTTGCACCTCAAGCATGGGGACCTTTAGCAGAAGGAAAACATGGAATTTTCACAGATTCTGTATTAACTGAAATTGGTAATAAATATGGTAAAACAGCTGCACAGATTGCATTAAAATGGAATGCACAACGTGGTGTTTCTATCATTCCTAAATCTGTTCATGTAGAAAGAATGGAACAGAATATCGATATTTGGGATTTCACTTTAACTGATGATGAAATGAATAAGATTGCGGAAAAAGATTTAGGTCATAGTGAAATTGTAAATCATGATGATCCAGCATTTGTGAAAATGATTTGTGAAATGAAGATTCATTAAGAAAAAATTATATAGCAGCGTAGAAATGCCAATAGAATCTATTAAAGAAGCTTTCTACGTTGCTAAAAAAATACAAAGGTGATTTTAGATGAAGAAACACAAAGTTAAATCTTTATTCATGTTTATTCTTATATTCTTCATTACAGCATGTAGTAATACAGGTGCATTGCCATCTAATACACAAATAGAGGAAGAACAGAATAATATGGGAAATAGCGATAAAACTGTACAATAAACAGAATATATTAGTACGGTACCAGAGGCTTACTTTTCAGATGCCAAGCAACAAGGAGAAATAGTTGAAGTTACATATACAAGTAAAGATTATACAAATGAGCAAAGTGAAAATATTGAGAAAATAGCTTATGTTTATTTGCCATATAGTATGATGAAAATGATTTAAACACTAGATATAACATCTTATATCTGATGCATGGCTGGACAATGACAGCAGGTGATTTTTTTCAAAGCTCACAAAATGATATGGTAAACATGTTGGATAACATGATAGAAAAAGGCGATATACCACCAGTAATTGTTGTTTGTGTTACCTTTGATGCGCAAAATCAATCACAAAGTTTTTCTAGATCTGTTGATGAGTTATCAGTATTTCATCAGGATTTACGAGATAATCTTATTCCAGCCATTGAGAGTCAATTTCATACATATGCTCAAGATGTAACTGAAGAAGGTATTCAGGCTTCACGAAATCATAGAGCGTTTGGAGGATTTTCTCTAGATGCAGTTACGACTTGGTATCAATTTGTTTATAACTTAGATTATATTAAATATTTTCTTCCAATGAGCGAAGACTGCTGGGTAATGGGAACATATGGTGGTCTATATTATCCAGAAGAAACGGTAGATTATCTAGAGAATGTTGTTGAAGGTGGTGAATGGCAGGAGAATGATTTCAGGATTTATCAGGGTATTGGGACAGATGACCCTATCTGGTATCAAACAGATAGCCAAATACAGGAAATGTTTAAAAGTGAATTATTTACTCCGGTAAATCTACATTATGCAATTATAGAAGGCGGTCAGCATGATATAAATGCCTGTGAGCGTTATTTATATTATGCATTACAGGATTTCTTTGGTTAAATGCTAAGTCATTAGGTCAAAGAAAAAATCATCAGATCTATCTTAAAGATATTCAACTAGAAATTAAAGATGGTGACAGCATTTGATTGCGTTATATCTAATGACATTATTTTTAATGGTTTTATATTTGTTTAATGTAATTAATATTATAAAAGGTCAATCTACCTTTATATAGGCAGATTGACCTTTTAGTTATTCTTTTGTAAGACTTAATATAGTAGATGAAGGATCAACTGAATCACCATTAACATGATGAAGGTTATGATCCATAGAATTTAATACTATAACTGGTGTTATTAATTCAACGTTATGTTCTTTCATGAAGTTTCTATCAATATGTAAAATTCGATCTCCTTTTTTTACCTGATCGCCCATTTCTTTTAGTTTTTTAAATCCTTGTCCTTTAAGATTAACTGTTTCTAATCCAACATGAACCATGATTTCTATTCCTTCAGAAGTAGTGATTCCAAAAGCGTGTTTTGTTTCTGCGATAAGTGAAATTGTTCCATCAACAGGAGATACGATATAATCATCATCTACATCAACAGCAACCCCGTCTCCCATCATTTTTTTAGAAAAAACAGGATCATTAACCTGTTCTAGTGGTAATAATTTACCTGTAGCAATAGCATTGATTGTAATTTTCGTATCATTTTTTTTCTTTAAAAAGTTTAACATTGTAAGCTCCTCCTAGTAATAAAAAAGCATGAGTGCTATAAAATAGTAACTCATGCCTGATTGAACAGTAACATTGTCTATTGCATTATAAAGTTTTAGATAATAATTGTCAACAATAAAATTTACAGATTCATACTAAAAAATTTTAATAGATTGAAAGCGTTGACAAGATTGTTAAAATGATTTATCATATATTCGTCATATTTGGATTGTTACTGGTAAAGCAGGCAAGACCTAAAACTAGACTTACGTATTTTGTATGATAGTTTTTAGGTCTTTTATTATTGGAGGTGATTTCTTTGAAAGTTGTTCGTGTATTAAACAACAATATAGTGGCCACATTCACTGAAGATAATCAAGAAGCTATAGTTCAGGGAGCTGGAATCGGTTTTCAAAAGAAGAAAGGCGATGAGATAGATCCAAATAAGATAGAGAAAGTATTTATATTTAAAGATGGAGAAAAAATTAAATTCGAGAGACTAATGGAAGATATTCCAATTGCTTTTGTGCGACAGGCAGTCGCTATAGTTCAAACATGTACAGGCATGGTTGAAC
>URYK01000034.1 GCA_900552125.1 uncultured Solobacterium sp. | reverse complement strand
ATTGCCTTTTTTTGTTTTTTATTGTTTAGGCTAATTTCGTTAAAGCCCCTTTTTTATCTTATCGATTATAGTCATCTTCAATTCTTACCACATCATCAAGATGAGGTGTACTAACTTCAACAATTGTTGTGTCTTCTAATGCAGTGTTTCGATGACGATAGGTTGCTGGATTGTGGATAATTTCCCCCGGTTCATAAATACGTGTGTGTAATTCTCTATTCTCATCATCTTCTAAAACTTCTAGTTTCCCACTTAAAATATAAATATGTTCCTCTTTTTGATTATGGTATTGAAAAGAACAGCGATTTCCTTTTTTAAAAAATATTTCTTTTAATGCATAGTCTTTAGTTACCGCAATCCATTTCTCATATCCCCACGGTTTTTCCACAAAACGTACTAATTCCTGTTTCATAATCTATTCCATATTGGCATGGCGGCCAAACATCGTATCACTATCCATATTATTTCTTTCCATAAGCATCATGATACTAATATCCATAAATAATCCTTCACTTTGTTCAAAAAGTGAGCCCATAGGCTGAATAGAGCGAATCTGTCCTTCTTTTGCACTCTTTGGACTTGGGGCACTGATTTCAATCACTACATCTGCCATTTTCGCAATGGTAGATTCAGGATTTATTGTAATTAAGGCAATCTTAGCACCTACTTCTTTAGCTTTCATCGCATGATTTATTAAACTTTTTGTTTCACCTGAACCTGAACAAATAACCAGTACTCCGTCATTTGAAATATTTGGTGTACATGTTTCTCCTACGACATAAGAATGTTTTCCCATATGCATTAAACGCATCGCAAATCCTTTGACTTGAAAACCGCTTCGTCCTGCTCCCGCACAGAATATTTCATTAGCTCCATCTACTAATTCAACAAATTTTTGTGCATCACTTTCTTTAATACTTAATAAGGTATGTTCCAATTCATTGAGAACAGTTTTCGCATATTCTATATTCGTCATTGCAATCTTCCTTTCATATCTTTTGCCATTTGCGAACGATCTTTCGCATTACAGATTGCCCCACCTACAACAATAACAGCAGCACCTTCTTGTACTATATCATCAATTGTATTTAGTTTAACACCACCTGCTACTGCACTTTCCGCATGCTGTATTACTTTATTTACTGTTTTTAATTCCTCTAAAGGATCTTGTCCACTTGCCTGTACATCAAAAGCTGTATGCACACAAATGTAGTCTACTCCCATTTCATCAATCTCTCTTGTTCTTTGTTCAAGATCTTGTACATTGATCATATCCACCATGACTTTTCGCCCATATTTTTTAGCGGAACGAACACAGCCTAAAATTGTTTCATCATGACTAACTCCTAGTACAGTCACAATATCAGCACCTGCCGCAAAGCATTTATCCGCCTCATATTCTCCTGCATCCATAATTTTCGCATCGGCTAAAACTTCAATTTCAGGAAACTTTTCTTTGATTGCTTTTACTGGTCTCATTCCCTCTTCAATAATAAATGGAGTTCCAGTTTCCGCAATATCTACGCTCCCTTTCGTTTCTTCTAATAATTTCATACATTCATCTAATGTTAATGTATCTAATGCTACTTGTAACTTCATCATGTTCACCTCTTTCACCTATGACTTTAATTTAAATCAAAGTAAAAAACAAGAAAATACTTGTAAAAAGAAAAGATAAAGCATTAAAATATTGGCATAAAACAAAATATTATTTTAAAACCAAGATAAAACCAATTAGGAGGATTTATGTCAATTAAAACCGAGACTCGCCGTAAAGCAATTATCAGCTACCTACAGGATAAGAAACAAGCAAATATAAAAGAACTATCTGTTCATTTTAATGTTACTACTGAAACTATTCGTAAAGATTTATTTGCTTTAGAACAAAGAGGTTCTATTCAAAAGCATCATGGTTGGGCACAATTTATTGATAAATACAACGAACTTCCAATTGATGTTAAAATGGAAGAAAATATTGAGCTTAAACAAAGAATTGCACTACAAGCAGTAGAACTTATCAATGACAACAGTCTTATCTATTTAGACCCAGGGAGCACAACACTTGCAATGACAAAATACTTACCATTAAAGAAGGATCTGACTATTGTGACTTGTTCTCTGCCTATCGCCCAACGTCTATTATCCACAAAACATGAAATTATTCTATTAGGTGGAAAACTGCAAAAAAAAAGGAAGCACTGCAGTAGGTGCTTTCACTTTAGAAAATCTAGAACATGTGAAAATTGATATGGCATTTATGGGAACAGATGGCTTTTATCAATGCGATGGTCCAACTACCTTCTCTTATGAAGAATTAATCATTAAACAAAAAGTACTAGAAAAAGCTACCAAAAAATATTTACTTTGTGATGTAACAAAATTCTCTAAAACCGGTACTTACCCATTTGGAAAATTTGCTCAGTATGATTGCATCATCACAAATAATATTACTTTAGAAGAAAGAAAACAAATTGAAGAAGCCAAAGAAATTCTATGCGTATAAATTAAAGGGGTGAAATTCTCACCCTTTTAATTTGGATTTTTTGTAATACTTAATACTTTATATCCATTTTCTTCCAAATCCTTTGCCAATGCATCTGTTTGGAAAGTATCAATACGAATAATCATATCCGCATATCCATTATGCTGTGAATATACACCTAAGTGAGTAATATTACAATTATTGCGTACAAAGATTTCAGAAATTTTACCAATTGTTCCTAATTCATCTTTGACTTCAATACAAACACGACTACCGCTTTCACGATATCCCAAAATATCAAGGAAAGCAGATAATACATCGTTAGTTGTTAAAATACCTACAACATCATTAGCATCATTGACTACGGGAAGACAGCCAATATCATGTTTAAACATCATTAAAGCCGCATCTTCCAAAAAGCGATCCTCATGAATTGTAATCACATCACGGATCATAATGGCATCTACGCTTGTTTTTGATAATAAATAATTTAATTCAAAGATACTTAAGCTTGTAGCTTTAGTAGCACCATTCTTACTGATCATTCCCTCAGTAACTAAACCGACTAATTTTTTCCCGCTTACGACCGGAATACGATGTAATCCTTTTTCATTCATAATATCGACAACTTCACTAATTTTGCTGTTTACATCAATGCAAATAGGATTACTTGTCATTCTATTCTTTACATACATACACTTATCCTCCCAGATATGCCTTTTGAATTTCTGGACTATTTGCCAGTTCTATACCAGTTCCGCTCATCACAATATTACCTGTCTCCATGACATAGGCTCGATCCGCAATAGATAATGCCATTTTTGCATTTTGTTCCACAAGAAGAACTGTTGTTCCATTTTCATTAATATCACGAATGATATTAAATATTTCTTTTACTAAGATAGGTGCCAGCCCCATACTAGGCTCATCTAACAGCAGTATTTTTGGGTTTGCCATTAATGCACGTCCCATAGCTAACATCTGCTGTTCGCCTCCTGATAAAGTAGAAGCATCCTGTGTACTACGCTTTTCTAGAATTGGAAAACGTTTATATACTTCCTGCATATCTTTTTTTATTCCATCTTTATCTTTTCTAAGGTATGCGCCCATCAATAAATTTTCATAAACTGTCATACCAGGAAAAATATGCCTACCCTCTGGAACCTGCGTAATTCCCTCTCGTACAATATTCTTAGCACTGACTTTATTTAATGATTTCCCAAGAAATACAATATCCCCACTTGTTTTTTTCAACAAGCCGCTGATTGTCTGAAGCAAAGTAGTTTTTCCTGCTCCATTTGCGCCAATTAAAGAAACAATTTCCCCTTCATTTACTTCAATGGAAACATCTTTTAATGCATGAATTACACCATAATGGACATTTAATTTATCAATTTTCAACATGTTAAATATCCTCCCCTAAATATGCTTTGATTACTCTCTTATTATTTTTGATCTCTTCAGGAACACCATTGGCAATACACTTTCCATAATCCAAAACATAGATTCTTTCACAAATCGTCATAACCAAAGACATATCATGTTCAATTAATATGATCGTTAAATTAAAATCATCTTTAATCTGATGAATCAGTTTTGTTAGATCTGCTGTTTCCTGTGGATTCATACCAGCTGCCGGTTCATCTAAAAATAGGATTTTTGGTTCAATTGCCAGAGCACGTGCAATTTCAAGTCTACGCTGTTCGCCATAAGGAAGATTTTTTGCTAATTCATCTTTTTTATTAAATAATTTAACAACCTGCAAATATTCTTCTGCTTTTTTTAGTACTCGTTCTTCTTCTTTATAGAACTTTGGAGTACGTAAAATTGCTTGAATACTACCATATTTAATATTTTGATGCATTGCAATCTTAACATTATCCAGCACCGTCAGATTTTTAAATAAACGTATATTCTGAAAGGTTCTCGCAAGTCCCATATGTGTTACCTTATATGGTTTCATGCCTCCAATTTCTTTCATAGTCCCATCTACATTTAACTGGATGCTTCCTTCACTTGGTTCATATACACCAGTCAAAAGGTTGAATAGTGTTGTTTTCCCTGCTCCATTAGGTCCAATCAAACCAATTAACTCTTTTTCATTTATTTCCATATTCACATTGGATACAGCACAAAGCCCTCCAAAGTTCTTTGTCAGATTACTAACCTTCAACAAAGCCATAGCTATACCCCCTTCTTCTTCGATAGCCGCTTAAAGAGCCCAGAAAATGTAAATTCTTTTGTGCCAAGCAGCCCTTCTGGACGAAATACCATGATCAATACTAATGCAGCACCATAGATAATCATACGAATATCCGCAAAATTCTGCAGGTACATATTAATGATACCTATTACGATAGCCGCAATCATGGATCCAGTATAACTTCCCATACCACCAAACACTACAAGAATAAGAATATCTACAGATTTATTAAAAGTGAATAAATCCGGTTTAACAACATAGAAATTACAAGCATAAAGTGCACCAGCCAAAGAAGCTAATACAGCACCAATCACAAAGGCAATCGTTTTATACTTTGTTGTATTAATACCCATTGCTTCAGATGCAATTTCATCTTCACGAATAGATATACAGGCACGTCCGGGAGCGCTTCTTGAAAAGTTTAGCACCACAAGCAGTGACACTAGTATGCACACGATTAACAATGGCCATGTTGTCAGTTTTGGAATACCAAATAAACCTGCTGCCCCATTGGTGATTTTCATATTTAACACAATAATACGTACAATTTCAGAAAAACCAAGTGTCGCTATCGCAAGATAATCACCTTTTAATCGTAGTGTTGGAATCGCTACAATTAACGCAACCAATGCAGATATGATTCCGCCAACAATTACTGCTACAAAAAAACCACCTAGATTCGGATTAGATTTTGTGATAATCGCAGCTGCATATGCTCCGATACACATAAATCCGGCATGTCCTAAAGAGAACTGTCCTGTAACACCAATAATCAGATTTAAAGAGATTGCGAGAATCATATTAATACCAATCGTAAATAAAATACTTTGGTAATAGAAATTAATAACTCCACCTTGCATCAATAACGTAAGTACTGTTAACAATATGGTAGTAAATAGAATCCAGCATAGGTTTAATTTACTAAATATATTTTTCATATGCCTACACCTTCTCTTTCACGTTTTTTCCAAGTAAGCCTGCCGGCTTAATGATCAGAATTATAATTAGGATTGCATAAACAACCGCATCTTTATATAGCGAACTTCCATAAGCTGTTACAAGTGCCTCTACAATTCCAATAAAGAAACCACCAAACATTGCACCTGGAATAATACCGATACCGCCAAATACCGCAGCTACAAAGGCTTTGATACCGGGAACCATCCCCATAAGTGGATTGATCGTATTATAGTACATTCCTACTAATACTCCAGCAGCTCCTGCCAAAGCAGATCCAATCGCAAAAGTATAGGAAATTGTCGCATCTACATTAATTCCCATTAATTTTGCAGCATCCGCATCTACAGATACA
Source organism: uncultured Solobacterium sp. (assembly GCA_900552125.1). Classification (GTDB taxonomy): domain Bacteria; phylum Bacillota_I; class Bacilli_A; order Erysipelotrichales; family Erysipelotrichaceae; genus Clostridium_AQ. The sequence continues at coordinate 23,043 of URYK01000034.1, read as the reverse complement.
GCTCGCATAGAACGTCCAATCTTAGTTTTATAAACAATAAACTGCAATATCAGCATTAACACGATAGTAATAACTAAGATATAAATCTGCTGCATCTGAATCTGTATTCCAAACAGATGGAAAGTCTGATCATTTAAAACTGATGGATATGTTTTAACACCAGGTCCCATAACTTTCTGAGTTGAATATTCAAGCACATAACTAACACCAATTGCGGTAATTAAAGCCGCAATACGTGTTGCATTTCTTAAAGGTTTGTAAGCAATTCTTTCAATCACGACACCTAATACAGCGCAGACTACCATTGCCATAATTAAAGCTGGAAAAAAGCCTACATGCAAATAGGAAATAGAAAGAAATCCAACATAAGCACCGATCATATAAATATCCCCATGTGCAAAGTTGATTAACTTAATAATCCCATAAACCATCGTATAACCTAAAGCGATTAATGCATAAATACTACCGATGGACAACCCGTTTATTAACTGTTGAAAAAACTCTGTCATAACTTCACCCCTCGTCTTAATATTGGAAAATAGGAGAAAGAAGATCTTTCCCCTATTCAAGTAATCTATGGATTATTTATTTGGGTTTACATCAACTGCATTTTTCTGCTCACCATCAACGATTTCTACAACTAATGCAGCTTTATCTGGCGTATGAGTTTCATCAAATGTAAAGCTTCCAGTAACTCCTTTAAAGTTAATACCAGCCATTGTTTTCTGAACTTCTTCTGTATCAGTAGTTCCTGCTTCTTCAAATGCCTGAATCATAAGATTAGTTGCATCATATGCCAATGCAGAGAACATGCTAGGATCTTCACCATATTCTTCTTTATAAGCTTCAATGAATGCATTTAATTCATCACTTGCGTTAACAGTTGTATAAGCAGTAGTAAAGAAAACATCGTTTAAATTTTCTTTTCCTGCAAGTTTAACTAAATCTGTAGAATCAAATCCATCTCCACCAACGATTGGTACATCAATACCCATTTCACGAGCTTGTTTAATAATCAAACCAACTTCATTGTAATATCCTGGAATATAGATTACATCATAATCCATATTTTTAATCTTAGTAAGCTGAACATTAAAGTCTGTATCTTTTGCCTGATAATTTAATTCAGAAACAATAGTTCCACCTTTTTCTTCAAATTTTTCTTTAAATGCTTCTGCTAAACCTTTAGCATAATCAGAACTAGAATCAGAAAAAATTACAGCTTTTTTCTTTCCTAAAGTATCATTTGTGAAAGCTGCCATTGCGGCCCCCTGATAAGAATCCTCAAAACATACACGGAATACATAATCATAAACACTTTCTACGCTTTCACCATCAGCCAAAGTTATATTTGTGGTTGTTGAAGAAGGTGATACGACTAGTACTTTATTGTCAGTTGCTACCTGATAAATTGCTGCAGATGCTCCAGAAGTAGCTGGACCTACAATACCTTTTACACCATCAGAAGAAATCAATTTAGTCGCAATGTTTGTTGACTCATCAGCGCTTGATTTGTTATCTCCTTTTACCGGTGTATAAGTATATTTATTTTCACCACTTGCATTAGCCTGGTTAATTGCTAACATGGCACCGTTATATTCAGGATTACCATAGTTTGCAGTTTCTCCAGAAAGTTCAAAGTTCAACCCAATCTTAACCTCATTTGAATCGGATTCACTTGATCCAGAACCATTGCTGCCACATCCAGTTACGACGGTTAATGCCATGCAGGAGACTGCAGCCATCGCCATAAATTTTCTAAATTTTCCCATATTTCATCTCTCCTTCATCTTTTCTTACTTTTTATTAAGATTGATATTGATATTATATGCGTTTACATTATTTTTTTCAAGTATTTTCTGCAAATTGTCAAAATATTTTCAAGTAAATGTGTAATCACTTACAACAATAATTTCATAATTATCAAAAAAATTATTAACTCTGCTTGTTTTTTTGATTAAAATAGCTTATAAATAACGCATTATAGTTCTTCTAATCATTTACATTTTTTGCATTTTTAGACAAAACAATTAAAATGTATTATCTTTCAAACAATGAAAATTAAGATTTTTTCTTGCAAACACAAAAAAAGTATAGTATTCTAGTAAACAGTTATTATGTTTCAAGGAGGGACAAGCAGAAATATAGTAATGAGCGCCAGGACCTACGGGTTGACGAGGTTAACAGTTATCGAAGTATTCGGCGGGTACTGTTACGGTTAATGTGAATCGATAAAGAGTAGACAAAAGCATAGAAATTGCCACAAAACTACCTTACCACATATTCTTTTTATAATACTTATCATAATTTTGAACATACTTATTTATGTAAAACATTTTTTTCTTATACACAAAATACAGAATATTAAATAATGGAGGAAAATATATGTGTGGAATAATTGGCTATGCGGGATCTTCTAATATCTCAAATAGTGTGTTAATTAATGGCTTACACGCCTTAGAATACAGAGGGTATGATTCTGCCGGAATTGCTGTATTAAACAAAAACAAAATTCAAATCGTAAAAGCAGAAGGTAATGTATCACAATTATCATCAAAAGTAGCTGCTATGCAGCTTGCAGAAGGAACAATTGGTATTGGACATACTAGATGGGCAACCCATGGAAAACCTAGTGAAGATAATGCACATCCGCATCAATGCGGTAATGTAACATTAGTTCATAATGGTATTATTGAAAATTATCATGAAATACGTGAAGAATTAAAATCAAAAGGATATCATTTTTATAGTGAAACTGATAGTGAAGTCGCTGCAGCTTATATTAATTTCTGTTATCAGAATTCAAATGATAAATTTTCAGCTTTAGCACAGGCTTATCGTCATTTCCAAGGTTCTTTTGCCTTTGCAATTATATTTCATGATGAACTGGATACTCTTTATGCAATGCGTAAAAATAGCCCTTTAGTTTTAGGAATTGCGGATAATCAGACATTTTTATCAAGCGATATCTCAGCATTCTTAACTTATACAGATATGTATATGGTTTTAGAACATGAAGAAATTGCTCGTTGCACAAAACAAGGAATTAATTTACAGACATTAGATAGTGAACACATTCATCGAGAACCAAAAATCACCACAATGAAAGCGAACGATATTCAAAAAAACGGATTTGAACATTATATGTTAAAAGAAATCCACGAAGAACCTGAAGTAATTCGTCAAACTATCGCATCATTTCTTCAAGATAACATTTCAGAATTAACACAAACAATGCCAGATGTATCCAAATATGACAATATTCACATTGTTGCATGTGGTAGTGCTATGTATGCTGGAATGATTGCAAAATCTCTAATTGAAACAAAAGCACGTATTCAAGTTAATTGTGTATGTGCCAGTGAATATCGATATGCAAATCCTATATTTACTAAAAATACACTAGCGATATTTATATCTCAATCTGGTGAAACAGCAGATACGATTGCAGCTTTACAGCTCGCCAAGCAACAAAATATTGATACTCTTGCGATTGTCAATGTACCTGGCTCTACGATTGCTAGAGATGCAGACTATGTGTTATTCACTAAGGCAGGAGCTGAAATAAGTGTTGCAACTACAAAAGCTTATTGTGCTCAGGTTGCTGTATTATCACTACTGGCATGTAAATTAGCTTACAGTCATGATTATATTACAAGTGATGAACGCTCACAGCTAGAAAATGAACTAAAAATACTTCCAGATCAGATGAAATCGATGATTCAAAAAGATTATCTAAGCTTCGCAAAGAAAATCTATGAACACGAAGATGTATTCTTCATCGGTAGAGGAATCGATTATTCCCTATCTATGGAAGGAAGTTTAAAATTAAAAGAAATATCTTACATTCACTCTGAAGCATATGCTGCTGGTGAATTAAAACATGGAACTATTTCTCTAATAGAAGTAGGAACTCCAGTTATTGCTTTAGCAACTGATGAGCAGCTTTATGAAAAAACTATAAGTAATATTAAAGAAGTAAAAGCTAGAGGAGCCTATGTTCTATTAATAGTTCGTGAAGACTTACAAGTATCTGATGATGTCTATGATGATATATTATATATACCAAAAGCAGATATATTTCTACAAGGACTTTTAACAGTCATACCTTTACAGCTTTTGGCTTATCAAATCGCAAAATTACGTGGTTGTGAAATCGATCAGCCAAGAAATCTTGCAAAATCTGTTACAGTAGAATAAGATATTTAACGCAGATATTACTTATTATTCCTGATACTACACACACCATCTGCGTTTAAATATAAAAAGAAAGGATTGTTAAGCTATAACTTTTCAATCCTTTTTCATATTAACCCATTCCTAAAAGCATACTGCCTATTTTAATAAATACATTCAAAATAGTACCTTGTGCATGTGATAGCGGTCCATCCAGCACCCCACTCATTAATACTAAAATCAATATAAATGAAATATACATTTCATACTGCATCAACTTAAAGTATGTATCTTCTTTCAAAATACCCATTAATATTTTAGAACCATCTAAAGGTGGAATCGGAATTAAATTAAATACCCCTAAACCAACATTATACGTAGCTGTAACAATCATCAGATTAAATAAATAAAATGTGAATCCATTTTTATAAAACCATCCAAAGCGTATAAATAATAAATATATAATTACAAATATAAAAGCGACAATAAAGTTCATCAATGGCCCAGCCATCGCTGTCCAGATCATGCCATCTTTTTTATTACGATAAAAATATGGATCTACCTGTACTGGTTTTGCCCATCCAAAACCAAAGAAAATTAAACATAAAGTACCAACAGGATCTAAATGGCGTAAAGGATTTAATGTTAATCTTCCATTTTCTTTTTGTCCATAATCCCCTAGTTTATATGAAACGAAGGCATGTGCAAATTCATGAACGGAAAGTGCAATTGCCACTGCTGGCAATACATATATTAAATCGCCTAAAAAATCATTAATATTCATATTGATTCCTCCAAGAATACAGATAGTATACCACATTCTATATAAAACTTAAATTTACTTTTATAAAGATTGTTTATTATCTTTATATGCCAAATTTACTAAAGCTCTAATACCACTGAAAAACATTGAAATGATTGTCCATATACATGTAGAAACAAGTGCTCCAAAAGTGTCTAAATATACATCGCTCATGGATGAAGTTCTACCTGTGTAGCTTTGATGATACTCATCTCCAAAGGCAAAGCAGAAACAAACTCCAACGGTAAGTATAAAGCGTAGAAATTTATTTACTCCTAATATCCATAATGTAATATACACACCAGATGCTAGCACAAAATAAATTGAAAAATGAGCTAATTTTCTAATATTTGCATTCCAGTCACTGCCGTACGGTGAATGCATGATTACAAAATATTGAATCCGTTCACTTAACTGCATGCCTTCTTCTGTATTCTCTAATTTACTTTGTACCTCATTCTTGATTTTTTCTGTGACTATTTCACTTCTAATATTTGACTGTATTCCATCTTCTGCTGACAAGGAATAAATAGCATACATGATTGATCCACATAAGCCTAGAAATATGAAAGCACAAAGAATACGAATTCCCATATTATTCTTTTTCATCGTACCACCACCTTAACGAAAATTTTAAAACAATTCATTCTATTAAACAACTAAGTTTAGGTAAAATAAGAAAATATTAAGAAATAATCTGTTTTTCTATTAAATCACAAATCTTAACTGTTGCCTGTTTATTATAAACAGCTTTTTGTGCTATTCTCATCGCATCTCTTGTATCTTTATCTTCTAATACATGAACTGCTTCTCTTAAATTACCTTTAGGGTCTTTTACATAAATACTCCAATTTTTATTATGGAAATAATTTGCATTTCTTTCTTCACAGCCTGGAATAGGAGAAATATGTATTGTTGGGATACCTGCAGCAGCTGCCTCTGTAGAAGATAATCCTCCAGGTTTGGTAATAAATATATCACAGGCTTTTAAGTAAATAGGCATTTTATCTGTTCTTGATATAATTGAAATCTGTTCATAATCATCATATTTACTTTTTAATGAAGATAACAGCTTTTTATTATTACCACATATAACAATTAATTCATATTCATTGTTGTGTTTGATTTCAGAAAGTATTGTCTCAACTGCTATTTTTATTTTTCCTGCCCCCATACTTCCACCGGTTAATAAAATATATTTCTTATTAGGATCTAAGCTCAAAGCTTTACAAGCTTCTTCTTTGCTTATAAAATCATAAAAATCATTACTAACTGGAATTCCTAAAGGATATAGTTTATCTTTAGATAATCCTTTTTTTATAAATTCATTGGCTAGATCTTCTGCAGGTATAATATAGAAATCACAATCAGATTCTTCCATCAATGGTAAACAAGTATAATCAGTTGTTATATACATAGATTTAGGTATTGTTATTCCTTGTTGTTTAATGTTACACATGATTTGAGCAGGAAACATATGTGTCATCACAATAAAGTCAAAATTTCCTGCATTTAAATAAGCTATCATTTTCTTTGAAAACCTTGCATTCAGCCAATATGCTGGAGTTCGGAAAGGCAAACGATAATAAGAATCAGCTATATGATATATCATACCAAATATAGGTGGAATGTATTGCACCATTTTTATATATGTTTTTTCAAAAAAGCTTCCGCTTTGTTTGTTTACAATCTGATAGGTATCTTTAAATATTACTTGATGGCCTCTTTTTAATAATTCTTTTTCAACAGCATGCGCTGCAGCATCATGACCTCCACCAATACTACATGATAATATCAATGCTTTCATAAAATCCCTACCTTATCCGATATTACTTACTGTGTTATAGTATATATCATATTGAATGTAAAATGCAAATTCTAATATAGAGAAAAGAACAGATGAAACACCTGTTCTTAGTCTTAACTTAATTTGGATAAGTGATATTCCCTAATATTACTTTTTGCTTTGCTCCTGTAGCACGTGGAACATTAGATGGATTATGATGTAAAGTTTCATTGCCTAAAATAACAAATGCAATTGCTTCTTTTGCATCTGAAGAAAATCCTTTTTCTTCTTGTGTTAATATACTTATATTTGGTAATTCACTTTGAATTAGTTGCTGCAATGTTTTATTATGCGCACCGCCGCCACCTAATATGACTTCAGATAAATTATCTTTTGGCAATATAAATTTACGATAATTTTCTGCAATTGACCACGCAGTAAACCATGTTAGAGTCTTAATAATATCATTTGGTTTTTCTTCACAATATTTTTTTAATAAATGGTGTACAAAGGCTGGTCCAAACATTTCTCTTCCTGTTGTTTTAGGAGGGTCCATATTAATGTATGAATGCTGTTTTAACTCATTCATCATCTTATTTATCACTTCACCAGTTGAAGCAATTTTCCCTCCATCATCATATGGTTTTCCATACATCTGCAACATTGCTTCATCAATTGTCATGTTACCAGGACCAGTATCAAAAGCATATACATCATCTAATTGGCATTCTTTTGGCAATACTGTTACATTTCCAATTCCACCAATATTTTGTAATGCTACTGCATGTTCTGTATTTCTATATAGAATATACTCGCTATATGGAACTAATGGTGCTCCTTCACCCCCAGCTGCCATATCTTTAGTACGAAAATTAGAAATTACTGTACAGCCACAATTTTGTGCTATAACGGCACTTTCTCCTATCTGTAATGTACTGGCGACAAATTGATTTGTTTTTCTTGGTATATGGTATATTGTTTGTCCATGACAAGAAATAAAATCTAGATTTTGTGTAGCTATGCCTGCTTTTGCACAGACAAATTGAGCAGCATTAGAAAATAATTCACCTAATTCAAAGTTCAAAGAACATATTACATCTGTTCCAACTCCTTCGCTTTTACAGCATCTTTTTATTGTTTCTTTAATTGATGCTGGTAAAGGGTATATAATAAAGTTTTTTTGTTCGATCTTTGTATTTAAGCCAAATCCTGTAATCTCACATAAAACAGCATCAATCCCATCAAGAGATGTACCTGACATTAAACCAACTGCTAACAATATGATTTCCTCCTAATTCTTTTTTAATTTATGAATCAAGCTCCTTGTTTTTGTTAAATCAGATTTAGTTTCATTAAAGTTTTCTTTTGCTATTCCATAGTAAATTAAATCCGTTAATACTAATGCAGAGTTTCTTGAAGAAATTGCTCCTAAACGTAATTCTTTTTCTTCAATTGGTGTATAAAGCTTTATATCAGCATTTTTTGATAATGTGCTTTTTACATTATATTGTGTTATTGCTATTACAGAAACATACTTTTCTTTTGCATAATCTACAGCTAAGTTCACCATCTGTGTTTCACCACTATAGCTTATAGCTATTAAAATATCTTCTTTATCAATATGAGCTAATCTAGCCAAAAGAACATCAAAATCCTCATGATAAATAACATTTCTGTTAATACGCGTCAGCTTTTGCATAAAATCCATACAAACAATTCCACTTCCACCAATTCCAATTAAATAAATATTTTTGGCTTGTTTTACTTTATCTATAGCATTATTTAAATTGGTGATATTAAGTAGCTTATATGTCTGTTGAATATTACGTTCAGATATTTTTTGAACTTTCTTAACCATTAATTCTATAGAATCATTTTCTTCAATCAAAACATTAAATAATTCATCACTTTCATCTTCATCTTTTGCTAAGTCTAACTTCATAGCAGTAATACCCATATAACCCAATTTTTGTGCAAATCGAATTAATGCAGCAGCTGAAGTATCTGTTTCTTCTGCTAGCTTCTGAGCTGTAAATTCTAAAGCTTGCTCTCTATTATTCAATATATATTCTGCTATGCGCTTCTCTGTGGCTGTAAATGAAGAAGATGATTGCTTTATCTTATATATACAACTCACAATCGTCACCTCTCCCTTTTATTATGACAGTATTTAATTAATTTGCAAAGAACAAATTAATTTTTACATAACTAAGAATACAACCACTTTTCAATTTATTTCTCTTCAAATGTATTTCTTGCAATTAAATATGCTCCATACATTGGCTCATGAAGAGGATCTATAATTTTAATTTTTTTATCACATAATTTTTTCAAAGGATCTAAAATATAACGATCAGCTTTCCATACTCCACCAGCATAACTTATTAAAATGTCTTCTGAAAAATTTGATTTTAAAGCACAAATCATTTTATACAAATATTCTGCTGCTTCTTCGTATATCGCAATGGCTGCGCAATCTTCCTGTTTAGCCAATTCATATACATATATTGCTAAATTTGCTATTTTATCTCGCTTATTTTCCAAAACATTTGAAATATAAGCTATCATATCATAATCAGCATTGATATTACATTTTTCCTTAAGGTATGATACAAGTGCTGTTCTAGGCTTACGTCCATCACACTGCATGGAATATTCCTGCAGAAGTCTTTTCGCAATCCAGTATGCACTCCCTTCATCTCCGATTTGGTATCCCCAACCACCACAACGATAGTATTTATCATTACATTTTGCTAATGCAATAGATCCAGTACCTGCAATCAATAAGATTCCGTTTTCTCCATCTAAAGCTCCTTCTAGAGCAACCTCTGCATCATTTTTAATGATATAAGAGTATCCTTTGAAGCTTGTTTCACATATCTTTTCTATTCTTTTTCTAATTTCCTTATTTTTCCCGTAACCTGCTAATCCTGCACAAATATAAACTTCATCATTTCCATTAACATTGGCATGAACACATATTTTCTTAAGACCATTAACCAATATTTGAATAGCCTTTTCTTCTTCAACTTGTAGAACATGACAACTAGAAAGAGTAAATTCACAAATTCTCTCATTTTTTTCTGAATAACAGATAAAAGCTGTCTTTGTTCCACCGCCATCAATTCCTACATAATATCGCATATATTATCCTTTGCGAAAACGGAATTTCTGCCATGGTTTAATGTAATCTAGTAAAAATAATTCTTCTTCTCTAATATGTCCAACTACATTAGACATACCAGAGTTTTTCATATCATGTAATGCAATCTGTAGTTCTCCTGCATAATGCCCATATTCACTACTTTCAATTACAATGCCTCCTCTTTGAATAATTTCTTTTGGATTAAATAATTCAAAATTATGTCCTTTATATTTAACTCTACTTTGTGTAGAACGAATCATATTTTCATTTTTATCACCACGGTTAAAATGCAGTTCTTCAAACAATATTTTTTGTTCAATTTCAGGAACATTATTTTCTAAATCTACATGGAATGTAACAAGTGATAAATCAATGTTGCTGATACTGTCTAATTCTTCATCAGTTGGATAACAATTAGAAATAATTATATCATCAACACAGTCCATTGCAATAAAATGCTGAACTTGTACATCGATTGGTAAATTCCTATGCATTTCTAATGTTGGTAAACCTTCTGTTACCGGCCATGATCCAAATGTATTCTCATTTTGACTAGTAACAAAAGCAGCAGTATGCAAGCCATACTTTTTAAATCGTTCTGTACATTTCTTAAAGAAATTTATTTCTAAACCTGAATGTACATGTGGATAAAAATTATGACAGCCATATAAATTATAGCGATTTGGCTGATAATCCATAATTGTATCGATTGTACTTACATCATTACTCATGTTGATTTCAATTTTTAAATCATATGGATTGAATGTCATAAGTGATTCTTCACTACCTGTAAATCCAACATCTAATCGTAACCCATCAGCTCCAATTTCTTTAAAAAAGGACAAATCCTGATAGCTAATTCCTAGTTGTGAAAAAACTCTAGGGGCTACATCTACTATAATTTCAAATCCTTTTTCTTTTGCATATAAATTAATTTCTTTAAAGTCCTGTTTTATCTCTTCTTTGCTTTTCTCCACTGATAATAAGCAAGAAAAGATTCTTGAAAACCCATGTTCTGCAGCTTTGTCGATATAAGATAGAATGGTTTCTTTATCTGATTTTTCTGGATATATTGAAATACCTAATTTTCTCATATGTGCCTCCTCTTACAATAAATGCCCTGTTATATTCTAACAGAGCATTTCTATTTAATTAAGCCTTACTTACTGATTCATCTTGAGATTCTTCTTCGTGTAGTCCGTTATCATACATTCTAAAGAATGGATAGTAGACTGCAATAGATAAGATAATCAATACTATACTTAATACAGCAGCTCTCCAATCACTACCACAAGCAAGGAATGCCCCAATAGGTCCAGGCAGTGTCCAAGGTGAACTAGCAACTACATGATTAACGAATCCCATAGATGTCGCAAACCAAGCAATTAAACCATTTAAGATTGGTGCAATAATGAATGGAATAATTAACATTGGATTTAATACAATAGGAGCCCCAAAAATCATTGGTTCATTAATATTAAAGATTGAAGGAATTAAAGCTGTTTTTCCTAGTGCTTTACCATATGCTGAACGTGATTTGAAAGCAAATAAGATTGCTAATCCTAATGTTGCACCTGAACCACCGATCATTACAAACCACTGATAGAATGGTTCAGCAGCAATGTTAACAACTTCTGCATGAGAAGCAAATGCTGTTGTATTTTCTTCCAATAATACTAGCCATAATGGACGAGCTAATGAACCTACGATTGACCAGCCATGAATACCAAATGACCAGAAGAATTGTGTTAAGAAGATAATCAGAATTACAGATGGTAAAGAGTCTGAAGCCTTGATTAATGGTGAAATAATAGTAGATACAATAGAATGTACATCAATTCCGATAAACATTGTAATTGTTGCTACAACTAATAGAACAATTGCAGTTGGAGTTAACGCTTCAAAAGATCTAGCTACTGAAGGTGGTACTTGAGGTGGCATAGAAATTTTGAATCCACTCTTCTGTGTTAATCTGAATACTTCAACAGCAAAGAATGAAACAATAATTCCAACAAACATTCCCGCAGAACCTAAATTTCCCATTGGCAATACAAATCCAGATGGTACTTGTGATAGAAAATCAGCTAATTCTTGATTTGAAGCAGCTAAATTTGTTATCCCTTCTGTTACAGCTGGTATAGATGAAGGAATAATTGTTAATAAGAATGCTAATTCTGAAAGAATTCCTCCTGAAAGTCCATCTAAATCATAAGATTGCGCTAGTGAATAACCAATACCAAATACAGCATATAATGTCATAATGTACATAGAAACACGATATGGCATCAATATCTTAGTCTGATTTTCAGCTATAAACTGTGTAATCCCCCAATCTTGTGGCATTGAATTTGGCAAGAAAGCAATAACCATGAACATTGATGAAACGATGATCAATGGTAAAGTAGCAATAATACCATCACGAATTGCACGTAAGTGGCGTTGCTCTGCTAACTTGGCCATAGGTGTTGATAATTTCTCATCCATAAATTTAGTGATTTTATCAAACATCTTTTACTCTCCTCTCTTTCAATATATATTATTTCAAATCGCCTAACTCAGCTTTGATCTGAGCCAATAATTTTGCACCACCTAATGGCGTATAGCCTTGTGGCTGAATTAATACGCAAGGAACTCCTGCTTCAGTAGCTTGAGCTTTCAATACATCATAACGATGACGAATCTGTGGAGCTACTAATCCAATCGCGTACCCATTCTTAATTTCTTCTGCAAATGCTTGCGTACTGCACTCAGAAACAGTCATATCAATTCCATCTTTTTGTGCAGCTTCTTGTAATGCTTTTGCGCAAATAGCGCTAGACATACCTTGAGAACAAACTAATAATACTTTCATTTTAAATCTCCTTTCTATTATTTTTTAACCGATTACATTATATCATTGTAATCGCTTTCCTGCAATAATATTTTATATTTTTATTTATTTTTTTGAAATTTTATTTTAACACTATGCTATTACTCCGGCATATACAACTAGAAAAATCAGAAAAGATACAAATACAGATAAGAGTGCCCCAACAATCCAAAATGATTTGCATAAACCTGTCTTTGTTTCTATAAAAAATTGAGAAAATGCTACTGAAAAGCCTGAAATAATGCCTCCAAACAATACAGTAGGTAAACGATAGTCGATTCTTAACCACTCACAAAGTTGAGGTACCAACAATAAGGATCCAAATGTTATCAAAAGAATAAGCAACGCACTTCTATACCCAAAAACTGGAATATCATAATCAGTCATACCTACAGAAGATTTATATTTTCTCTTCATATTCTTATTCTTCACTTGCCAAGTTCTTAATTTTGCCATAAAAATCATGAATCTCCTTTCTAACACTCTCTGTATATGAAACCTTACTATAACAATGGTCAGCTTCAGAGACTAAAACAATTTCAGCCTTTGCATATGCCTTTTTATAATTATGCAAGCTTTTCATTTTTACATATTGATCATTTGTACCTTGAACAATTTTTACTGGACCTTGATACCTATCAATTCCATTAAAATATTCAAAATTTCTGCTCTCTTCCATTAATTTTGGATTTATCTTAAATCCATTAACTTCTAAATTGTTTTTATCAATTGAATCACTAGTCATTTGAAATAATATTTCATCAAAATTCCCTGCTGGGGATAACAAAAATAATGATTCCACTTTTATCTCTTTAGCCACATGAGATGCAATTACTCCACCTAAACTAAACGCAAATAAATGTACCTTATAATTTTCTTTTTGAAACTGTCTTACTACACATTTGCATTGATTAATTTGACTATTTATACTTTCTTCTTCAAAAAATGTACCATCGCTATCTCCGGAACCTAGAAAATCAAATCGGTATACAGAAAAACCTTCTTGACAAATATCATCTCCAAATGTTCGAAACATAAAGTGATGATCAGATTTATTGCCCATAAAGCCATGTACAATACAGACAACATCATTACTTTTCCCTTCATGCAAAAAGCCTCGAATTGCTTTATCATTAACAATAATCTCTTTAAATTGCATTTATACTCCTATTTGTTCTCTAAATCATATAAACGTTTATTCATACGAATTAAATTTTCTGCTAATGTACAAACTTCAATAGCAGCCATTAAATGATCTTGTGCATGAACAAATAAAACAGTAACATCATGATGTTTACCAGCAGCTTCTGCTTGAATCATTTCTGTCTGCACTTTATGTGCAGCAACAAGACTTTCATTTGCTTCTTTTAATAATTCCTCAGCTTTATCAAATTCTCCTTTTTCTGCACAAGCAATAGCTTCATATGCCAATCCTTTCGCATTACCACCATTACTAACTAATTCAAATACAATTAATTCCATGTTTTCCATAAAAAATCCTCCTTTATAAACTTTCTCTAATTGTTTTGGAAATATGTCCATCTGCTTTTTCTAAAACCTTTTGGGCATTTGCCTTATCCATATTCATAATACTCATAATTATTGCAGTCTTTACGTTCTTACCACTCTCTATAAATAGTTTTTGCGCTTCTTCATCATCTATCTCCAAAATTGTTTTTATCATACTGCATGCCCGCTTTTCTAGTTTAATATTAGTTGGCTGAACATCTACCATGTAGTTATGAAAAACTTTTCCCATCTTTATCATAGTTGTAGTAGATATCATATTTAAAACCATTTTTTCTGCTGTTCCCGCTTTCATTCTTGTAGATCCCGTTACTACTTCTGGACCTGTTACAACTTCTACTGGAAACTTAGCATATTTTGAAATTTCTGCATTTTCCACACAACAAATGCTTCCTGTCATTGCGCCAATAGAATTGGCATACTTTAAAGCACCTATAACGTAAGGCGTTCTTCCACTTGCAGCTAGACCGATAACGATATCTTTAGAATTTAAGTTTCTTTTTTTCAAATCTTCTATACATTGATCAAATGAATCTTCTGCACCCTCTTGAGCAGTAAATATTGCCTTTTCTCCTCCAGCAATAATTCCTTGTACTAAATCTGGTGAAACACCATAAGTAGGAGGACATTCAGAAGCATCTAAAATACCTAAACGTCCAGAAGTTCCAGCTCCTATATAAATAATACGCCCACCATTTTTAACTGCTTCATATGAAACCTCTACCAACCCTGTTATAGCAGGAATCTGCTTTCTTACAACCTCAGCAACTTTTTGATCCTCATTATTTATTTTGATTAGAACTTCTTCCGTAGAACAGCTATCGATATCCACTGTATCTGGATTTTGCTGTTCCGTATTTAATCTTGCTAAACTTTTATCTTCCATTTACACTTTCCCTCTTTTCTCTAATAAAATTTTGATACCATGTAAAGCTATCTTTCTTATAGCGATTATATGTACCATTTCCATAATTATCTGCAGCTACATAAACAACGCCATAACGTTTCTCCATTTCACAGCTGCCTGCAGATACTATATCTATAATACCCCACATAATATATCCAATTAAATCTACGCCGTCTTTTATAGCTTCCTCGATTTGTTCGAAATGTTCCTTAAGATATTTAATTCTATATTCATCATGAATAGTTAAATCTGATTCCAAAGCATCTCTACTCCCCATCCCATTTTCTGAAATAAAGACTGGTTTCTGATAACGATCATATACTTTATTTAATGTAACTCTCAAACCAATTGGATCTATCTGCCAACCCCATTCAGTTGCTTTTAAATAAGGATTTTTTGTACTTACTACTAAGTTACCTGCTGTCTTTTCTTTTTCCTCACAAGAAACAACTGAAGATTGGTAATAAGAAAAGGAAACAAAATCAGCAGTATTATGCATTAAGAGATTTTCATCTTCTTTTGTAATTTCAAATTCAATACTACGTTCTTCAAAAAATCTTGTCATATAAGATGGATACTTTCCTCTTGCCAACACGTCTGCACAAAACCAGGTATTTGTATTTTCTTCTGTAACCATCTTCATATTATCCTCAGGACTGCATGAGTATGGATAGTAACAAAAACAAGCAATCATACAGCCAAATTTCCCTTTGACCATAGAATGACCAAGCTCAATCACTTTTGCACTTGCAACAAATTGATGATGCAATGATTGGAAAACAAGGGATTGATCATAAGCCTCATTTTCTGGTTTTAATAAGCCGACACCATTATACGGAGAAAAATAACCCGCATTGATTTCATTGAATGGCAGATAATAATCAATATAATCTCCCCAATTTTCAAATACAACCTTTGCAAATCTTACATAAAAATCAATCAGCTTCCGATTTGTCCAGCCTCCGTAAGCTTCTACTAAATGTAGAGGAATAGCATAATGATTCATAGTTAAAAATATTTTTATACCAGCATCATGTAGTGCTTTTATAATTTTGTCATAATATTGAATACCTTCCTGATTTGGTTCTTGCTCATCTCCATTTGGAAATAAACGCGCCCAACTTATAGAAAAGCGATAAACATCAATACCCAGCTCTTTTAATAATGAAATATCTTCTTCCATACGGTTATATCCATCTGACCCTTTACGAAATGGATAATAACCACCTGTAGACTTTTTAGCCTCAGCAACTATATCTTTCGTTAATAAACGAGTATTAGTTGTGGCATTCGATGTTCTCTTTAAATAAGGTCTACAATCTTGGGTATCTAAACCCTTTCCCCCTTCATTCCATCCCCCTTCATATTGACTTGCCGCAGTTGCTCCTCCCCACAAGATGTTTCTCTCTTTACATTTAAATTTCATCTCAGCCCTCCTTAGTAACCGCTTTCTTGATATTCATAGTATATCATGTTTCATTTTAAATTGGAATAAAATTTTAATATTTTTTAAATTTTTTTGATATTATATTTCATTTTTCTTATAAAAAAAGAAGCTAACGAATTAACTACCTAAATTAAGTTAATTCGTTAAAGCCTCAATTATTTTTTCAATGTCTATTTTCACATATAAAAATGGAAATATTGATTATCCAAAAATAGTTAGGAAAAACTATATTTTTTTCGATAATTTAATTATTCTACAACGTTTTATTATTTTCATAGTAAATATTACTTATTCACTCTTTACTTACTATCCTAAAATATATACATCCTTAAAGGCCTAATATTATAAATTTAAAATTTTATCATTTCCTTTTATAAATACACATTTAATCTATTAATTTAATGAATCCAAAAAAATTATAATATACTTACATAGTGTAAAATATGCCTTATAAAGAAAATAGGATTTACTTGCCCTATGTAAATTTTATGTTCAAGGCAAGTAAACCCATTCAATTTTAAAATCCTTATAATTTACTATTTTGTTTTCTCGATGATTTCTAAGAAGCTGTCTGCTTTTAAGCTAGCTCCACCAATTAATGCACCATCGATATCTGGCTGTGCCATATATTCAACGATGTTATTTGGTTTAACAGAACCACCATACTGTACACGTACATTTTCAGCAGCTTCATCACCATACATAACGCGAACCTGATCACGAACGATACGGCAGCAGTTTTCTGCGATTTCTACAGAAGCACTTTTACCAGTACCAATAGCCCAGATTGGTTCATATGCGATTACCATGTTTCCTACACATTTTGGACATAAGTCAGCCAAAGAACCTGTTAACTGATCGCGAATTACTTTTTCAGATTCACCAGCATCATACTGAGCTTCTGTTTCACCAATACATAAGATTGGTGTAATTCCTGCATCAATTAAACGTTTTGCTTTTTTATTTACTGTTTCATCAGTATCCCCAAACATTTCACGACGTTCAGAGTGTCCGATAATACAATGAGTTACTCCAACTTCCTGTAACATAGGTACAGAAACTTCACCAGTGAAAGCTCCATTGTCTTCCCAGTGGCAGTTTTCTGCAGCAATTACTAGGTTTTTAGCTCCAGCTACTGCAGTAGAAAGTGCTGTATAAGGTGCACCAATACCAAATGTAGCATTTTCGCTAGCAGCTGCAGCATCTACAGCTTCCATGAATTCTTTTGTTTCTTTCATGGTTTTATTCATTTTCCAGTTTCCAACAATAATTGGTTTTCTCATGATCAATATCTCCTATTTTCTAATGATTATTTATCTGCGATTACCGCAATACCTGGTAATACTTTACCTTCCATGTATTCTAGAGAAGCTCCACCACCTGTAGAGATGTGAGAGAATTTATCTGCGAATCCTAACTGAATAGCAGCAGCTGCAGAGTCTCCACCACCAATTACAGTAGTAGCTCCTGGAAGTTCAGAAATTGCAGTACATACTTCTAAAGTACCTTTTGCGAATGGTGCCATTTCAAATACACCCATTGGTCCATTCCATACTACAGTTTTTGCACCAGCAAGTGCTTCTCTGTAAAGTTCGATTGATTTAGGACCAATATCTAGACCCATGTAATCTGCAGGAATATTTTCATTGTCTGCAACTACAGTATTTGCATCTTCAGCAAATTTATCAGCACATACATGGTCAACTGGTAATACCAATTTACCTTCAGCTTTTTCAATGTATTCTTTAGCAAGTTCTACTTTGTCTTCTTCTACTAGAGATTTACCTACATTGTATCCCATTGCTTTAAGGAATGTATAAGCCATACCTCCACCAATCAATACTTTATCAGCTTTTTTCAATAGATTATCTACAACAGCAATCTTATCAGAAACTTTTGCACCACCGATAATAGCAACGAATGGACGTTCAGGAGTATCAACAGCAGCTCCTAACATTTTAACTTCTTTTTCTACCAAGAAACCTAATGCATTTGGAAGGATAGAAGCGATACCTGCAGTAGATGCATGAGCACGGTGAACACTACCGAAAGCATCTTCAACAAATAAGTCACCTAAAGAAGCCCAGTATTTAGCTAATTCAGGATCATTTTTACTTTCTCCTTTTTCATAACGAGTATTCTGCATAACAACGATTTCTCCATCATTTAATGCAGCTACAGCGTTTTCTAATTCTTCTCCGCGAGTAACTGGTACGAAAGTTACTTTTGTATCAACCAATTCACTTAAACGATCAGCTACACAACGTAAATCATTTTTAGCTTTGTCTTCTTCTGTTTTAACTTTTCCAAGGTGAGACATTAAAATAATTTTTGCGTTGTTTTCAATTAAGTATTTGATTGTTGGCAAAGCCTGAATAATACGGTTGTCATTTGTAATTTTTCCATCTTTTCTAGGAACGTTGAAGTCACAACGTACAATGACACGTTTTCCAGCTACATCTAAATCTTTTACAGTTCTTTTAGCCATAGTAAAATTCCTCCTTATGTATCGGCTTTATTATACCACCAAGATACTTTTTCGTAAACGAAAAATCTCTTTTTGATAAAAAAATCACAATTATTTTACATCTTTTTCATTCTGTTTTTCATTTAAAGAAAAATTCCACTGTGGAACACTTCATGTACTATAGAAAAAGGTCTAACAAAACTGTCATTTATTGACATTTGCTAGACTTTAATTCTTTATTTTTGAAATACAAGACAGGCTGCGCCCAATAATCCGCTATCTTCATTCAATGTTGATTTTCTTACCTTAACATAAGGTCTAACAACATCATATACTCTATCTTTTACTAATTTTTCAACATCTTCGACGAACCCATCAGTTTTTAATGCAACGGAGCCTCCAAGAATAAATATTTCAGGATCAATATAGCCTTGAATCATCGCAATAAAATTAGCTAAATAAATTTTTGCTTCCTTCATAATTTGTATTGCAGTTTCATTTCCCTGAACAGCTAAATCATTTACCTGACCGGCATGTTCAACTATTAAACCTTGTTTTCTAGCTCTTTCTACGATTCCTGTTCCACTAGAAATAGCTTCAATTCCGCCTGGATAAATCATACCATGACTTGGTCCTTCATGAATCATACAGCTATTGGCAACTTCATTCGCAAATCCATGAGCGCCTAAGAAGATTTTTTTATTAATCACTAATCCAGCACCTAAACCTGTAGAAACCGTTAAGTACTGAACATAGTTATAGTCTTTCCCTTCTCCAATATAACTTTCAGCTAATGCCGCTAAATTTGCATCATTATCTAAATAAACAGGAACTTGAATACGTTTATATAACTGTTTACTAACCTCATAATTATGCCATTTCCCATATAGATTAGGAGTTGTTAGTATTTTTCCTTCTAATAAATCTAAGGGTCCTGGACAAGACATTCCTACTCCGATTATATCTTTATCAAAGCCAGCAATAATCTCTGCAATTTTATCTAGCGTTTTTTCTGGATCATTTACATCTGTGGAAAACTGTATTCTTTCCAGAATATGATATGTTTCATCTATAAGGGCAACTCTAGTATTCGTTCCCCCTATATCAATTCCTACTGCATATCTCATACTTCTACATTCACTGTTACAAACTTACAGTGTCCAATATTTTCTAATATGATCTGGTTATTTTCCACATGTAACTCTTCAATAACTTGTTCCTTCAAATCCATTAGACCGGCTTTTTTGATAGAAGAAGTAAAGGTTAAAACATCATTCAATACTTTATGATCTTTTCCGTTATACAAACGAATAACAATACCAGGTTTTTCTTCAGCATTCTTAATTGCTGATACTACAAGATTATTTTCACTAGTAAAGAATGACTTAGCTCTTTCATCTACACCTTCTACTTCCATTTGACTGAAAATCAAACGCCCATTTAAAAATTCAGAATACTCATAAACTTCAACCGGAGTATTGTATTGTTTTGCCAGCTGTTCTAAGTTTGATTCATTGAATGCAGCTGGAAGATAAGCTACACCACAGCTAAATTCCATAGGTTTCAATAATTGTGCATCTGGAGTTTCAATAATTCTTTCACCTGAAGCACGTCCAGGGCGATACAATAGATTTTCTTTCCCCATAAAACCATAAGTACGGAATAAAGTTAAACGAATAATACCTTTATTATCTCCTACAATTTCATATTCTCTTACACCCTGAGGAATTACTCCAACAGTTCTATCTTCCTGTGTCAACGCAACATAGCTTTGACAAGGTTCAATCGCAATAGGTGGTTCCTGCCAGCTAGTTGCACTCTGTTGCCAATTGGCTGGTTCTAAAGGATTTGAAACTTTTATAGATTCATCTTTATTAGCACTGTTTATATATAATTCCATTTCTTTCTCATATCCATTTGGTCTTTGGATACTTCCAAATTGCTGATCTGCAATATTGAATTTAGTAGCCATCTGTGCATCAAATAAAATACATAAACGGTGTGATAAACCATGGTTATCTACCTTAACAGTTACATCAATAATTTTACTATGTTTTCTTAGTCCAACAATTAAAGTAACAGGTAATTCTGTATCTTTAATTCTTTTTGCTCTCTGATCCAAATCTTTAGGAATCTGCATATTAAATTGTATTTCTGCTTTTTGAATCAGAGAAGAACCAAAAATATTAATAACTGGTTTAAATGCATTTGAATAAACTTCTAAATCATTTCTAGGTGGAGAATAATTAAAGCTATCACCATCATCTCCATTTTCAACTAGTATTCCTTGATTCTTATATACAGTATTTGTAGCTTTTTCCACAACATCAAAGCTGCCATCTTCATTAATAGAAATATGATAATATTCATTTTCAAGAGCGTCTCTTGTATCTACCTTTTCATGTCCATCAGTTCCAAATACAAGCTGACATTGCTCATAACCAAAAGATAAAATATCTTCTTTAGAAATCACTAGAGTAGCTTCATATACCTTTTCTGGAATATATATTTCTTTACTTGGATTCAATCGTATTGTCTGTGATAAGACATAGTCAGTTAAATCTCTTTTCTCTAAAATTGTATAAGGCACATTATTACCATTAACATCAATGATAGAGAACTCGCCATTTGGAATATATGTCTTAAATTCAATAGTTTCTTTTCTCTCTAGTGGAAGAGTGTTAAATAATGTCCATGTTATTTTTCCTTCTTTATCCTGTAAAGAAGTAGAAATCATACGTGCATAAAGTTCTACTAAATTAATCGCAATATCTCTTGCCTGTTTATAACGAACATAGACATCTTCATTTGCTGTATCCGCAATACAAGAACCAATAGAGTCATGTGCTGCATTTTCAAATAATAGCTTCCAGATTTCTTTTACTGTTTCTTTAGGATATTCATGTCCTAATTGAACCGCCATTACTAATATAGGTTCTAAAACATTTGTTACATAATTCTGTACTTGTGTATTCAACACTTTCAAATCAGAACGAGAAGAGAAAATGGATTTATGAATACGCATATGTTTCGCAATCAGTAATTCTCCATATACTGTTTCTAAACTTGGATTCTGACTTTTTACTTCCGCAATATATTCTTCTACTGTACTGATTTTATATTCATTTTCCGGATCACTTTTTCTTCTACCAGCTAAAATTTTACTCAAGTTTTTACGAACAGGAGCCTGGTCAAATCCATTAGGGAAGTAAATAGAATCAGTAGAGCTTCTCAAACCAGCTTTATTAAAGCATTCAGACTGCCAAAATTCTTCACTCTTAGGTTCTTCTTCAGGAATATTTCCACCAATATAATAACCAAATGGAATTTGGGTTACAAATACTTCACTGCCATCATCACCTTGCCACATATAGTCTGTATGTTTAACCATATCATCACTAACACCGCGCCAGAACAAGCTATCTTTTATACCAAATGCCTGATAAATCTGTGGCATATTACCAGCTTGACCAAATGAATCAGGTACATATCCTACATTCATATAGCCACCAAATTCTTCACATCGTTTCATTCCATAATACATATTACGAACGATACTTTCTGCACTGATGACCATCTGATCTGTCTGTGTGTACCATGGGCCAATAACTAAACGTTTTTCTTTTACAAATCTTTTGATTCGTTCTTCATCCTGAGGCATCCATTTCAAATAATCATCCAGTAGAGATGCTTGAGCATCAAGCATAAATTTAAACTCTTTATCATTTTCTAATGTATCTAATACATCATGTAAATCTTTCATCAAATAGACTTTTGATCGAGATGTAGTAAAATACCACTCTCTATCCCAATGTGAATGAGGTACAACGTGTACTTTTTTACCCATAAAAATCCTCCTTTTAAGAAAGTAGGAGATAGTCATTAAACTACCTCCCCTTATCAAACCGCATGTGCCT
>URYK01000033.1 GCA_900552125.1 uncultured Solobacterium sp. | reverse complement strand
AGCAACAGTCATATAAAAGCTGCAATGGCATACTGCATCTATGCAAGGAATATTCGAAAGCAATTTCAGATAAGGCAGCAGAAAACTGTCTTGTCCGAAACACTATCGGCTACAGCTATTTCAAGAAAGAACTACAGAATCTAGCAAATAAAAAGGAATCTAAACATGGAACTGAAAAGCTGCCACAACATAAGAATATAAGAGGTAAAGAACATTATGAATAGATTAAACAGCAATCATGAAAGAAAAGAAGAAGAAAAATTATATGAAGAACTATACGAAAAATTAAAGAAGATGAAATTTTCCGGAATGGCGGAAGAGCTTCGTAAGCAGATACAGAATGCCGAAAGTGCAACGATGAATTTTGAAGAAAGATTCTTCGAACTGGTAAATGCTGAGTGGAATCTTCGCTATAATAAAAAATTTCAAAGATATCTAAAAAAATCAGAAATAAAGATTCCAGGGGCAAGCTTCGACGAAAAGCTATATGATCCAGAAAGAGGACTAAACATAACACTTATCGAACGGCTGAATACATGTGAATGGATTGAAACAGGACAGAATCTGTTGATTACTGGAATGACAGGCACTGGGAAAAGTTTTTACGCAAATGCATTAGGAATAGCAGCACTAAAGCAGTTTAAAACAGTTCGATATAAAAAAGCATCAAAATTACTCACAGAATTAGATTCGTATCGACAAATGGATGATAAGGTAAAAATATTGAATCTGATAGAACAACTAAGTAAAGTGGATCTGCTTATCATAGATGACTTTGGTTTAATGGAGCTGGATATTGAAAAATGCAGGGATCTTTTTGAAATATTAGATGGTCGAGAAGGAAGAAAATCAACGATAGTTATTTCTCAATTGCCGGTAAAAGAGTGGTATGATCTATTTAAAGATAGTACTTATGCAGATGCATGTTTAGATAGACTTCTTTATAAATCATATAGATTGGAATTTAAAGGTGATTCATTAAGAAAGAATGATAAATAGTGCACCGCTTTACCGCTACAGGCGCTCCATTTTTCCGCTACGTGCATATAAATTATTTAAAGTTTAAGTTTTGTATTTATTTCTTTAAGCAAATGAAAAATTATAATTCTAAAAATTACCGTAAATAAAAATCTTTTATAAAGAAAAATGAAACTTCGTTTTTATATATCTATATTTGATGAATAAAATTTCTAGGGTTTTTAAGTCTCAAGATTTCTTTTTGTTTATTAGAATGAATATGTGTATATATTTGTGTAGTAGTAATTGAACTATGACCTAGAATGTGTTGGATATAACGAATATCTACATCTTCTTCTAATAGTTTAGTCGCAAATGTATGGCGGAACATATGAGGTGTAATGTGTTGAGGGAGATGTAGTTCTTTTTCATATTGAGATAATAAAAGACGTACAGATTGTTCAGAAAGCGGATTACCTAATTTATTGATGAAAAAATAACCACAGGATTCAATTTGATCTTTAAATAAGGAACGATAAGTGAGTAAAATACGTAATACTTCAGGATTACCGATTTGAATGATTCTCTCTTTTGCCCCTTTTCCAAAGATTCTAATATACTGTTCATTTAAATTAATTTCTTTGTCTTTCAGATGACAAAGTTCTGATACACGTATACCTGTGGAAAATAATAGTTCAATAACAGCAGCATTGCGAGTACATACTTTTATTTGATATTCAGTTTTGCATTTACTGATTTCATCATAAAGTTTATTGAATATAGAATTTAAGTCGCTTGTTGATATTGTCCTAGGCAATAATTTAGGTTCACGAAAAGAAGTTCTTATTTTACTCATTGGATTATCATCAATTTTGTCCTGGTAAATTAGATATGCAAAAAAAGCTTTGACAGCAGCAATCTTTCTTTTAACAGTTTTTGTTTTCTGATAGGTTGTATGAAGATGATTGATATAAGCTTGTAGTGAGTCCTTAGTGATATTAAAATTATGATTATTCATAAATTGGTAAAATTGACTTAAATCAATTTGATAAGCTTTTAGTGTATGTGTATTTAGATTTTTTGAAACATCACAGTATTGGAGATATTGTTGTATATCATATTCTGATAATTTATAAATCATATAATGTACCTAATCTGATGTGAAGAATTTACATCATTTTCCTTTCCATGCTTCATGCTAGTAGATATAAACTGATCTGTAAATATAAAGTATAGTTATTTTGTCTGGAAAAAAATGGAATTTACTATTATAGCTTTTGATTGTTATAAAAAATATCTTAGTTATTAAAATTTTTGTTATTTT
Source organism: uncultured Solobacterium sp. (assembly GCA_900552125.1). GTDB lineage: Bacteria > Bacillota_I > Bacilli_A > Erysipelotrichales > Erysipelotrichaceae > Clostridium_AQ. The sequence goes on along the minus strand of URYK01000033.1, from coordinate 27,129 downwards.
TTGCTCGAAAAGTATTTTTTATGCTTCCACATATAAAAGAATATGATAAAATAGGAAAGAGTGAAGGAGAGATAGTATGTTAGAGAGGATATTTAAGAACAATATATATAAGAAACATAGGGGATTGCTATTGTGTGCAATAGATTTATGTGTTGTGCTTATTTCTTTTCTATTATCATATTGGATAAATATTGAATTTAAACTTCCAAACTTTTATAGATTCTATGTTAGTGAAGTAATGCTTGCAGTATTGACTGTTCTAGTTGTTTATTGCATTTCTTTTTTGGTGTTTAAAATTCATAAGAGTTTATGGAAATATGTGGGGCCAATAGAAACTATTAGAATAGGTTTTTCGGTCATTTTTGCATCAGTAGTTTTATTTTTAATAGCTGTTGCTTTTCATGTTGACCGAATGTTTTTAAGTGTTATTATTACTGGTGGACTAATTGCTGCATTATTAATGTTCAATATGCGAGTTTGTTATCGCCTTTATCGTCGTGCAACTATGAAATCTTCTGTAAATACAGAAAATGCAATAATTATTGGGGCAGGAGATGCAGGATATATATTAGCTAAAGAGTTAATTCAAAACCATAAATTCAATGTAAAAGTTATTGGATTTGTGGATGACAAAAGAACAGATAATGTAATTTCAGGATATAAGGTATTAGGAGATACTTATGATATTCCTGATATTGTTAGAAAATATGATGTAAAAATTGCGTTTATTGCTATTCCAAGTGCAACTAAAGATGATCTTCGTAGAATTTATGATTTATGTCAATCTGTAAAAGTAGAAACTAAAATTATGAAAGATGGAGATAATCTTCTTGATAATGATTTGAATGCTACTAAAAAATATCCTGTACAGGATATCAGTATTGAGGATTTATTAGGAAGAGGAGAAATCCACTTAGAACAAAGTGAAATAAAAAGCTATTTAACAGGAAAGAAGATAGTAGTAACTGGTGCTGGTGGGTCTATTGGTTCGGAATTATGTCGCCAGATTGTTAGATTTAAACCGAAACAGTTATTTATGATTGATATTAATGAAAACTCATTATACATGCTAGAACAAGAGTTTAATCGTAATAGAACACATGGAACATTAGATCCATCTATTGAAATTGTATCCTTAATTGCATCTATTCGTGAATATAAAGCAATTAATGAGATTTTTAAAGAAAAGCAACCAGATGTTGTATTCCATGCTGCAGCACATAAACATGTGCCATTAATGGAAACTAGACCAATGGAAGCTATAAAAAACAATGTATTTGGAACAAACAATGTTATTAATGCTTGTATTAAAAACAAAGTTTCTAGATTTATTATGATCAGTACTGATAAAGCGGTTAACCCAACAAATGTCATGGGGGCAACTAAACGTATGACAGAAATGATTCTTCAAGCTAATGGAAACAATGGAGTTACGAAGATGGCAGCAGTGCGTTTTGGAAATGTTTTAGGTTCTAATGGTTCTGTAATACCTATCTTTAAACGTCAGATTGCGGAAGGTGGACCTGTAACTATTACAGACAAGAATATTATTCGTTATTTTATGACAATTCCAGAAGCTGCTCAGTTGGTTCTTCAAGCTGGATTCTATGCAGACAAAGGCGAAATCTTTGTATTAGATATGGGAAAACCAGTTAAAATCTTAGATTTAGCAGAAAAAATGATCCGTATGTCAGGGTTCAAGCCATATAAAGATATTGATATTGTAGAAATTGGTTTACGTCCTGGTGAGAAAATGTTCGAAGAGTTAAAACTAGATGGTGAAACTACAACTAGAACCAAAAATAATTTAATCTTCAAAAACAATGTAATGGCAATCACAAAAGATGATGTAACAGAAAGGTTACAACAGTTAGATGAAGTATTACATGAAGATGTTCCAAATAGTGTTATAAAAGAAAGATTGTTAAACTTAATTATTTCTGATAAAGATCAGGTAAAAGCTAATAGTTAATAGAATGGGATGCTTATCCTTATGGATGTCTCTTTTTTTCCTGTTTAATAAATGTAAAAATATTCAACTTAAAAAAATTTAACTATATTATTAATATAATATAAAACCAAAGCAATAAAACCATTAAGGAGAGAAACTTTGATACCCAAATAGTTTTTAGTTATATTTCATAATACTAGAGTGTAAAAATAAAAGAAAAATGAATACTAAAATCTATCACTTATTGCATTATGACAGGTATTGTAGTATTATAATTGTGGTTAAAATGTGGAAAATGAACGTGTTTTAACTAAGGATAATACACAGTTATCTAACGTTGAAAGTAATGCTGAGGGGTGGATCGTTGCTTTGTCACGTTTGCCTCGAATGCAGGGTCATTAGATTATAAAAGTCAAATCAGATGGTTTGATAGGCGAAGCCTACCCTTTTTGGAGGAGATGTGCATATGAGCTGGTATGTTGTTCAGGTAAGAAGTGGTCATGAAAAACAGATTGCTGAGAAATGCCGTACCATGATCTCACATAGTGTTCTTGAAGAATGCTTCATACCGGAGTATATACGAAGAAAAAAATATCTTGGCAGCTGGCATGATGTGAAGGATGTTCTCTTTAAAGGGTATGTATTCATGATCACAAATGAGATTGATCAGCTTAATGTTGAACTGAAGAAGATACCGGATTTTACGAAACTAATTGGAAAGAAAAAAATGGATATTTTTCCTCTTACTGAGAGTGAAGTCGCTTTTCTAAAGTCATTTGGGAAAGATGAACATGTAGTAGAGATGTCTACAGGATTTATAAAAGGGAATCAGATTTTTATAACAGAAGGACCTCTGCAGGAAAAGGAAGGATTAATCATCAAGGTAGATCGTCATAAGAGGATTGCCTATCTTCAGCTCAGCATGTTCAACAAGGAAACAATTACAAAAGTCGGATTAGAGATCATAAGCAAGTGTCCGTAATATGGGGCTTGCTTTTATTTTGGGAGGAAGTATATGAAGTTTAAAAACATCCCCTTTTCACCACCTGATATGAGTGAATTGGAAGTGGAAGAAGTAAAAAAAGCAATCTTATCTGGTTGGATTACGACTGGACCAAGAACGAAAGAATTTGAAAAACGAATCGCAAAATATGTAGGGACAAATAAAGCAGTTTGTTTAAATAGTGCCACGGCTGCAATGGAAATGACTCTTCATGTATTAGGAATAGGTCCAGGAGATGAAGTAATAGTTCCTGCTTATACCTATACAGCAAGCTGTAGTGTTATCTGTCACGTAGGAGCTACTCCAGTTATGATTGATTGCGGCAAAGATAGTTTTGAAATGGATTATGATAAACTACCTGATTTAATTACAGAAAAAACCAAAGTTATAATTCCTGTAGATTTAGCGGGAATTATATGTGACTATGACAAAATATATAAAGCTATAGAAAGTAAAAAACATTTATTTAAACCGTCAAATGATATTCAAAAGGTTTTTAATAGAGTAATTGTTATGGCTGATTGTGCTCATGGATTTGGGGCTGTTCAAAATGGGTTCTATGCTGGATCTATTGCTGATTTTACTTGCTATTCTTTTCATGCAGTAAAAAATCTTACAACAGCAGAAGGGGGAGCTGTTACTTGGAAATCGATTGCTGGAATTAATGATGAAGATATTTATAAACAATACCAGCTATTATCTCTTCATGGACAAACTAAAGATGCATTACACAAAAACCAATTAGGTGCTTGGGAATATGATATTGTTTCTCCTGCATATAAATGCAACATGACAGATGTTATGGCTGCAATTGGATTGGTTCAGCTAAATCGATATCCAGAAATGTTAAAGTGGAGACATAAAATCATTCGGAAATATAATGAGGCATTTAAAGATTTACCAGTGACTTTATTAAATCATGAAGATGATTACCATGTGTCTAGTGGACATTTATATTTTGTAAGAGTAGATGGTATTGGAGAAAAAGAAAGAAATGAAATTATTGTTAAGATGGCAGAAAAGGGAATAGCGTGTAATGTTCACTACAAACCTCTGCCAATGCTAAGTGCATATAAAAATTTAGGATTCAATATTGAAGATTATCCAAATGCATTTCACCAATATGAAAATGAAATTACTCTACCTCTATATAGTAAGCTGACTGAAGAAGATGTGGAATATATCATTAAATGCTTTAAGGAGTGTTTAGCTAGATGAAGATGCTAATGAAACCTTGGAAAGAGTTACCTTCATTTATGAAAAATGATGAAGTAAAGAAATATTACGATATTTTATCAAGAAAACGATTCAATCTTATTTTGAAGCGTTTTTTTGATATTATAATGTCTTTAATATTAATAACAATATTATCTCCAGTTATATTGATAGTATCAATATGGATAAAGCTAGATAGTAAAGGGCCTGTATTTTATCGGCAAGAACGAGTTACGCAATATGGAAAAATCTTTCGTATTTTTAAATTTAGAACAATGATTGTGGACGCAGATAAAATAGGAACATTAGTTACAACGCAGAATGATTCAAGAATCACAAAAGTTGGAAATAAAATTAGAAAGTGCAGAATAGATGAAATTCCACAATTGTTTAATATACTTACTGGGGATATGAGCTTTGTAGGAACGAGACCGGAAGTAAAAAAATATGTGGACGTCTACACTGATGAAATGAAAGCAACTCTATTGTTACCAGCTGGTGTTACATCATTGGCAAGTATTAAGTATAGAGACGAGGATGAAATTATTAAATTAGAAACTGATAAAGGGAAAACAATTGATCAAGCCTATATTGAAAATGTATTACCCGATAAAATGAAAATAAACTTAGATTATATAAATTGTTTTAGCTTTTTAAAGGATGTGGTGTTATGTATACAGACAATAATATAAATAAACCACTTGTATCTATTATTACGCCTTGCTATAATTCTGCAAAATATATAGGGGAAACGATAGAGAGTGTTTTAAATCAAAACTATACCAATTGGGAAATGATAATTGTTGATGATATATCAACAGATAATACAGTAGAAGTAGTGCGAAATTATCAAAAAAAGGACGAAAGAATTAAATTTTATGTTTTGTCTGAAAAAGGTGGAGCATCATTAGCACGCAATAAAGCAATAAAAGAATCTAAAGGAAAATATATTGCTTTTTTAGATTCTGATGATGTATGGAAAAAAGAAAAATTGAGTAAACAAGTGGAATTTATGGAAAACCATAATTATGACTTTACATATCATAATTATGAATTGATAGATGAAAATTCAAATCCATTAAAAGTTTTACGACTTTCTCCTAAATCAATTAGTTATAAAAGAGCTTTAATTGGTTGTTCAATAGGTTGCTTATCAGCAATGTACAATTGTGAAAAAGTAGGAAAAATAAAGATTAAAAGATTAGATAAAAGAAATGATGATGCAATGTGGTTTAAAATTTTAGAAAAATGTAATAATGGTTATTTGTTAAATGAAAATTTAGCATTATATAGAATAGGGAATAATTCAATATCATCAGGTAGTAAATTAAAACTACTTAAGTATCATTTCAAATTATATAGAGTAATACAAGAATATTCTATAATATTATCTTTGTTTTTTACTTTCACAAATATAATTGTTTATTTTTTAAATAAAAGAAATGAGGTTAGAATATGAAAATTGCAGTTGCAGGGACAGGGTATGTTGGATTAAGCATTGCTACTTTATTATCCCAAAATCATGAAGTAGTGGCTTTAGATATAATTGAAGATAAAATCAAAATGATTAATAATCATATTTCACCAATCCAAGATAAAGAAATTGAATATTATTTAAAAAATAAAGAACTAAACTTAAAGGCAACATTAGATAAAGAAGAAGCATTTTGTAATGCAGATTTTGTTATAATAAGTACACCTACAAACTATGATGAAAAGAAAAATTATTTTGATACATCTAGTGTGGAAGAAACAATAGAATCAGTTATGAAAATTAATCCTAAGTCAATTATGGTTATTAAATCAACAATTCCTGTTGGATTCACTAAGTCGATGAAAGAGAAATATGGCATTGAAAACCTAATTTTTTCACCTGAATTTTTAAGGGAAGGAAAAGCATTATATGATAATTTATATCCTTCAAGAATTGTTGTAGGAGAAAAAAGCGAAAGAGCGCAAATTTTTGCAAATCTATTAGCAGAAGGAGCATTAAAAGAAAATATACCAATGTTGTTTACAGAAAGTACTGAAGCGGAAGCAATAAAATTATTCGCAAATACATACTTAGCTTTGAGGGTATCTTATTTTAATGAATTAGATACATATGCTGAAATAAAGGGATTGAATACAAAAGATATAATTGATGGCGTTTGTTTAGATCCTAGAATAGGAACACATTATAATAATCCTTCATTTGGATATGGAGGATATTGTTTGCCTAAAGATACAAAGCAATTAAAAGCAAATTATAAAGATGTTCCAGAAAATTTAATAAGTGCTATAGTTCAATCAAATACAACAAGAAAAGACCATATTGCACAAATGATTATTAATAAAAATCCTAAAATTGTTGGTATATTTAGATTAACAATGAAAACTGGCTCTGATAATTTTAGAGCTAGTGCTATTCAAGGTATAATGAAAAGAATAAAAGCCAAAGGGATTGAAGTAGTAGTTTATGAACCTACCTTAAAGAGTGATACTTTCTTCAATAGTAAAGTAATTAATGATTTACACGAATTCAAGAAAATAGCAGATGTAATAATAGTAAATCGTTCAAGTTCTGAACTAGATGATGTAAAAGAAAAAGTATACACAAGGGATATATTTGAAAGGGATTAAAAATTTTATGGCAAAACAAACTGTAGAAGTTTTAATTACAACTGTGAATTGTGAAGATTTTGAAAAATTATTGAAACAAATGAACATTAGAACTAGGGCAATGATAGGTAATCAATCATCTTATAATGAAATAAGTTCAATAATTTATAGAAATAATAAAATACCAATTTATACATTTAATGAAAGAGGAGTAGGATTAAATCGTAATAATCTATTAATGAGATCAAATTCAGATTTTTGTTTATTTGGGGATGATGATTTGATTTACGTGGATAATTATGAAAAGATAATATTAGAAAGTTTTGCAAAATACCCAGATGCTGATGTTTTAATATTTAACCTTGACGAAGAAACAAAGACTAGATATATCATTGAAAAAGATTTTAAAGTTAATGCATTAAATTTTATGAGATTTGGTGCTGCTAGGATTGCTATAAGAAGGGAATCAATTTTATTAAATGGTATTTTATTTAATACATGCTTTGGTGGAGGAACAGAACATAGTAATGGAGAAGATACATTATTTTTATCTAGTTGCTTGAAGCAAAGGTTAAAAGTATATGCTGTGGCAAAAACATTAGCTTATCTTCCTGATAGCAGGGAATCTACATGGTTTAAAGGATATAACGAAAAATATTTTAAGGATAAAGGAGTACTTTATTATATAATGTCAAAAAAATACCATAAATTCTTATGTCTTCAAGATGCAATTCGACATAAAAAAGAATATAAGACAGGAAAATCTTGGGTTGAACTATATAAAAGTATGGTAAAAAAATAAAAAGTGGAGGACAAGATAAGGATATGATGGTTTATGATAAAGAATTAATAAAAATTTCAATAATTGTTCCTATTTATAATGTTGAAACATATTTAAAAAGATGTATTTTATCAATTATTAATCAAACATATTCAAACATAGAAATTATTTTAGTAAACGATGGTAGCAAGGATGATAGTTTAAAAATTTGTCAAGAATTTGCTAAAGAAGATACTAGGATAAAAGTAATTGATAAGGAAAATGGAGGATTATCTGACGCAAGAAATGCTGGATTATTAGTGGCAACAGGAGAATATGTTTTATTTGTTGATTCAGATGATTATATAGAGCTGGATAGCTGTGAAAAATTTATTGATATATTAAAAGATAATAATGTTGATATAATAACAGCAAATGCTAAGGTTATTAAGAAAAATATGGTTGAGTTTTTGAAACATAGCCAATATGCAAATAAAAACTCAATAGATGGTATAAATTATTTAAAAAATGAATTACAAAATAAAACAATGTCAATGGCAGCAGTATTAAACTGTTATAATCTAGATTTTTTGCGAAAAAATAATTTAACATTTAAAAAAGGAATATTACATGAAGATGAAGAATTTACTCCAAGAGCATTCATAAGAGCAGACTCTGTTTTTCATATTGATTATTGTTTTTATAATTATATTATAAGGGAAAATTCAATTTCAACTTCAAAAAACTTAACAAAAAATGCACAAGATTTATATGATACGTTATATGAATTAGAGACAATTTATGAAAAAGAAGTTCCAACGAACATAGGTAGTGTTTTTAAAGACAGTTTGTGTACGAAATATTTATATATGGCACAATCTATTCATGAAACTAAAACAAACTTTAATACAGACTTTGATAAAAACTTTATTAAAAGAAATGCAAGGTCTAAAAAAAATAAACTTAAAGCCTTTTTATTTTGTTTAAATGAGAATTTCTATTTTTTTATGAATGATAACGCTAAAAATTATTTAAAGGATTTTCGTGTAATGTTTGATAAAAAAAATTTATTATATTCACTAATGATTATTCTTAATATAATTTTTTTATCTAGATTTTTTTATTTATACAGACCAGAAAATACAATAATTAACTCTTTGTATATATGGATATCAAGGGTTATATTTATATTTGATGTAGGATTTTATGGTATATTTATATTTTGGCAGAAACATAAAATAAATAAGTTGGAAATATTTGTATTTGGACTTTTATCAGTAATATTTGTTATTAATATAATAGATAAGGGGAACATAAGAAATTTATTATCTTCAATATATCCCCTTATTGGACTAATTATATTTTTAGATGTAGCTTTTAATAAAAATTTTAAAAATTGTATTATTGTCTTATTTCATCTGTTCTTTGTTTTATTAACAGTTAATTTAGTTCAAATGATTTTTCTAAATGATTTAATAGGAGAGAATGTTTATATATTAGGATATAGAAACCAATTAGGGACAGTTTTATTAATTGCTATATTTATTTCACATTTATACTCAAGATATAGAAGTAATTTTTATTTTTACAGTATCTTATTGATTTCTTTATTAACAACAATATTTGGTGGGTCAATGAATAATTTGATTGCTTTAACAATTATTTTTGTTTATATATTATTGCCTCAAAAAAAATTAAAACATTTTATTGATAATTTATCTGCAATAAAAGTCATTGGAGTTTACATTGTTTTCTTTGGTTTAATAGTAATCATGCATATCCAAAATATATTTTCACCAATAATCGAACAGGTTTTTCATAGATCTGTTTCATTTTCAGGACGTACATATCTATGGGATGCGGCTATAACAAAGATTATTGAAAAACCTATTTTAGGTTATGGAAGAAGCAGTGATACTAACTATTTTACTGTAGATTATTTTAATCAAAATGGTACAATTAGATATTTTTCAGCACATAATACTTTAATACAGTATTTCTATGAATTTGGTATTATTCCAATTATTTTAATATTAATATCTTTAGTTTATTTCTGTTCTATTATTAAAAGATTTAAGTTACAAGAAATGAATTTATTTTTTATAATTCTTTTTTCAATGTTGATTATTTTTATGATGGAAGCATTGCCTATTGACGGAATATATATTTTATTAGCAGTTGCGTATTTTTATTGTTTATATGGACAGCGAGGAGTGAAAGAATAATGATTGAAAAGAAAATTCATTATATTTGGTTTGGTAAAAATGAATTACCTCCCTTAGCAAAAAAATGCATTGAAAGTTGGAAAAAGTATTGCCCAGATTATGAAATCATTGAATGGAATGAAGATAATTTTGATGTAATGAGTAATATATACACTAAAGAAGCTTATGAAAATAAAAAATGGGCATTTGTATCAGATTATGTTAGATTATATGCTTTATATCATGTTGGAGGAGTATATATGGATACAGATGTAGAAGTAATTAAAAATATTGATTCATTTTTAGAAAATGAGGCATTTTCTGGATTTGAATCATATGATAAAGTTCCTACTGGAATTATGGCAGCAGAAAAGGGAAATAAACACATAAAGAAAATGCTGGAGTATTATGATGATAAACACTTTGTCATGGAGAATGGGGAACTTGATATGACAACAAATGTAACAACAATAACTAACTATTTCAAAGAACATAATATTAAATTGAATAATACATATCAAAACTGTGATGGATTTGTTTTTTATCCAAGTGATTATTTTTGCCCTAAAGATCCTAGTACAAAAAAATTAAATATGACAAAAAATACCGCTACAATACATCATTTTGATGGTTCTTGGATTCCTAAAGGTAAAAAGATAAAATATAAAATTTTGAATAAAATGAATAAAAATTTTATAAGAAAATGTGTGCTTCTTAAGAATAAAATAAAGAATATATTTAAATAAGGAGAAATTATGAAAAAAGTAATGTTAGTATTTGGAACACGCCCAGAAGCGATTAAAATGTGTCCATTAGTTAATGAATTAAAAACTCATATAGACATCAAAACGATTGTATGTGTAACTGGACAACATAGAGAAATGTTAGATCAAGTATTACACGCATTTGATATTGTCCCAGACTATGATTTATCAATAATGCAGCAAAAGCAAACTTTATTTGATGTAACAATTAATATATTAAAATCAATAAAAACAGTCTTAGAAGATACAAATCCAGATATTGTTCTTGTGCATGGAGATACTTCAACTACTTTTGCAACAGCATTAGCCTGTTTTTATATGCAAATACCAGTAGGCCATGTTGAAGCAGGTTTGCGAACTTATAATATATATTCACCATATCCAGAAGAATTTAATAGACAAGCTGTTGGAAATTTAGCTACGTTACATTTTGCACCGACAGAATTAAGTAGACAAAATTTATTAAATGAAGGAAAGAAATCAGAAGATATTTATATAACAGGTAATACTGCTATTGATGCGTTGAAAACAACAATTAGAAAAGAATATACTCATCCTGAATTAGAATGGGCAAAAAATTCAAAATTGATTTTGTTAACGGCTCATAGAAGAGAAAACTTAGGTGGTCCAATGCACCAAATGTTTAGAGCTATTAGAAGAATTATCGACGAATATGAGGATGTTAAGGTTATTTATCCAATTCATTTAAACCCAATCGTAAGGCAAGCTGCGCAAGAAGAATTAGGAGATTGTGATAGAATTCATATTATAGAACCTTTAGAGGTATTAGATTTTCATAATTTTATGGCAAAAAGCTATATGATTTTGACAGATAGTGGAGGTATACAAGAAGAAGCGCCATCTTTAGGAAAACCTGTTTTAGTTATGAGAGATACAACAGAAAGACCAGAAGGAATTAAAGCTGGAACTTTAAAACTAGTAGGAACAGAAGAAGAAAGAATATATGAAAATTTCAAATTATTACTAGAGAATGATGAAGAATATAAAATGATGAGTAATGCTTCCAATCCATATGGAGATGGGACTGCATGCAAACAAATAGTAGATGTATTATTAAATAGATTGTAAGGAGGATTTAATGAATAGAAAAGTAGGTTTAATGACATGGTTTACTTATGATAATTATGGTAGTATGTTACAGTGTAGTGCAACTATTAAAATAGTAAAAAAATTAGGTTACGATATTGAATTAATAAATTATACACCTAAAGAAGCATATAAAGATGTAGATATTTCTGTATTAACAAATAAAGTAATACGAAAGTTAAAAAATATTACTAAGCAAAAACATATTATTAATAAAAAAATAAGTAACCAAAAATTTATTGAATATAGAGATAAATTACCAAAATCAGAAATTGTAAATGATAAATCAAGCCTGTTTTTATTAAATAAAAAATATGATACATTTATTTGCGGAAGTGATCAAATTTGGGCACCAACTGTTTTTGATGAAAATTATTTCTTATCATTTGTTAATGATCAAAATAAAAAAATAGCATATGCTCCATCTATTGGTTTACCAGTTATTGAAAATAAATATGTTAAAGTAAAGATGGAAAAGTTAATTAACGAATTTAATTTTTTGTCAACTCGTGAAGAGCAAGGAGCAAAAATAATAAAGAATTTAACAGGAAAAGATGCAAAAGTAGTTTTAGATCCTACTTTATTATTAAATGAACAAGATTGGATGGAAGATTTTGTTGATATACCATATGAAAATTACATATTGGCTTATTTTCTTGGGGATAATTTAGAATATTATAACGCTTGTAAAGAAATCGCAAAACAAGAAAATAAAAAATTAATAATATTGCCAACAACTTCTGAAGATTTATCAAAGGTCGAATGTATATTTGATGATTTGGGACCTAACGAATTTATAAGTTTAATTCATAAAGCAGATATGATTTTAACTGATTCTTTTCACGGGACAATTTTTAGTATAAATTTTAATAAACCTTTCATTTCATTTAAAAGATTTAAAGATGATAAATTATCACAAAATTCAAGAATCTATAATATTTTGAATAAACTAAATTTAAATGATTTAATTTTTGAAAATAATTTAGATAATATTATTAATATTGCAAAGTCAATAGATTATAGCAAAGTAAATTCTAGCTTAAATAATCTTAGAAATGAAAGTCTAGATTTTCTAAAAAATTCATTATTATTAACTATTGAATCAAAAGAAAAAAATATGAATAAAATAATCACAAACAGTTGCACAGGATGTGGTGTATGTTCAATTTCTTGTCCGAAAAATTGTATATCAATTGCACTAAATGATAAAGGATTTTTTGAATATAGTATAGACCAAGATAAATGTATAAATTGCGGTATTTGTGAAAAAGTATGTGGACAAAATATGTTAGAACTAGATTCAATGGCTAATAAGAAAATGTTTGGTGGTTATATAAGAAATAATGAAGATTTAATGAAGTCATCATCTGGTGGAATTTGTACTGCTATTGCAAAAGAAAGTATCAAAAAAGGACAAACGGTTATTGGATGTGTATATGATAATATAAATAACATTGCGAAATTTGATATATTTAAAGATTTAAGAGAACTTGTAAAAATGCAAGGAAGTAAATATATTCAGGCATATACAATAGATGCTCTCAGTAAATTAGATACTCTAGATAAAGGAGTAATAATAGGTACTCCATGCCAAATATCTGGAATTAATTCTTATTTAACTTTTAAGGGAAAAAGAGACAATTTTTTATTAATCGATATTATATGTCATGGTGTTCCATCTTATGCTCTATGGAATAAATATATATCTAATTTTAAAAATGTAAAAGAATTAAAATTTAGAGATAAAAGTAAAGGCTGGCGCCAAAAATGTATTTATATTAAAGCAAATAATAAAACATATTGTAAAAATGATACAAAAGACTATTTTTACAGATTTTTTGAAATGTCTAATGTTTATAATGAATGTTGTTATGAATGTAAATACAGAGATAAATCAGTGGCAGATTTAAGAGTTGGTGATTATTGGGGACCAAGATATATCAAGAATAAAACAGGAGTAAGTATGATTATTCCTATGACAACTAAAGGAAATGAATGTTTAACTTTATTAGAAAAACAAAAAATAATTTACTTAGAAGAAACTGACATTGATGATTATTTTAAATATCAGCAAACTAAAAATATAAGAATTCCTTTAGAGTATGATGAAATCATTTCGGAATTAAAGAACCCTACGACTACATTAAATCAAATTGATAAAAAATATAACTCGAAATCTAGAAATATAAAGAAATTAAGAAAATATTATTATAAGGTAAAGAGAAGGTAAATATGGATAGAGATATAAGAATGTTTAAAACAACAATAATTTACTTTATTGGAAATTTTGGGTCAAAATTATTATCATTTTTTTTACTACCAATTTATACAGCATGGCTAGATCCAAGTGCATTTGGAAAGATAGATTTAATTTTAAATATAGTTCCTCTAATTGGACCAATATTCACATTACAAACAACAGAAAGTATATTTAGATTTTTATTTGATTGTAAAACAATAGTTGAAAAAAAGAAGAATATTACTTCAGCTTTTGTAATATATTTATTAGGATTTCTTTCTTTTTTAATTTTTTATATACCTTATTGTGTCGTAAGCAACTTCGAATATGCAGGACTTTTTGCTTTATATTTCTTTTTTCTATATTTAGGAATATTTGTTCAACAAGTAATGCGAGGTTTTCATAAAAATGGAGGCTATGCATTTTCAGGAGTTTTAAGTACTTTAATTCAAGGTTTAACAAATATTATTTTAATTAAATATATTGCCGAAGATTCACTTTTAGTAGCTCCAATTCTTGCATCTTTAAGTATTTTTATATATGGATTTTTTAAAACAAATTTATATAAATATATTGATTTAAAATATTTTGATAAAAATATCGTACAAAATCAATTACATTATGCTATGCCATTGATTCCGAATCAAATTTGTTGGTGGTTTAATGGTATCGTAGGAAAATATATAGTAAACTTTTTTATAGGAGGCGTTGCTAATGGAATATTAGCAGTGGCAACTAGATTTCCTAATCTTGTTTCAACAATAATGCAAATATATTTTTTAGCTTGGACAGAAAATTCCATTTATGAATATAATAATGAAGATAAAGAAAAATACTTTTCAGAAAATTTAAATGGTTTATTAACTTTTTTATTGTTCTGCATGAGTGGATTATTATTAGTAATTAAAATATATTTTGATGTAGCAATTGATGATGAATATCGTACAGCGTTATATTTGGTTCCAATTTTATTTTTAGCTATGTTTTTTAACTCTGTAGCTACTTTTTTAGGAACAATATATACAGCTTCTAAAAAAACACGAGATGCATTTAATACTACAATATATGCTGCATTAGCTAATATAATACTTTCTTTTATCTTTATTAGTCAGATTGGAATTTATGGATATGCTATTGCGAATTTACTATCTTATATGATATTTGCATTTGTTAGGTATAAATCTGTCAATAAAATTTGTAGGATAAAGATAAAGATTCCAAAAATTTTATCATTAATATGCTTTATATTTGCATTATTTGCATATTTCTTTTTTGATGTCAAGCTTATTATATTATCCATATTGCTAGTTGGCTTAACATTCGTTTACTATTATAAAAATTTATTCTTTAATATATTATCAAAAATAAAAAGTGATTAATTATCTAGCTAACTGATTATAGTCATAAAAAAACACTGTTAATGATGAAGAGGTTACCTGAGGTAATAATAGAAAAGAAAGTATTTGAATATTTCGGTCATAGGACGACACCATGTTAATGCTATGACGACAGTATCACACTTTGATGACGACATCTTAAAAATATAATTATATTCTCCATAATGTCCTCCTAGAATTAGAATATAAATGTTCCATCATATAATCAAATTTGTGCAAAGCTTCATCTTTATGCATAAATAAACACTCCTCTTCCATGAAGACGAATATATGATAAAATATATTTAAGAACTAAACTATAGGATTATTCAAAAAAGCCCACACTCGTCTAGAGTGTGTTAGTTCAATATAATAAATATCGAAAGAATTTCTACGGAGGTTATATTTATGGCAAAAACTTATTTATCAGAATTTTTACCTGAAGAGTATCATAAAAGACAACACTTACTACTATACTATAACGATTTAATCGTCGATATGCTAAAAACAGCTGATGAATACAATCTTATTTCTACTAAAATCACCTTTGAAAATGAAAATGATGTCCCCAATGGAGATGAAGATCAGATAGACTGGTTGATAAAACATGGCTATAAAAAGCAAGCATATGATTTAACAAAGAGACTTATATTCTTTAGTTTATTGCGTGATTTCATTCTTTATATGCATGAATCTTTCAGTTGCTCTGAGAGAGGAAAAGTCACAGTTGCTTTTGCAATAAGTAGAAAACCTCTGAAAGATGATTTATTTTATTTATGTTGGATTTTAGTTGATAGTAATGAATTAGTTGACTACATCATGAATAAGGATACCTGTTTATATGATATTTCAAAGATATCTGAAGATAAAAAGCGAGATATAATAAACAGATCTTGCCAACTTATCGATAAAAATAAATATGAAAATATCTTATTCGACTTGATCTATAAAAGAAATAGTAATTTTGGTTTATCTTCAGTGTGGGATCAATCGCTACATCTAGTCACTGGGAACAAAAATTATAAGACTGAATCAGGTAATCTTAATTTTGTTTTTGCTGATAATGATATATGGAATGAATATTGGCAGCTTTACTATGATAAAATTCCTTATATCATGAATATAGCTATTGATATAATAACTCTGATTTATGAAGATATTTTGAAACCTAGTCAACTGTTCGTGAATTTAAACAAAGCAATACGCGATTTAAAATTTATTCTAACATACAAAGAAGATGAAGACGATATTGATTTTTCAATTTATGAGAAACTATTTAGAACTCTTGAAGTAAATTGTGACCATTGCTCAAAACAATACCATTTAGATGGCACTGTACTTAAAGAATTTATGTATGATTATGTTTATACCTGCCCGCACTGTAATTCAGAAGAATTAGTTGGAAAGTATATTTATTGTCAAATTTAACTAAAAATTAATTTCTTTATCGGTAATTTAAACTAGTGAGTGGTTTATAAAGAAGAAAAACAGATGATTTTATGAGAAACATATTCCCGCCTCTTTTTTTATTTTTGAATATTCCGGTGTAGCCACAACGAAATAATCAGCCTTCGAGATCTTTGATTCTCGTGATACGTCGTCATATAGTGATATAGTGCCGCCATTGGATTAACATGATGACGTCATAGAGGTGAAATATTCAAGTATTAGAAGATTTTGAAAAAGATTTAAGTTCGGAGATAAAACAGTTAGTTATAAACTATATTAAATGGTGGTCAAATACTAGTGTTGGTTCGTGAACGAATCACAAAGCAGGTCGAAAATAATAGAAGCTGTGATTAAAGAGACATAACTAACTTATTAATAAAAATTAAGCTAATATTCTTGATGCAAACAGGATAGTGCCAATAAAAATATGAATATGTGAGAAATGATTTCTTAATAAACGAATGATTAACATGAATGAGATATTAAGAAATATACGAAAAAGAATCTTACTCTGCTAAGAAAATACTAGCAATGGCTTTAATTTTTATGTTAGATTTCTAAACAAAGTATGTATTAAATTAATGCAGTTAAAGTATTCAAAAATAAAGATATTGAAATGTAGAATAATTAATTCTAAGATGAATTTGATGAAATAAATTTCTAAAAAGTATTATAATGTTTTTTTACAATATATTTATTTTGAATACACAAATAAATTAGTTGTTGTATTTTATAAGAAAGGAGAAAAATATGAAGAAAGTTATTACATATGGAACCTTCGATTTATTTCATGAGGGACATTATAATATTTTAAAACGAGCAAAAGAATATGGAGACTATTTGATTGTAGGTGTTACAGGTGAAAATTATGATGTAGAAAGAGGAAAATTATCTGTTCAAGATAGTTTAAGTAAGCGCATTGAAAATGTAAAAAAAACAGGTTTTGCTGATTTAATAATTGTAGAAGAATATTTAGGACAGAAAATTCATGATATCATAAAATATGATATTGATATATTAGTTGTTGGTTCAGATTGGAAAGGAAAATTTGACCATTTAAATAAATATTGTGAAGTTAAATATTTAGAAAGAACAAAGAATATTTCTAGTACTAAAATTAGAAATAATTTAATGAAAATATATAAATTAGGTTTAGTTACCGATGATTTATATGATAATGAAGTAATTATGGAATCAAATAATATTAGTGGGATACATGTTGAAAGTGTATTTTCATATAATTCACAAGTAGCACAGGAATTTGCAATTAAATATGAGTTGAATAAAGGATATGATAACTATAAAGAATTCTTGGAAAGCGTAGAAATTGTTTATATTAAATCATCTTTTGAAAATAGAGAATTATTAATAGAATTGGCTCTTAAAGAAAGAAAACATGTTATAGCTGAAGCGCCTATTTCTTTTGATAAATCGAAAACAAAGTACCTATATAATTTAGCAGAAAAGAATCAAGTAACTCTAATGTTTGATTTTTCATTATTATATCTGAATTCTTTTAATCAACTAATGTGGATGTGTAAAAGTAATATGATTGGAGATATTATAAGTATAAAATGTTCAGTTTCAAAAACAAATTTTTATAGAAAAAATATATTAGATGTTGCTTTTTATCCTATTTGTATGGCTTTAAAAATAATGGGAATAGAGTATAAAAATTATATATGTAAAGTAATAAAAAATAGTGATCATGAGACATCCTATTGTTTTGTATTGATGGAGTATGAAAATTCAGTAGTGACAGTAGAAATAAATGATGACATGGAAATTAATGAAGAATTTACTATAATTGGTACAGATGGAACAATATATATTAAAGATGGTTGGTGGAATTTAGGTTATTTCAAGATGAAAAGAAAAGAAGAAAATGATGTTAGAAGATATAGCTATAATTTTGAGGGCAATGGTTTTAGATACGTTTTAAGATACGTTATACAGGCTTTGAGAAATTCAGACATACCAAATCAAAGGATTTCAGAAAAAGAAATGTGTTCTATAGTAGATGTATATAATAAATTATCTGTATGTGAAAAAAATAGATTGAAAGGAGAAGAATAGCATCAAGTCAGATGTTAAATAAGATTTTATGACAGAAACACAAAAAAAATTATTAAAATTGTTGAAGGAAATAGATAGTATTTGTAGAAAAAATGATATTATATATTATTTAGCAGGTGGAACAGCTCTAGGATCATTGAGACATAAAGGTTATATACCTTGGGATGATGATGCAGATATTTTAATGACTAGAGATAATTATTTGAAGTTTCTAAATGTGGTAAAAAATAATTTACCTGATAATAGATGTGTAGAGTGTCAAGAATTGAATAGAAACTATCATAACAATTTTGCAAGATATATAGATAAAGATAGCACAGCAATACATACAAATCAAATTGTTCATGATGATGCTGCTGGTTTTGTAATCGATATATTAGTTTTGGATCCTATTCCAGATGATGAAAAAAAACAATGGGAATATATTAAGACGATGCAATTATATGCGGATTTAATTAATCCTGCTAGTAGATATAGTTTTAGATGGCAAACTAACATGATAAAATATTTATATTCCAGATTAAAAATGAGAATTTTTGGGAAAGATAAAATTTTAAAAGGCCTAGAAGAAAAAATGTCTAAATATAAAGAAGAGGATTGTAATAAATATATATTACGATGGGGGGGGGTTCCTCTAATTTCAGATAAAGAATACTATGGAAAAGGAAGAGAAAGTGTTTTTGAGGATACAAAGTTTATTATTCCAGAAAAAGCTGAAGACTACTTGACTTGGCATTATGGCGATAATTGGATGTTTTTACCGGATCATGCAGAGAGAAGTACACATAATGCAGTATATTGCTATGATACACCATATGATGTAGTAAAAAGAGATGCCTATCAATATTATGATTTAAATAAACTATATAATGTATATTTAAGAAGAAAGACATTACTATTTTTGGGTATGCATCCTTGGAATATATACAGAAAAATTGATGCAAAAAAACGTAAAGCAAAATATAATTTAAGATTTAATAAGTTAATTGAAAAAAAGAAAGAAGAAATTCTAAAGTATGCAAAACTAAAAGAATATGGGAAAATTAGAAAAATTTTCAAAAAATATATCAATATTCAAAATAAAAGAGGAGTAATAGGTAGAGAGGATTATTCGGGTATCTATAGGTTTAGAAATCCTATTTTAATAGATATACCAGATGATTATTTTGATATTATATTAAGATCATTAATTGCAAATGGAGATACATCTTTAGCATTAAGATTTATAAACGTTAAAGAAAAAGAAAAAGGATTGAATATTACAGAAAATAAATTTAAAGAATATATATTAGCTATGCAAAATGCTGTTTCAATGTATGCATGTAAAAATTATTCAGAAGCTGAAAATATTGTGGATAGATTAATTGAAGAAGATTTTGAGTGTATTAGCGTAATTAAATTGAAAATTAGACTTTTGCAACAAAATCAATTAAGTGAAAGAGAAATTTTAGAATGGATACGTAAAGGAGAAAATTTAGAAAGAAGAAATTCTATATCTAAAAACAAAAAAGATGGTGAGTTATTGAAATATCGTGCTGATGTAGTGACAAAACCAAACAATATAAATAGAATTCCTTTATACTTTAATGCATATAATTCTACAAATAATGGAATAATAAAGCTTGAAATTAGGAATTATTTTGAAGAACATTTGAATAATACAATAGAACATATTTTAGATTTAAGTAAACAAGAAAATAAAAAAAGTTTATATTATACTCAAGAATTATGTAAAATCATTCCTAATAATGATAAATTAATGAGTATTTTAGGAGAATGTACTTTTCAATTTAAGAAAAAGCCAAAAGATATATGGAACATAGTTTATACTTTAAGAAAATATATAGAAAACCATGATTCAAATGAATATACTTCAGAATGTATGAAAAAAATTTTATCTAGTATATCGGAAAATGAAAATATAGGAGAAATATACTATAGAATAATTTTTACATCTTCATTAAATGATTTAAAAGAAATATATATATATATTGAACAGCATATTGATTCTATAGATTGGAAATTATTATTAAATGTTATTTTAATGTATAAACTAGGCGATACAAAAAAAGCTATTGGTTTAGCGATTGAATTATATCAAGTAACTAATAATAAATATATAAGATATTTATTATGTCTAATATTTAGACTTGAACTAAAAATATATAGCGACTATATTGTTGAAAAAATTAATGGAGTCACTGAAATGAGTATAGAAACAAGAAATGAATATTTTATTTCTAGATGGAAAGAAATCTATTTGAATTTTGAGGATATCTGTAAGATGTTTGAAGATATAAAAGTCCTTCCAAAAAAAGAAATAAAAATACTTCTAGAAAATAATGAATCAAAAGAATTTGATTACAAATTCTTTAAGCAATGCAAAGAAATTTTGGATAATACTCCTTTTTCTCCAACATTAATGTTAAAGAAAATATATGGAGTAAATTTTTTGTATGATAGAAATGGTAATAACATGTAATTTTTTCTATAGAAGGAGTATTTATGATTACTGTAAAAAAAATAAAACAAATTTATAATAGACCAAAAGATAAAGCATGGCTATATTTAAAAAGAGCAGGACATAAGGCAGAACTAAATAAGTACTATGAACCAAAAATGGATTATATTAGAGCATTATACACCGCGAAAGATTATGCGATGCTTAGGCTCTGCATAAAAGAATTAAAAGATAAATCTTTATACTACGCAAATCGAGATATGGGATTTGTAGTAAATGAAGAATTATTTCAAATATTAATTGATGTGTTGGAGTTTCAAGGTAGACATGATTATGTGAAAAAATTAAAAGAGAAAAAGAATGAAATACTTTAACGAATAGTAAAGGAGATAGAGCAAATTGAAAGTTAGTGATTATATAGCAGATTTTTTAGCAGAACAAGAAATATTTGATATATTTGGATATCAAGGTACAATGATTGCACATTTTGTTGATTCAATAGGTAAACATAAATTATTGAGAAATCATTCTTGTTATAATGAACAAGGTGCAGCTTTTGCTGCAGTAGGGTATGCTAAGGCAACTGGGAAAACAGGTGTTGCATATGCTACTAGTGGGCCAGGAGCTTTGAATTTAGTTTCTGGAATTGCAGATGCTTATTTTGACAGTGTACCAACTGTGTTTTTTACTGGACAACTGAATTTGTATGAATATACAGGTATTTCTACACTTAGACAACAAGGGTTTCAAGAGGTAGATATTGTATCTACAGTACAAAAATATACAAAATATAGCGTACAAATACAGAATAAAGAAGATATACGCTACGAGTTAGAAAAAGCTTTTTTTTATGCACAAGAGGGCAGAAAAGGTCCGGTATTAATTGATATTCCAATGAATATACAAAGGGAAACGGTAGAATTAAAAAATCTAAGAAGATTCAAACCGTACAATAGGTTATACGACGATCCAGAAGAAGCAGCATCATACATTACAGAACAATTGAAAAAAGCAAATAGACCCATTTTTCTTATTGGCAATGGAGTTAAGAAAGATAGTACAGGGCATAAATTAATTCAAAGTTTAATAAATAAATTTAATATACCTGTTATCAGTAGTATGCCTGCAAAACATTTGTTTGAATCAAATGATCAATTATATTTTGGATATCTTGGATCCGCTTATGGGTATCGAGCTGCTAATTTAATTGCATGTAAAAAAGCAGATTTAATAATCTCTTTTGGATGCAGTATGTGTCGTAGACAAACAGGAACTAAGCCTGATTTATTTGCAGAACAAGCCAAAATTATTCGTATAGATATAGACAGAGAAGAATTGAAAAGAAAAGTACATTATGATGAAAAAAGTTTCTGTACAGATTATGAGAATGTTGTGAAATTGCTACTAAGCAGCATAGATTTTAAAACTGAAGAAAAATGGATAAAATCTTGTATGTATATAAAAGATAAAATGAGGCAATTTGATGATATTGTATTTGAAAAGCAGCCTAATAAATATATAAAAACATTAAGTGATTCATTAGACACTAATTTTAACATATTTGTTGATGTAGGTCAGCATCAAATATGGGCAGCGCAATCTTTTGATATAAAAAAAGGACGTCAAATGTTTTTTTCAGGAGGTCATGGCGCAATGGGTTTTTCTTTACCTGCAGCGATTGGAGGTTATTACGCGACAGGAACAAGAAGTCTAATTATATGTGGCGATGGTGCTTTTCAGATGAATATTCAAGAACTACAGTGGGTTGTTAGAGAAAATATTCCTGTGATTATGTGTGTGTTAAATAATCAATCATTGGGATTAATAAGACAGCAACAAGATGATTTTTTTGAAAAAAAACATTATGGTTCTTCAGAAAATGATTTTTCTTCACCGTCTTTTAAATCTATAGGAGAAGCTTATGGAATTATATCATTTAAAATCAATAATATTGATGAATTAAAATCAAGTTTAAATTTAATTGAAGAAAGTAAACCGTACCTTTTTGAAATAATGGTAAACGACGATTCTTTGGCTTATCCTAAAACATATTTTGGAGAAAAAATGTATAATCAAAAACCATATATTACAAAAAGTGTGTTAGATGAATTATTGAATATTTAAACTGGGGTAATTCATTTTGTTGATTTTTTGAAAATTAATCATATATATTATAATATTGTATGATTTTTATATAGATAAAAAGTTAAATTAAAATCTGAAAATAATTAATATAGTGAGTTCAGGTTTAAATATAAAATTGGAAAAATAGAAAGGAGAAATATGATATTTTAAAATGTCATATAAGGTTATTATGGGAAAAACTTTTGTATTAACATCAGGAACTTCAGGGATAGGAAAAGCCATTGCCTTAAAAATATTACATGAATCAGAAGATAATGATCATATATTTATCAATTATGGACATAATGATGGTATAGCGAATAAATTCTATGATGAATTATCTGATGAATATAAAAAAAAGGTTAGTTTAATAAAGGCGGACTTATCACAATATGAAAATATTGATATTTTAGTAAATGAAATAAAAAAAAGAAAAACTAAAATTGATTGTCTAATCTTAAATACTGGCATTAGTTCTTATCTTCCTTTTGATGAATATACATATGAATTGTGGGACTCTATAATGAAAACAAATGTGAGTGTTCCAGTATTTATAGTAAAAGCTCTAAAACCAATGATAAATGAACATGGATCAATTATATTTATGGGGTCGCATGCAGGTCAAGAGCCTTATTCATCATCTTTGGTATATAGTATATCGAAAGCAGCAGTTTTATTTATGGCAAAATCTTTTGTTAAAGTTTTTGAAGAAAAATCTATACGGGTAAATGCTATTGCTCCAGGTTTTATAGAGACAAGATGGCAAAAAGATAGAAGTCAAGAAAGTAGAGATAGAATTAATGCAAAAATTGCATTACATAGATTTGGAAAGCCAGAAGAAGTTGCAGAACTATGTTATCACATAATCACCAATGAATATTTAAATGGAGGAATTTTTGATATACACGGAGGATATAATTATTTTTAAATTCATTAAAAAAGAAAGGAGAATAACAGATGTCTAATAAAATAATAGGAAATCCAAAAATTGTAAATAGTGAGATTAGATTCAAAGGGAAAAATAATATTTTATATTGCGAAGAAGGAATTACTATTAAGGATAGTTATATAAATTTTGAAGGAAATAATTCTTTAATATTTTTAAGCAAAAATCGACACATTTACTATTTTCAAATAACGATTTATCATAATAGTGTTTGTTATTTTGGCAAAAATAATTATTCTAACAAAAAATTTCATATAATTATATCAGAAGAAAAGAATGTATTTATTGGAGATGAATGTTTATTTGCTATTGATTGCTGGATTAGAACTGCAGATCCTCATATAATTTATAATTTTGATAAAAAAAGAATTAATCATTCTAAAAGCGTATATATTGGTGATCACGTTTGGTGTGGGCAGAATGTATTAATTTTTAAAGGTAGTAAAATAGGGTCAGGATGCATTGTAGGAGGAGGTTCAGTTGTTCCTGCAAAAAAACTGTTTTCAAATTCAATATATGCAGGAAATCCAGTTAAACTAGTTAAATCTGATGTTTTTCATTCAAAAAAATCTGTTAATTTTTTTGAAGAAGATGAAACTGAAAAATATGATGAATTTATTGATGATAGATGGATGTATAAGTTTGATGATAATACAATATCTTTTGATGTTATTGAAGAAGAAATAACAAAAAATAAAGATATAAATTATAGATTGAATTTGTTAAAAAATGGATTGATTAAGTCTAAAAATAGATTTTATATAGGGAATAAATAGTAGAGTAGTACCCATATAGGGTTTTGTTTTCTTTATATTTATGTAAATGATTTAAACTGAAATTAAATTTTACAAGAAGAAATAAATAGAAAAGTTTATAAAATTTATTAAATATTCTGTCATATAGTAACTTATCTCTATAAACAGAAATTTAGTTATAAAAAAATACTTTTAGGTTTATATATGGAAATTGATATTTATGGAAATATCATATATGTGATAATGATATAGTTAAAATATTGTATTATCGTTTAAATAATTGAATACTTCAGTAATAGAAAGGTAATATGTTAATAGCATGACAACAATGATAAGAAATTGGTCTTGATTGACATTAAATCATCTTTGAAGTTAAAAATCCATCAAAAATACATCATGGCTAATTCAAAAAATATTAATAAAATGTAATACATTTGTTATAGTCAAATAGATAAAAACTGTTTATAATATAAATGTTGATTATTTAAGGAGGCTGTTTTATGGCTAAAAAGACACATAAGACAAAAAAGAAACCAATATATAAAACTGCTGGTTTTTATTTTGTTTTTCTTTATGCATTGCTTACAATAGGAATGATAATACAACTATTTACTGTAAATGTATTACCGACTAAATATGTAGTAATAGTGTCAGTAATATTGCTACTACTTCTTCTAGGAATGTATCTCCTACAGATGGGGAAAAAAGTAAACAGAATTAACAAAATATTAGGAAAAATTCTAATAGTAATCTTATCTGTATTCTTAGGCTTAGGCAACTGGATGTTATTAAAAACTGGTTCTGCATTCACTAGAATGACAGGAGATAATTCTGAAACAACTGTAATTTCAGTTGTAGTAATGAAAGAAAATGAAGCAGAAACTATTGAAGATGTTAAAAATGGTAAATTTGGTGTTACTGAAACAGGAGATCAAGAAATTCTTCAAAAAGGTATTGATGACGTAGAAAAAGATGCTGGACAAAGCATTACTACGGTAAGTTATCAGTCTTATAAAGAAATAGGGGATGACTTATATGATGGAAATGTTGATGCCATAATTATGGATGAAGCAACTCGTAGTCTATTCGAAGAAAATCATCCAAAATTTGATTCTGAAACAAAAGTGATTAAAAGTTATGAATATGAAACTGAATCAAAAGATATTAGTAAAAACGTAAAAGTAACACAGGAACCATTTAATGTATATATTTCCGGTATTGATACTTATGGATCTATTTCAACAGTATCTAGATCAGATGTTAATATGATTGCGACAGTTAATCCAAATACACATCAGATTCTTTTAACAAGTATTCCTCGTGATTACTATGTACCTCAGCCATGTCAAGGTAATCAAAAAGATAAATTGACACATACAGGTATTTATGGAATTGATTGTACAGTAGAAACAGTTGAAAATTATTTCGATATTGATATTAACTACTATGTTCGTGTTAATTTTTCAAGTGTAGTAGATATTGTAAATGCGTTAGGTGGAATTACAGTAGAGAATCCAGTAGCATTTACAGCAAGTGATGGTTCATATAGTTATCCAGCAGGAGAGGTAGAAATGGATGGAGAAATGGCATTACGTTTTGCTCGTGAACGTCACAATTTATCTGGTGGGGATCGTGATCGTGGTAAAAATCAGATGCGTGTTATCACTGGTATAATTAATAAAGCGATTTCCCCTGCAATTATAACTAGATATACTAGTATACTAGATGCAGTGAGTGGTAGCTTCCAAACAAATATGAGTAATAGCGAGATGACATCATTAATTAAAATGCAGATAAATGATATGAGTGGATGGGATATTGAACAGGTATCTGTAAATGGTACAGGAAATCCAAACGCTTGGTCACCTGCTAATGGGTTCAATGCTTGGGTAATGGAACCAAATATTGAAACTGTTCAAAAAGCTGTTGACTTAATTCACAAAGTTGAAAATGGAGAGAATGTAAAAGATTTAGCACAGCAGGTAATGGAAGAAAATACAACGAATGAATAGAGATATTAAGGCATAGACTGAAAAGTTTATGCCTTTTGTGCGACAGGCAGTCGCTATAGTTCAAACATGTACAGGCATGGTTGAAC
>URYK01000032.1 GCA_900552125.1 uncultured Solobacterium sp. | reverse complement strand
GCACATGCGGTTTGATAAGGGGAGGTAGTTTAATGACTATCTCCTACTTTCTTTTGGAGGTAATTATGAGAGAAATCAATATTGGTATCTTAGTGAATACGCATGGGCTTCGTGGAGAGGTTAAGGTAAAATGCTTAAGTGATTTTCCTGAATTGCGTTTTCGTAAAGGAGCAAAAATGTTTATTCACACCTTAGATGGCAAACTAGAACTATGTGTTGAACGAGTTAGAGAAAGCAAAGGTCTTTTGATCGTTAAGTTTAAAGATTATGATGATATAAATCAGGTTGAAGCCTGGAAAGGCAGTAAATTAACCATCAGTGAACAGGATTTACAGGAATTAGATGAATATGAAGCGTATTATCATGAAATGATGGATGCAAGTGTTTATGATATGGATAATAATTTTATTGGTAAAGTAATTGAGGTAATTGAAACTGGAGCAAATGCCGTTTTACGTGTTCAGACAGAAGAAAAAGATATCCTGATTCCATTTGTAAGGACATTCGTGAAAGAATTTGATCGTAAAGGAAAAATCATGAGAGTAGAATTAATGGAGGGACTGGTATGAAAATTACCGTCTTAACATTATTTCCGGAATTCTTTGATAGTTTTCAATCAACTTCTATTATAAAAAGAGCAATTGAGCAGGGAAAAGTAGAGTTTGAAACTGTAGACTTTCGTAAATATACATTAGATAAGCATAATCATGTAGATGATACACCATATGGCGGAGGACAAGGAATGGTGCTTTCCTGTCAGCCAATCGTAGATTGTTTAAAAGATGTACGCACAGAAGATTCCTTTGTGATTATGATGACACCGCAGGGAGAACGTTTTCATCAGGGAATGGCACATTCTTTGGCAATTGAAAAGAAACATCTGATTATATTGTGTGGGCATTACGAAGGCTTTGATGAAAGAATTCGCTCTTATGTTGATATGGAAGTTTCCTTAGGAGATTTTGTGTTGACAGGAGGAGAAGGAGCTGCACTTGTGATTTCTGATGCGATTATTCGTTTATTGGATGATGTAATCAGAAAAGAAAGTCATGCGGATGACTCTTTTGAAAATGGTTTGTTGGAGTATCCACAGTATACAAGACCGGTAGAATATGATGGAAAAAAAGTGCCAGATGTACTATTGAGCGGGCACCATGCCAATATTCGTCGCTGGAGGTTAAAACAATCATTATTAAGAACAATGAAGAAACGTCCAGATTTGTTAAAGGGCAGAGAATTTAGTAAAGAAGAAGTCGAATTGATGGAGGAAATAAAAAAGATTTAGAATAAAGTTTTGTTTTGATTATCGTATGTGTAGAAACAAAAGATATTTCATAAATTTGCTCATTCCACTTTTTTTTAGGGCACGAAAATGCTATTATATAGCTGTAAAGTATCCGATCTTTATATTGCTGCTTTCAGCTAATATAGCATGAAAAATGGTGAAAAAAGTATTTACAACTCTATTCTAAATATGATATTATATATAAGCCTTTGTGGGCACGCGGTTCCGCTGAACAGTATGATTCAAGAACCTCAACGTATATATGATAGAAAAGGAGCGCCATTATTATGAACATGCAATTAGTTAATGAAGTAACAAAATCACAGTTAAAGAAAGATGTCCCTTTCTTTAAACCAGGTAGTACAGTACGTGTACACGTTAAAATTAAAGAAGGTGACAAGTCCCGTATCCAGGTTTTCGAAGGTCTAGTAATTGCGAAACAGGGCGGAGGAATCAGTGAAATGTTCACTGTTCGTAAAATTTCTAACCAGATTGGTGTAGAAAGAACTTTCCCTCTTCACTCTCCAATTATTGATAAGATTGAAGTGGTACGTAACGGTAAAGTTAGAAGAAATAAATTATTCTACTTACGTGGACGTTCTGGTAAAGCTTCTCGTATTAAAGAAGTGCGCTAATTATAAAGAGTCGGGTATTCCTCGACTTTTTATTTTAGGCTGGAGGGTATAGAATGCAAAGACAGGAAAAAGATAAACATCGTGAAATGGAGTCAGAATCACTAGTAAAAGTGATTTTTTCCAATTTGTTTTCTTTATTTAAAATTTTTATTGTCTGTCTTGTGATTGTAAACTTAGTTGGTTCATTTGTAATTAAACCTTTACATGTAGAAGGCAGTAGTATGTATCCAACTATAAAAAGTGGGGAATTTGGTTTTGGAAATGCATTTTCAGGTCATTTTCAATCGATTGAGCGAGGAGATATTGTAATTGCATATGACGCAGAAAATACTAAGCAGTTTATTATTAAACGGGTTATAGGTCTGCCAAATGAACGGATTCGGGCCAGTGATGATATTGTCTATATCAATGATCAACAGTTAAAAGAGCCTTATCTGGAAAATGACTTTAAAGAAAGTATTCAGCTGACCGAAAATTATAAATTTACAGAAGATTTTGATGAAGTACAGCTTGGGGATGATGAATATTTTCTAATGGGTGATAATCGATATTTAAGTAAAGATTCTCGAGAATTAGGACCCTTTAAACGTAGTGATATAAAGGCAGTCGGCTTTTTTGTGGTATTGCCTTTCAGTAAAATGAGAGTGATAAAATAATATGGAAAAAAAAGAACATAAAAAAATAAATGTCTTAGATATAGCATATACTATTGCAGATTTTGTACGCTTTATTCTTATTGTTATGATTGTAATCTTCCTGATTTTGATGTTTGTTGCACGAAAAGAACAAGTAAGAGGGACTTCAATGTATCCAACATTAAAAGATGGAGAATCTGTCATCATAAATATTGCGGCTAATTATATCGGAGATATAGAGCGTTTTGATGTAGTCGTGGCTAAAGAATATCAGACAAATGATCTATGGGTAAAACGAGTGATAGGACTGCCAGGAGAGACAATTTCATATAAAGCAGGGAAGCTATATGTAGATGGAGTATATGTGAAGGAACCTTTTTTAGATGAAGCCTATATAGAAGAATATTTACAGAAAACAGGAAAAAGTTATTTTACGGAAGATTATACATCTGAAAAGCTTGGTGAAGATGAATATCTTCTTATCGGTGATAATCGAGGTGATTCCCTTGATTCACGCAGTAAAACGGTAGGACCTTTTAAAAGGGAACAGATCATTGCTAAAGGAATGCTTGTGTATAAGCCATTATCAGATGCTAGATATGTAGGTAATGGTGCTGAATGATAATGATAGAGGAAGCTGTACCACTGCTTCCTCATCTTTCAATAAACGTAAAGGAAGTGAGTAATATGGAAAATAATTCTCAACAGAATAAATCTAAAATAAATATTCAGTGGTTTCCAGGGCATATGACAAAAGCCAAAAGAGAAATGCAGGATAAAATGAAAATGGTAGATATGGTCATTGAGCTTCGTGATGCCAGAATTCCAAATGCAAGCAAAAATCCAATGATTGAGGAATTATGTCAGAATAAACCTCGTTTAATTGTTCTGTCAAAGAAAGATAAAGCAGATCCTAAGGCTACAGCTGCCTGGTGCCAGCATCTAAAAAATGAAAATACACAGGTTGTGGCTTTGGATATTATTAAGGAAAATATTACTCCAAAAATCGTAGAAGAATGTCAGAATCTGATGAAGGCTAAAATTGAACGTATGAAACGAAGAGGAATACGCCCAAGAGCTATTCGTGCTATGGTCGTTGGAGTTCCTAATGTGGGAAAATCTACATTTATTAATCGTATTTCTAAAAAGAAAGTTGCGGTAACAGGTGATCGACCAGGTGTTACCAAGGCACTGCAGTGGTCAAAGGTAAATCAGAACTTGGAATTGTTAGATACACCAGGAGTATTATGGCCTAAATTTGAAGATGAAAATGTAGGGCTATTACTTGCGGTGACAGGGGCAATTCGTGATGAGATCTTACCTTTGGAAGAAGTTGCGTTTTGGGCAATGAATTATTTATTAAAAAATCATAAAGATAAGATAGAGAAACGCTACGATGTAGAATTATGTGAAGATCCTTACGAAGTTTTACTTCGAATTGCGAAAAAGCGTGGTTTCCTTCGCAATAAGGAAGAGATTGATGAAAAACGTATGATTGAGACTTTCTTACGTGAGCTTAGAGATGATAAATTAGGTGCAATTACTTGGGAGATGCCTTATGCAGACAGCGAATGAGTATGAAAATGCATGGTGGCAGACAGGGAAGAAATGTATTGTCGGAATAGATGAAGCAGGGAGAGGTCCTATAGCGGGACCTTTGGTAGTAGCTGGAGTTGCATTTCCGCCTGGATTTCATCATGATGAAATTTATGATTCAAAAAAAGTAACAGATAAAAAAAGAAGAATATTATTTAAGGAAATTATTAAACTAGCTCAAGAGTATCATATATTGATTATTGAGCCTAAAACCATTGACGAATTAAATATATATCGAGCAACTCAAAAAGCTATGCAGGATATTGCGGACATGTTTACACAGGCTGATGGTGTGCTAACAGATGCAATGCCTTTGCCAATGAGTCAGGTAGAGCATATTCCTTTAGTAAAAGGTGATCAGAAGAGTGTGAGTATCGCGGCTGCTAGTATTTTAGCAAAAGTGACTCGTGATTGTATCATGGAAGCATATGATCATCAATATCCGCAATATGGATTTGCAAAGCATAAAGGATATCCAACAAAAGCGCATATAGAAGCAATGCATCGTTATGGAGTAATTGATGGTTTATATCGTTACAGCTATGGACCGGTATCTGCCATGCGTCAATTAACATTAGATTTATAGCAGGGAAACCTGCTTTTTTTTATAGAAAATAAGAAAAATAAGAAATGTAAAAATAATATTGCATAATAAGAAAAAAAGGACTATACTAAAAATAGAAAGGAGAGGCGGTGCAGAAAATGTTTACGTGGGTAAAAGGCAATGCCTATACGCTTGTGCTTACACTATATCCAAACAATATAACTTTAAATAGTAGTGCAGCATCTTATTTTGAAGATGTTCGCTGGGCGATGATAGGTATTGATAAAGAAAACCATCGTTTAGGTATTCGACCAATCACAAAACGTGAGATTGATTTAAAATTAGTCTCAAAGGATCAGTTACACAAGGTATCGCTTGGCAAGGGATATGCTAGAATCAGCAATAAAACCGTTATGGAAGAGCTGGCTGGAATTATTCAGAGACCTTTAAATGGTCTAAAGATTAATGCTGAGTATGACGATAAAGAAAATATGCTGATTGCGGATTTACATGAGCTGCGCAATGAATAGAGGTGATATTATGGTATTTGTATGGATTGCCATCAGTATAGGGGCTTTACTTATTGAACTACTTACTCCTTCAGCTTTAATTTCTATATGGTTTGCGGTAGGTGGTGTTATTGGTGCTGTAGCCTCTTTGGTTCATTTACCGGTAGAAGTCCAAATAGCTTGTTTTGCGATAGTTTCTATTGTAAGTATGCTGATAGTTCGCCCTATTGCTTCTCGTTATCTAAGAGGAAATACAGTTGCGACAAATGCGGATCGTTTCCTTGGAGAGAATGCAGAGGTTATCCAAATGATTAAGAAAAATGAATGGGGACAAGTGAAAGTAAACAATACGATCTGGCATGCAGTTTCCATTGATGGAGAAGAAATTGAGGAACATGCTATGGTTAAAGTTTTAGCAATCGAAGGAGCTAAACTATTAGTCAGAAGAATAGATAAATAATTCAGAAAGAAGGTAATGGTAATGTTGAGTTTTTTACAAATTTTGCTGTTAGTCGTTATTTTATTGGTTATTGTGGGCATTTTAGCATATTTGATTCGTATCGTTCCGCAAGCTAAGGCTTATGTTATTGAACGTTTAGGTGCATATCATTCTACTTGGAATACTGGTATACATATTCTGATTCCTTTTATTGATCGTGTATCTAATAAGGTAACATTAAAAGAAATTGTAAAAGATTTTGCGCCTCAGCCAGTAATTACAAAAGATAATGTTACTATGCAGATTGATACTGTTGTATATTTTCAGATTACAGATCCAAAGCTGTATACATATGGTGTGGTAGGTCCTATCACAGCTATAGAAAATTTAACTGCAACAACTCTACGTAATATTATTGGAGAATTAGAGTTAGATGAAACATTAACATCTCGTGATATCATTAATACAAAAATGCGTGCTATTTTAGATGAAGCAACAGATCCTTGGGGAATTAAAGTGAATCGTGTAGAAGTTAAAAATATTATTCCACCTCGTGATATTCAGGAAGCAATGGAAAAACAGATGCGTGCAGAACGTGAACGTCGTGAAAAGATTCTTCAGGCAGAAGGTGAAAAGAAAAGTGCTATTTTAACTGCAGAAGGTGAAAAAGAAGCTATGATTTTGCGTGCAAATGCGAAGAAAGAAGCTACCATTGCGGAAGCTGAAGGTAAAGCAAGAGCCATGGAACGTATTTATGAAGCGCAGGCACGTGGTATTGAAATGATTAAAAATGCAAATCCAACGAAAGAATACTTAAGCCTTCGTGGATTGGAAACATATGAAAAAATGGCGGATGGTAAAGCTACGAAGATTGTGGTTCCAAGTGAGCTTCAAAACATGGCAACTTTCTTGACAAGTGCTAAAGAGATACTATTAGATGATGCCGCAAAAGATGCATTTGATGATGTGGTTTCAAATAAATAATATAATATCCATATATCTAAATAAGAAAGCAGAACCTAATGTTTAGATTGCTGCTTTCTTTCATGTTATAATTGATATTGAAAATAGATTTATAGGAGGGCTATATGATTACACATTCATTTTTCATGCTAGCTAGTGTTGTTAACTGGCTATTTGCATTAATAACACCGATTTGTCTGATTTTAATCACATATTTCTTATATAAAATATATAAAAAGATTTAGGATAGGAATACTAAACTAGCTTATCATAAATAGATAACTAGTTTTTTTATTGATTTTTAGGAGTTTATGTAAATTGTTTCGTATAGCATAGTGAGGTGATAAAATGAGAGAACAGATTTTGTATTATGCGATAACCTATCAGGGAGAATGGCATAAAATAACAAACGCGATGAAAGTTAATGAAGAATGGAGACCAATAGCATATCAGGGGAGTTATATCACAATTGATGATGAAGAATATCCGGATAAACTAAAACGTCTAGCTTGTCCTCCATGGATCTTGTTTTATGAAGGAAATATATCGTTGTTGAAGGAAGCAGGGTGTGGTATTGTAGGAAGCCGTGATGCGAGTGAAGATGGTATTCGAAACTGTAGTGAGATTACAAAAATACTGAAAGAAAAATATGTGATAATATCAGGCATGGCGAAAGGAATCGATGCTCAGGCTCACTATTATGCTTTACAAAATAAAACCATTGGAGTTATCGGATGTGGGCTAGATGTTGTATATCCTAAAGAAAATGTGGTATTGTATCAACAGATGCGAAAAAATCAATTACTGATAAGTGAATACCCTTTTGGTTCTAAACCATTGGCATATCATTTTCCATGGAGGAATCGTATCATTGCGGCATTAAGTGAAGCTATCATAGTTGTAGAGGCTAGAAAACGCAGCGGTTCTTTGTTGACGGTAAATGAGGCCTTAGAGTTAGATATTCCGGTATTTTGTGTTCCTTATGCATATCAGGATGAGGCAGGAGCAGGGTGTAATCTATTGATCTCACAAGGAGCGAATATTTTGTGTGATAAGGAAGATCTTATGTATATTTAATAAAAAATATTTGACAAAATCGGATTTTATGCAAATAATAGGATACGTATATTTATGGCTAGGAGGCATAATATGAAAAATTTGGTTATTGTGGAATCCCCTTCCAAATCGAAAACCATTGAAAAATATCTAGGTGAGGACTATCATGTTGTATCATCTAAGGGACATATAAGAGATTTGGCAACAAGCGGAAAAGGTGGACTAGGAATAGATGTTGATCATGATTTTGAACCGACATATAAAATAAGTTCAGATAAACGTGCTGTTGTGAAAGAGTTGAAAGATTTGGCCAAAAAAAGTGATCAGGTATACTTGGCAAGCGACCCTGACCGTGAAGGAGAGGCAATCGCATGGCATTTGGCGACAGTATTAGATCTTGATATGGATAGTAAGAATCGAATCATCTTTAACGAAATTACGAAACATGCGGTGATTGATGCATTTGAACATCCTCGTACAATTGATCAGGATCTAGTAAAATCACAGGAAGCTAGACGAATGCTAGATCGTATTATTGGTTTTAAATTATCGAAACTTTTACAGAGCAAGATTAAAAGTAAGTCTGCAGGACGTGTGCAATCTGTTGCGTTACGTCTGATCGTGGAACGAGAGAATGAAATTCGTGCATTTAAGAGCGAAGAATATTGGACTGTTACTGCTAATATTGAAAAAGATGGAAAATTATTCCGTGCATCTTTAAATAAAATTGATGGCAAAAAGGCTGATTTAAAAACGCAGGAAGAAGTGAATGCGGTAATTGAACGCTGCTGCCATGATTTTGTGATTACAGGCATTGAGAAGAAAGTACGTAAAAAAGAAGCACGTATGCCTTTTATAACTTCTACTTTACAGCAGGAGGCAAGTACAAAATTAGGTTTTGGTGCTAAGAAAACAATGCAGATTGCGCAGAAACTGTACGAAGGATTGCCTTTGGCAGGTGGAGTGAGCGAAGGTCTTATTTCCTATATGCGTACAGATTCTACACGTCTAAGTGAGATGTTTGTGAATGATGCAGAAAACTATATTGAAGAAACTTATGGTAAGGAATATAAAGGAAAAGCTCGTCAGAAGAATAGTGAGAATGCACAAGATGCGCATGAAGCGATTCGTCCTACAAATATTTTGAATACGCCAGAAACAGTAAAACAATATCTGACAAATGATCAATATAAACTATACAAGCTGATTTATGCGAGAACTTTAGCTTCTTTGATGGCTCCAAGTAAAAGCAATGTTGTGAATGTACAGATTCAATCTGATGGCTGTGAATTCAGCGCAAATGGTTCTATTCTGACATTTGATGGTTATTTGAAAGTTTATAGTGATTATGAGACAGTGAAAGATGAAATGCTTCCAGAAATGACAGAACAGGAAGTTTTAAAAGATGTCGAATTAGAAGGCAAACAGCACTTTACAGAACCTCCTCTACGCTATAGTGAAGCTCGACTAATCAAGGATCTTGAAGAAAAGGGAATCGGAAGACCTTCTACGTATGCGATTATTATCGATACTTTGCAGGCAAGAGGCTATGTTTCTTTAGAGCGTCCTAGTGAAGGCAGCAAGACTAAGGTTTTCATCCCTACGGAACAAGGCGAATTGACAGATACAAAGCTACAGGAATTTTTTAGTGGCATCATCAATGTTACTTATACAGCAGAGATGGAACAGCATCTAGATGAAATCGCATCTGGTCAAAGAAATAATATTGAAGAAGTTCGCAGCTTCTATAATGAATTTGAACCGATGCTGGAAAATGCTTATGAGCATATGGAAAAGAAAGAATTGGAGCGTACAGGAGAAAAATGTCCAGAATGTGGAAATGATTTAGTGTATCGTATAGGACGTTTTGGTAAATTTATTTCTTGTATTAATTTCCCTGAATGTCGTTATACAAAAGGGGAAGATGATGATGAAAATACAGTAGATGAAGTCTGTCCAAAATGCGGTGGCAAAATGGTGACGAAGAAAGGACGTTATGGTTCTTTCTTAGCTTGCAGCAATTATCCGGAATGTAAATATATCAAAAGTAATAAAACAAAAGAAGAGCCGGAACCAACAGGTGAAATGTGTCCGGAATGCGGTCATGAACTGGTTAGAAGAAAATCACGTTTTGGCACTACTTTTGTAGGTTGTAGTAACTATCCAAAATGTCGATATATTAAAAAAGAACCTAAAAAGACAAAAGCAGAAGGAGAAGAAGAAACAAAAAAAACTACGAAGAAAACCGCGAAGAAAGTTGTGAAAAAAGCAGTAAAGAAAAAAACAGATGAGAAAGGCAGTGAAGATTAATGGAAAAGGTAAATGTAGTCGGAGCTGGCTTAGCTGGCTGTGAGGCTGCCTGGCAGCTTGTAAAACGTGACATTCCTGTGCGTCTGATAGAAATGCGTCCAACAAAATCATCTCCTGCTCATCATAGTGAAGGGTTTGCGGAATTAGTGTGTTCAAACTCTTTCCGCTCTGATTCGCTGCAGAATGCAGTTGGTATTTTGAAAGAAGAAATGCGCACTTTAGATTCATTGATCATGAAGTGTGCAGATGCTACACGCGTTCCAGCAGGAAGTGCTTTAGCAGTGGATCGTCAATCGTTTTCTAAATTGGTAACGCAGACATTGAAGGAACATCCATTAGTGGAGTTTGTGAATGAAGAAGTAACTCAGATTCCTGAAGGACCTTGCATTATTGCGAGCGGACCACTTACAAGTGATGCATTAAGTAAAGCTATTCAGGAATATACGCATGCAGATTATTTCCATTTTTATGATGCAGCTGCACCGATCATTGAAAAAGATAGCATTGATTTTTCAAAAGCATATATAAAGTCTAGATACGATAAAGGAGAAGCGGCTTATATCAATTGCCCGATGTCAAAAGAAGAGTTTGATTATTTCTATGAAGAGCTGATTCATGCAGAATGTGCTCCGCTTCATGATTTTGAAGACGAAACATATTTTGAAGGGTGTATGCCTTTTGAAGAAATGGCTAGAAGAGGTAAACAGACACTTTTATTTGGGCCGATGAAACCTGTGGGGTTAGAACGTCCTGATGGAACACTTCCTTTTGCGGTTGTTCAGCTAAGACAGGATAATGCGGTCGCATCGCTGTATAATATTGTTGGATTTCAGACACATCTAAAATGGGGAGAACAAAAGCGTTTGTTGTCGATGATTCCGGGATTAGAAAATGTGTCCATCGTTCGATATGGAGTAATGCATCGTAATTCTTATCTATGTGCTCCAAAAGTATTACGTCCAACGTATCAGCATAGTACGCGTGATGATTTATTCTTTGCTGGGCAGCTTTGTGGTGTAGAGGGCTATGTAGAAAGTGCCGCAAGCGGATTGTTGGCAGGTTTAAATATGGCTAATTTAATGCGTGGCAAGGATTGTGTCACACTTCCTGATACCTGCGTAATCGGTTCTATGGCACACTATATTACACATGCCAGTGAACAGTATTTTCAGCCCATGAATGCAAACTTTGGAATTATGCGTTTATTGGAAAAGGTTAAGAAAAAAGATCGTAAAGAAGCATTTTGCAGACAGGCTCTTTCTGTTATTGAAACTTATAAGAAAGAATTTGATTGATGGAAGAATTACTGGATCGTTTCCTGCAATATATTGATGCCTTTAATAGCGGAAGCGAGCATACAAAAAAAGCTTATCAAAGAGATATTCGAGAGTTTATCTCTTTTTTAGAAGCAGAAGGAATTGAAGATCTGCAGGATGTTGACCGTATTGTTGTGATGAATTATATTGCCGCATTGCGTTCAAAAGCTGGAATAGAAAAAGAAATGAAGAATTCAACAATAGCACGTAAGCTATCTTCATTACGCTCTTTTTATCGTTATTTAAATGAATATGTCGGATTGAAACAAAATCCTTTCTTATATTTTAAGTCTCCAAAACAGGGCAGAAGAATACCGGAATTTCTATTCTATGATGAAATGGATACCTTTTTATCTAGTTTTGATTTAGATACTGCCGACGGACTTCGAGATCGTGCGATGTTTGAATTGATGTATGCGTGTGGTTTACGTGTCAGTGAGGTGGCTAATCTGACATTGCATGACATTGATTTTCATGATCGTATTTTGAATATAAGAGGTAAAGGAGACAAACAGCGAATTGTTCCGTTTTATGAGTTAGCAGGAGCTTTGGTAGAACGATATATTCATGAAGTTCGTAGTCTATGGGTAAAGGAAGAACATGACATTGTATTTGTGAATCAGCGTGGCAAAGGAATGACAACCAGGGGAATTCAGTATCGAATGGAACAGGCGGCTAAAAATTGTAATCTACATATTCATATTCATCCGCACATGTTTCGCCATAGTTTTGCGACTCATTTATTAGATAATGGTGCTGATTTGCGTGTGGTACAGGAATTATTAGGTCATGCTTCGTTATCAACAACACAGGTATATGTGCATGTCAGTCAAGAACGATTGAAAAACGCATATGTCCATGCACACCCAAGAGCACATGAAAAAGAAAAAAATAGTTGAAAAAGCCTTGGATTGTGCTATAATATAAAGCGGTGCGAAAATGCACACTACACACATCATGGATTCAGCAGCCCGTGCTTTAGATGCGATGAATGCGTCGATGATAAGTTGCTGTTGCGTAGAAGTGATGGAGGAATAACGGAAAGT
Source organism: uncultured Solobacterium sp. (assembly GCA_900552125.1). Classification (GTDB taxonomy): domain Bacteria; phylum Bacillota_I; class Bacilli_A; order Erysipelotrichales; family Erysipelotrichaceae; genus Clostridium_AQ. The sequence goes on along the minus strand of URYK01000032.1, from coordinate 18,739 downwards.
GAGGATATATCATGTCAGTAGTTACAATGAGAAAATTATTGGAATCTGGTGTTCACTTTGGTCATCAGACTCGCAGATGGAACCCTAAAATGAAACCAAACATTTATGCAAGCAGAAACAGTGTTTATATCATTAACCTTGAAAAAACATTAGAACAGTTAGATACTGCTTATGCTGCAATGAAAGATATCGCTGAAAAAGGTGGTAAAGTTCTATTTGTTGGTACAAAAAAACAGGCTCAGGCTGTTGTTGTTGAAGAAGCACTTCGCTCTGGAAGCTTCTATGTAAACCAGAGATGGTTAGGTGGTCTTCTAACGAACTATCGTACTATTCAGAAACGTGTTAAACGCTTAGTTGAAATTGAAGAAATGGAAGCTAACGGTACACTAGATCTTTATCCTAAGAAAGAAATCGCTCAGGTTAAGAAACAGAAAGCTCGTCTTGAAAACTTCTTGGGCGGAATTAAAGAAATGAAAAAATTGCCAAACGCAATCTTTGTAATTGATCCAAAAGAAGAACACAACGCTGTAGCAGAAGCTAAAAAATTGGGAATCCCAGTATTTGCAATGGTAGATACTAACTGTGATCCAGAAATGGTAGATTACCCAATCGCTTCTAATGATGATGCAGTTCGTTCTGTTAAATTAATCACAACGTTAATGGCTGATGCTATCGTAGAAGCTAAAGGCGGATTATTAAGTGTTGCTCACAACATTGATGAAAACGAAGAAGATGTAACAATGAAAGATGTTATCATCAACGTTGAAGAACAGATCGCTGAAAATGAAAGACGTCGTCGTCAGAGAAATGAAGAACGTCGTAACCGTCGTCCTTATGATCGTAACCGTGGACGTAATGCGAAAGCACCTTACCAGAAACGTGAAAATACAAAACCAGCTGAAGCTGCAAAAGCAGAAGCACCAAAAGAAGAAAAAGCTGCTGAATAAGCTTAGTAAATGGAGGAAAGATCATGATTACTGCTGCATTAGTAAAAGAATTACGTGAAAAAACCGGAGCAGGAATGATGGACTGCAAAAAAGCTTTAACAGAATGTGATGGAGACATTGCAAAGTCTATCGATTGGCTTCGTGAAAAAGGAATTGCAAAGGCCGCTAAGAAAAACGACCGTATTGCTGCTGAAGGTTTAACTCGTGTTGGTGTTGAAGGAAACACTGGAGTTATCTTCGAAGTTAACTCTGAAACTGACTTCGTTGCTAAAAACGAACAGTTCTTAGAATTATTAGAAACTATCAAAACTGCTTTATTAGCAAATAAACCAGCTGATTTAGATGCTGCATTAGCTTGTGAAGTAAATGGTCAGACAATCGCTGATTTAGTTACAAATGCTACAGCTACAATCGGAGAAAAAATTTCTCTTCGTCGTATCGCTGTTGTAGAAAAAGCTGATGATGAAGTATTTGCTTCTTATATGCACATGGGTGGAAAAATTTCTGCTTTAGCTGTATGTAAAGGTGCAGATGAAAAAGTTGCGAAAGATATCGCAATGCAGATTGCAAGTATGAACCCTCAGTATGTATCTCGTGATGATATGCCTGCTGAAGTGGTTGAACACGAACGTAAAGTACAGACTGAAATCGTTAAAAACGATGAAAAACTTGCTAATAAACCTGAAAAAGTATTGGCTGGTATCATCGAAGGTAAAGTATCTAAAAACCTTAAAGATGCTTGCTTAGTTGAACAGGAATTCTTCTTGAATCCTGATCAGAAAGTAGGACAGTACTTGAAAGAACACAGTGCATCTGTTGAAAGCTTTATTCGTTACGGTGTAGGTGAAGGTATCGAAAAACGTGAAGATAACTTTGCTGAAGAAGTAATGAGCCAGGCATTTGGTAAATAGGACACATTGTGTCCTTTTTTTAAGGGAAGAGGAATTTTAAAAAATATTGTATATCCTCTTCCTTTTTGAAAGCTTTTTCTTTATAATAAGAATTGGAAGATTTTCATCCATGCATATAATTGAAGGATAAAGGTGATTGTAATATGTACAAAAGAGTATTATTGAAATTAAGCGGAGAAGCACTATCTTCTCCAGGGAATTCATTTGATCCAAAAATCTTAGCTTCTTTGGCAAAAGAACTAAAACAAGTTCATGAGTTAGGTGTTGATTTAGCAATCGTTGTAGGCGGAGGTAATTTCATCCGAGGTAAGATGGCTGAAACAATGGGAATTGAACGTGTACAGGCAGATTATATGGGTATGTTAGCAACTGTAATTAATGCTTTAGCTGTACAAAGTGCATTGGAACAGGAAGGCGTGCCTACGCGTGTTCAGACTGCTATTGAAATGCAGAAGGTTGCAGAACCATTTATTGTACGTCGCGCTATTCGTCATTTAGAAAAAAATCGTGTTGTAATTTTTGGTGCAGGAACAGGAAACCCTTACTTCTCAACAGATACAACTGCAGCTTTAAGAGCTAGTGAAATTGGTGCTGATGTAATTTTAATGGCTAAAAATGGTGTAGATGGTGTGTATAATGATGATCCTAAAAAGAATCCGGACGCAGTTAAATATGATTCTTTGACTTATATGGATTTAATTCAGGAAGGTTTAGCTGTTATGGATACTACTGCAACAAGCATGTGTATGGATAATGACATTGATTTAGTTGTGTTCAATATGAATGAACATGGAAACATTTTAAAAGCAGTTCAGGGAGATATTACTGGAACTGTAATATCAAAAGAAAGGAAATAAAATTATGGAAATCTTAAAACAGACAGAAGAAAAAATGAATAAAGCGATCACAGTTCTTGAAGCTGACCTAAAAACAATTCGTACTGGTGTTGCACATGCATCTTTATTAGATCATGTACAGTTTGAATACTATGGAAGTATGACTCCAATTAATCAGGTTGCTTCTGTAAAAGTAGTAGAAGGACGTCAGCTATTAATTAAACCTTATGATCGTAATACTTTGAAGGATATTGAACGTGCTATTCAGACAAGCGATACTGGTTTAGTTCCTCAAAGCGATGGAGAGGTTATTCGTTTAAATGTTCCTGCACTTACAGAAGAACGTCGTAAAGAATTAGCTAAATCTGCACACAAAATGGGTGAAGATGCGAAAATCGCAATCCGTAATATCCGTCGTGATGCGAATGATGCCATTAAAAAAGATAAGGAATTAACGGAAGATATGAAAAAAGATGCACAGGAAAAAGTGCAAAAACTAACAGATAAATTTGGTAAATCAATTGATCAGGCTGTTGATGTTAAATCAAAAGAAATAATGAAAGTATAATAATATCGAGGGATATGTGTTTTATGCATATTCCTTTTTTTCTTATCTTGAGGGATTTCATTTAAAGTTCACAGAAATTATGTTATAATATTTCTGTTCGTGTGAACATAAAGTTAGGATTGTAGGAGGAGATTCTTATGGAAGAAAGAATCATACCACAGCATATTGCTGTTATTATGGACGGGAATGGACGCTGGGCTAAAAAAAGAGGATTACCTCGCACTGCAGGGCATAAGCAGGGCGCTGAGAATATAAGAAAAATTGCGATTGCATGTAATGATTTGGGAGTAAAAGCATTGACCTGTTATGCATTTTCAACGGAAAACTGGAAAAGACCAGAAGATGAAGTAGATTATTTATGTAAACTTCCAAAGCTTTTTTTTAATCGCTATCTTGCAGAGCTTAAGAAGAATAATATTCGTGTAACTTTCTTAGGTGAAATTGAGCGTTTCCCTTTAGAAACGCAGAATGTCATAACTACTGCGGTTTCTGAAACACAGGATAACACTGGTCTTATTTTGTGTCTAGCAGTTAATTATGGTGGTAGAAGAGAGATTACATTAGCAGCTCGAAAATATGCACAGGACGTAATGGATGGAAAAATTGATAATACGATTGAAGAAGATGCGTTTAGTTCTTACATGATGACGCAGGGACTTCCAGAACTAGATTTGATGATTAGAACTAGCGGTGAATTAAGAATCAGTAATTTCTTATTATGGCAGCTGGCTTATGCTGAACTTATTTTTACTCCAGTTGCATGGCCGGATTTTGATGCAGAAGAATTGAATAAAGCAATCGATGAATATAATCATAGGAATCGAAGATTTGGAGGTCTATGATATGAAAACGAGAATCATAACAGCGATTTTAATCCTATTATGTGTGATACCTCCTTTATTATTTGGCGGTTGGCTAATCAATTGTTTAATTGCCTTTATTATAATTGCAGGCGGAATTGAATTGATGGATTTAAAAGAATTAGATAATAAATGGCCGGCAGGAATTAAGTTGCTTAGTATAGCATCTGTATTTCTCATTCTTTTATCTAATAAAGAATTACAATTGCCTTTATTAGGTGTATGTTCCTTATTGTTGTTGTCTATTCCTGTATTTACAGATCACTTTCATTCAAAGGATAGTTTTTTGTGCATAGCATATATAACTTTATTCTTTACGATAGCGAGCGGATTTATCAATATTTATACAAATAACCCTATGTATGTATGGTATATCATAATTGCGACTTATACCTGTGATTCAGCTGCTTATTTCTGTGGACGGTTTTTAGGAAAGCATAAATTAAATGAACGTATTTCACCTAAGAAAACATGGGAAGGTGCAATTGGAGGCTGGGTTATTGGCTCATTATTATCCTTTGCATTTGCTTATTTTATGATAGATTCATCAAAAGTTATACAATTTCTGATCGCATCCGGTATATTAACCATTTCTGGACAGATTGGTGATTTGGCGTTTAGCGCAATTAAACGTAACTTTGGTATTAAAGATTTTTCTAACTTGCTGCCAGGGCATGGCGGGGTGTTAGATCGTATTGATTCTTTGGTATTTAATTTCATTATTTTTAATTTCATTTTGGTGGTGATGGTACTATGAAAAAGATAATGTTACTGGGAGCAAGCGGAAGCATTGGTACACAGACTTTAGATGTTATTCGACATCATAGAGATGAATTTGAGGTTATTGGAGTCAGTGTTGGTCACAATATGAAAAAATTATCTGAAATATTGCATGAATTTACCTCAATTCGCTATGTATGTGTTGCTCGTTATGCTGATATGATTGAAATGAAGAATCAGTTTCCAAATCATATGTTTTATTCAGGTGATGAAGGTCTAAAGAATTTGGTTTCAGTAGATGGCTATGATATTTTTGTGAATGCTGTTGTCGGTTTTCGAGGATTAGTTCCAACTCTTACGGCAATTGAGCATGAGAAGACGATAGCTTTAGCTAATAAAGAAAGTCTTGTGGCTGGCGGTCCTTTGGTTAAAGAGGCTTTAAAGAAACATCAGGTCTCCTTATATCCTATAGACTCTGAACATTCCGCAATTTTCCAATGTCTTCAGGGAAGCCATAGAAAAGAAGTTGATAAACTGATCATTACCGCAAGTGGAGGAAGTTTCCGTGATAAATCACGTGATGAGTTAGAAAATGTTTCCGTTAAGGAAGCGTTACATCATCCAAACTGGGATATGGGCGGACGTATTACTATTGATTCCGCTACCATGATGAATAAAGGTTTTGAAGTCATTGAAGCTCATTATCTATTTGATATTGATTATGATGATATTGAGGTTGTAATCCATCGTGAAAGCATCATACATTCTATGGTGCAATATTGTGATCATGCAATCATTGCGCAGTTAGGAACTGCGGATATGCGTCTTCCTATACAATATGCATTGTCTTATCCAGATCGATTACCAATGAAAAATGCAGAACCTTTTGACTTCCAGCGTATGTTTGCCTTGCATTTTGATGTTGCAAACGCTGAACGATATCCATTATTAAAACTTGCATTTGAAGTGGGTAAAAAAGGCGGTAATTTAGGTGCTGTTATGAATGGAGCTGATGAAGAAGCGGTTGATTTATTCCTACATGAAAAAATCAGTTTCTTGGATATTGAAAAATACGTTATGAAAGCTGTAGAAGAAATTCCATATATCGAGCATCCTACACTTGAAGAAATCATAGATAGCGATGCGAAAGCACGTGAATTTGTACGCAGTGCATGGAAAGGTGGTCTTGTATCATAATGGGGAATATAATCACATTAATTATTTTTATTTTAGTATTAAGTGTTATTATCATCATACATGAATTTGGGCATTTAATTGCCGCAAAGCATTTTGGTGTTTTTTGTAAAGAGTTTTCAATTGGTATGGGACCTGTTCTTGTTCAGAAACAGGGAAAAGAGACAGCCTGGTCAATTCGTGCTCTTCCAATTGGCGGATTTGTCGCAATGGCCGGTGAAGAAGGGGAAGATGAAGACGATGATTTAAATATTCCATATGAACGTACGATTAATGGAATAAAGCCATGGAAACAGATTGTTGTTATGGCTGCAGGCGCAATCATGAATATTCTTCTGGCTTGGGTAATATTTGTTGGATTAACAGCTTATCAAGGTGTTGTGAGTGTTTCAAATGGTGCTGTTATTTCAAGCGTTGTTGAAGAAAGTGCAGCAGAAAAAGGCGGTCTTCAGGCTGGAGATGAAATCATTTATGTACAGAATGGAGAAGAATCAATAAAGCCTGAATCTATTGATGATGTTTCAGAATTCATTCAATATTATAAAGGCGAAACTACGTTTACTATTTTGCGTGATGGAGAAGAGTTAAAGCTAACAATTACGCCTACGTATAATGAGGAACAGAATGTATATCAGCTTGGTGTGTATCCTCAAAATGAAATCAAAGAGATTTCTTTTTTAGAGGCAATTCCATATGGAACTCAGCAAATGATAGATTCAGTTGTACTTATTATTGAATCCATAGGGAAACTTGTACAGGGGATTGGCTTAGAGAGTTTAAGCGGTCCAGTTGGTATTTATCAAGTAACTGCACAGGTTTCTCAAGCTGGGCTTCTTTCTATAATTTCTTTTATAGGTCTATTATCTGTCAATGTAGGTATCTTCAATCTATTGCCAATACCAATTTTAGATGGTGGGCGTATCTTTATTGTACTGATAGAAGCTATTATTGGCAGAAAATTAAGTGAACGTGTTCAAAATGCAATTATGATGGCGGGATTATTCATGATAGTAGGATTGATGGTCTTTGCGACATGGAATGATATTGTTAGATTGTTTTAAAATAAAAGCACTGGCTTTATTTCAATGAAATGATAAGCGCAGTGCTTTTTTCTATTTATTTCTATTTATATGAAAGAAAGAAACAATAGGTTTCATCTACCATATAATATCGTATTCCTTGTGGGTAATAGCTGATTAAGTGAAATAGATCAAAAATCTGATTACTTTCTATAACTTGTTTGATAGCTTCATAACCTGAGGAATCTCTACATTTAATCGCAATACATGGTTCATCGTTTTGGATAGCGTTTAAAAGCAATGTTGTAAGAGTTTGTTCATCATAAACATCAAGATACATGTTGTTCTTATAAAAATAATTATTCTTATATGCTTGTGTTTGTGTATATTCCTGTTGAGGGATATATATCTTTTCTATTTCTTCACTGGTCATAGCGAAATACGTGTAACGATAAGTGTCAAAATCTTCTTCTACTTTGATATCTCCAAAAGTAGGGTCTAAGTAATACCACTCCTGCTCCATTTGTACAAGATTTATTACATGAAACTCTTCTGTATTATCTTTAGCCTTTACAAGAATGATACCATTAGGAATAGATAGTTGATCAAGAAGATATTTTAATGCTTCCGAATATCCTGCGCATACTGCCTGATGATCTAATAGTGTACTTAGCATATTCTGATTATTTTCTGTTCCATCAATATAGTCTGTTTCATTAATGATCCAATCATATAGGAATAATACTTTTTCATAATCACTGGATAAGTCTTGAACTTGTTCGATAATTTTCTGAGTTACTGTATTTACATCATTTTGTTTTCCTTTTATTTCTTCGGCAGTATAAGTATAATTTGGGTAGAAGATCGTATCTTCATCAGTTACGCTATATTCATATTTAGTATTTAGCCAAAATAATTCAGGATGATCATTACAAACCATAAGAAGAATATCCGATAATGTTTGTTCATCGCATGATAAATATATTTCTGTCTGTAAGGAAAGAACGCCTTGATAAATCGTATCATAGATTTTCTGTTCGTTTTCACTTAAGTTATTTCGATGGTATTGATAAACTGTACCTTTTTCTTTTATATCAATTACTGGAGCTATATCTTCTTTGTTTGTATTAGGCTGTGAACAGCCGCTGCATAACATAGCCACAATGACAAAGATAGAGAATAAATATTTCATAATAAAATCCCGCTTTCTTTTCTTGTTTATATTCTATCATATACAGGTATAAAAAAAACAGAACTGTTTGTCCTGTTTCTTATGCAGCGATTGTATTAACTGCCTTAGCTAAACGTGATTTCTGTCTTCTTGCGTAATTTTTGTGGTAAATACCTTTCGCAACAGCTTTATCTAGTTTAGAACTTGCTTCACTATAAGCAGCGTTTGCAGCAGCAGCATCTTTAGCTTCAACAGCAGCTAGAACTTTTTTGATTGCAGTTCTTAATGCTGATTTCTGAGCACTTACAGCCAAGTTTCTTTTGTTGTTAGTTTTTACACGTTTTTTCTGTGATTGGATCTGTGGCATGTTGCACCTCCTAGTTTTCAATTGCCAATTTATTATAACAAAAAGATTTTGAAAAAGCAATAATAAGGTGAAAAAATTCCATACTATGGAAGAGGTGTATAAAATGAAAGATAGGTATCAGATACGTAGTGATTTCGCAGATGAAATTATTACTGCAGATGTTCGATCAAAAACGTATGAACATATTGAAAAAAAGAATGCTAATATTAGAAGTAATTATATCAAAGTTTTGCATGATGAAAATGAATTAGGTAAACAGAAGGGAGAATATGTATCCGTTGAATGTAAGCATTTAGATGATCATGAGATTCGTGAACAGATGGTTGATGCTATTAAAGAAAATCTGACTCACATGTGTTCGCATATGAACATAAAGCCCTTGAAAATCTTAGTGGTTGGATTGGGCAATCGATTTATTACATCTGATGCTTTAGGTCCTGGTGTTGCAAATGAAATACTTGTGACGGCCCATTTATATGAACAAAGTGAATCCTTTGATTTAAGCGGAACACGAAATGTAGCAGTATTACAGCCAGGTGTTATGGGGCAGACAGGCTTGGAAACCTTTGCGATTGTAAAAAGTGTAACAAAGACCTATCAGCCTGATTTAGTTATAGCAGTTGATGCTCTTGCGACTAGAAATATAACCCGTATAAATCGTGTTGTACAGATTAATAATACAGGTATTCAGCCAGGAAGCGGTGTAGGCAATCATCGTGCTTCTTTATGCGAAAAAAGCTTAGGTCTTCCGGTAATTGCAATTGGTGTTGCCACCGTTACAAGCATTGGTGCGATTTTAAAAGAAGTGCTGCAAAGTGAGGAATCTTCAGAAGATATTTTACAAAAGGTCTATGATCACCAGTATCTAGATCTGGTTGTGACTCCAAAATCGATGGACGATGAATTAAATCATTTGATTTATATTGTTTCAGAGAGTTTAAATCGTTTTCTGCATCCATCGTTTTCTACGCTATAACTAACATGAAAACACTCCTTAAAACATATGTTAATGTAGAAAGGAGTGCTTTTTTTATGAAATCTACATTTAAACTAATCTCTAAGTGTATTCTCCTCTGTGTCTTTCTTTATATGACACCGTTTATGCAAGGGTTACAGAATTGTTTTCAAAACACAAGTGATCTGTTACATACATTTGTTTATAATCAGAACAGAATACAAAGTACTCTTTCTTTGAAGGAATCGTTAAATGTGTTGTCCTATAATACAAACCTGACGATTCCTGAAGATGAAGTTGTTGTGGAAACTACGCAGGATTATGCTGGCAGCGGCTTTGTGCCCAAAGCAGAGGAACCAGTAGAAGAAGATGAGAACAAACAAACGGGAACAGGGAAAAGAGTGTATATTTACGATACACATCAAGATGAAGGGTATGATGGAGGAAATACTGTTTTAGATGCAGCCGCAATTTTAGCAGCTAAACTTGAAGATAAAGGGATTAAAGTGATATTAGAAACGAATGATTTTACAAAGTATCGAGATTCTCAAAATTTAACGTATAATGAATCTTATGTAGTATCATATAAATTTTTAAATGATGCTTTGATTACTTATGGAGAATTTGATTTATGTATAGATTTGCATAGAGATAGTATCCCTAAAGAAGCAAGCTATATCACAAAAGATGGAAAAACCTATGCAAAATCAATGATGGTTGTAGGTGGTTTAGGGAAAAATGCAAAAGATGTAAAAGCGTTATCAGCGACACTAACTGACACAATTAATAGTAAAGTAGATGGTATCATGAGAAATGTCATGGTAAGAGAAGCATATTTTAATCAGGAAGTAAGTGATAATATTGTTTTAATGGAAGTAGGCGGAGACGTTAACTCATTTGATGAAGTGAAAAATTCATTAGATGTTATTGCGGATGGGATTTATGATGTGCTGGTGAAGGAGTGATTGTATGAAACGTTTTATAGCAGATGCATTGTTGCTGTGTATGCTTGTTTCAATAGGTTCTTATATGTATCATACAGAACCATCAGATCAGCGGTTTGTTGTTGAACAGCAGGTGGAAGAATTTGAAGATGAGGTTGCTCAATCTCAGATAGCAGAATCTAAACAGGATACGGTGGTTTTAAAAGATATTGAAGAAAATAGAGCTTCACGATTAGCAAAAACAAGTAGTGAAGTTGTAATTTCGACAGTAAATGGGTGTGTAAATGTAGTTTCGCAGATTTTTCAAGCTCTTATAAAGTAGATGAAATATGAATTAGTTCATGCTATAATTCTTCTGAGGTGGTTACGTGAAAAATAAAAATGTACGTATCTTGTTTATGGGGACACCGGAAATTGCAGTCTCTATGCTGGAACGTTTGTGGAAAGATGGATATACGATCATAGGGGTCGTTACACAGCCGGATAAAAAAGTCGGAAGAAAACAGACTTTGCAGATGCCTGCAGTGAAGCAGAAAGCGTTGGAATATGGAGTTCCTGTTTATCAGCCGATTCGTATCAAAGATGAATATGAAGAATTGATGAATCTGGATATTGATTTAATTGTGACTTGTGCTTATGGCCAGTTTATTCCTAGCAAACTTTTGGAATATCCAACATATGGTAGTGTGAATGTTCATGCTTCTTTATTACCTAAATTAAGAGGGGGAGCGCCGATTCATAAAGCTATTATAGAAGGACATAAAGAAAGTGGTGTTTCTATAATGCGTATGGTAAAGAAAATGGATGCTGGTGCAGTTATGTCTCAATGTCGTGTTTCAATTGACGAAGATGATACAATGGGCAGTCTGTATGATAAATTAGCTATAGCAGGCGCACAGCTCTTAAGTGAAAGTATTCCTAAGATTATTGATGGAACTGCAGTATTTAAGGAACAGAATGAAGCAGAAGCTACATTTGCTTATACGATTCAAAAGGAAGAGGAACATATTGATTTTTCAAAAGATGTTGAAAGTGTTTATAATCATATTCGTGGTTTGATTCCAAGTCCAGTTGGTTTTGGATTAGTGAATGGCAAAAAATTAAAATTTCATAAAGTACGTAAATTGATGAGAAAGCCTGATGGTGAATGTGGTGAAATCTTAGGTATGATCGATAATGGTTATGCGATTGCTTGTCTAGATGGTATTATTTTAGTAGACGAAATACAGTTAGAGGGTAAAGCTAAGATGGAGGCAAAGGTTTTCTATAATGGAAGTGGGAAACAGCTGGTGCACCAAATCGTAGAATAAAAAAAGAACCGTATATTTGTACGGATCTTTTTTTAGTTAGAGTTTTCTAACATAAAAAGGCTCTCTCATCCTTTTCCTCTAAACTTTAGCATTACTTTTTCAATTGGTCAAGTATTTTCTGTGATACATTTTACCTTTTCAATATGCATTTTGTCTGTTATAATTATCCATGCGTTAGGAGTGAGTAAATGGATCAGAAATATATTAGAAACTTTTCAATTATCGCTCATATTGACCATGGAAAATCAACCTTGGCAGACCGTATTTTAGAGCTTACTGAAACTGTTGAACAAAGAGAAATGAAAGAACAGTTGTTAGATACGATGGATTTGGAAAGAGAAAGAGGAATTACGATTAAACTGAATGCGGTTCAGTTAAAATATACTGCAAAAGATGGGCAGGATTATATTTTCCATTTGATCGATACACCAGGTCATGTGGACTTTACATATGAAGTATCTAGATCTTTAGCTGCTTGTGAAGGTGCTGTATTGGTAGTTGATGCAGCACAAGGCATTGAAGCTCAGACACTAGCTAATGTATATTTAGCATTAGACAATGATTTAGAAATCATACCAGTAATCAATAAGATTGACTTACCAAGTGCACAGCCGGATGTTGTTCGTAAAGAAATTGAAGATGTGATTGGCTTAGATGCCAGTGAAGCACCATTAATTTCTGCAAAGAATGGTTTAAATATTCAAGATGTATTAGAAGCTGTAGTAAAAAATGTTCCTGCTCCAAATGGTGACCCAAATGCCCCTTTACAGGCACTTGTGTTTGATTCTTTATATGATCCATATCGAGGAGTCATCGCATATGTTCGTGTAAAAGAAGGGTGTATTCGTGTTGGAGATAAAATACGCTTTATGGCAAGCAATGCGGAATATGAAGTGTTGGAAGTAGGTATTCGAAATCCAAAAGAAGTTAAGAAAGATGTATTGGAATGCGGAGAAGTAGGGTGGATCTGCGGTTCTATTAAATCGATAAAAGATGTTCGTGTTGGGGATACGATTACAAATGCAGAACATCCTGCCAAAGAGCCGCTTCATGGCTATCGTGAAATGAATCCAATGGTTTATTGTGGTCTTTATCCAATAGATTCTAATAAATACAATGATCTACGCGATGCTTTAGAAAAATTACAGTTAAATGATGCGTCACTGCAATTTGAAGCAGAGACTTCACAGGCTTTAGGATTTGGTTTCCGTGTAGGATTCCTAGGCTTATTACATATGGATGTAATTCAGGAAAGAATCGAGAGAGAATATCGTATTGATCTGATTGCGACAGCACCATCAGTTGTGTATCATGCCTATTTAACAGATGGTTCAATGCTTGCTATTGATAATCCATCTCTTTTGCCGGAGGTTCAGAAAATCGATCATATCGAAGAACCATTTGTGCGTGCTAGTATCATGACACCAAATGACTATGTAGGACCAATCATGGAACTATGTCAGCGTAAGCGTGGTAATTATAAAGACATGGTATATATTGATGAAGGACGTATGAATGTTATCTATGAACTTCCTTTAGGTGAAATCGTATTTGATTTCTTTGATAAATTGAAGTCTTGTACTAAGGGATATGCTTCATTAGATTATGAATTGATTGGCTATCAGACAAATAAACTAGCAAAAATGGATATCTTATTGAATGGCGAAATAGTCGATGCATTAAGCAGTATCGTGCATAAAGATTTTGCATATCCTAGAGGACGTGCAATTTGTGAAAAACTGAAAAAACTGATACCAAAGCAGCAGTTTGAGATTCCAATTCAGGCTGCTATCAATGGAAAAATTATTGCCCGTGCAGATATTAAGTCATTACGTAAAAACGTATTGGCAAAATGTTATGGCGGTGACATCTCACGTAAGAAGAAATTGTTAGAGAAACAAAAAGAAGGTAAGAAGCGTATGAAGGCTGTAGGTAGTGTAGAAGTACCTCAGGAAGCATTCATGGCGGTTCTATCAATGGACGATGATGAGAAATAAAAGTTAGAAAGCAGGCATATTTTGCCTGTTTCTTTCTAATTTTGTCGAATATATGCGATTATACAAAGAACTATGTTACACTTTGTTTGGTGATCATATGTTTAGTGAAACTAGAAAATATACAGAAGAAGAATATATAAGTAAAGAAGAGTTATCGAAACAAGTGTCCGGTATTATATTGGAAGAAGTCTGGAAACAAATAGAGAGTTATCGTGCATTATTTCGTAAAACATATCGGTTTGGAAGTAAGGAAATTAGTATAATTCTTCATCAGAATTGTATGGAAGAACTATTAGAAATTACCATGGCGATGTTTCAGTTTAAACAGCAATGTACTGGTAGTACATCGCTACAAAAAGCCTGCTTTTTGTATGGAGAGGATTCACATTGGTTAATAAATATTGGAAGATATATAAATCTAAAAGAGTTATCCTATAGTGAATATGCTATTTTAGAAGAGCGGCATATCCCTTTGTTGATTCGTATCTTTTTTCTATATGAATTTTGTGATGATGCCTCTTCATGGGCACAGATATTGTTTCTGCAAAACAATTGTGAATTTCCTGTTTCTTTGATACATTGGAAATCCATATGTAAAGATAATCAGAAAGATTTGACAAGAGAATTCATTCAATTTTTACATATGATCTATAAAAATATGATTCGATATAAAAGTTCTTTGATGATGCATGAAAATAAGCAGGAGCAAGCTTTAGATATATTGATAGAACAATATCCACAACTACAAAAAGAGCATTTATCTTTTTATGTACATCATCGTAATCTTTATCATGCTTATACGATTCGACAATATACAGAGTTTCATCATGTTAGTTATGAAACAGCTCGCTGTGCAATGGAAAAATTAAAAGATTATCAGTTTTATACGAGAAGAAAAATTGGAAAACGTTTCGTTTATGAGTGCTGTTAGGAGGGATCATCATGAAGGCTTGTTATGTTCATGTTCCTTTTTGTAAGGATATATGCGCTTATTGTGATTTTACACGTTGTCGTTATCATAAAGGTCTGGCAGATAAATGGCTAGAGAGAATATTACAGGACATTAAACAAAAATTAAGTAACAGTAAACTTAAAACATTGTATATTGGTGGAGGAACACCAACCGCATTATCTTATTCACAATTGGAAACACTTCTTAAAAGTCTTGAACCATATCGAGAGGGTTTAGAGGAATATACCATTGAAGCGAATGTTGAATCTTTGGATGCAAATACCATTGAATTATTACGTGAACATGGAGTAAATCGTGTTTCCTTAGGTGTTCAGACATTACAGCCTGCTTTGTTAAAGCGAATTCATCGTCATCATAGCAAAGAGGATGTCTTGCAGTGCCTTGATTTGCTTCATGCTGGAGGTATTGATAATATATCGATTGATTTGATTTATGGACTTCCTGGGCAGACATTAGAGATGTGGAAACAGGATTTACAGGAAATCGTCGAGACTTTTTCTATTACTCATATATCGTTATATGCATTAACGATTGAAGAACATTCTCAGTTTGGAAGAGAAGGTGTAGAGAATATTGATAGTGATGTAGAAGCGGATATGTATGCATATGCGATAGAGATATTAGAAAGATATGGCTTTTATCAATATGAAATCAGTAACTTTTCTAAAATCGGTTTTGAATCAAAACATAATCAGATGTATTGGAAATATGAAGATTTTTATGGGATTGGCTGTGGCGCAAGTGGAAAAGAAAACCATGCTCGCTATGATAATACAAGAAATCTGCATACCTATATAACAAAAGGTAGTTCTGCGTCTATTACGGAATTAAATAAAGAAGATGAAATGTTTGAGATGATCATGATGTCTTTACGGATGAAAAAGGGACTTAATTTATCTGCTTTTTATGAACGATTTCATGTGGATCTTGAATTGCATTATCAAAAGGCATTACAGAAAAACATAGAAAAGGGAATGCTGGTAATCGAGGATCATCATTTACGTGTAACAAGACAGGGAATGTTATTGTTGCATGATGTGTTGGTGGATTTTTTACCTGAATAAAATTTTATGTGTAAGAAAAGATGGGTGAATTTGGTAAATTATCAAAAATATCTTGTAAGTGTGAAATATGTGTGTTAAAATATTTAAGGTTTTATACTTGGTTTATTCGTGATATTCCTCAACGATTTACTCAGTATGGAACGAATAAAAATATAGGAGGAAATTTATATGTTATTAAAGAGCGAAAAGCAAGCAATTATGAAAGAGTATGCACGTTTTGAAGGTGATACAGGTTCTCCAGAAGTACAGATCGCTGTATTGACTGCTAGAATCAATCAGTTAACTGAACACTTCAAAGAACACAAACATGATTATCATTCTCAGAGAGGTTTAATGAAAATGGTAGGTCGTCGTAGAAACTTATTGGCATACCTTAAAAAGAAAGATTTAAACCGTTATAGAGAATTAATTGCTCGTTTAGGATTACGTAAGTAAGTAAAAAAGCTCGAATTGAGCTTTTTTTCTTTTAATGAAATATAAAATGTGATATCATGATAAAGATTAGAGAAAAAAATAGAGGTGAAGAAAGTGGCGAAACAGGTATTTCGTTTAGATTTCTGTGGGCGTAGCCTTACAGTGGAGACTGGTGAAGTAGCAAAACAGGCCGGCGGTTCTGTTTTAGTACGTTATGGCGATACAGTTGTATTATCAACTGCAACTGCCAGCAAACAAGCGAAAGAAGGGATTGATTTCTTTCCGCTGACAGTATCATTTGAAGAAAAATTATATTCTGTTGGTAAAATTCCTGGCGGATTTTTACGTAGAGAAGGAAGACCAAGTGAGCATGCGACATTAACAGCTCGTATGATCGACCGTCCAATCCGTCCTTTATTTGCGGATGGATTCCGTAATGAAGTTCAGGTTGTGAATACGGTTCTTTCTGTTGATCAGGATTATACTCCAGAAATGACAGCGATGTTTGGGGCATCTTTAGCATTATGTGTTTCTGATATTCCTTTCAACGGACCAATTGCTGGTGTTATCGTTGGTCGCATTAATGGTGAGTATGTGATTAATCCTACTCCAGAGCAATTAGAAAAAAGTGATATTAACTTAACTGTTGCAGGTACTAAATATGCAGTAAACATGGTAGAAGCCGGAGCTAAAGAAGTTAGTGAAGAAGCAATGCTAGGTGCAATCATGTTTGGACATGAACATATCAAACAATTAGTACAATTCCAGGAAGAAATTGCGGCAGCAGTTGGAAAAGAAAAAATGGAAGTAACGCTTTATACAGTTGATGAAGCAATTGATGCAGAAGTACGCAAATTATTTGAAAAACCAATTCGTGAAGCTGTTTCTATTGAAAAGAAACTGGAACGTTATGGTAAAATTGATGAATTGACAGAGAGTGCTGTTGCACACTTTGAAGCAAAAGAATATGAAGATGAAGCTTCAAAAGCAAAAGCAATCAAGCAGGTAAAAGAAATCTGCCATGGTATTGAAGCTGATGAAGTTCGTCGTTTGATCATCGAAGATAAGATTCGTCCAGATGGTCGTAAGATTGATGAAATCCGTCCTTTGGATTCTCAGGTTGATATCTTGCCTCGTGTACATGGAAGCGCATTGTTTACACGTGGAGAAACACAGGTATTAAGTGTTACGACCTTAGGTGCTATGAATGATAATCAGATCATTGATGATTTGACAGAAGTAGATACAAAACGTTTTATGCATCACTACAATTTCCCTCCATATTCTGTAGGGGAAACAGGACGTATGGGAAGCCCAGGCCGTCGTGAGATTGGCCATGGTGCATTAGGGGAAAGAGCATTAGCGCAGGTTCTTCCTAGTGTAGAAGATTTCCCTTATACAATTCGTACAGTAGCAGAAGTATTAGAATCTAATGGTTCTTCTTCTCAGGCTTCTATCTGTGCTGGAACTATGTCTTTGATGGCAGCAGGTGTTCCTATTAAAGCACCAGTAGCAGGTATAGCGATGGGTCTGATTATGGATGAAAACAGCGGAAATTATACTGTACTTACTGATATCCAGGGTATGGAAGACCATTTTGGAGACATGGACTTTAAAGTTGCGGGAACAAGTACCGGTATTACTGCTCTTCAGATGGATATCAAAGTTACAGGTATTACAAAAGATATCTTTGAAGAAGCATTAGCTCAAGCTAAGAAAGCACGTGCACAAATTTTAGAAAATATGATGCAGGCGATTGATAAACCAAGAGAAGAAGTTGGTAAATATGCGCCTAAGATTGCACAGTTCTATATTGATCCTGAAAAGATTCGTGAAGTTATCGGTCCTAACGGTAAGATGATCAATAAGATTATTGAAGAAAGCGATGATGTGAAGATTGATATCGAAGATGATGGACATGTAGTGATTTATCATATGGATCGTAAAGCTATTGATCATGCGGCTAATATGATTCGTGATATTGTGCGTGAAGCTAAAGTTGGGGATATCTATGAAGCAAAAGTAGTTCGTATCGAAAAATTCGGTGCTTTTGTGAATCTATTCCCAGGAACTGATGGCTTATTGCATATCTCAAAAATCAATCATGAGCATTTGAACAAAGTAGAAGATGCTTTACATATTGGTGATACTGTTCGTGTAAAAGTAATGGAAATTGATGATCGTGGACGTATTAATGTAAGTGCAAAAGCACTAATTCCTAAACCAAGAGCGGAAAAGAAAGAAGAAAAAAACAATGAGGAAGCACAAGATAACTCATTGAAGAAAGAAGAAAATTAAGCAAAATATGCTTAGGGACTGTCTTGTACAGTCTCTTTCTTTGTGTGACGGGCATGTCACATATCTAGGGTGAAAGTCCCTAGGGGCGTAGTTATCAGCGAACCCTATAGCGACTTGTAAGTTTCATATCGCGAGATATGGGATGGAGGAAGCAATAGCGAAATCGTGGCCTAACGGATAGGTATCCTGTT
>URYK01000031.1 GCA_900552125.1 uncultured Solobacterium sp. | reverse complement strand
AGTTCAACCATGCCTGTACATGTTTGAACTATAGCGACTGCCTGTCGCACAAAAGCGTGCCAATTTTGTGGCGAAGCACGCTTTTATTTAAATCTTACGAAATACTTACGTTTTTTTAAAGTAATTTAGAACATATAACGCTTCTGGCTCCGGTAATTCGACACTATATCTCATTTCTACGCCACTAAAAGCATCTTTTACTTTTTCTATTTTATTCTTTTTAAGCGCTATTTGTTCTTCCATTCCATCTACATAGGTTATTTCTTGTTTTAAAATTAGCCTTTCAATCAAGCAGCTTATATGTACATATAAGCCAACTTTACGTGTAGCATCTAATTCTTCATCTAAATCTTCTTCTAAATAATCGACAATTTCTTCCACATCATCAATAATTTTTTCCCCATTCAATATCGTTAGATGATTAACAATATTAGACAAAGTAAAGTTCTTTGTAATATTTTGATGAAACTCTTCTAAATCACTTGGTGTTAAATATTGTTGTATGATGTTCTCCAATACTCCTATTTCATCATTCATCATTACGCTTTCAATTGCCATAAATGGAACTCCATTAACTTTTGGATCTAAAGTTCCTACAATTAATTCAACCTGATATCGTTGAAAAATAGAGTCTTGATTTCCATTTTCAACTAAATTCTGATAATTATATGGTATTATTTCTAAATCTATTTTACGAGGCAACGAGCTTTCCAACAATTCGCTAATCTTTTTCGCGGCTCCAAATCCTGTAGCACATATTGATAAAATAGCCGATTGTTTCTTTTTACTTTTTAGATAATGAGTTGATAGAGTATGACGCTCTTTTATTGTTTCCAATATATCTTCTACTTTCTTCCCTTGTTTAATGTAATTTCCTACCTCTAATGCCATAGCGGTAGATACATTGTTTATAAGACCTATATTATAATCGGATAAAGGTTTAATGCGACGATAAATCTCTTCTAAGCTTCCCATATCCACCAAGAAAATCAATTCGTGAATCGTACCTTTTCTTTTTAAATATTCATCCACTAATTGCGCCACTTTATCAATAGAAATATTAATCTCCATATCTATTCCATCAAATAGATATTGTTCCAACATTCGATTAGCCGTTTCCGCAATACTACTAGCTGTAGAATAGCCATGACACAATATAACCCCAACACAAGAACTCACTTCTTGACTTTTATATCCAGCAAAGATAATAGCTATCATTACTAAAAGTAAATCATCCAATTCAATATCCAGATTTAAGCGAACGTTCTCTACTATTTCTTCCGCAATAGAGAAAATCCTAGGTAATCTTTCCTGCAATTCCTGCTTTAAAGCACTAACTGTAGTTTTATGTTCACTGATCCATATATGTGCATCAGTAGCACATTTTGAGTATTCCAATAAAATTCTAGAATATATTTTAATCTCATTATTTGCCACTGAAATGGAATACTTATTCATTACAATTGAATAGATTTTATCTAATAATTTTAATAAATAAGCTTCATTGGTATTTGTCTGATATCGATTATGAAACATAATATAGTCTATATACCCTTGTATCAAAACTTTTGTTTTATCCATATAAATAGGAAAAGAAGATGTTGATTTTTGATACTCTTTATACCTTGTAATTAATTGGTCATATATATGAATTAATGGTATGGCATGATTTGAAGAGCCTTTTAAACGTTCAATCGGAATCATGGTTTCCTGCTGACTATAAGTTGATTTTAATTGAATTGAAGTTAAAGCTGGAAAAATATAGTCAGGCAGATCTGCTACTTGAATAACTAGTTTAGATTTTCCTTTATGTACCAAAAATGAATTTGCACACGTAGCTTTAATTGCATTTTTCAAAGCACCTACATTTCCTATAAATTCAAAATCCATTAAACTTTGATAAGCTAAATTACTTATTAATATATTTTTCTCTAACCTCTTACTTTCATTCATCAATATAGAATAAATTAATTCTCTTTTTTCAATTAAAGGGCGATCCTTTAAAGCAGGAATCGTTATCGTTATCGGAATTCTTCTAAGCAAGGTCTTTAACAGTACATTTTGTGGATCTTCTGTAGTCGCAAAAACTAATCTACATTTAGAATAGTACCAATTTTCATTATCTCCAACTTTATGATACATTCCTTTATCCATAAAGAAAAATAACTTTTCCTGACATTCAGCTTTTAAACAATGTACTTCATCCAAAAACAAAATTCCACCATCAGACAAAGAAATCAGTCCTGGATTATCCTCTTCAGCACCCGTATAAGCTCCCTTTACATGACCGAATAAATTTGTAGTTAATAGTTCTGGATTATTCGCATATTCCGAACAGTTTACCGCAATAAATTTTTTATCTTTATCTATAATACTTTGATTAAGCGCAAATTCATACATTAAGGAAGCAATTAAACTTTTTCCTGTACCTGTTGGCCCATGTATTAGAATTGGCAAACCACCTGGATATGAAACTGCCGCTTTACAATGTTCCACTACATTAGATAAAGAATTATTATATCCTATTAACTTTTCAAAATCCTGAAGTTCATCTGTAAATTCTTGTTTAAGCTGTTGAAAAGAAGAATAAACAAAAGAATGAACTCTCCCCTGCATTTTCTTTTCCAAGCTCTCTTTTTCAAAGAAATATACAGGACGAGAGTTAATTTTAATTACTTTATTATTTTTAACCTTATCATTTAAATATTGTGAAACCGTATTTCTGCTCATATTTAAAGCATCCGCAATGCTAGCAGCTGTAAAGTGAATATCTTCTTTTATATCATATTTTTCGCAACGTCTTTTTAATTCCTCAAAAACGAGTTCCTTCATATTAATACTCCTATCTACTCTGATTTATCTTCTTTTTTTCATGGACTCATAATCTAAAAAACCTATCTTTTCCACTGTAGTTCCCGGAACATCCTGATAAAATAAGTCAATACCTTTCTCAACCATATAATTCATATCTTCTATATCTTGTTTAGTTAAATAAACTTTTCTATTAAATGGTACTCTTCCTCTTTCATAGTGAATATTACCTACATTTATTTTTGTTAATTCCAATCCAGCTTCCGTCAAAAGACGTGCCTCACGAGGAGATTGAACCACTACAAATAATTTCTGATGACTTTCTTGTTCTTTAACTGCTTGAATAAAATCATTTACAGTATAGAAACGGATTTGGCGATTTGCCGCAGTTGCTACACTTTGCATTAATTTTTGCGCAAAAATACTTTGTGCTGTTCCATCATCTACCACAACAATAGTATCAATATTCAAAGTACTTCCCCAAGTAATACCAACTTGTCCATGTACAAGCCGGTTATCAATTCTTATTAATTCAATTTTTGCTTTCATATACAATACCTCATTTTCTCTATTGTACTCCATTTTCATAAAAAAAGAAATCTGAAAAGCAAATGGATAGCTACTATATACTATATATGTTTTTATCTTGTCTCATTTATAAAATACATAAAAGAAACTTTTGTATCAAATATTACAAATAAAAAGAAGATTTTAAATTTACCAAAATAAATCTGATAAATTCAAATCTTCCTTTACAATTAAAATTAAGCTTTTTTACGCTTTTTCCATTCTACAACAGCTGCACTGCCTCCAAATACTCCTAACAGAATACCCCATAATACTGAATTCATTCTTTCTCCTGTATCAGGTATCTCATCTTTTTCTTCACTAATTTCTTTAGTTTCATCTCCGTTGTTTTTCTCTGTATCTTCTACATTATTGATATTCGAATTCTGAGAATCATTTCCGCTATTGCCATTATCTATATTGTTATTGCCATTTTCATCATTACTTCCATTATCTATTTGTTCCTGTTTATTAAAGACAATATGGATTTGAGTGGAGCTAGTAATATTTTCAATAATCAATTTATCATTTTCTACTCGATATGAGCTATTCTGATCTGTAGTAATATTACTGCCATCAATCTGATATCCAGCTTCCGGAACTAATGTAAATATTGCATTTTCTCCTTCATTTACAATCATGTTTGCTGGTGATAACGTTCCATTTTCCACACTTACATTGACTGCATAACGAACAGGCTGCTGTTCAACTGCTGTTACACACTCTTTTAGACGTGTATATGCATTTAAAATATCGGAGTCCTCTGCAGTTTTTGCTGCTTCAATAGCCTCTTCTAAATTTCTAGTTAAGACTTCATCATAAACCTGGAAATTTTCATTCTGTTTTATATTCTGTAAACAAATTTCCGCATAGTAGATAGCTTCCTCTAAAATAGCACTATTGTCATTAGTAACATTAAAATATGCTTTTATATCTTCTTCTGATAACGCACGATTCCACATCACTAGTTCATCCATATCAAATGAAATATTTCCATAAGCTTTTCCACCATCTACACCAAGAAGCATATTTAGTCCACTTGTCATATCTCCTACATTCTCAATAGATGTTTCTGCATATAGTACTCCATCCATATAAGTTCTTGCGACCTGGTTTTCTCGATCTACTGTAAATGTCATCATATGCCAGCTTCCTTGATAATTAGGTACTTGACCAGTTGCATAAACTCCACCGTTTGCGCCAGAGTTATCACCAAGAGTAAATTCTATTTTTTCTGTATTTCCATTTTCAGGTGCTATATTAATTCCGCTTCGCCACCAATTAGTCCAATTTTTATTACTTATAATAGAACCATAACCACCTGTTTCATTTACCTTAGTCCAAAAATTAATAGTAAGATTTTTATCAGTTCCAAGATTCCATTCTTCACGATTTCCTAAATCAATATAATTTCCTGGTCCATTTCCAATAGATACAGCTTTACCAAAATCTGAACGATAGCTATCCACATAATTCACATTTCCATTCGCAGTAGCCGTTATAGAATCTGCAATATCTTCTTGTAGATTATCTTCAAAATTCATTTCAAAGAACTTACCTTCATTAATATTTTCAGGTAATGTTAATCCGCCTTCAATTTCCGGAAAACTCATTTCTCCAGCTGTCATAAATTGACCAGTTAATGGTACTTGGCTTTCATTTCCAAAGTCATCTATTGCCGTAATCTCAACATCATAAACTCGTCCAGTTTCAAGACCAGAGATTTCATATTGCATTGTATTTGGTCGATAATAATATCTAGATAAAGATCGGAAAGTTCCAGTCACACTTTTCTCTGCAGCTGTTCCTTTTACTGGTATTTGTTTTACCTTAAATGATGCTGGTTCTTGTGTAAAACGATCCATAATACTTATTTTATAATGATTTACTAATTCATCATCTTCAGCCTGATCGAAGCCAAAAGTTAAACTCGTTTCTGTTATATTATCTGTATGAATTTGTGCTGAATCATCAAACCAAGGGCTAATTTTACTTCTATTTTCATCAGTATAAGTAAAACCATCTCTTCCTTTTGAAGTATCTACGACCCATGGCATACCAATCCAGCGCTGATTAGATACATCAAAACGGCGAATAACAGTTCTTCCATCTTCTAAAACAGAAATAAAATTACATGTTTTCTCAGGAATTTCTGAATTACCTGAATCCACATATCCACCTTCAATAAAATCCTGTGGAACTGGTTTATAAATATAATTCAGAGAACCATTCTCTACATATGTCACATCACTTTGATAAATAGAAGTTTCTTCTTCAACTGGATAATGTGTATGTGCAGAGAATAAAATTGCTTGTGGAAAATCTTTTAAACAATCTCTTAAATCCTGTCCCATTGTATCGTAATTTTCCGTCCATTGGCCTCCTAATGTAGTTCCTGCATAACCAGAATGAGCTTGGATAAAAATAGGTTTTGTAGAATCATAATCATCAGTACTTTTAATCTCTTCTAACACCTTGTTTAAAAAATCTTTATATGGTGTTCCACTATACCCATAACCAAATGTATTCTCTCCATTAAAATCCAAAGTGATAAAATCATATCCATTTACCTTAACATGATAATTACCTACATAATTAGAATTCTTATCTCCATAATACCAATCTGCATCGTTATTCAATTCTTCATCTAAAACATCCCCCATTATATCTGAAAAATCATGGTTTCCATTTCCCAACATAACGACTGGATCACTATCTCCAAAGTTCTCTGTGAACACTTGAGCAAATGCAGCATAGGAACCTTGTGCATAAACCTGTTCGCTTCCTGGATCATTTCCACCTAAGACATCCCCATTATTCATAATAGCATCAATCTGAAAGTTTTTATTATCTGCCCAATTACGAATACGCTGATATAAGTAATTTTGTGCTTCATAACAATTTTGTTTTGCCTCTTCCGCATTTTCTCCTCTTGATAAGAATTCTGTATCTGACATAGTTAAAAACTCAATTTTAGTTTTCACGTCATTGTAAGCATTATTTGCGGTATCAATTTTTTCCTGGGTAATACCTTCCATCTTTTCTTTTGCCCCAATTTGGAATACATTTGAACTTGGTACTATACTTAATGCAATACCGCCAGTCAATGTAGCTACAAATGTTTTTTTCCAAAGCTTTTTCTTCATTTTTTTCTTCATACTGTCCTCCTATCATCACCTATGTGAAAACACACTATCTTTTCACGATATCTATTATATATTGCCTTATTTTTGAAATTGTGAATGATAGGTAAAACATATGTAAAATTAAAATCTAAAATCAAAACACGTTTTTAACAGAATTTTCTCAAATAATTATAAATAAATTACATAAATATTTAATTACAGCTTTAGCTTTAACAACCAATAAAAAAGATGATATTCTAAATAACATTTCTTCTAATATATTTATAATTGGTTTAAATTTAATATATAACAATATACCTTTTAAACTTCAGCCTATTGTAGTCTTTGCCATAATAAAAATGAACCTCCATTATTTGGGTGTCCAAATAACAGGGTTCATTCATTAAGCTCTTTTCTATATTTATCTATGAAATTTATCTATGAAGCTGGTTGTATAATTCACAATATGTTTGAGCACTCTTTGCCCAGCTAACATCAGTATTCATCGCATTACGAACTAAAACCTTCCAATCCTCTTTACGATTATAGAATACATCAATTGCGTTATACATAACCTGAATCATTTCATCAGAGTTATAGTTTGCGAAACTGAATCCATTACCAGTTTTATCAAATTCGTTGTATGGCTGTACTGTATCTTTCAAACCACCAGTTTCTCTTACTAGAGGAAGAGTCGCATAACGCATTGAAATTAACTGAGAAATTCCACATGGTTCAAATAAAGATGGCATCAGGAATAAATCACTTGCAGCATAGATACGATGTGCTAAGGATTCATTATATCCCTTATAGAATGCAATCTTTCCTTTATTTCCTGCTTCTAGCTGTCCCATTTTTTCTTCAATACTTGCTTCCCCGCTTCCTAAAACCGCAAGCTGAATTGGCATAGCACAGATTTCTGATAGTTTTTCCATCATTAGATAGAAACCTTTTTGCCATGTTAAACGAGAAACTACACCTACAAGCATTACATTAGGATCTACGTTAAGTCCAAGTTCTTTCTGTAATGCTTCCTTATTTAAAGCTTTTGCCTTTTTCACATTCACTTTATTGAAATGATAAGGAATTTCTGGATCTGTTTTTGGATCCCAGTATTCAATATCAATTCCATTTGTAATTCCCCATAAATCATATTTACGGATATTAAGCACCATTTCCAGATGTTCACCATACTGAGGTGTCAAGATTTCCTGAGAATATGTAGGAGAAACTGTTGTGACTTTATCGGCATACAAAATACCTGATTTCATGAAACTGATACCGCCATCATAGCGAACATTACCATTATCATAAATACGGTAATCTAAGCCTAAGCAGCTGTCTAACATTTCAACACCAAAGTTTCCCTGATATGCTAAGTTATGAATTGTATACACAAAACGAATATTGCGATAACGTTCATCAAAACTATGACCTTCTTTACACATAGCAGGAATCATTCCTGTATGCCAATCATGACAATGCATGATTTCTGGGAAATAATTAAGCTGATTGCACATTTCAATTACAGCTTTCTGGAAATATGCAAAACGTTCTCCATCATCCATATATCCATACATAGCATCTCTTTCAAAGTATCCTTTATGTTCTACAAAATAGAATTTTACGTCTTTATACATCGTAGACCACAAATTAACCGGTACTTCATGATATGAGATAGATACCGAATATTGCGCTTCTAATGTAAATTCATGATGAAATTTTTTTGCGATTGGTAGATATAATGGCAATACAACACGAACCTCATGTCCCTTTTTCACTAGTTCATTTGGAAGCGAACCAATTACATCTGCCAAGCCTCCACTTTTAATAAAAGGTAATCCTTCGGAGGCCACCATTAATATTCTAGCCATTAGATTTTATCATTCCTTTTCACGTACAGTGGAGTATCCACAAGTCCTAACAATTCTTTTTTACGTGTAACTCTTGCTTTCTTATCCACAACTACATTTTCAATATGAACATCTTCACCAATCAATGTTCCTGGTAAAATAACACAGTTCTTCACAACAGCGCCTTTTTTGATAACGCAGCCACGTCCAATAACGCTATTTTCAACATTACCTTCTATTAGGCAGCCATTGGAAACCATACTATTCTTCACACTAGCCTCTGTATAATACTGCGTTGGACAAGAGTCATTTGTTCTTGTATATACAGGCCAATCTGAATGGAATAGATCCATAGCCTTGTCATAATCCAATAGATCCATATTAGCATTATAATAACTCTTAAAGTCATTGATACATGCCACAAAGCCACGATGTGCAACACCACGAATATCTAATTCTTCACACTCATCATTCACAATGTCACGGAACCAGTAAAGAGAAGAAATATTTGCGGCTTTTTTAACTAATTCAATAAACAATTCTTTACTCATTATATAAGTCTCAAGTGAAATAGCTCTAGTTTTAGAATTTCCACGATTTCTTTCTAAAGATAACACACCTTTTTGTTTATTCAAATTAACAATATCACAATTAATATAAGACTCTTTAGCATTATCCACATTCTGATATAACATAGTAATATCTGCACCGCTTTCAATATGAGCATCTAATAATGCTGCATAATCCTGACGGAACACAAAATGGCTCGCTGTTAAAATCACATATGGATAATTAACATCTTCAATTGCCTGCATGTTGTACATATAAGAATTAATATCATTACTATAGAAATCATGTTCATCCATACTTTTCGCAGGTAAAATATGTAATTTACCACGTTTTGAGTTGATGTTGTAATGACGTCCGGTTCCTAAATGTTCCAACAATGATCTAGGATTGCTTTTCACAAACACTTTAATGTGATTAATTCCAGAATTACTAAAGTTAGAAATCGGAAAATCGACTAAGCGATATCTTCCAAGAAAGGAGAAGGCACCTACCGGGCGATAATTCTGCATCCCTTTAACTTGTACATTGGGTCCTTCATAATTCACTATACCAATTGCGTTACACATCCTTACTCACCTCTCACTCTCTTGCTGATTAGCGCAATATGTTCGCTGTTTGGATCTCCTACAACAGCTCCTGCATCAATCTTAACACCCTGCATTACTATTGCACGATTAATCACAGCACCTTCACCAACGGTTACATCTGGCATCAAGACACTGTCATTGATTTTCGCATTCTCTGCAATTTCAACATTCGTGAATAAGACGGAGTTGTTTACTTCCCCATTGATATAACACCCCTGGTTAATATAAGCATTCTCTACTTGACCATTTGGTCCTACAAAATGCGGCACAGTCGCAACATCTTCTGTATATATTTTCCAGTTTGGATCATTTAAATCCAATTCGTTATTTTTATCCAGCAAATCCATATTTGCTTCCCATAAGGAATCAACTGTTCCAACATCTTTCCAATATCCCTTAAATTTATAAGCATACAGACGTTTTCCATCATTTAACATAGCAGGGATAATATCTTTACCAAAATCGTGATTACTATTTGGATCATCAATATCCGCAACAAGCATCTTACGTAACTGTTTCCAGTTAAAGATATAAATACCCATAGAAGCTAAATTACTCTTAGGATGTTCTGGTTTTTCTTCAAATTCCAGAATACGATCTGTTTCATCAGTATTCATAATACCGAAACGACTTGCTTCCTTCATTGGCACAGGCAATACTGCAATCGTTGCATCTGCATCGCAGGCTTTGTGATGAGAAAGCATTTTGGAATAATCCATTTTGTAGATATGATCTCCTGACAAAATCAGAACATACTCAGGATTCTGACTATCAATGAAATCAATATTTTGTGAAATTGCATCTGCGGTTCCTCGATATACATCAAATTCAGCGCCATCTTTCTCTCGTGGCGGTAAAACATAAACTCCACTATCTTTTGCGTCTAATCCCCAGCGCTGTCCAGCTGCTGCATAGGAATTTAAAAGAACACTTTCATACTGTGTCAAAACTCCTACAACGTTGATGTTAGAGTTAGCGCAATTACTTAGTGGAAAGTCTATAATTCGATACTTACCTCCAAAGTATACCGCAGGTTTCGCAATTTTTTTGGTCAAATCATACAATCTTGTACCTCGACCTCCGGCCAATATCATAGCCAGCATGTTGTTTTGTCTCATGTAAATCCCCCCTTAGGAATTATTTTGTACATATTTAGTATAATGAATTTTTACATAAAATGCCAGTACTTCTACTAGAAAAAATTACTTTTTGTATGCGTTTTCAGCATAAATTGTCGATTTTCGTAAAAATGCAAAAACATATGAAAATGTCAAGATACAACTTCGTTAAATTTTTGTATATTTTCACGAAGTAATCTCATCTTTTTCATATGTTCAGTATATTCTATAAATTATATAGTATGCCAATTCTTTAATATTCTTCATACATTTTTAAAATATCTTCAGTTTTAATTTTCTTTCTTTCATCATCTTTAAGAATTCTAGAAATCTTACCATTTTGCATCAAAACAGTCTTATTTCCATATTCCAATGCCTGTTTTAAATTATGCGTTATCATTAATGTAGTAATGTGGTGTTCTTTGATAATATTATCTGTAATTTCCATGATTTTCTTCGCAATTTTAGGATCTAATGCAGCAGTATGTTCATCTAACAATAAAAGTTTTGGTGTCTCAATAATTGCCATCAATAAGGTTAAAGCCTGTCGCTGTCCTCCACTTAATAACCCTGTAGGAGTCTGTAATCGATCCTCAAGTCCCAATCCAAGCTGTTTTAGCTTTTCTATAAAATTGCTTCGATCTTCTTTTTTAATAGCACGACTGAAAGCAGAACGCTTTCCCCTACTATATGCTAGACCTAAATTTTCTTCTATTGTCATATGTGGAGCTGTTCCTTTTAGCGGATCCTGAAATACATGACCAATTTCTTTTGCTCGTTTGTATTCCGGAAGTGAAGTTATATCTTTACCATCTAATAAGATTGTTCCTGTATCACTTGATATACTGCCGCTAATCACATTCAATAAAGTACTCTTTCCTGCACCATTTGTCCCTAGTATACTAATGAAATCACCTTTTTCCACTGTTAATGATAAACAATCCAAAACTTTCTTTTCATTTGGTGTATTTGCATGAAAAGTCAAACTGACATCACGAACTTCAAGCATGCTTACTCCTCCTCTTTTTCAAATTAGGTAAAGATATCGCAATGGCTACTAAACAGGCAGAGAATAAATTCAAATTCGATGCTTCAATTCCTAACTGTAAGGCGATAGTTAACATAAAGCGATATAATATAGCTCCAAATACAACCGCGATAAAACGTCCTAACATAGCCTTATTGCGAATAAATGCTTCTCCTACAATAATTCCTGCCAAGCCTACAACCATCATCCCTATCCCCCCACTAACATCTACAAAGCCCTGATTTTGCGCATAAATAGCTCCACCCATAGCTACTAATCCATTGGATATTGCCATTCCAATTCTTTTCATTCGATCTGCATGTATACTGCTGGCACGCACCATATCTTCATTATCGCCAGTTGCTCGAATACTCATACCTAACTGCGTTTTAAGAAACAAATACAACAAGAACATTAATAGAATAACGATTCCCAAAGCTAAACTTATATTGTAAACAGTATTTTGTGATGGATTAACAATAGAAAATAACGTAGCCTTTCCAAATAAAGATATATTTGGCATATCACCTAAAATCTTTAAATTAATTGAATATAGCGCTGTCATTGTCAATATTCCTGCCATTAAAGGCTGAACCTTCCCCTTTGTCTGAAGAAAGCCTGTTACTAAACCTGCGCAAGCACCTGCTATACATGCTAATAGTATTCCTAGTAAAGGATGACCTTGAACTGTACATATAGCAGATACAGCACAACCTGTTGTAAAACTGCCATCAACTGTTAAGTCCGGAATATTTAAGATACGGAAAGAAATAAATACCCCAAATGACATGATAGATAATATTAACCCTAAAACAAGAGTTTCCTGTATCGTTGATAATGCCATATTTATTCCTCCGATCCTTCTATTAAAATAAAGTTATCCTGATTCATAATTTCATCAGGAATAGTAATACCTAAAGTCTCCATAGTATCCTTATTCACATATATATTCAAATTATCTTTAAATACTTTTACTGGTATATTTTCTACCTTTTCACCTTTTAAAACCTGATCTGTCATTCTTGCGGTTTCTTTTCCTAAAGTTTCATAATCGATACCAATTGTCGCAAATCCTCCATCTTGAACCATAGAATCAGCACCTGTATAAACAGGTACTTTATGTTGATTAGCTGTTTCCACAAGAACACTCATAGAACTTGCTACTGTATTATCATTTGGTGCAAATATCGCATCACACTTAGGAACTAATACACTAACTGCACTCTGTATATCCGTTATATTAGCACCACTAGCTTCAATTAATTCAATATTATGTTCCTCACAAAAAGCTTTAGCTTTCTTCAAGTTACTAATTGAATTTGCCTCAGAGCTATTGTAGATAAATCCTAACGTCTTTAAATCAGGATCAAGAGTTAAAGCAAGGTCTAATATCTGATCTACCTGAATTTCATCACTTGTTCCTGTAATATTATGATTTGGCTTTGTTAAATCATCCATCAATCCTGCCTCGATTGGATCACTTACAGCAGAGAAAATAATCGGGATATCATTACTATATTTTGCAGCCGCCATCGCTGTAGGAGTCGCAATCGCAACAATTACATCACTTTTATTACCTGCGAATGTTGTCATTATTGAATTTAATGTACTCTGTGAACCTCCTGCATTCTTATAATCAATCGTAATATTTTCCCCATCTTTATAGCCAAGAGCTTCCATTTCTTCTAAAAAACTATTTCTTATCGTATTTAACGATGTATGTTCCACAATCTGTCCAATTGATACAATTGGTAAATTTTCCTCAGTTTCACTACAAGCAGTTAATACGCTACATCCTAAGATGCATGCCAATATCATCTTCATTCCTTTTTTCAACATATATTTTTCCATCCTTTCTTTCATATTTTATGTTTCTTTTACTTATATGCATCTGCCAATCTGCTGTGCTTAACAACACAATGACCACCTCCTAATATAAAAAAAGCACCCGTCCAAAAGTCAATTGACTTCAGGACAGATGCGAATATATACACCTGCGGTACCACCTGATTTGATAGTCCTCTATTATAAAACTATCCTCTCTTCAAAATGCCAACACATTTCTAGCCCTGTAACGTAGGCAGACGTCTTGGATACTA
Organism: uncultured Solobacterium sp.; assembly: GCA_900552125.1. Classification (GTDB taxonomy): domain Bacteria; phylum Bacillota_I; class Bacilli_A; order Erysipelotrichales; family Erysipelotrichaceae; genus Clostridium_AQ. The sequence continues at coordinate 21,453 of URYK01000031.1, read as the reverse complement.
CGTAATTAACGGTTCCCCTTGCCCTCCAGAGTCCATTTACAAAACTGCATCTCTATTACGATTCCACCATCCGTAACTCTCTATAAGCGCATCTTTCTGCTTGATCTCTCTGTCTTTGGTTTATTTAAGAATACACCTCTTTATTTTCATTGTCAATAATTTATGAAAATAAATTACAGAAATATTAATGTAAATTATTTCATTATATCATAATAAAACCAATTATATCATTCATAAGTAACAATAACTCCAACAAAAATCATATCACCAGAAACAGTGTCATTTACCTAAATGAAAGAAATTGTACTTCTCAAGACATAAACTGAATTCATATAAACAATATATTAATATCAATTGTTTCCCCTTACTTGATTCTCTACCATCGTTTCTATTTACTGTATTTCATTCGCATTGTGTTCACGTCCAAAGCATTAGCTTGTGCCTAACTAACCGCACTGTTTGTATTTGTATCAGTGTTTTCATTCACTCTTTGCACTGTTAATAATACCTTTAGATATTTAATAGCATTTATTCATCATCAATACCGCTAATAATAAAAATAATCCCCTTATGAGAGAACCACATCACTGTTTTATCATTTCTATATGTTTAAATACAATCTAATAATTGATATGACCATATTACATACTGCATAGGTCCAATTTTAGATAGTACAATTGATGTAATTGCTTACTGTCTAGTGTTATCTTAATATCCATGTATAGATACTTCTGCAACTCGATTTTTTAAATCTTTTCTATAATTTTCGATTGTACCATGTTCATCCCTCGAAAACGAAGGTACATATTCGCCTTTTTCTCTCAGTTTCTTCTTTAAATCCTGTATTTCTTTATCTGTTCTAATCTTTTCAAGAACTCTTGACATTATCAATCACCTATTTCTTATCTAATGTTTTATAAGTTTATACTTTTACAATACAACCACAGATAGGAAGTATCTGTCAAACTAACAATCATTTCTTAATACTTTATTGATTTTTATACCTGCTGCTTTCGTGTTTTCATCATTCGATAGCTCTCTTTTATCACTTACTTTAGCATTATCACTGATGTTCAGTGAAACTATCGTTACTTTTTTAACAAAAGCCTTGTACCACTTACTATTAGTACAATGTACATCATAATTATATTTAGTAGCCGTTCTACATCTATTATGAAAAGGTGGTACAGTTACTCCTAGTGCAAAACAATCAAAAATGTTTTAGTTTCTAGTATAACCAATGTTAACCAAAAATTTTATTCTAGCAAAAATCCATATGGTAACAAAACTACCACCGTTAGAACGTTTATATTTTGCCCGTTTTATTCTAGCAAAAATCCATATGGTAACAAAACTATCATAATAAGGTGTTATGAAAGCCTCTGTGTTTTATTCTAGCAAAAATCCATATGGTAACAAAACGAACCTATCTTGAGAAAGTACTAACGATACGTTTTATTCTAGCAAAAATCCATATGGTAACAAAACTTCGTTAGGCATCTTCTTGGTAACCTTTACAGTTTTATTCTAGCAAAAATCCATATGGTAACAAAACAAAACTAACAACACAAAATGCTCGCATTATGTTTTATTCTAGCAAAAATCCATATGGTAACAAAACCTTTTGCAGAATCTTCATACAATAATGAAGGTTTTATTCTAGCAAAAATCCATATGGTAACAAAACACTTGTAATCACAATTCGGATGGCAGCCTAAGTTTTATTCTAGCAAAAATCCATATGGTAACAAAACGCCTACCGTACCAATCAGGCAATTACATTAGTTTTATTCTAGCAAAAATCCATATGGTAACAAAACTGACCTTGCCCATGATGATACCGATATTTGGTTTTATTCTAGCAAAAATCCATATGGTAACAAAACTTACTACAGTATTTGAGATTGCCCCTAATAGTTTTATTCTAGCAAAAATCCATATGGTAACAAAACCTCAAAAAGATGATACCACAAGAATTCTTTTTGATAAAGTATTAATTAATCTATTTCATTAGTATTTTTTGTATAAATCTATCGTCTTTGTGTTCGTTATTAAATAAGTAATTTTCCATAATTATCTTTCCTTCCTCTAATGTCAATAATTTATAGTCATTATCACATATTTTCGTATACAAATCTTCATCAGATCCTAAATCTAAACTGTCTTGTTCACATAAATAATATTTTTCGATATCTCTATCAATAAAGGGATTTTTATCTAAAACCACAAGTATGATTGCATTCTTGATTTGCTTCAACAATTTATATATTGATTGAGTTAATCTAGATATCTCAACACATATAATACATACTTCAATTTGTTGATGTTCTACAATATATTTTATTAGTTCTAATTGTAGAAGAATTATTTCTTCTGATGTAAAATCAAATTCATTTTTTGTCATAAAATCTTCCATATAAGCAGGAGTTAGTATTTTCAACAATTGTTTAGGAACCATACATGTAAATTGACTATCTATAGCTGAATATTCATTTAATTCTTGACTTAATGATTCAAATAAATAATTAAGCGTTTGTATGGTATCACTAAACTCTTCCGCTCCTAATAATGTTTCAAAATATTTTTGTAATAAAGATTTTGAAGGTAATTTATACTCTTGTGCAAGTGAATAATATTTATGAACATAAAAATACATACTATTTTTTATATGAACTTTTTGTTCATCCAAATAGATGATAGCTATATTATTCTTTTCTTCAGCATATTCACTAGATTTTATGTCATTAAAATACATTGATAAACTTCTAATTATATCAAATTTCGTCTCATCGTTTTCTCCACATATATATTTAATATCTTGAACTAATATTTCGTAAATGTCATTCCCTTTTGCAATAGTTAATTTTTTCATAATTTAATAAATGAATCCCTTGTAACGACTTCTTCTTGTTTTGATTTACCACCCACAATAACTTCTATCTTAGCATATTGTTTTTCAGTTACTAACATAATGCGAATTTGTCCAGCTTTAGGTACATTTTTTCGTAATAAGTTAATATGACAAACAGCAGCTTCACGATTTGGAAATATTTTAGAATAAACAGAAAACTGCATCATTAAATATCCATTTTTTATTAGATATTTTCTAAATTTAGTATAAGTTTTTATTTCTGCTTTAGTCGTCATAGGTAAATCAAAAAATAACAATAAGCGCACAAAATTATAAATCATGACAATAAGGCAAAGGATATACGAAATATTTAGAATTTCCTGTTTCTAAAACTTTGATAATTCCTTCAAGATAAATATATATTGCATTCGCAACTGTTTGTAATTTACCATCAATCTCAATTTTTTTCACAGTTAATTGAATCAATTCTTCTCTATGACTTTGTTTAAATAAAATATCTTCTCTCATATTCTCATAAACATAAGAATCAACAATTGGACGAAAAACTTCAATAACATCATCACTTAAATTAAACATATTTTGTTTTCCTTTATGAAAAATACCTAAATTAGGAATATATCCCTTTGCTACAATGATAGACGAAATTAAAGAACGGAAAATTGCATATCCATAATTTAAACCTGCATTAATTACATCTTCCTCCATTCTTATAAAATCATATCCAAATAGTTCTCTAAAATACATTTTTGCTACTAATCCCTCACGATTCGTTTTATCTCCTAATGTCACTTCATCATGAAACAAATATAATTTTTCTATAACATTAAAGTCTGTACCCTTTGTTTTTAAAATTTCTATCTGATTTCTGATTTTTGCTTTTACGATTAATTGATGAACTAATTTTTTATTTTCATTTTCCCAACAAATTTGTTTTTGTAAATTTCCACTTTGTGCAAAATGTCCATTCATTGCCATGATATAACTTTGTGGCAGATGATCAATTCCACATAATATTGTACATACATTATTTGCTGTTAGTTTATTAATTAAAGGAACACTTAACGTTGATTTATAATTATCAATCACTAATATCATGATATCTGAAATTGGAATTAAGATTTCATCTTTATCGATTAAAACCTTTAGATTATCTAAATACAATTTCAAATTATCACTTTTTTCTACATATAATACTCTATGACTCATACTGAGTTCTCCTAACATAAGAAAAGGCTCCTATAAGGAGCCGAATCCGGGATAAACCCTTGTTTTGTTAGGTCATATAGATTTTTGCTAGAATATAACCGTCATTATTATATGCTAATCAAACTCTAATTTCAATACGTTATTTTGATTTTCATAAACATTTCCTAATATATCCGTAGAAAATTTCGCAACCTTCTGAAGAGAACTAACGCTAACTTTTAATCGCTCTTTAGAATAAGTATAAATTGGTTTTACTTCTATCACATTACTTTTATCATTATTTGTTGCTGTAAATTTCAAAATTTCGTATTCACCCTTAAACAATCTTTTTGCTCCATCTCCCTCTGTAGATAAATCATACACATATGGGCTGCCATCTTTTCTTTTAATACCGATTAATTCATCATGATGCAACGAACAAATAAATTGCCAAGAATCCTCAATTCCTTTTTCTTGCTTTTGTGATTGATACCAATTCGCATCAATCACATACTTTTTGATTGATTTTTTATAGAAAACATTATTATAACGAATAGTTACTATTTTATATTTACCTTTTGGTGATTGATAAATATCTGTACGATATGGACTTATTTGTAAAAGTACTACTTTCTTGTTTTTAGTATCATAATTTTTTGTAATATCTATACAGCTATTTAACTTTCCATCTGCATACTTCATAGAAGTGATTTCTGGTCCATTATTCTTTTTAGAGTATTTTCTAATTTTTCCATGTTCCTCAAAGTATAATGCTAACGGATTATTATTTCCCTTTAATTCATATTGATTTTTACCTTTTTTATATGTATATACATTTTTATCGTCTTTATAGGTACGGAAATGGTTCAAAATAATATCTTGAATGATTTTAAAAGTCTGTGGATCATTTTGATACATTAACCATTTCTCCAAATTATCATTATTGATAATAGAATTTGTTAATTTATCGAAATTTGGCGCATAAATATCTTTATATTTCTTTATTACTTTTTCTTCATTATCTATGCATCTTGTGCTGTAAATTGTTTCATCTGCAACCTGGCGATTTGGTTTTGTATCAATTTTATGAGAAATTTTTATTGGAGCAAACTGCATTTCATTTCGTTTTATTAGTCCATTATAATACTGGAAAGATTGTTCATGCAATAATTTTAGATTTTGAATAAACTGAATATAAATAGGATTCAAAACTTCATTATCCTCTTTAACAGGAAATACTTCTCCTGTTTTTTCATCGTATAGTTCATTAAAGTCATATTTTACTAAATATGTCTGTAATAATGACAATTTTTTTATTGAGGCTACTAGCAATGCATCAATTGCGTGATGTAAATAATCTTGTTCACGTACTTTATCCATGTGAATTCGTTTTCGGAACAAATGTGTTATGCTACCTCGTATTGTATGTACTTTTGTCTGAATTTCATTATCCTTGAAGTATTGTGTTAAGGTATTTAAAACAACTCTACTTGCATAGCTAGTATCTACTAAATTTCTTGCAATAAAATCTTGTATATTGGTAAATTTTGTAATGTCTTTTTCATACAATAAGTTCTCTTTCTTTTTACGTGAATAATTCTTATTGTTTTTCACAAATGTTCGATATGTTTGACTATCCACATTACTAAATTTATTATTTAATAATGCATAAATCGGAGTCTGATTTCCTTTCTTTTGATTTTCTTCACGAGTTACAAGTACCTTATTGTTTAGAGAATCATCTAACGAAATAGAGATTGGAATAATATGATCTATTTCATATGCTGTAGCATCATTAATTAGTAGATTTAGATCAATAGGTTTTAATTCATAAGCTGTTTTACATTCCTGCATTACATACAGTCTTACTTTTTGCTTGGTTTTTCCATTAATTAACGTTGGATCATATCCTTCTTTTTTTAATATTTCCTCTACTTGCCGATTTGCATCATCATATGATTTTTGGATTTTACGAATATTCTGCGCTCTTTCTTGTGAGTTTTTATCTCTAGTAGTTTCAATAACTATGGAATCAAATTCTCCATAACGTTCACGTAGCTCGTTTATAACTTTAAATGTTTCTCTTTGTGCTCTTTTCGCAACAGGTGATAAAATCGCTTCATCATCTGCATAAATATATTTTTGTCCTTTTAAGGAAATTCTATTTTTATCAAATAGTTTTAATTCATGTAAAACCTGCATCTGATTCATAGAAGATACCAACATTTCTTCATTAATTAAGCGCATCGCTTTAAATGACAAAGAATGATATTGTGTGATACCTTTCATATTTGCGAGTTCATCAATCAATTCCATTGGAAGATTTTGATATTTACTCTTTATAGCATTTTTTCTTTCTTCAATACCTTTTTTACATGTAATAATTTCAGAAATTTCATCAATAACTTCTTTATTGTTTTTATATTCATAAAATTCGTATTTATCAAATATTTTCTTAAACATCTTATAACCTTTAAATTCGGTTAATAAAGGTTTTTCATTTTTATCTATACGAAAGCCCTGTATATCTTCCAGTTTCACATTCAATTGCTTACTAAGTTGTACAGGGGTTATACCGCCTTTCTCGTGAACATATTCTATGACTTTTTGTTTATCTTCTGTAGATAGCTTCTCTCCTTCAATCGTCAAATTGTTTATATCATTGAGAAAATTAAATAGTTCTGCTGTATAAGAATATTTAGGAGCTCTTAGTTCTTCTGGGAAAACACTACACTTTCCTCTCATCTTTTCAATTAAATCAATGGGTTCCGCTCCAAAGTACTCCCATCTACCATAAATAGTTGGAGATTTTTCACTTCCAGGACCTTCGTAATACATTCTTCTTCTCGAAATTATTTGAATAATATTTTCACGTATTTCTTCTGAAATATCCTGATGGCGTAATATTTCTCTCGCTTCATTTACATAATCTTCAGTTTTAAAATTATTTTCTATTCCACGAATTTTCCCTTGATTTTCTAATTTCTCTAGTTGTATCTGGCATATGTATTTCCCCATTGCCAAAGCTTTACTATTTCTGCCTAAAATTGATTTTGTTCCTTCATCATCATTTTCCACTGTATCTAACGTAGTTCCTCTATGTTTTGTTAAATGTAATATTGCACATGTTAATTCTTGACTTGTAAGTTTTTGTGTTAACCCTTTTTGGCGAATCTCATATGGATTATTAAGTGGTACATAATTCTCCATCATTATGTTTACTTCTTTTAGATATTTTTTCATATCTTCTAGTCTTGTTTGGCGCCTTCTGCGTAAACGCCTACCACCACGTTTAGACCTTCTATCTACATTATTACTAGCAGTTCCTTCTTTAAACAAACGTACTCCATAATCAACAAAGGAATTTCCATCAATATCAATAACTCCATAACCAACAGAAGTTATTCCAATATCCAACCCTAAAACGAGTCTTCCCATTTCAACCTCTCCTCTCTTTTTACTATTATTATAAATATTATTTTACAATAAATGAGTATAAAGGAAAAGGAAACTTAAAGTAATACATAATTTCATTTATGATATGGATTATTATTTTGAATCATATAGGCACGATAAATCTGTTCTAATACAAGAATCCTTGTCATTTGATGCGTAAATGTTAAATCACTTAACTTCCAGCGATAATTGCATCGTTCATAAACATTTTTACCTGGCCCTAAAGAACCAGCAATCACAAAAGTAATATTGCTAGTCTGATATGTCTGTAACTGTTCAAGCTTCTTAGAAAATTGCTCACTATCTAACATGTCTCCCCATAAATCTAATAAAATAACGTACTCCTGATCTTTGATTTTAGAAAGAATACGTTCTCCTTCTTTTTCTTTAACTAGCTGATTCTGTGCTTCACTATTATTCTGTGGAGCTATTTCATCTGCGACTTCAATAATCTCTAATTTAGTAAATGGCTTTAACCGTTTAACATATTCATCAATTAGACTACGCATTGCTTTTTCTTTAATTTTTCCAACTGCTACAACTTTAATCATAAACTCCCTCAATTCTATATTCGTGGTTACATCATAGGCGATAGTCTTTGTTATGTCAAGAAAAAAGGACCGAAGTCCTTTAACACAATAAACGTTCAATACGTTTTCCCTCATAAACGCCATCTAATAATTCATCTCGATATACATCATACATCTTAAATAAACGTTTAGCTCGTTCTGGATTTCCATATACTTTCCAGTACCCGACTAATTTACATGATTCCTTTTTCATAAATCCTTCTACATCTTCCAAAGGATATCCTAGAAACACACCTATTTCATGAGGATAACTGCAAGACTCACACAATCTATGGTTTAGATGTTTAAAGATTGCGGATAAATCCTCTTGATCAGGGTAACCAAAGTCGGATAGAAACGAGTGTACTTTTGAATGGTGAAGTCGATGTAATAAGGCATGTTTTCGATATACATAGATAGTAAGTCTCTTACATCCTTCCTGAAACAGATAAAATTGTACACCGCACTGTTTTAATTTATTCTGATATCGTTGAACTAAATCTTTCACATCATCAAACTGTTTATTTGATATATGAAACATATTCGCAATTTTTATATTCTTTAAAACCGGTGCACAATACATTGCCAATAATTCTTCAAATTCTGCTTCTTCTCTTGGCATATTACATTTTAGATAATATATCTTTTATCGCTGCAATATCTTCATCTGTTCCACTATTTTCGACTTTATATAAACACTCTACATCATATGTTTCTGCTATCTTATCCCCAGCTTGACAATATGCTTCTCCATAACCCTGATCACCAGATACAACAACGCCTTTTAAATTCATTGAATTTGCAATAAGAAAGGTTTCTACTTCCATAGGCACATCACCATAACCATCTGTATATGTAAATAATACATAATCCTCATTAAGAGTTTCATTTCCAGTTTCTATATGTAAAGCATCAATACCTAATGCCTGTACAATAGATTCTACATTTCCAGTTCTAGATGCATAAGCTATTTTCATATAAATTCCTCCTCTAGTTAGTTTTATCTAACTTTTATTGTATCTAAATGTTAGCATAGACTAACTATTGTTGTCAATCATTGTTTCTATCTTTTTTATCTTATTAAAAAGAAATAAAGTTCAAAAAATTCTTTCTATAAACAAAAACGCCCAAATTAGGCGTTTCGTTACTGTTTATTCTAATTCAACGGTTTTTGTTATTTCTTTTCCTTTGCGTTCCACAATGATTTCAACTTTATCTCCAACTTTTTTATTGTATAGAAGCTGACGATATTGTTTAAAGTTTGTAATCTCTGTATTATCAAACTTCACTAAAACATCTCCTGGGCGAATTCCAGCAGAAGAAGCTGGAGTACCTGTCTGTACTTTCACAACAAACAATCCGTTTTTGACATCATCATCAATATCTAGATAGAGTCTATCCCACTCCGTCAATTGTTCAATAGGTAAAACAGATATACCTAAAATCGGACGTTCTACTTTTCCGTTCTTCTCTAACTCATTTATAATTGGAAGAACTTCATTGATTGGCAAAGCAAAACCAAACCCTTCTACAGATGTATCTGAAATCTTCATGGAGTTAATTCCAATTAACTCTCCAGCCATATTGATCAAAGGTCCACCGCTATTACCAGGATTAATGGCCGCATCCGTCTGCAAAACATTCACATCCCAATCACTAACACCATTATCATCCGTATCTACTTCCATACGACGATCTACACCTGAAATCAAGCCTCCAGAAACACTTCCTTGGTATTCGATTCCTAAAGGGCTACCCATCGCAATGACATATTCTCCTTTTTTCACTAATGAAGAATCTCCCATTGTAAATACTTCGGCATCAAAATCGACTTCTGTTTTCAATAAAGCTAAATCACTTAATTCATCTTTCCCAACAATTTCTACTTCCTGTTCTTTGCCATTCGCAAAGGTAACAGTAGCTTCCGAACCATCCGCAACGACATGATTATTCGTAATAATAAAAACTGTATTTCCATCTTTTTTATAGATAGCACCGCTCCCTGTGCCAATTTCCTGTCCATTGGATAAAGAGGTCACAGTTACGACTTTATTTTCACTTTTACTTACTAATTCTGTAACATCGCTTGTGATATTTACACTAGCCTGCTGTACAGGAATTTCACTGCTGGATGAAGTCCCTTTTGATGAATCCTGTCTATCCTGTACGAAAAGAATTGTTAGGATAATATTCCAGCCAATAAGAGCTGTAAATAAGAACGCTATCCATCGTTTCATATCATTTGCCTCCGATATAGATTCCAAATTGTTCTGCTGAATGAAGTTTTAGTCCTTCTCTATCTTTTTGTTTTTTATGTAAGGTCTGTTTTAATGTATCTAACGCCATTTCACGAGTATTTCCTTCTTGTGATATATGAGCCAAAATAATTTCTTTAGTATTTTGTCCCATTACATCAGTAAGGATATTGGCACTATCTTCATTACATAAATGACCATTATCACCGATAATCCGCTGTTTAAGATAAATTGGACGTGATGTCTGCATCAGCATCTCAATATCATGATTGCTTTCAAAGATATAATAATCCGCATTGCGTATATATTCTTTTACTTCTTCTTTAATATACCCAGTATCTGTCACATATACCATTTTTTCATTTTCGGTTTCAATTACATAACCTACCGTACCTTCACAATCATGACTCATAGGCAATGTTGTAATGCGAAAATCCTGTATCTCAAAGGTATCAAAAGGTCGAATGGAATGTAAATGATTCGTATTAATGTCCTGTGTCGAAAACGTTGGAATTGGATCAAATAATTTCACCTGTGATACATGATCCGTATGCGTATGGGTAATTAAGAGTGCATTGCTGATCATGGGATCATATTGAATCTGCTGGAAGCAGTTATTTAAATATTTACGAGTTGTCCCACAATCAATCACAAGATTTGTATCTTTATGTTTAATTAAACAACAATTTCCTTTTGAACCACTCGCAAGTAATGCAAATTTCATAACCCACTACCTTTCTAATAACCTTCGTGTGCTATATTAAAGAATGCTGAAATTGATTTTTGGAAAGCCAATTCCACATTACCTGTGGCACCATTACGATGCTTTGCAATATTAACCTCTGTTTTATCTGTTGGATCTTTTTGTTCTGCATCATCATCTTTTGCATAATAAGCATCTCGATATAAGAACATAACGATATCGGCGTCCTGTTCAATTGCCCCAGATTCACGTAAATCTGACAACATTGGATGCTTATCCGGTCTTGTTTCTACCGAACGAGACAGCTGAGATAACGCAATTACTGGGCATTCCATTTCTCTGGCAAGTCCCTTTAATGAACGAGAGATTTCTGAAATCTCCTGTTGACGGTTCTCACCGCTTTTTCCACTTCCGCTAATCAGCTGAAGGTAGTCGATCACAACTAAATCAAGGCCATGTTCACTCTTTAGTTTTCGGCATTTTGAAAATATTTCTGATATCTTTACATTGGAGCTATCATCTACAAACAGCTTGCTGGCCATTAATTCATTAGCAGCTTCATTTAATTTACTAAACTCTTCATCTAAAATAGCACCACTTCTTAATTTACTTGATTCTACTGCAGATTTCGCACTTAAAATACGTTTCATCAATGCTTCTGCAGGCATTTCCAGTGAGAAAATCGCAATAGCTCCTGGATTATAATAGGAAGCATTTAGCGCAAGATTTAACGCAAAAGCTGTTTTTCCCATCGCCGGGCGGGCCGCTAAAATAATAAGATCTCCTCGCTGAAATCCGTTCGTCATACGGTCTAAATCTGTATATCCCGTCTTTATTCCGGTTACTCGATTATCGCTGGAACGAAGGCGAATCAGTTCTTGCATAACATTGGAAACAACTTCACGACTGCTTTTAAAATCAGTTGCTCTTCTGCTTCTTGTGACATTTAGGATATCACGTTCTGCCTTATCCATGATGTCATCAAGATCATTAGCAGTATCAAAACCTTCTTCCGCAATCTGTTCAGCTGTTTCAATTAAGCGACGCAGATGTGCACGGCTTTTGATCATATCAATATAGTACACACTGTTTGCGCTAGAGATTGCTGTATCACTCAGCTTGATAATGTAATCAGCTCCACCAACAAGATTTAATTGATCGGTATCCTGTAATCTTGCAATCAAGGTAGTCACATCTACTGGCTTTCCACTATCTGTAATGTCCATCATAGCAGAGAATATACGCTGATGAATATCCAGATAGAAATCTCTAGCATCTAAGCCTTGATCATATACGACACTGGTGACACTAGGATAAATCATCATAGCACCAAGAATCGATTGTTCCGCCTCCGTGCTATGTGGTAATTCTCTACTCATAAAGCCTCCTACCCATTTACATGTACACGAATGGTACCAATTACTTTATTCTTATATAAATCAACTTTTACATCAGTATAACCTAATGATGTAATAGCATCATTATCAATTACTTTTTTCTTCTCTACATGAATACCATATTGATCATGTAATTTTGCAACAATCTGTTTAGTAGAAACACTACCAAAAACTCTTCCGCCTTCCCCTGTTTTCACATGGAATTCTAAAGTAATTTTTGACAGCTGTTTCTTGATTTCTTCAGCTTCTGCCTCTTTTTGTTTTTCCATCAGATCATGCTGAAGGTTTTGTTCATCTAAGATTTCCATACTTTTCTTAGTCGCTAGAACTGCTAATTTTTTATTTAGTAAGAAATTTCTTCCATAACCATCACTAACTTCTACAATATCACCTTTTTTTCCAACTTTTTTTACATCACTTAGTAGAATTACTTTCATCTTTGTCGTCCTCCTCTTTTTCATTTAAATATGCATCAATCACTTGCATCAATTCTTCATTGATAGCTTGCACACTTGAATTTTCTCGCTGTAAAGCTGCCATTGTGAAGTGACCTCCACCATGCATATTTTCCATAATTACCTGTACATTAATAATACCTTTACTCCGAGCAGACACCGCAACTCTTCCATCTTCTATATTTCCAATGACAAAACTTGCCTCTACATTTTTAATATTCAACAAGGAATCTGCCACCTGTGACATTAATGTACGATTCATAGCTTTATGATTATCTACTGCCGCAATAATCATATTATCTTTATATTTACGTGCATATTTCATAATTGAAGTCTTTTCTTCAAATTCATCAAAGTTTTCTTTTAGTAGATTTTCCGCCATAATCGGATCAACCCCTAAATTTTTCAAATATGCCGCAGCTTCAAATGTTCTTCCGCCGGTTCTAGTTTTAAATCGATTTGTATCAACTAAAATACCGACATACATTAAGGTAGCTTCTTCTTCACTTATATTCACTTTGTTTGACTGATATGGCAGGAATTCTGTTGCTAGTTCACATACAGAGCTTGCGCTGGATTCTACATATACCAGTAATGGGTTACCAATAAAATCCTCACTTCTTCTATGATGATCGATCACAATGATACGATTAGCATTTTCAAGTGTTAAAGGAGCTCCTGTCTGCTTTGGATTATGATGATCCACCGCAATTAATAAATCATCATCTTTAATCATACGACTAGCATCCGCATCACTAATAAAACGATGCCGTCCTTCTAATTTTTCTTTATAAAGATTCATAGCTTCCTGTAATTGTGGTTCAATTCCACCGCTTAAGGATACAACATATACTTCTTTCTCATAAGATGCCGCTAATCTAGACATGCAAAGAGCACTACCCATACAGTCAAAATCCATATTCTGATGTCCGATCACAAAGACACGGTTTGCCTCCATAACAGCTTCTTTAATTGCCTGAGACATAACACGAACACGAACCTTACTACGTTTTTCCTTAGCTTCGCTATTTCCTCCATAGTATTTAACACTTTCTCCATATTTCTTAACAGCAGCCTGATCTCCACCTCGACTCTGTGCCAGTTCTAATAAGTCATTTACCATGGAATCTAACAAACGAAAATCTCCGGTTCCTCTTGCAAAAGACATACTTAAGGTAATGGAAACTTCAATTTCTTCAGCATTTTTACGAATTGTATTTAAAATACTAAATTTATCCTTTACAACTTTCTCAAAGATTTCTTCATCTAGTATTACTAAAAAGCGATCAGAACGTAATCGACGAATAAACATTCCATATTGAGTTGCCCACTCTACAATTGGCTGACGAAGCTGAGTATTGATCGTAGCCATTGTTCCTTCATCTTCATACTGCTGTATTTCCATATAATTATCCAGCTGCAATAACCCTGCCACAATAGCTCCTTTTTTATACCGCTCTGTAATTTGTGATAATTTTGTAACATCACGAACAAATAGAACCTGTCCATTTTCTTTACGCGCTATATCATATACATAATCACTATTGTTTTCTTTTGCTGTGATTTCATCTACTGATCCATTAAACAAGTCTGTGATTTCCGGAATCCAGCTTGTCAGTTTTTTACCGACAATATTGACTCCTCTTTCTTCCAGGAAATCATTGATCCAAGTAGCATTATACTGTTCATCATAGGTAATGATCCCTACCTGTCCATAAGACAAAGCATCCTTAGCATCATGTCCTAATATATGAGAAATATCAATATCCCGCTGTTCCTTATCTCGTTCATATTTCAAAACAATCCAGATAATTACTAAAATATTAAATACCAATAATATCAGCAATGGTATAAATTGTACTCCAGGTATCCCTGCCATATACAGCACAAATAATGCAGTAGCTTCCGCAAATAAAATGATAGCCAGCTGTACCTTAAAATTTTCTAGACGATCCATTACTTACACCTCTTCTCAGCTTATCTCGAAATCTAAACAAAATATCTCCAATTCCTATGAGCGAAATGATATTATTTAGAAAGAGAGCACATATGATAAAGATTAACACATAAAGCTTACTATGTTTCTTATTTATTGCCATTCTCATTAAAATATATACTGCGCCATAACCAAATGTGAAAACCTTGCTGACGACATAGAGTACAAGCAATATAGAAGAAACTTCATGATTTAATTTTAGCACATTTCTACTATAAAATAGAACCCAAATCATTAGAATAACGACACCAATCCATACTGGAGCCTTAATTTCTATCGGATTTTTCATTTTTCTGACTGAAATTTGCAATCTTGGCAATAAAATATTTGATATCATGTGAATACATAAAGCTTGAAGAAAGCTCATCAATACCGCAAATAACAGGAGGAAAACCGGTACCAGCTCTACTGCATCAACATCCTGCATATGCGCAAGTTCTAATATTTTCTCTACAATTTGAATATCTTCGGATATATCATACCCAAATAAAGAAGCAAATAAAATCGTAGTGATCAAATAGGAAAAAAATGTGAATATAACAGTACACAAAATTAAATGTCCATTCTTCCAATTTTTTCTTACTCCACCACCATACACCAGTCCTACTAGAATACTGCTGAAAAGATAAAATACAGTTGTAAATGAGCCTAACATAATGCTTAATAGAAGCATACATACAGATGGCAGAATAGCACTTTTCACTCCATATTTTGCAGTATAAATCAAAATAGGAAATGATAATACCCAATAAATTGCATACTCCAACACATTTCCTAATTGTCGATTAAGCAATAGAAACAGACAAACGATTGTACACATCATTGCCCCTTCTGTAATTTTCTTTGTACCATCCATAATATTATCCTCCTATAGAAAAAAACTCCACCTAATTCAGATGGAGCATATTTAGTAAGAATTATTCGCTTACGTAAGGCAATAAAGCCATCTGGCGTGCACGTTTAATTGCAGTAGCCAGCATACGCTGATATTTAGCACGTGTACCAGTTACACGTCTAGGAATAATTTTCCCATTTGCAGAGATAAATCTCTTCAACAATTCAACGTCTTTGTAGTCGATGTATTCAATTTTATTTTTCGTAAAGTAACATACTTTTTTACGTCCCATACGCTGTTTTTTGAATGCCATAGAAAATCTCCTTTCTACCAATTAAAATGGTAAATCATCACTTGCGATATCTAATGTATCGCTGCTTGTAAAGTCATTGGAGTAGGACTGTGAACTGGAAGTATCACTCTGATATCCCATATTACCTTGATCATAATCAGGCATATAGGCATTGTTTGTAGCATTATTAGATGCAGCATTTTTACTCTCTAAAAATTGCACACTATCAGCAACTACCTCAGTCACATATACTCTTCTTCCATTCTGATCATCATAGCTCCGTGTCTGGATTCTTCCTTCCACTCCAACTAGAGATCCTTTATGAGTATATTGTGCAACGATATCCGCTGTTTTATTCCAGGCAACTGTGTTGATAAAATCAGCATCAGGCTGACCTTCCTGTTTAAAACGACGAGTACATGCAACGGTAAAGGATACAACAGATGTTCCGCTTGCAGTCTTACGCAAAACTGGATCTTTTGTTAAACGCCCGACTAATACAACTCTATTGATCATATGTCCTTCCTCCTTCTCGTCTTACTCTTCGTCCTGAGTTTTAACAACCATAAAACGTACGATGCTGTGGTTAATGCGAGCTAAACGTTCAAATTCATGAATTCCTTCGTTGTTAGCAGTAACATTGATTACAACATAGTAACCTTTTTTCATGTGATTGATTTCATACGCGAACTCTTTCACGCCCCATTCGTCTACCTTATCGATAGAACCTTCATGGTCAGTAATGATGCTGTGTAATCCATCCATTACTTTTGCGCGTGCTTCATCATCTAGAGAAGCGTTCACGATGTACATGATTTCGTATTTTTTCATTCTGTACACCTCCTCATGGTCATATGGCCCTATAAATACTGTTATAGAGCGGGGAGTAGAGACTTCTACCCGTTTCAGTATTATAACACTATGCACCATTTTATGTAAAGAGTTATTTTATCGATTTATGCTCTTTCTTCATAAATATCCAGCTTACGTATCAATATTCAAAATTTATTAAGGCAAAGACTACATTCACTGTCAATTTTCTCTTATCTTAACATTTACCTAAACATAAATCAGGCGTATAATAATTTAGAAAATGAGAGGTAATTGTATGAGTTCTGAAAGTTTAAAACAAAAGGGATTAATGATTGATGGTGTTATTTGGAAACAAATATTTTTATTTTCTATACCTTTATTATTAGGAAATCTATTCCAGCAGTTATACAATGCGGTAGACTCTATCATTGTAGGAAATTATATAGGTTCACAGGCTCTAGCGGCTGTTGGTTCTAGTGCTCCTGTTATTAATTTACTGATAAGCTTTTTCATGGGTTTATCTATAGGGGCAGGTATTATCATATCCCGTTATTATGGGGCAAGAAACATTGATGGCTTACAAGAAGCAGTCCATACCTCATTGGCAATTACTTTTATAGCTGGTATCGCAATGACCTTCATTGGTGTACTCCTATCTCCTTACATATTACAATGGGTAGGTACTCCCGATGATGTTATGAGCAGTTCTGTATTATATTTAAGAATTTATTTTTTAGGAATATTATCTGTTATGACCTACAACATGGGAAGTGGTATCTTACGAGCTGTTGGAGATTCAAAAAATCCTTTATATTTTTTGATCGTTTCTTCCATTATTAATGTCGTATTAGATTATGTATTTGTTGTATATTTTCACATGGGAGTAGCCGGTGTAGGCTGGGCAACACTTATTGCGCAAACTGTCAGTGCACTCTTAACACTTGCTTTATTAATAAGAACAAAAGCTGAGTATCGTGTTAACTTCAGACATATTCGTTTACATAAACACATGGTTTATGAAATCATTCGTTTAGGTCTTCCAAGTGCAGTACAAAACGCGATAGTTTCCTTTTCAAATGTTATTGTACAAAGTAATATCAATGCTTTCGGCTCACTTGCGATGGCAGGCTGTGGTTCTTATACAAAAATCGATGGATTTGCGATTCTTCCAGTAATGAGCTATTCCATGGCTCTTACAACATTTACTGGGCAGAATATCGGTGCTCAAAAATATGACCGAGTTAAAAAAGGCGCAAAAACAGGTATGATAATGAGCATATTGACCACTATCTGTATTACAATTCTATTACTACTGTTAGGCCCTAATGTTCTTGCGATTTTCTCACAAGATCAAAGAGTTATTGAATATGGATTATATATGATGCATGTTTTAGCACCAGGCTATATTTTCTTAGCTATTTCTCATGCGTTAAGCGGAATTATAAGAGGAGCAGGTGTTACTACAATCCCTATGGTTGTCATGGTATGCTGCTGGTGTGGTTTACGTATGGCATGGATCCTAATAAGTGTTCCTTTATTCCATGATATCGGTGTGGTATTCTTAGGCTGGCCAATCACATGGATTGCAAGTGCACTGTGGTTATTCCTATATTATAAAAAGGGAAATTGGTTGAAAAAATATGAACAGAACTAAGCAGTTTCAAAAGTGATACTGCTTTTTTTAGTCAATTATGATATTATTTAGTCATGGAATATAGTGTAATTATTGTTGCGGCCGGAAAAGGAACACGCACAGGTTTAACCTACAATAAAGTTTTTTATAAAGTAGGTGATACCCCTCTAATCAAATTAACTGTACAGCCTTTTTTAGAAGACGAAGACTGTAAGAAAATCATCTTATCGATTTCACCAAATGAACGGGAGGATTTTAAACAGATTTTACACAATGAAAAAATCGTATATACAAAAGGTGGAGCGACTCGACAAGAAAGCGGATATCTAGGTCTACAGAAAGTAGATACAGAATACGTTATGATTCATGATGGAGTTCGTCCTTTCATCACAAGCAAACACTTAAATGACATCAAAGATGCCCTAAAACAGGATGATGCAGCTCTATTAATGATTCCTTTAATTGATACGATTAAGGAAGTTAAAGATGGCTATGTAGTTCATACTCCAGAACGTTCTCATTATTATTGCGCACAGACACCACAAGCATTCCGTACTGATTTGATTTGTAAATGTCATGAGGAAGCTAGAAAACATCCCGATATTATCGCAAGTGATGACGCAATGCTAGTAGAACTATTCTCCGATTCTAAAATCAAAGTAGTGGAAGGAAGCTATGACAACATTAAAGTTACTACTCCAAAAGATTTAAAACAAATCAATAACAAATAAATCCCCGGGTTGGGGTTACAGGATGTATCTTAAACCTTTTATACTAAAAGCAATGTTTATCCATATGATTCATACAAAACATTGCTTTTTCTATATTCTATTATTGTATCGCTCTTACTACTTTATCACGAAGACCTTCTTCTACCTTTAAAAGATCCATCGCTTTATATACGTCTAGATCGGGAAGTTCTTCCATTAAGCTCTTTACATGTTGGACTGTACTATCAAGTTTTCCCACTTCAATACCTTGTGATAAGCCCTGTGATAAGCCTTGTTTGATACCCTGAGCTAATCCTTCTTCAATCCCTTGTTGTAATATTCCTTCACTTAAATTACACATTACCTCCATCTCCTCTCTAAACTTATCTGTTATTATTATATCATATTTTCTTCTAGGATTTCTATCCTTTCTTCTTTTGTTAGTATTTTGGGTCGAAATAATACATTGAATAGATTAGATAAGCTTGCCTTCGTCTTTACATCCGTTGGATGCATCTTTGGATTTACAATAATAATTTCTTCTCTATCATCATAAGTTTCCCTTAATACTTTTCCTGTATCTATATCTGTCTTTTTATGTAGTATCTGAAATCTTTCTATTTGACCATCTTTTTCCAATACATGATTCATACATATCCATATCGATTTTACCGATTTCATCTGATTGAAATTCATTTTCTGAAATCCTTCCGGATCATTCTTTTGCCCGCTAATCAAACGAGAGGCATAATATAGCCCTCGATCCTTTAGATTATAACCTAAACTGCTGCTTTCTTGTTGGGCTTCTATATCAATCAGAAATCCTGGATGCTTTTCATCCAATGGATGATGAATTTCAAACTTCAGATCATAACGTATCTCTGCATATTTGATTTTCTTGTCCTCAACATTTAAACTTGCCAGATAGCTGCTATCCTGATTCATTTTTTGATAATTCATAACATAATAAGGTATTTTATCTATCGCTACATCTTTAAATTCTATTATCAGATATCGAATCACATGAGCCAATATTTGTTTATTGCTTAACATTATCTTTGCCTGATGGTCATGATCTTTGCGCTGCTTCTTCTTAGAACCATTTGTCTTATTTACCATTAGGTATTCTACCTCCTTACTATACTACATACGTAAGGAAAATTGAAAACTCCTAAATTATTTTTAAAAAAGTTCAAAAAAATCAATATTTGAAGAAATAACATCCGTCTATAGTAACCCCAATTAGTTTTTTTATATACGTCTTTAATTGTATTGACATTGTATCTTTGTTAAAATTAATGTAGATGAAATTGGAGGAATATATATGTTAGCTGATTATCACGTTCATTCAGAATTTAGCGATGATTCTATTTATCCTATGGAAGATGTAGTTAAAGATGCGATTAAACTTGGTTTAAATGAAATCTGTTTTACAGACCACGTGGATTATGGAATTAAAGTAGACTGGGATTCAGGTCAAGAAATCATTTATAGAAACAACGAACCTATGGCAAATGTAAATTATCCTAAATACTTTGATAAAATCAAGCAATTAAAAACACAATAAATATCAGGATAAAATTATGATAAAAACAGGATTAGAATTTGGTATCCAGCAACATACGATCAACCAATACGAAACCCTATTTGCGAAATATCCGCTTGATTTTGTTATCTTATCTATTCATCAGGTAAACAACCAGGAATTTTGGTCTCAGGATTTTCAAAGAAATAAATCACAGGAAGAATATAATACTGAATATTATAAGGAAATGTATGAAGTTATTAAAAAGTATAAAAATTACAGTGTTTTAGGGCACATGGATTTAATAATTCGTTATGATAAACAAGGTATTTATCCATTTGAAAAAGTTAAACCATTAATAGAACAAATCTTAACTCAAGTGATTAACGATAAAAAAGGAATAGAAGTCAACACATCTTCTTATCGATATGGAATAAAGGGTACTACACCTTCTATAGAAATACTAAAACTGTATAAACAATTAGGAGGAACTATCATTACAATTGGAAGCGATAGCCATAAACCTGAACATTTAGGTTTTCATATCGAAGAAACAAAAAACATACTAAAAGATCTAGGCTTTGAATATTATTGTACCTATACTAACATGACACCCATATTTCATAAGTTATGAAACCACTAGCATGAAAGCTTCAAAATATTTGAGGCTTTTTTCATCATGAATATATCATGAATATATTATGGTAGTGTCAAATAATAATTAGTTAAAATAGCCCACTACCCTTTATTTATCAGC
>URYK01000030.1 GCA_900552125.1 uncultured Solobacterium sp. | reverse complement strand
AAGGTGCCCGTACGGTTCGGGAAGGGGCGAGGTCTTTAGACTTCGCCTATTTCATATTCACTAATTCCACATAATCCTTTATCTGCTCATTTTCAATTGGAAAATAACCAAATTTAGAGTCCCCTCTAGATACATACAAACGATCACCTGTAAATATCGTTGGATAATGAAAAGATGCTTCACTTCCTCTTAAATCTTTCTCCGCTATGATATTTCCATCTCTATTCATTAGAATTATCCTTGGTGTATCATCATAATAAAGTGAATTATCAACTATATAATATCCATCATGGTATAAAATTGAACCAAATATAGTATTTCCTAATTCTTTTGTTTCGTTTGTTTTTCTATTAAATACATAGGTTTTCAAATCCTCTGTGTAGAATTGCAAATACTCATCAATAAAAACTGTATTTTTATCTTGAGATATCACTTTCTTTATTTGTAAATCCAAATCACATTCTATAGTCACTTCAAAGAATACTTCTCCATCTTTCTCATATTTACTAGTTAATATATATGCGGTATCACCCTGAAAATATAGCTGAATAATATTGTTAACTCCAGGTATCTGTATCTGTTCAAATTTTAAGGAATTCATATCTCCTATAAAAATATTATTACTTCTTACAAAATATATTTATTTCTATGAAATTCAAACAACACGAAAGAACCACTATTCATTTCTCCATTTGAAAAAGACGGTAATTTAAATATCTTTTCTCGATTTGTACCATCAAAATTACAACGCATGATATATTCAACAAGATCATCACTGGATTCCTCATATTCACTCATGAAATAATAAAGCTTATCTTTATATACAGTATAGAAATTTCCTTGTATAAAACCACTACATGCATCTGGATTATGTAAAGAACAAGAAGAAGAAGGGTTAGCTTCAAGTATTTCCATCTTGTCATTATCCAAATATGAAATAATAACTCCTTCACCTGTCTTTCCTCTTTCTAATGCTTTAGGAAATAATAGAATATAATCTTTCGTCATTTCCATTTGCTTTATTGATGCAAAATTGCTATGTACAATAGAATAATCAGCGTCTAAATTATATTTACTATCATCTACTGTATTTTTCTTATCTACAGAAGTACAGGCACAAAGTATTACGGTCATTAACATGCATACCAACTTTAACATTATCTTCATAGAATCACCCCTCATCTTTTCTATGAATAGTATATAAAAAATATTTAAATACTTTTTATTGAATAATCGAAAGAAATTCTAAAGATTAGATTCTAAAAAAAACAGAGATTATTCCCTGCATCTTTCATTTAGTTTTCTTTTCATTATCTTTAACTACAAATAAAGACTACATATCTCTATACCCCCGCAATCAAAGCATATTTAAGTTTATTTCGATCGTTTTTAAAAATAAAATGATTCATGATTTCAAACAAATATTAATAATAAACTATTATATACACTCACTTTCCTTGATATCATAATAACTATTTACAATATGATAATAACCCCAAGTAATAGTATTATTATAATACCAGTAATGATTAGATTCTTTTTTATCTTTTCCCTATCACCTTTAAAATAAAATTTATTCGCTAGTTCAAAGAGAATAGCACCACTAATAATAGGAATAACCCACTCAATAAAAATATCCATAAAACTCCCTCCTTCTTATTTCTAATGCTTTTTATTTGTATTATATAACTAATACAACAGTACAATTCACCATCATTTTCGTCAATATAAGAAAAGTTTACTTTGATTATTACTTAACTATTTAATAGAAAAAAAGCAAAGTAATAAATTAATAAGACCAATCTTTGATTACTTCTCAGATTAGTCTTATGTAATTTATATATATATATTTATTTCAGTTTATCTACATCATCAAAATATATTGATATTTCGCCACAGTTTGGACAGACAGCAACTTTTACTTTTCCTAATTCATTACCTAAAATAGAAGTTCCTTTTACTAATAAGATCCTCCCCATTGCTGTAAGATTTGATATTTGCAGAGAATAGTTTTCTAACATTCCTGTATTACAGCGTATACATTTTCTCATATACATTGACCTCCTTTTCCTCACTTATACTAATTGTCTTGTATCATCTATTCAATTCCATTATATTGTCTGCTATTTTTTGTCAATATGAAAAAAAGAACAGACTAAGCTGTTCTTAAATAGGTGTATTGTAAAATATATTAATTATAAATCATCTACTAATGCAGTACTTTTCGCATAAGCTGTAGATTTAGCCTCAAAGAAGTCTGTTTTGATTAAATTTGCATTGGAATACATAGATACCCATTCCATAGATTTAGGTTCTTTTTCATAGCCTTCATAAAGTGTTCCAAAGCCTAAAGAGTTACTACGCAGATTTCCCAGGTAATAAATATATTCAGATACCATTTCCATTGTTAGACCCTCAATATCATCTCCAATGACATACTCAGCCCAGCGAATTTCTTCTTCTACACCATGTTTTAACATATCTCTATATTCTTGAATATGTTCTTCTGTAAATAATTGAGGTTCTTCTTTCTGTAGTTCTAAAATCATTGAGCGGAATAACCATAAGTGTGTGTTTTCGTCACGATTAATATAACGAATTTCCTGTACAGATCCCGGCATTTTTCCCATTCTTCCTAAGTTATAGAAGAACATGAAACCAGAATAGAAATAAATACCTTCTAAAATATAATTAGCCATCATCGTTTTCATTAAATGATAACCATCACGATGGATTTGGAAATCGTTGTATAGATCTCCGATAAATTTATTTCTCGCAAGCAATCGTTCATCATCTTTCCATTGGTATAAGATATCATTACGTTCCTGTGGTGAACAGATGGAATCTAACATATAGCTATAGCTTTGTGAATGTACTGCTTCCTGAAATGCCTGTATAGTTAAGCATAGATTGACCTCATTTGCAGTAATATATTCTCCAACATTTGGTAAATTGGCAGTCTGTATAGAATCTAGAAAGATTAGAAAAGATAAAGTTTTATCATAGGCTGTTTTTTCCGCAACACTTAATTTTCGATAATCTTTTACATCCTGGTTTAGATTGATTTCTTCCGGAATCCAAAAGTTATTCATTGCTTGACGGTACCAATCAGATACCCATGTGTATTTCATATTGTTGAAGTCATTTAAATTCGTCGTATTACCATTGATCATACGACGTTTTCCAACCTCACAATCCCCTAACTCATTAAATAATGGTTTGCGTTTTAAATCACTCATAGCTTCTCCTTTCTTAAGATGCGCAAGATTCGCATTCTTCTACCTCTAATGACTTACTGCGAACATAGTATAATGTTTTTACTCCATACTCCCAGGCATGAATAAATAAGTTTAATACCTGTCGTAGTGTAAATTCATTGGTTATATATAGATTTACAGATTGTGCTTGATCGATATGACGCTGACGAATACCAGCAGAACGAACGATCCATTCCTGATCAATAGTATGTGCATTTTTATATAGCCAGAAAGTCTTTGGATTCAAATCAGGCGCAACTCTTGCGATCATACTTCCTTTTTTCTCTTCTAAGAAATATTTATTCATAATTGGATCAACGCCTGCAGTCGTTCCTGCAATAATGGAAGTTGAGCTTGTTGGGGCAATTGCCATCAGCCAGGCATTACGTAAACCATCCTGCTGAATCTGTTCAGCTAATTCCTTCCATTTCTTAGATGTATAGTTTCGTTTTGTAAAGTATGCTCCAGTTTGCCAATCACTTCCCTCAAATTGAGAATAACTACCTTTTTCAATAGATAATTCATGACTTGCCTGAATAGCAAAATAGTTTATCTTTTCAAACAAGGTATCCACAAACTCTAAGTGTTCTTCAGATTCAAAACGAATTCCCTGTTTTGTAAGCATATGATGATATCCGCTGACTCCTAGTCCTATTGGACGATATTTACGATTCGTTATTTGCGCATAAGGTATTGGATAATAGTTCAAATCAATAACATTGTCTAATGCACGTACAACAACATGAATAATATGAGATAACTCTTCTTCATTATTCACATCAATGTTGCCTAAGGATAGACTTGCCAAGTTACATACTACAAAATCCCCTGGCTTGCTGTTATTTACCACAACGGTTTCTCCATCAACCTCAATGATACGACTTTCTTCTAATTCAATAGCTTTCATGTTCTGTGCTATTTCAGTACAAAGATTACTACAATAAATCATACCTTTATGACTATTCGGATTCATGCGATTTACATGATCACGATTAAATGTAAATGGAGTTCCTGTTTCTACAGCTGACTTTAAGATTAAGCGAACAACATCTTTTAATACCATAGCACGTTTAGGAACTCTTGCATCCTGTACACAGTCAAAATAACGCTGTTCCCATTCTTCTCCATAATAGTCTTCTAAGTGATAACCTTTGATTTTATGAATTTCATGTGGACACATAAGATACCATGTCGCATTTAAATCTTCCTTAGCCATTTTCCAGAATAAATCTGGATAACAAACCGCAGGGAAAACATCATGAGCTTTCATACGGTCATCCCCATTATTGGTACGTAAGTTTAAAAATTCTGGTAAATCCTTATGCCAAGCATCTAGATAAACAGCTACAGCTCCTTGACGAACACCTAACTGATCCACTGCCGTTGCGGTATCATTTACTAACTTGATCCAGCGAATGACTCCTCCAGCCGCTCCTTCAAAACCGCGAATATCACTTCCATTGGCACGTACTTTACCAAAATACATACCCATACCACCACCATATTTTGATACTTGGGCAAAATTATCAATACTCTTATAAATATTGTTTAATGTATCTTCTACAGTATCAATAAAACAGCTTGATAACTGGTGATATAGTTTTCTAGCATTGGACATAGTTGGTGTAGCCATCGTTACCTGCAATTTACTTAACATATCATAGATCTGTTTTGCCCAGTACACACGATCTTTTTCCAACATTGCTAAATGCATCGCAATCCCCATAAACATTTCCTGTGGAGTTTCCAATACTACATGGGAATGAGAACAGATCAAGTAACGTTTTTTCACAAGCTCAAGCCCACTAAAGGTAAATAAGGCATCTCTTTCATCTTGAATATATGCTTGTAAGCTATCTATTTCTTCATCACTATAGTGCTTACGAATATAATCCCCATAATAGCCTTCTTCCTCTAAATACTTTATTTTCTCATGGAAGGAAGAGATTCCTAATTTCTGCATCTGTGCATCGATCTGATTATGCAGTTCATACGCAAAGAATAAAGAGGCAATGTATTCCCACTTAGGTGCTTCTTTACTAATTAGTTCTACACAAGCCTTTATCAACATCTGTAAACGCTCATCTTTACTCATATCTTTTTTTAAGAAAGATTGAAACTTCATATATAAATGGCGAAGATCATAAACATCTTCTCTATACTTTTCTTGAATATCCAGCATGATCGTTTTTAATTCATCATTCTGTGTTAGTACTAATAAATCTAAGACAGTTTGACGCTGTTCTGCCTGTTTTTGTCGATAAAGAATATATCGCTTTGCCTCCTGATAGAAATGATGCTGCATAAGCTGTTCTTCTACCATATCCTGTATCTTTTCTACACGTAATAAAGATTCATCTCTACAAGCTGTTTCTGTAATATCTTCTACAATTTCCTTTAAGATATCCTCTTGAATTACTGTATTTGTGCTTTGAAATGCTTTTTGAATCGCAACCGCAATTTTTTCTTTATTAAATTCCTGAAACGTTCCATCTCTTTTCTGAATTTTCATTTACTATACCACCTTTTATATTAGTATAGATGGAAAACTTACCTTTAGGCAACTTATATGCCTGAAAAAAAGAATGCTTTTATCACATTCTTTTTAAATATCTATTTTGCTTTCATTAATTGCTGAATCTTCATCTCATATGGAGTACCCTTTAGATCATGAGATGCAGCTTTTAAATGTTCTCTCTTTTTCTGCCCATTGTTTAAATAACCATATTGCAGAGCAAGCATGTAATGGAACATTCCCTTTTGTGCATCCTGTAATCCTTCTTCTTTTAACTGTGCTTCCATATCATCAATATAAGAAGTTTTTTCTTCTAGAAGAATATCATAGATTACTTTACATTCCTGAACAATATTTTCTTCCGCGATATTTTTAAGACGTGTTAATAAAGTTTTACATTTCTTCTTATTACCTTCATCTAAATAGTAATAAAATGCTTTGATTACTACATCTAGTTCCTGTTTCTTATTCATACGCATATGCAGCATTACATCAAAACATTCTTCAATTTTCTTTCCATCAGCTTTCATAAGATAGCCATTTAAACGCATATACTCACGATTAAATGCAGGATATAAATATTTACAGCTAAAAGAATCTAATAACTTAAAATATTCATCAAATTTACCTTGCTGAAGATAGGCAAATAACTTTTTAAATATTCTTTGTTTCCAGAATTGTGTAACCACAATTAAGACAATTGTCACAACAATTGCGATAATAATAATTTTATAATCCATTTATACCATCCACCTTTTTTGACTATGTCTATTGTACTATATATTTTATTATTTTTCACTACCTTCTTTTGTGAACTACGTAAATTTTTATCTTCCTCTTACATAAATCCAATATAAAAAGAGTGTGTATCACACCCTTTATAAACTATTTAAAGTTACGTAGACGCAATGCATTGCTGACAACACTCACTGAACTAAATGCCATAGCTGCTCCGGCAAATACCGGTGATAACAATGGTCCTCCAAATACATGTAAGATACCTGCCGCAATAGGAATTCCTAAGGAATTATAGAAGAATGCCCAGAATAGATTTTGTTTAATGTTTCGAATAACTGCTTTGGATAAACGAATTGCTGTTTCCACATCTTCAATATTATCTTTTACTAAGACAATATCAGCACTTTCTACTGCAACATCACTTCCACTTCCAATCGCAATACCAACTTCACTTTGTGTTAGCGCAACAGCATCGTTGATTCCATCTCCAACCATTGCGACTTTTTTTCCTTCTGCCTGAAGTTTCTTCACTTCTTCACCTTTTTGATCAGGTAATACCTGTGCAATAACATGGGTAATTCCAGCAGATTGGGCAATCGCATCAGCAGTAATTTTATTATCTCCTGTAAGCATGACTACATCAATATCCATGCTTTGAAGCTTTTTAATAACATCTTTAGTCTGTGGTTTTAATTCATCGGCAATCGCAATAATACCTAATACATGGTTCTTAGTACCAACCCATACAACGGTTTTCCCTTGATTCTGCCATACAAGTTCCTGTTCTTCATAAGAAGTACAGTCTACTCCGATTTCATCCATAAATCGATGACTTCCTGCATACCATGTTTCATCGTTAAATATACCACTTAAACCTCGTCCATTATGTGTTTCAATCTGATTCATCTGATCAAACACTATATTTTCCTGTTTAGCTTTTTCTAATATTGCAGTCGCTAGCGGATGTTTACTTCCCTGTTCAAGTGAAGAAGCAATTCGTAATAAGTCTTCTTCATTCCCTGAAGCCATATCCGTTACGACTGGTTTTCCAATTGTTAAAGTTCCTGTTTTATCAAAGACAATCGTATCAATACTGCTAGCTGTTTCTAATGCTTCACCGCTTTTCATAAAAATACCAAACTGAGCTGCTTTTCCTGTACCAACCATAATAGCTGTAGGAGTAGCTAAACCTAAAGCACATGGACATGCGATGACTAATACACTAACAAATATCGTTAACGCAAAGGCAAAATCTTTTGTATACATATACCACAATACTGATGCAATAAAAGCAATAGCCATAACAGTAGGGACAAAGTATAGTGATATCTTATCCGCAATACGTGCAATCGGTGCTTTCTTTCCTTGCGCTTCTTCTACCATTTTAATGATTTTCGCAAGTGTTGTATCTTCATCAGCGGCATTACATTCCATTACAATTCTAGCATCAAGATTAATTGTTCCCTGATGAATTTCATCACCCTTTTCCTTAACTACCGGCATACTTTCTCCAGTAAGCATACTTTCATCAAAGTTTGCACGACCTTCTCTAATGATTCCATCCACCGGTACATGTTCACCAGGTTTCACAACTAATACATCATGTAAGCTGATTTCTTCTGCCTGAATTTCAATCTCTTTTCCATCACGCAGTAATGTTGCCGTTGTTGGACGTAGCTTTAATAACGCTGAAATTGCTCCAGTTGATTTCTTTTTTGATATACTTTCTAAATGTTTACCAAACTGAACAAGTGCCACAACAACACCAGCAGATTCAAAATATAAAGAATGAACTGCATGTACATTTCCCTGTGCAATTGAAATCATAGAATATAAAGAATATAAATATGCACTTCCTGTACCTACAGCCACAAGTGTATCCATATTAGGAGCTTTATGCCATAGAGCTTTCATACCACGTATAAAGAAATGTCTACCTAAAATTAATATAAGTGTAGCCAGTATAAACTGAATAAACGCAAAATTAAATGGATTAATGTCATAATGAATGATCGCTGGTAATGGAAGTTTAATATTTCCCAGCATATGTGACATACCGATATATAGTAAGATAAATGCCAGTACTAATGTAGTATAGATTTTTATATTTTCATAATCCTTCTTTTCTTCCGTTTCTTCATGTTTTTCATGTAGTTTTGCCTGATATCCGCAATTCTTTATAATCTGTAAGATTTCAGATAATTTGATTTTATGTGGATTTACTTCAACAGTCGCAGTGTTAGTAAGTAATGCAACAGTGACTGACTCAATTCCATCTTTTTTCTTTAATGCATTCTCTATGGAAGCACTGCAGGAAGAACATGTCATTCCTTCAATATCGATCACATAAGTTTTCTTTTCCTCTGCCAATAACTGAAAACCACCTTTTTCTACTGCTTTTGCCCATGCATCAAAATGATTTTCTGTATACGTAATAGAAACATTATTCATTACTAAATTAACATTGGCTTCCTCAATTTCATCAAAACGATTTAAAATTCTTTCCACTGCACTGCTGCAGGAAGCACAATGCATTCCTTCAACACGATATATCTGTGTATGACTTTCTAGTTTATCTTTCATGATAAAACCGCCTTTTTTAATTGCCTGTTTTGCGGTTTCTTCTTCATAACCATCATTATACTCTACGACAGCTTCTTCTAAAACTAAATTTACATTCGCATCTTCTACATGAGGCTGTTTCTTTAGTATTCTTTCAACTGAAGCAGCACATGCAGAACAATGCATCCCTTCTATTTTATATGCTTTTTTCATATGTTCTCTCCTCGTCTACCTATTTCAATAAAGCAGAGATAATCTGTTCGATTTCATCTACTTTTTCTTCCGCATCTTGATTATCAATAGCAGTTAATACACAACTATGAAGATGCCCACTTAATATATGTTTATTCGCTTTTTTTAATAACGCTGTTGACGCAGAAATCTGATTAGAAATGTCTATACAATAACGACCTTCCTCAATCATACGGATAATACCATCTATCTGCCCTCTGGCAGTTTTTAAATTTTGTAATGCTTTTTTTCTTTCATCACTCATAAACTACCTCCCCTAGGGGGTGTCCCTAGCATTGTTATTATATACAACTTATACAAATACGTCAACACATTTGTTTACCATCTTTAACATATACGAAAAAAAGAGCGATTCAATCGCCCTTTAATACGAGAATTTATCATAATATTCCATATCTTCTAATACTGTAATATCTTCAATAGGATTTTCATCTAAACGAAGTTCATACAAGTTTTTAAGTTTTGCTAAAGGAGTAACATCACTTACATAGTTAGCTTTCAATGTCAATGAGCTTAGATAGATACAATCTTCTAATGGACTAAGATCCATTACCCCATTATGATCTAAACGTAAAGAAGTTAAATTAATTAATTTCTTTAATGGAGTTAAATCTGTGATAACATTATTGTATAAATCAATAGAGCTTAAATTAGTTAAGTCCTTTAATGGAGTAATATCTGAAATATTATTATAGGATAAACCTAAACACTCTAAATTCACCATGTCTTCTAATGATGAAATACTTTGTATATTATTGTTTCCTACATCTAATGTTGTCATTTCATCACAACCTTTTAATACATCAATATTTTTAATATGATTATTAAAGACATTTAATTCTACCAATTCCTTCGCATCCTTTAAGAAATCAATGTTATGTAAGAAACAGGAACTTGCCTTGAAATAACGAAGCTTTTTCATATCTTTTAGAACTTCTGTATGCTCTACTTTATTTTCACTGATATCCAGTTTTTCCATCTTATTTAAGCCTTTTAAACAACGAAGATCAGTTAGCCCCGTTTGAATAGCACGAATATCTTTTAGATTTTTTAATTTCTTCAAGAAAGAAAAATCTTTGATTTTATTAAATGATATATCTAATATCTCTAAGTTATCAAACTCTTCCAAAATACTTAAATCCGTTAAATATTGATTATTTGATAAATTCAGACTTTTTAGTGTATGTTTCATATATTGTAACGGAGATAAGTCAGAAAATAAGTTTGTAGATAAATCAAGCACTTCTATATTTTTCAAATAATTCAGATCCGCAATATCATATAACCACATTTTATTCATATGGAGTTCTTTTAACTCATTCAATGTACCTAAGATACTTAATGGAAATGGTCCATTTTCAATTCCTACATATAATTTTTTTAGTTTTTTTACATTTTCCAGATAAACTAAATTATCGACTTTACTACGTTCCAGGTTTAACTCTTCAAGATTAATCATACCAGCCAGAGCACTGATATCCATGGTATATAAGTTATTACGTGAAATATCTAAACGTAAGAGTTGTCGAAATTCTCTTAATGCCTGAATGTCACGCAACATGTTTTTAGAAAGATTCAATACTTCTATTTCTCTTAAATCTTTAATTGGGGTAAGATCCTCAATTGCATTTCCGCATAAATCCAAATATGTTAAGTTAACTGCATATTGTAAACCTTCTAGAGAAATGATTCCATTGCTTCTTGCAGATAAAGTTGTTAAATCCTCTAGTTTTTTTTCAGTTATTTCTTCCTCAGATATCTGCAAAGTTCTCGCAATAGCACTACGCAGCATTTCATCTTGAATCAACATAAACATTCCTCCGTTCTTTTTATTACGATTCAATTATACCCTAAAATCATAAAATTTGAAACTGCTTACAAGAAAAAAGACAAATCCAAAAATAAAGATTGACTTTCCTTTTTGAAAGTGATATTGTTTAGAGGTAATAAAAAGCAATAAATATGATTTCACAAGTCTGGAATTATACTTATATGTTCAATGTAGTTAATCCAGTTTTGTGATTTTTTTATACATTGAGAGCTTCTTATTTCACATTATAGGAGGTACAGAGAATGAGTACAGGTAAAGTAAAATGGTTTAATGCAGAAAAGGGATATGGATTTATCACATCAGAAGAAGGAAAGGACATTTTTGTTCATTATTCTAGTATTCAGTGTGACGGTTTCCGTACACTAGAAGAGGGACAGACTGTTAACTACGAAGTAATCGAAAGTGATCGTGGACAGCAGGCCGCAAACGTTACAGTTGCATAGTAAAGCATAATTTTTAAGAACCGGTTTCACTGGTTCTTTTTTTTGCTTTTCTTTTTAGCTTTGATTGCATATAATGAATATTGAAGAAAGGATGTGACTTTATGGATCGATTAGAATTAGTTCGTGAACAAATAGACCGTATCATTCAAAAAATGAATAAAGAAGAAGAACGAAAATTTGCTTATATCCATGTCTATGGTGTTGCACAGGCAGCCGCTTTATTAGCAGTCACTCGTAAGCAAGATGTAGAACTATGCTGTATAGCCGCCATGTTGCATGATGTAGCACTTTACGCATTGAACTGTCCTCATAAAGATCATGCCAAAAAGAGTGCAGAATATGCAAAAAATCTTCTTGAAAAAATGAATGTATTTAATGAAGAAGAAATACAAATAATAGTCTATATGATTTCTTTACATTCCAATAAAATGGTACGTCATGATGGAGTAATGGCTGAACTTTTAAAAGATGCCGATGTCTTACAGCATTATCTCTATAATCCTAGAATCGAACTTTCAGATAAAGATAAAGTTCGCCTATTCTACTTATTAGAAACCCTCAAATCAGAAAATCCACAGTAGTTTTGCACTTTTCCACATTACTTTTCCACATTGCTGTGGGAAACTAAAAGAGCTATGACAAATTAGAAAATAGAAATCCTGTAAGTCATAGCTTTTTTCTTATATTATTACGATAGGCAAACATAACTTCTTATCAGAAGCTAAATTTTATCTTTTTTTGATTATTAACTTTTTCTGTAAGGTGATTTCATCTAGATTGTGAGAAGATATCCCTAGACATTCTCCGAGAAAAGATCATGCTTCTTTCACTCCATCTATCTGCATCTATACTCTAACAATATTTTACAACTATATTGGTTATATGTCGTTTTTCACATTTACACATCTATTGTCGACTTTACCACCTATATTTATGCCATTCAAAAAAAAAAAAAAACGAAACAGCGATATAAACTGTTTCGTTTTCATTTACTTTTTACTTCCCTTTTTATTCGAGGTCTTTGGTTTCGTAATTCTAAATATGACACCTTCAGCCATATTTTCACCAACTACATCATATCCATTAGCACTAACTACTTTAGCAACAATAGATAATCCTAATCCAAATTTACCGCCTTTTCCCATTTCATAAGGCTTAAACAATACCTTTAGACGATCTTCTTCCATACATGGACCATCATTTGCTATTGTTAAGCCATCTTCTTCATTCAAATGAATATCAATCGTTGTTTTCGCATAGCGCAAAGCATTCTCAATAATATTTTCCACTGCAACACGCCATGGTTCTGCCAAACCGTCGAAATATACTTCTTCTAAATCAGTAAGAATTTGAATATCAGTTCGTATAGCCTTCGTATTTTGAACTACAGTTTCCACAATTTCCTGCATATTAGAGCTAATACCTTCACAATCCTGTGAAATCAGATATTCTACACGATTCATAAATAATAATGAATGTACTTTCTGTTCCAGTCGATCTGCATTTTCAATGATTACATCAACACTTTTTTCTAATGTATCATAAGGATAAATACCATCTTTAATACTCTCACCATAACTTTTTATTGTCGCAATCGGTGTTTTTAAATCATGGGAAATATTATGAATCATTTCTTCCTTTGTTTTCTCTTGTTTACGTAATTCTTCACGCATACTAATCAAAGCATCTGCTAATTCACCAATTTCATCGCTTCGATTCACGTGTAATTCTGCATCTTTCCCTAGTTTTATACGTTCTATATAATTACGAATCTGATTTAAAGGATGTAATAAAGACATTACCCACATCATTAACACAATGAAGAAGAAACCTACTACGATTACCGTAATATAAACAACACTATTAATAATAGAGCTTTCTAATTTTCCCATATTATCACTATACATTTTACTGACAATCAATTGATTATCCGCGATTTTATAAATGCTGTAATATGAATCTCTTTCACCACTCACATTACGAACAATACCGTGATAAATTTTATCTTTAACCTGATAACTTTCATTTACACGAACGATATCCTTTGCAATACCTTTCCACTCGGCACTTTCAAGATTCATTTCAGAAGTATTGTCACCTGCTAAAGTAACCTCTGTCGTATTATCTTCTGTTTCTTTTATATATACATGAAATGAATCGACTCCTGCTACCGAATTAATAAATTCTCTAGAACCGTCAAAGTCTTCAATCTCATCTGCCCAGCTAATCAGGATTGCATCTAAGGAGCCATACAT
This sequence comes from uncultured Solobacterium sp., assembly GCA_900552125.1. Classification (GTDB taxonomy): domain Bacteria; phylum Bacillota_I; class Bacilli_A; order Erysipelotrichales; family Erysipelotrichaceae; genus Clostridium_AQ. The sequence goes on along the minus strand of URYK01000030.1, from coordinate 21,822 downwards.
TTGCTGCTGTATTACCTGTGCAACATTGCCATTGATGTAAACGAAAAAGAATACTGCGAAAAAAGTCACAAAGAAAAATATTAACGCAAATAACTGCTGGGTCAAAGAAAGACTTTTGACAAACTCATTAAATCGTTTCATTATCCTAAACGGTACCCATAACCGTAAATTGTATGAATATTCAAATTAGGAAGTTTTTTACGTAATCTTCTTAAAGTATCATCAACTACACGATCACTACCAAAATAGTTTTCTTCCCATACGCTAGTTAAGATCTTATCTCGATTAAATGCCATTCCTTTATTTTTAATAAATAGCATCAATAAATCAAACTCTTTCGTTGTTAAGTCAATTTCCTGCCCATGATCAAATACTTTTCTTTGTTCTTCATCTAATTCATATCCATCAACCATAATACGATTATTATCATCTTTATAAACACGTTTGATGACATTATTAACACGTAATACTAATTCTTTTGGAGAGAATGGTTTCGTGATATAATCATCACTTCCCTTTTCAAGTCCTATGATACGATCAAATTCTTTATCACGTGCGGACATGAAAATTACTGGTATATCTTTTCCCTGTAAGCGAATTTCTTCGATAAGGTCAAAACCGCTCTTATCATCTAACATTATATCTAAAATCCATAGATGAACATCATCATCCATAACATGAGCACTTGCTTCTTCATATGTATAATATGAACGAACTTCATACCCTTCCTTTTTTAAATATTGATTTACAAGGTCATTAATTGCCTTTTCATCTTCTACTACGCAAATTACCTTCTTCATTTTACCTCACCTCTTACTCCTATTTTAGAACAAATTATGTGAAAAAAAAAGGGTTTTTTCCATATAGTAAGTGAAAACTAGATGAATCTTTACTTATTAACTATATTGAAAGGGAACTTTGTATTTTTATATAAGTTCCCTTTCTTTTATTTATAATCCTTTTTCATTAATAAAATCAATAATACGGTTTACATACAAAGAACATAGTTCATCTGTTTTAGCTTCTACCATGACACGAATTAAAGGTTCAGTACCGCTTGGACGAACTAAGATACGCCCTTCATCACCTAATTCTTTCGCAACTTGATCTACAGCTTCTAATAATTCTGCATCTTCCATAGCAGCTTGTTTATCTTTCACTGGAGTATTGATTAATAGCTGTGGATAGATAAATAAATCTTCACTTAATTGTTTTAAGGATTTTTTAGTATCCACCATGATTTCCAGCAGTTTCATAGCTGTTAATAAGCCATCTCCTGTATTCGCATGAGCATTGAAAATAATATGCCCGCTTTGTTCACCGCCAATGGAATAATCATGTTCTTTCATACATTCAAACACATATTTATCTCCAACTGCAGTCTGTTCATATTTGATGCCTTTTGCACTTAACGCATGATATAATCCTAGATTACTCATTACCGTAGTTACAACAACATCATCATGTAATAGTCCTTTTTCTTTCATATAAGAACCACAGATATACATTGTATGATCTCCATCGATTAGATTTCCATCTTCATCAACTGCAATCAATCGATCCGCATCTCCATCAAAAGCAAATCCAACATGATAGTAGCCTTCTTTCATACGCTGCTGTAATTCTTCCGGATGAGTAGAACCGCATTTCGTATTGATGTTAACACCATTTGGAGTAGAATGCAGTACTTCTACATTTGCGCCTAGCTCCTGTAAAGTTTGAGCTGCACAGCTTGTAGCACTACCATTAGCCAAATCTAATAGAATATTCATTCCTGTTAAATTTACAGGTACAATTTCTTTTAACCAGGATTCATAAAGCTGTAAACCATCTTTCCATTCAATTGCACAGCCAATTCCTTCTTCATGAGCAACTTCGATTTCGATTTCATCATCCATGTATTTCTCAATTTCTAATTCAATTTCCGGATTCATTTTACAGCCTTCTCCATTAAACAATTTAATACCATTGTCATGGAAAGGATTATGGCTTGCGGAAACCATGATTCCGCAATCAAAATGTTCTTTTCCGATCAAATAAGATACTGCAGGAGTAGGACATACACCTAATAAATAAACATTTGCCCCACAAGCAGCTGCCCCAGCAGCTAAGCCCATCTCGAACATATCACTTGATAAACGTGTATCTTTCCCTATCAAAATTTTCGCATGACGTTCTTTTCCATAATACCATCCTAGATATTGACCAATCTTAATAGCCATTTCTAAAGTTAAAGTATCATTTGCTTTTCCTCTGCATCCATCTGTTCCAAAATATTTTCCCATAATTACATCCTTTCTTAATCCTCTTCAATACTGCCGGTTACATCAATCATAACACTTGCTTTTTGTAATTCATATGTCGCTAGTTTGTTTTTACCTTCTACAATCAGAGATTGTTCATATGTTCCAGCCTCATCAATTTTAGATAAATCTACATATACTTTAATATCGTCTTTTTTTATTTTCTCAATTACATTTTCAGCACCTTTAATAGTAACATCTACTTTTGAAGAACTTCCTTTTGCTATTGAATACTGTAATCCATCGACTTTATTTTTAAAAGTCACCGGCACATCTTTAATAACACGTTCTTTCGTATCTGTTAATTTAATTGATATATTGACAATATTGCTAGAGATCTTTGTTACTCCATTTGGCATAATAATCGGCATTGATATTTCTTTATTACTTGTTAATGTAGAGGCAGGTATTGTAATCGGAATTTCTTCAATGCTATCTAACACCTGCTGTTTACCATATACCGTTACATATTCAATATCCGATGTATAAGATTCTATCGACTTATTGTTTGGAATCACGCCAGTTGGATTTAAAGTAATCGGCACATCTTTACTAGGTTTACTAACCTTTACACTCGCAGTTAAGGTTTCAGGAATAATATCGACATCCATCAGATTTCCATCTGCATCATATGCCACTACAGTAGCTTTTGTCTCAAAATCAGACTTTACATTTTCATCAACTTTAATCAAAGCCTTCACAAAAGCAATTTTATCTAGTGTCTCACTATCTGAGCGCACTAAAACTTCACCCTGGTCTAAAACTGGTTCTGATAAGTCATAGATAGAGTCCATCTGCTGACGATTTACAAAATCATAGCCAACTGTAAAACGACGAATGGATTTACGCTTGATCGTCACAACTGCATTAGATGGTTCTAAAACAACATCTACATTTGCAGGAACACCTTCAGCTTCAAGCTTCACTTCATGTGTACCTTCTGTTAGATCAGACATATCCGCAACGATTTTAAAACGGCTCTGCTGCTTTACATTTCGTATAGATGCAATATCTCCAATAAGTTTAACATTAACTGTTTCAGGGATACCGCTAACTTCATATGCCTGATCCGAAATAATTTGTGATACCTGCATTTCTCCAAGGTCTTGTGCACTCTGCACATTTTCTAAAAAATTAGTTCCCTGTGCATTAAACGTCACATAAAATAATACTGCAAGTATCAACGCAACAATTTTTCCATGTTTTTCATTAAACAGCAGTTTATCCAGCCATCCGCTTATCCAGCGAAAGAATTTTCCAACTTTGATTTCAATACTTTCATATGTCTTCGCAAAGGTCTGCCCTTTTTCCGCAATCGCCTTAGCTAATTCCGTTTTTCCTTCCGAACTTAACTGAATCTTCTTCTTTCTTTTTGCCACTAGGAATCTCTCCTTTCTGTTTTCTTATCAGGAGTGTCTTCTTCCTCATCTGCTTTTTCATAATGCAGAACAATTGCCTCTGGTTCAATAATATCATCAAACAAATCGCTTGCCATATTTGTCATGATGCTTTCATTTGTTTCTTTCTTTTCTGTTTCTTGAGACTCTGTCTCTTCTATTTTCTTCTTTCTTGTTCTTTTTGTTGTTTTCGCTTTTGTCGTTTTCTTTGTATCCGCTTTGGTTTCTTCCGTTTTCTTACGCGTAACCCTTCGTTTTTTTGGTTTTTCTTCTTTCTTGACTTCTTCCTGCTTATCTTCTTTTTTCTCTGTATCTGTTACGATATTTTCAAATAAAGCATCTAATTTTTCGTCTTGTTTCTGTGTTAGATCTTCAATCGGTATACGATCCGTTTCCTGCTCAACGACTACAACTTCCGGATTATCTTCATCTGTCTTTTTCTTTTTCGCAAATCGTTTATCTGTAGTATCCTTCTTTACACGTTTGCTTTTTGATTTAAAATAATGTGCAAAAACACCAGGCTTTTTACCATTACTATCAAAGACAGGTGCCTCTTCTTCCTCTTTTTTCTCTTCTGTATGATTATTAGAAGGCTGTTGCTGGCATACAACATTCATAAGGAATTCTCTTAAGCTATTTTCTGAAATAACAGTTAGCTTTCCACCTTCTGCTATTGAAATATTTCCTGTTTCTTCACTCACAACAATTGTGATGGAATCTGTAATTTCACTAATTCCAACGGCTGCACGATGTCTTGCGCCATAACTGGTCGGAAGCTCTTTGCTAGTTGGCGGGAAATAAGCTGCTGCACATGCAATCTTTACCCCCTGAATGATAACCGCTCCATCATGTAGTGGTGTCCCATATTGAAAAATAGAACATAACAGTTCACTTGATACAACCGAATTCATAGGTGTACCTGTTTTAATATAATCACTCAGTGAGTGCCCTTGTTCAATAGAAATCAAAGCTCCAGTTTTAGTCTTAGACATTTCTGCACAAGCTTTGACTAATTCATCAACAAGATTTTCTCTTTCATTAACAGTCAAAGTAGATATACGAGAGAATACATTCGTCTTCCCAATTCTCTCTAATATACTTCGAATTTCCGGCTGGAAAATAATGATGATTGCGACAACTCCCCAATTCATTATAGAATCTGCTAAATTCGCTACAGTATGCAAACCAAGAATATTAGCTCCTGTTCTTATAATAACAATTAATAATACCCCTTTAAAAATCTGAATTGTTCTTGAGTTATTTTTTACAATCTTTAAACAATAATATACAAGTGCCCATACACATGCAATATCTACTAATTGTAACAATATGGTTCCTAAATTACTTAGTGTGAAAACATTGAGCATAAAAACACTCCTCTCGCATTGTATATTATAACATAAACTATCCCGTCTACCTATAGTTTTCTAACGTAGTTCTTCTTACAATTTTCTTATCAGAGGTAAATATGAATCCATATACTAAAATATACAAAAAAAGGATTTAAAAAGAAGTGAACACTCACTTCCCATAAAACTTATTTCTTCATTAAATAAGCAATACATTCTTCTATGCTTAAAAAGACATGTTCAGCACTAGCAATAATTTCACTTCTTGCATGTGCAACGGCACAGCCATGGAATTCTTCTAGCATAGGAATATCATTAAAAGAATCTCCTATCGCATAAATATCATCATGTTCCAAGCCTAGATGCTGTTCTATAAAATATAAACCTTCTGCTTTAGACACTCCAACTGGTACGATATCAACGCAGTTTATATTGACATATGCCACTGCAAATCCTTTAAAATTCGTATTGATATAATGACTGATTTCCTCCGCAAGCATTTGATCATTCAAAGAAATAACAAGCTGAGCAATCTTTCCACGATCTAAGATTTCTTCCTCTTTTTCTGTAGTATCCTTTAAATTTCCATATTTATGATCAATCTGATTCTTATCTACTGAAAATTTAAAACGATGAAACCCATCATTAATAACATATGAAACACAATCCAATGTCTTAATATATGAAATAATATCCAATGCTTTATTAAAATCCATATATACACACTCTAAGCGATTAAAATCTTTATCATAGATTACACCGCCATTGTTTCCAACGATAAAATCAAATTCAATCTTATTATTTGCTATTTCTTTTTGTATAGACTCCATGCTTCGACCAGTTACTAGCCCAAATAGATTTCCTTTTTCACGAAATTTCTGAATTGCATGGACATCATTCACATCAACAATTTCTTCCGTACGCAATGTACCATCATAATCACTCGCAAGAACTTTCATATATTTATCCTCCATATACTTTCATTTTACCAACTTTATCTAAAAAAACAATCTTAATGTATAAGAAAAAGCAGATTTTCCATACTATCCATAGGAGGTGTTAGAAATGGCACAAAAGAAATATCGTCCAGGAATGAACTGCGAAAAAACCGGAAAATATACATGTTATGATGCAAATGGCAAAGAAATGTATACGGATGTAGACGTTGAAAAGGGTCGAAGATTTCCTCCTTCACAGGAAGAAGGCTGCTACTACCAAAGTAAGTAGTCAGTTTCTCTAAAAGGTATAGCACTGCTATCACCTTTTTTTATTTATCCGCTGGTTCCTTCTTTTCAGGTAAAGGAATCAAACGATACACAGCACGTCCATTACGTATTCCTAGCTGCAAGACCTTGATAACTTCCTGTTCATTTTCCATAAGCTTAACTAAACAGTATTTATCCTTCAATAACTTTCTAGCCATTGCTTCACTAACACTCTTTTGAATGGATTGAAAAAAGCGATCCTCTTTCCATATCGCAAAACGACAGCCATTACGATAATTTACACAACCAAAACCTTTACTGTTTTCTACTATTTTATTACCACATACAGGACATATGCCAATCCCCTCTCTAGGATCATCAATCGGAACCTCCTGTGAAACTTTCAAATGAGAATAATCTTTATGTAGATGAGGCACAAAAGCTTCCAAAACACTATCTACTAAAGTCTTTACATCCGCTGTTCCTTCCTTGATGTCTTCTTGAATCACCCACCATTTTGCGGTTAAATCCGGTTTCTTGATTTCGTCAGGCAATAAATGATAAAACTCTTTTCCTAATTGTGTAGAAATGATCTGTTTTCCCTTCATCTCTACATAATTACGTTTAATTAATGTCTCGACGATCTGAGAACGAGTGGCACTTGTTCCTATCGAACCATTTTCCCCTTTTTTATCCTTATCCTTCTTTTTTAATATCTCTTTTATTTCCTTATCCTGTACATATTTAGCAATGCTTGTCATATCTTTAATCAGACTAGCCTGCGTATAACGTTTTGGCGGATTTGTCTCTTTTTCCATAATTTCATGTTCTGTAAAATGAATCGGATATTTCCCTTTCGGTAAATCAAAGCGATGATCTTCTATATCATCATCTTTCTGTTCTTCTTTTTCTGAAGTTATGTATTGTTTATAACCTTCATCTAAGACATATGTACTAGTAGCACGAAGATCACCAAACTCTGTTGGAATCACAGCACTGATTTGTCGTTTCTTAATAGGTGGTAAAAACTGCATGATATAATAACGACATATTTCTTCATAAACCTTACGTTCATCTGGTAACAGCTTATCAATATTAAAATCAGACATCGTTGGGATGATTGCATGATGTGCTGTTACATATTTATCATTAAAACATTCCGAATGTATCTTATAATCTACAGGATAAGTTTCATTCAGCTTCTTCATGACATGAGGCAATACTTTATTCGCTTCCTGAAAATGTTCTTCTTTCAAATATTGTGAATCACTTCGATTATAGGTAATTGCCTGATAACGATCACGTAATGTCTGCGTAATCTGATCTGTTTTACTTAAATCAAAGCCATAGCGTGTATTCATATGCGCCTGCAGTTTTGCTAAATTAAAAGGCAAAGGCGGTTTTACGTCCATAAACTTTTCATCAATTTTTACTTTATAGTCATCTTTAGATAAGATCTGATCTCGAATTTCTTCTACATTTGTTTTATGAAGCATGTGTTTTTCATCATCTAATAAATCTTTCTTAGGCTTTAATAAGAAAGAAATATCTGTTTTAGGATCATCAATATGCCCTTGGATACGCAGCTCATAATACTTTTGCTTAACATGCTGATCAATTGCCTCATCACGCATGACAATAAGTCCTAAAGTTGGACTTTGTACACGTCCTACACTCATACCTTTACGTTTCAGCAACAATGAAAATAAACGTGAATAATTAATACCGACTACATAATCTGCCACTGCTCTGGCATATGCACTTCTTCCTACCGCACGAAGCTTTTCATCATTATCGATCAATTCATGAAAGGCCTTTTTGATATTGGCTGGAGTATTATCATTAATATAGACACGTTTTACTGGTTTTGTATTATTCGCATAATCTAAAATTTCATCTATCAGAAACTGTCCTTCATCATCTGGGTCACCAGCATGAATAATCTGATCACATTCTTCCATTAATCCTATAATTTGTTCTACACGTTCTTTTTTATTTCCATCGGGAACTAGTTTCCAATTATCAAAACAAATCGGAAGATCCTCTTTCTTCCATTTTTTATATTTAGGGTCATATTCATCCGGCTCACATAATCGAAGTAGATGCCCATAAGCCCATGTAATCACTACATTTTTCTTACGTATAACACCACGAACTTCTCTTCCTTCTCCATCAATTGCGGCCGCAATTGCTCTTCCCAGTTCTGGTTTTTCGGCAATAATTAATGATCGCATAAAAGCCTCCCATCACATAACTTGTTTCATTATAACATAAAATAATAGATAATTATGAATCACTTCCAGCACTTTTTTAACATTATTCTGATAATTCTCGTGCTATCAAATCATCCGCAATCTCTAGTGCTTCCACTCTTCTTTTTGCCAATGTGATCTGTGATTTATATCGATTAGGATTTTCCTTAGATTCCAATGTTTTAATTGTTTCTCTTAACTTATGTAATAGCGAATCAATTTGTCTTTTAGCTTCTTTAAGTTCTTCTGTTGTATAGTTCATAATACCTCCATAAATTTATCTAATTTAATATAAAGTATAACATAGCATAGCTCAATACAAAAGTTAGTGTGCATAAAGAAAACCCTTCGTATATTTATACAAAGGGTCATTAGATCAATCATTTGCGATAATCAATCGTGCCTGTATGATACCATCTCGATTACGTAATCGTTCCATAAGTTCTTCACTTACTTCATCATTTGTCTCCAAAATAGTAAAAGCATAATTATTTTTTGCCTTATTCGCCATATTTTCAATATTTACTCCCACATTAGCTAGAGCTGTTGTCATAGAGCTAACCATATTAGGAATGTTTTTATTGATAACACAAATACGATATTTTGCCTCTTGTGGAAGTTTCATATCTGGAAGATTGACAGAATTCACAATATTGCCATATGTTAAATACTCAATAATTTCTTTTGATGCCATTACAGCACAGTTTTCTTCACTTTCTTTAGTTGAAGCACCTAAATGAGGTAATCCGATAACCTCATCATATTGTAAAAGTTCTTTTGTAGGGAAATCTGTCACATAACAAGCAATTTTTCCATCTTCAATTGCTTGTTTAACTGCTTGCGTATCAACTAACTCACCACGTGCAAAATTAAATAGTCGTACACCCTGTTTCATTGAATCAATCGCATCTTTATTAATAATATTAGCGGTTTTTTCATTGAATGGAACATGAACACTGATATAATCACATGTTTCTAATATTTCCTTTAAACTCTGTGCACGATGAATTCTAGCTTTTAATGTCCATGCGGCTTTTACTGAAATAAAAGGATCATAACCATATACTTCCATATCCATTGCGGCTGCGACATTTGCTACTTGTACACCAATCGCACCTAAACCTATAACACCTAATTTTTTACCCGCAATCTCTTGCCCTGCAAACCTGCTTTTTCCAGCTTCTACTTCTTTTGAAATATCTGCTACATCTAAGGTTTTTACCCATTCAATCCCCTGATAAATCTTACGGGAAGATAATAAGAATGCCGCTATAACCAATTCCTTAACTGCGTTTGCGTTCGCACCAGGTGTATTAAACACAACAATACCATTCTCACTACAGCGTTCAATTGGTATATTGTTTACTCCTGCACCTGCTCTGGCAATGCATTTTAGATTCTTAGAAAATGTCATATCATGAAGCTTAGCGCTTCGTACTAGAATAGCATCATAATCATCAAAATCTGGATCATGTTCAAATTGCACATTCTCCAATTCTAATAAACCAGCCTCTGCAATTTTATTTAATGTTTTAACTTTCACTTTCCACACCCCTATTTCTTGTATTTCATTTCAAATTCTTTCATAAAAGAAACTAATGCTTCTACACCTTCTATTGGCATTGCGTTATAAATTGATGCCCGCATACCGCCAACTGCTCGATGTCCTTTTAGATTTGTAAAACCATGAGCAATACTTTCTTTCACAAACAGTGCATCTAATTCTTCACTTGGAGAACGAAAAGTAACATTCATCATAGAACGATCTTCTTTTCTAACCTGCGTCATATAAAAATCACTTGTATCTAGATAATCATACAATAATTTTGCTTTTTCCTCATTTCGCTTTTGCATAGCAGATAAGCCACCCATCTCTTTAATCCATTCTAAGATCAGCCCTAGCATATAGATTGCATATGTTGGAGGTGTATTGTACATTGAGGATTTCTCAGCTAGTAAACCATACTGCAACATAACTGGTGTCTTATCCATTGAAAAATCTAATAAATCATCTCGAATAATAACAACCGTTACACCTGCAATTCCCATATTCTTTTGTGCCCCCGCAAAGATTACTCCATACTTCGATACATCAATTGGCTTTGATAAAATATTACTAGACATATCTGCCACAATAGGAATACCTTTGGTATCAGGAACATATTTCCACTCTGTTCCATAAATTGTATTATTCGCACATAGATATACATAATCCGCATCATCCTGAAGTTCTAATTGTTCCTGTTTAGGGATATAGGAATAATTATCTACATCACAATTCTTCGCAACATGAATCATTCCATACTTAGTCGCTTCTTCATATGCTTTCTTCGCAAAATATCCAGTAATGATATAATCTGCCTTCCCTTTCTTCAATAAATTCAAAGGGATCATAGAAAACTGCATCGTGGCTCCTCCCTGAAGGAATAAAACCTTGTAGTTATCTGGAATATTTAATATGGAACGTAAGTCTTCTTCCGTTTTCTTAATAATTTTATCATATGTTTTTGAACGATGACTCATTTCCATAACAGACATGCCACTGTCCTCATAATTTACCATTTGTTCCTGTGCTTTTTTTAACACCTCATAAGGCAGCATAGATGGTCCTGCTGAGAAGTTATACACTCTATTTTCTTCCATAAGAATTCCCCTTTCTGTCTTTAATCCAACTAGTTGTGACTATTATAGCACAAATGAAATTTTATGAAAGAATATTTGAAAGAAAACTGTAAATATTATGAAAGAATTTTCTATCCATAGACATATTACACTTCTCTGTCCATCCTCAGAAAACAAATTATTCTTTCACAGCTTTCACATTCATGTTATACTAACCATATAAATTTAGGAGATGAAACTATGTTGGATTTTCGATTATATACATTCTTAACTTTATCTGAAACATTAAATTATACGAAAGCTGCAGACCTGTTATGCATCACACAGCCTGCAGTTTCTCAACATATTAAATATTTAGAAAAAGAATATGATTGTAAGTTATTTTATTATAACGGAAAACAATTAACCCTAACAAATCAAGGACTATTTTTAGCAGAGAAAGTACGTTCTATGGCTGCGGATGAAAAAAAGATACGCGATTTACTGAAACAGGATCAAAAACCTCTAAGCCTTCGCTTTGGCGCAACACTAACGATTGGTGAATTCATTCTCCCTGATAAGCTAAGCAAATATTTACATAAACACTCCGATACTTCGATATCCATGATCGTAGAAAACACTACTACCCTATTGCATATGCTTGATAATGGAGAAATCGGTTTTGCCTTTATTGAAGGATATTTTCCAAAGCATAGCTATGATTATAAATTATTTTCTCAAGAACGCTATGTTGCAGTTAAAGGTAAAGAATACACATTACATAATGAAGTTCATTCTTTAAAAGATTTACTACAGGAAACACTCATCGTACGTGAAAGTGGAAGTGGAACAAGAGAAATTTTAGAACGTAGTATGCAGGAAATCAATCAATCCATCAACGCTTTTGCGAAAGTAATCGAAATAGGAAATGTACAAGGCATTAAAACATTAGTTAAACAAAATCATGGTATCACATTCCTATATGAAGCAGCCATTCGTGAAGAAATAGAAAAAGGAGAACTGGAAGTCATTGATTTACATGATTTCCACATTCTCCATGAATTTAATTACATTACTTTAAGAAATACAGTATTCAAAAATCAATACGATGCTTTCTTTGAAGAAATGAAGTAGTTATACAAATATTACTTGTACTAAAAACATATAAAAAATTGTTCCGCCAATAATACTGATCATATTATTTCGTTTCCATAAATGCAAAACAACAACGCATAAGATACCTAATACTTGAGGCAGACCATATGGGTATGTTAGAAATGAAGTATCTCTAATACAATAAACAATCAGACAAAACATGATTGCCATAGGTAACACATTTCCCAAATATACAATCTTCTTTGGTAATACAGCAGTATTTTTAAAAATCATAAAAGGTAATGCTCGTGTAAGAAAGCTGCAGATTGCCACAACTCCAATGATCATTAAAGAATCACTTATTCCAATCATGATGATCACCCTTTTCTACTTTATCTTCAAAGATTACTAACATAATAACTAATAATATAAGAGCTGGTAATAAGAAATTAGATAATTCAAAGAAAAACGCAGAGATAATTATCGCAAGAATCGCAAAGTAAACTGCAGTATGATTTTTAGTTGCGAGCCATTGTTCCACAAAAATGACTGTAAATAAAGCGGTCATCGCAAAATCAATTCCCGTTGTATCAAAAGGAATAACCGTACCAACACTTGCGCCAATAACAGATCCAATGATCCAGTACATCTGGTCAAGGAAAGAAACATAAAACATTAAATGCCTACTTTCTTCACTTTCTTTATTCGGTATCGCACATAATAAAGAATATGTTTCATCTGACAACGAAAAAATCATATACCATTTCTTCTTCCCCATTTTTGGAAAAATATTTAAAAATGATAGTCCATAAAACAACTGTCTTGCGTTAACAGTTAATGTCACTAGAGCTGCTTCTATCAAAGAAAATCCGCTATGAAAGAAAGTTAACAACACAAACTGCATACTTCCTGCATACACTATTAAGCTTATCAAAAATGCCCAAATCATAGAATAACCTTGTTTTTGGCATAAGATACCAAAAGCAATCCCTAAAAATACATATCCAACCATAACTGGAAATGATAAACGAAATGCTTGTTTTATAGTACTCATAATTTCACCCCTCAAAGTTTTGTTTATATTTTAGTTGATTTTCACACATATGTCCACACAATAATTTTTAAAAATGATTGACAAAATAAAACTATTTATGGTATATTGTTTAAGCAATCAGTTATGGGGTGTTAGCTCAGCTGGGAGAGCACCTGCCTTGCACGCAGGGGGTCATCGGTTCGATCCCGATACGCTCCACCATGGTAGATTCAGTCGAACTGCTCATTAATAGGCATTCGACTTTTTTTGATTAAAAGAAAAAAGTTATAAGAATGAAGTAGGCGTCATTACAGTAAAAAACCTGTATTTGACGCCTTTTTTCTATATTAAGAGCTGGTGAGGAGGGAAAAAAAGATATGAAACAAAAGAAACCAATCAAGAAGAAAAGGATGTACTATGCTTCAGACGAAGATGAAGCAAAAATTCTAGCATTAGCAGAAAGAATGGATATGCCTAAATCCAGATGTGTGAAAAGATGTATGCTTGCTATCTCTGAAACTCCAATTTTGGAGTATGTTATGAAACATGGAGTTCTACTTAATACTTGCGCAGAATCCTTCTTATATTACTTAACAATGATAGAAGTAGTAGATAAAGTAATTGATCAGCTTAAGCGCCAAGGAATTGAAATAGAATTAGATAATTCAAATATTGATATAAGTGGAATCAAAAAGTTTCGAGAAGAATGTACGGAGATAATAATAAAGCAGAAGGAGCAAAATCAATAGTGAGTGAAAAATTTCACTCCAAAAGGTCAAAAAAAACATCCATGTGAATGAAACAAAGTGAAAAAGAGCATGTGATGTATATTTAATCGGAACAATTTTACAAGGAGACAAATATGAAACAGGATCAAAGAAATGAAATTCAGAAAAAGCTTATAGAGTGCGAGAAAAGAATGGATGATTTAGCATGGGGCATTCGCACAAATGAAGATTTTATAGAATTTGGTAAATGGTCGAATAAGGCAAACTTATACAGAAAAGCCTTAGCAAAGCTGAACTAAGGAAGGTGATCAAATATGTATATGGGATACAGTATCGAATACAGCAGAAAACAGGAACGCAAAAGTTTCGGTTCCTTGAAAATAAGAAAGGCTGTCTGTTCCAAGGAAAAGCTAACTGAAATGATACATTCAGATAAGTATATCATCTGGAATGCGAACTTGTGCGATATGGATGAATACCTCCTGAATCATTCTGATACAACGATAGAACGAATTTATTAGAAAAGTTTTATGAGGAGGAATTATATGATCTTAAGAGAATTATTAAAAATAGGAAAATTTGGTACATGCAAATTTACGATTGTAGGATATTGCGAGGAAGAAATGTATGAATATCTATCTGAAGTCGACATCGAAGAGCATTTTGATATCGAAGATAATTTAGTTCATCTGCATTCCATCGTACTAGAACCATGGTGGGGACACATCATGAATAGAACAGTCGAGGATTTTTCCCTGACCTGTGATGATGAACTTACCTGCAAGATATTGACAATCAGGCTTGCAGATGAAAGACTAACAGAAAAATTTGAGATATATGGAACAACTGCATTTAAGATTCTTGATTATATAGCAGATATGGAAGATGATCAGGAAGTGTTGAATATATGCAAGACAAGCGGAATAGACCATTTGGAAGAATTATCTGCTTACGTATATCCGCAATATATAGATGGAAAAACTGATGAAGAAAAACTATCTATCATCACTCAAGTAATGGAAGAAAGTTATCGATGGAATATGGAAAAATTAAGAAAATACTATCTGGTATACGGAAACTATCGTGAATATCTTCTTGCCGACTGCGAAAATGATGAAGAAAAAGAAAAAATTCAGGAATGGCTGAAAATGTGTGAGCTGCTGAACATGGAGGGATGAGCCGTGGAAAAAGAAGATGTGATCAGAAAAATAAAAAAAATGATGGCAATCTCCAGTGACGGAACAGCATCGGACCAGGAAATACAGCTTGCGGTATATCGTGCCAATAAACTTAGAATTAAATACAAGATAGAGGAATATGAGCTATTTGAACATGCTAAAAGTGCTGAAGTAATTTATAAAACACTAGATCATAAAGGCTGTGGCTATATCCAATGGCCATTGCAGGTTCTAGCAGAAAATTTTCAGTGCAGATCTGCATTTGAAGGAAAGGTAAATCGTAACGATGTTTTGTTCAGCATCATCGGACTAAAAGAAGATGTAGAAATATGTGTTCCTGTTGCAGAAGGACTGATCTATTATCTTTCAGAAGTTCTGAATGATCTTAAACAGTGCTATATCGGCAACAGCGATTTCAGAATATATAAGCGTGACTATCTGGCAGGCTTTGCGGACGGACTGGAGAGGAAGATACATCAGCTCATGATTGAAATGAAACTTGAGGAAAAATATGAAGTTGCGGTTACTGGAATACCTGCTGCAGTTCAGGAATGGGTGGAAGGGAATGTCAATGTCAAGAAGAGCAGCTTCGGCAAATGGGATGAGGATGCCTATACACTGGGAAAGAAACAAGGGATTGAGTATGACATTGGTCGAAAGGATCTGATAGAAGGATGATGGAAGAAATCAGAAAGGTATTGATCTTTCTTTCTGTCAACCTGATAGCATATATCTGCTACAGATTAGGAAAAAATAAAGATAAGAGAGGATAGCGGTAAAGCCGCAGGAGGTAATGTTTATGAAGAAGAATAAATATTTCAAGGCAACATTGATTCCTAAATCAGAAGATGAACTGATTCACAATACATTCGTGCTTTACGTGGCAGGAATACTGGAATTGGTTATGATCGCTATACTACAGGGGGAATTCAATTTAATGAGCATTAGCTGTTTATGCATAGCAGGAATACTATTATGTATCTGTGCCTACAAGTTAGGAATAAATTCTCAAGATAATAAGTAAGCAATGCTGAAAAAAGGATTTCTTCCTTCATGGTAGATTGTCATAATTGAATAAACTGATTCATACTTCCCTTTCCTCCATATCTATAAAAAAATATGGCAGTCTACCACGAGGGAAGGAATTCAAAAAAACTAGGAGGGATTGAAATGAAAGGCTTCAGGGTATGGGACAAGATGGAAAAGAAGATGTATTATGATGAATTTCTCATAGGCACTGATGGTGAACTGTATAAACTACAAGAATACATTAATCTCGATGAGAAGAGATATCTGATAGAGGCGGCACCAGCAGAAAATGACCGATACGTGGTCATGAAACAGTACAGTCAATGTGACAGATATTGTATTGCGCTATATGAACAGGACATCATAGCAAATGATAAAGGTGATAAGCTCATCGTAAATGATGAAGAAATAAAATCAATGCATGAAGTTCTTAAATCGTATATCTGTATAGGAAATACATTTGAAACAGGAGAATGAAGAATGGTAAAGAAAATAAAAAGTGAATGTGGATGGATAGTATTTCATCTCAATAACAATGAACTGGATAAGCTCATGGATAAGGATTATTTTGATAATATCTGTGATTCATGCAACAGGTATTTATCAAATGTATATTATATCCCGGTCCTAAACCACGGGATGTGTGAACATTGCTTCAATGAATGGAACAGAAGCTCAAAGTATTATCCGGAAGATGCAGATTTTGAAAATCAGGCGGTTCAGTGGATCGAGGGTATATTCTCTAAGATAATGATTGAGGTGATCGATCCTGCAGAGCAAGAAGGAAAAGGTGAATAGGAAATGCGAAAAGAGTTCGTAGAAGATATCATTGATTTTAAAAAAATAAAAAAATCCTCTTATAGCAGTTGGATCAATGACTCAGGGGAACTGGAAAATTGGAAATTCTTATTTGATTTTGATGCGGAAACAAGAAACGCATATGCTCAAATAAAAAAATATATCATCGGAAAAAAACTAAAGAAAATAGCTGATGATGGTCACGATATAAAGATATTAATAACAGCAATCGTTTTTTTAGTTCTGCTTTTTTCTTTCTTTAAACTTATCATGGTTCGAAAGGAAGCGCTTGATGAGGAAATTATCTGGGCTTACGCCACATCATCAGCACTCATAATTATCTTCTTTATATCTCTTTATATCTGCGTCTGTTATTTTTGTATAAACTGGAAAAGCAAGGAAAGAAAAATAAAAGAAAAAGAAATAATGAGAATCCTATTCCCTGATTTAGAAATCGTTTATATGAATCGGCTGCTACGTCATAAATTTCTGTATAAAGAAACTTATTCCCTTATCGAGCAGGATGGAACATATCATCTTTCGGATGAAGATGAGTGGATAGAAAAAGATGAAAATTTCTTTGTGAAAGATAGCGCAGGAAAAAAAATAAATGAATATAAAGCATTTGAGATTGAAAAAGTTGAAGGTGCTGATTCAGCAGATCACATTGCAGTGAACGTATATTGCATATACGTTAAGGAATGACTGTTCAGCAATGGAAGATAACAAAAAAGGAAGGAGATATGTGATCATGAAACTCACAATAGTAGAAATACTGGATAAGGATCAACAATGCATCCATAGGACCTATTCCGCACTAGGAAATGTTCGGATTCCAAGTAGTGCATTGAAACCAGGAGAAACCTATACCTTAGTAGAAAAATCCCAGATAAAGATGCCTAGAAAGCTGAAGAAAAAGATAAAGAAAGATGTATTGCTTAGCAGACATAACTTTTAAATAATGCTACCTGGCAACTTGCCAGGTAGGTAACGAGGAGGTAAAAAATGAATAATAATAAAGATGATAGACTTAAAAAACTTTTATCTAAGATATTTACAAAAGAAGAGCTAATGGAAATCGTCGTTTACGCAGTTGAAGTAGATGATAATTATCTTTTCCGCCATGATCTGGTTCGAGAAAGGGTACAAAGAATGCTAACTGAAAAGGATAAGCAGCTAGAAAATGATATCCTAAAAACAAAAATAACAGACTTCCCATTTGAGGAGCGTTTCAAAGTAATAGAAATGTACGATAAGGCACGGAAAAAAAGAGTGGATATCCTGAAATGTCTAGAAATGATCTGGTAGAACTATAAAAGAAATGGAAAGGATGATAGAAATGAAAAGTAAAGACTATACGGCAGATAATATAAAATATCTAAGAACAAAGAACAATTTAACATATAAAGAACTGGCAGAACAGATAAATGTACACCATTCTTCTATTGGCTATGCAGAACAGGGGAAACAGAAGCTTCCTAAGGTTGAAAAGGGAATAAGCAGGTATTTTGGTATCGATCCAGAAATTCTGTCCGTTATCGATCTTGAGGAAGAGACGGAGAAGGAAAGGGTTTATAGATCGGATCATCAGATGGGATACGTCATTGTTTATTCAAGGAAAGAACACCAGGATATACAGAAAAGAGCAGTATGCATTCAGAGAAAGCTTGTTTGGATATTGGAGAGACCATCTGAGTATAAAGTATATGAAGCAACCTACTGCAATATAAGCAGCTATGTGAAGATGAATCCTACAACTCAATATTTTCAGAAGTATGAAGATCAGCCTGTAGCATCTGAACAAAAACAGATAAGAAAAGAAAAAAATGATAGGAGTGAACAATAATGACCAATGAAGCAAGGAAACATCAGAAATGCGGAAAATGCAAATTTTATATCTACGACGGCAGAGAAAAATGTACATGGTACGGAAAGGAAAAGAGCAGTTGGAGAGAGATCTATTCAGTGAAGCATATACTGCCATGGTGGTGTCCGCTGGATAAAGAGGAAGCAATAGAAATGGGCATCATTTCAGAATATGACAGAACAGGTAGAAAGCGAAGACATCTTCCCGATAACTTTGAAAAAGTTATCGAGGAGGAACAGGCAGGACGCATGCAGCCTTATGAAGCCGCAAAAAGTGTGAGCATGAGCTTGAAAACATATGAAAGAGAAAGAAATAGCTATCTGGATGGAAGAGAAAAATGAATAGAAGCAGACTGGAAGAAACAGAGATATTTCTTCTCGTATATGCACTGGATCATATACGAGAATATGCTGAAAAAGATGTATCAGAAGACCCTGGACCTGTACTGCCTATAGAAGTAGATGGAAAGGTTTATTATCCACATAAGAAACGACGAGGAGAATGCAAATGAATGATTTTAAGAAACTAATGAAAGAATACGGCGATATTGCCTATGATCCTTCTACCGGAGATATGAAGGGATATATCAGCTTTCAGCTGCTGCATGCTAATGCACTCCGCAGAGAGCTTAAGGAGCTTTCGTCCTGCCGACTGATTCATAAAGTGAATATTGAAACGGATCCATTCACGTTCTTCAAAGAACTGATCAAATTTGAAAGAGATCATGAATACAAATATCAGAAGAACAGCGGATACAAGACCATATATGGCGTAAAAATTGAAATTCTGCTGCCTCAGAAGATAAGAAAGGATAGTGAAATGAAAAAACTTATTTCTCGATTCATGACGGAACTGAATCCCCTTGCCTATAATCTTCCCTATGCTGCATTTCTGATACAGCGAGGAAATGGAAGATACATACAGATTCTTATGAGCGAGCGTGAGGTAGTTGACTGCATCGAAGTTGTAAGATATACGCGTAACTATAAAAGCAAAGATGGTACTCTGATCCATAGAAGAGGAGATCCAAAATTAAACGCTGATGGGAAGCCAATCAAACAGCATGTCATGTTTTCCAGCAAGAAGCGGATCTTCGTTCTGGATCGCCCGATGGAAAAGATCAGAAAAAAACTATTAAGAATGCTTTCACAGGCATTGAGGACCATTCTGCAGCATATCAAGCTGAGGATGTTCCTTAAGATACGCAAACCGAAAAGAACCTGGCATTATTTCAATAGACAGTGTCTTCTGGAAGTAAATCATGCAAAAAGATATATCGAATATATGTGCAATTATGCTGCGGATGTGAAGAAAAGAGAAGTCCTGGACTTGGAACATGATCAGCCTTATAGAGATATTCCAATACCGAAATATAAGGAAATACAGAGCGTATTCATGAAGTACAAGGCAAGGTTTGAGAAGAACAGCTATCATGATGCAGAAGGAAATGTATTCAGCATCAGCAGCAGGAATATACCTTATAGCGAGCTTAAAGAAAATATAGAAAGACTGATTCAGATGTTTCAGAGGGATATACGACAGATCGTCCCTTCTGTATGCTGATGAAAGGAGGATATCATGAACAGAAATGAATTTAAGAATCTTACAGAATTATACAGAAAAAAACTAAAAGATATCAGAAATACTACGGCAGAAGAGCAGCAGAAAGTTGATGAATTTTTTGATAGTATTCGTGCATTGGAACAGATATTTCATTTTGAAAAGACATTTGAGATCAAGAAACATACGGAACTGAATTTTAAGGATCTGATCAGCCGTGTGCATGATCCTGTATATGATGCAATAAGCTGCTGCTGGCTAATTATCGAAAAATACGAAGATGATGAAATATTCTTCAATGACGGAACAAGTGTGAAGAATGATGCATCTGTTCTGAAAGGCAGATTTTATGACTGCTGGCAGGATCTAAGTGAAGATCAGCTATTCACACGTTCACTTCTTCGCAGAACGGAATCCTATGAAATGCTGGCGGAAATCATATGCGGAAGCAGTGAATCGACGAAAAAGAAAACAGAACAGCTTCATGAAATCATTGATGAACTGAAAATGGTGCAGGAATATGTAAGCACAAAATATGATCGAACTATAGTAGATAATTCCATCATATGCCTAGAAACAATGATGAAAAGTATAAAAGCAGAGGAGGAAAAGTAATATGGTCAATAGATTTATGTTTATCGGACGCATCTGCAATGATCCCGTACTGCAGGAATCAGCAAAAGGAACTCCCTATATAAGAGTTACTTTAGCTATTCATGATATGATGAACGGAACGCAGACTACCTTGTTTCATAGACTTATCGCATTTCATAAAAATGCAGAATATATTGCCGGAAATATTAAAAAAGGAGATCTTGTCTATACGGAAGGCCCTCTGATCATGAATACAATAAAAAGCTATACAGCAGAAGGAAAAGAGATCAATCATCAGATCAGCGTTCCGATGATTCTGAAGATGAAGCTTCTGTCTCGACCGGATCAGGATGAGGAATTCGTTATCGAGCAGCCATTTCATAAGCTGCAGGAATCTGAGGGTTTACCAGAAGATATCGAAGAGGTCCTGCAGGATGTCTGAATGGATACTGATTCTTCTTACCCCGTTGCTCATCATTCTTTGGTTCAGAGATATGAAAGATTGCTGGATGTCATGGAAAATGAAAAAACTGGAGAATCTTGATGATGACCAGCTTCATGCTATGGGCTTCTGCTATATGAGAGAAGAAAATAATGAGAATCTGTATATATTTGAAGATCGCTACATCTTCAGAGTACATGGGAAGTTCATGGTCAGAACATATATAGTGTCACGAAAGGATATCCATCTGAATGGCACGATGGATATGAAGATAACAAATCTGAGCAGAAGATATCGACAACAGCTCTATCAGCATATAAAAAGATCCTGTCGAGACAATGTCATTAAGTTAAGATATTCAAGAAAGGATTCATTCGTATATGAAAATGGG
>URYK01000029.1 GCA_900552125.1 uncultured Solobacterium sp. | reverse complement strand
GCCTTTTTTTGTTTTTTATTGTTTAGGCTAATTTCGTTAAAGCCCCTTTTTTTAAATTGTTATTAATAGAGATAAATATTTCAAATTGAAATGATGTTTCATATTTAAAGATAAGTTTTGTTGTTTTGAATGATGATTCGTTGTATAATAAACACGCTATTACATTGAGGTGAGGCTATGGATAAAATAAAAGTAGAGAATTTAACGTTCTCTTATGATAAAGAAATAAATGCAGTGGAAAATGTTTCTTTCTCAATTGAAGAAGGAAGTTATACCACTATTATAGGTCACAATGGAAGCGGAAAGTCTACAATAGCAAAACTTTTAATTGGGCTATTGGAGAAAGATCAGGGGAGTATTTATGTAGATGATGTGGAATTAACGATGGAGTCTTTATATGAAATACGTGATAAAGTCGGAATCGTTTTTCAAAATCCAGATAATCAGTTTATTGGTGCTACTGTATCAGATGATATTGCATTTGGTTTAGAAAACCATCAAGTAGAAACCTCTAAAATGCAAGGTATTATTGAGAAATTTGCAGAAAAGGTTAAAATGACTGATTATTTACTTAGTGAGCCTACAAAGTTATCAGGTGGACAGAAACAGCGTGTTGCGATTGCTGGTGTTTTAGCAATGTCTCCTGAAATATTGATTTTTGATGAATCAACAAGTATGTTAGATCCGCAAGGAAAAGCAGAAATAAATGCTTTAATTCAGGAAATACATAAAGAAAGTAAAATCACGATTATATCAATTACACATGATATAGAAGAAGTTAGTCATTCTGATCATGTGATTGTTATGGATGGCGGTCATGTGGTAATGGATGGAAAACCAGATGATATTTTACGTAAAGAGGATGATCTAATACGTTTACGTTTAGATATACCTTTTGCGTTGAAATTCACAAAAGCATTACGTACAAATGGTATAGACATCAAAGATTGTACGACATTGGAAAAGGTGGTGGAAGAAGTATGCCAATTACATTTAAGAAAGTAGCACATACTTATCAGGCAGATTCTCCTTTTTCCTATGCTGCCTTAAAAGATGTAGATTTAGATATAACAGAAGGCAAGGTTACCGCAATAATAGGTGAAACTGGAAGTGGGAAATCAACTTTAGTACAACATTTAAATGCATTATTACTTCCTACAGAAGGAGAGCTGGAAATTCTTGATAAAAAGATTGTTGCTGGAACTAAACCTAAAAATTTAAAAGAACTACGTAAAAATGTTGGTTTGGTATTTCAGTTTCCTGAGTATCAGCTATTTGAAGAAACTATTGAAAAAGACATTAGTTTTGGGCCAAAGAATTTTGGAGCTAGTGATGAAGAAGCAAGTAAAAAAACTAAAGAAGTACTTAAAATAGTTGGCTTAGATGAAAGTTATCTTACTCGTTCTCCTTTTGATCTATCAGGAGGTCAAAAGAGAAGAGTAGCTATTGCAGGTATCTTAGCAATGGATCCTAAGGTTTTAGTGTTAGATGAACCTACAGCAGGGCTAGATCCTAAAGGAGCTAGTGATATGATGCAGTTATTTGTGGAAATGAATAAGGTCTATGGAAAAACAGTATTAATTGTTACACATGATATGGAACATGTCTTAAATTACTGTGATGAAGTTGTAGTTGTTAAAGATGGTCATATTAGACAGCACTGTGATGTTAGATCTTTCTTTGAAACCGTAGATACTTTAAATGAATTAAATATCAATCCTCCTGCAATTATACGACTTCGTGAAGAGTTAATTCAGCATGGTTTTAAAATTGATAAAAAAATATTAGATATGGATACACTAGCAAAGGCAGTCGCAGAAGAGGTGAAAAATCATGAATAATATAGCACTTGGGAAGTATCTTCCATTAAACTCCGTTATTCATCATATGGATCCTCGCGCAAAAATTGGGGCTATGTTACTGATGATGATCGCAATCTTTATTCCTGCTGGATATATTGGCTATTTGATTATTGGTGCAGTTGTAGTTGCGACAGCTTTGTTAGCTAAATTAAAAATTTCTTTTCTTTGGCGAGCAATGAAACCAATGTTGTTTATGCTGGTTTTTCTATTAATTATCAATTTATTAGTAATTAAAGAGGGCGAAGTATTTCTAACAATTTTCGGAATCTCTTTCTATAGCGAAGCAATTTTTCAAACATTATATATTGTGATTAGATTAGCTTTAATGATTATGATCACAACTATTTTAACTGCTACGACAAAACCTTTGGAGCTAACTCTAGGAATTGAAGATTTATTAAAGCCATTTCAGGTAATACATGTTCCTGCTCATGAAATCGCAATGATGATATCAATTGCTTTACGGTTTATTCCAACTTTGATTGAAGAAACACAAAGAATTATGAAAGCTCAGGCATCTCGTGGTGTAGATATGGATGAAGGAAGTCTTATGGAAAAGGTTAAGGCAATCTTGTCTTTAATCGTGCCATTATTTGTATCCGCATTTCAAAGAGCAGAAGATTTAGCATATGCAATGGAGGCAAGAGGATATATTCCTAATAGAACAAGAACACGTTATAAACAGTTAAAAATGCAGAGTATTGATTATGTGCTGTTAGTATGTACAGTTCTTATCTTATTTGGGATGATTGCCTTAATGGTTTATGCGTAGATATAAAGTAACAGTCAGTTATGATGGAAGCTGCTATAGCGGCTGGCAAAGACAGATTAACACACATTCAATCCAACAAGAAATTGAATCCGCAATCGAGAAGATTGAGGGAAAGTTTATTAGTATTACTGCTAGTGGTAGAACAGATGCCCATGTACACGCACTAGGACAGGTTTTTCATTTTGATTCTGAAAAAGATATAAAACCTGAGAATTGGAAACGTGCCTTAAATTCTTTATTGCCGAAAGATATCCGTATTAAAGAAATATGTATGGTATCTGATGACTTTCATGCTCGTTTTCATGCGGTTAGGAAACGATACGATTATCTTATTACTACAGAAGTAGATAATCCTTTCTATCAGAAATATATGGGAAAAGACCGCAAAGAACTTGATATAGAACGTATGCAGAAAGCAGCTGCTATATTTTTAGGAACACATGATTTCACTAGCTTTACAAGCAGTAAGATTGATCCAAGAAAATCAAGAATAAAAACAATAACTCGTTTAGATGTAGTAAAAGAGGAACATGCGGTTCGTTTTATATTTGAAGGAAATGGATTTTTGCGCTATATGGTGCGTATGATATCACAAACATTAATAGAAACTGGAAAACATCGCTTAGAAATAGAAGATGTACAAGCAATGTTAGAGGGAAAAAATAAACATCTATGTCGTTATAAAGCTCAGCCTGAAGGTTTATATCTTGTACATGTTTATTATAATGAGGATTTATAGAAGAGAAGATTATTCATAGAAAACTATGGGTAATCTTTTTTTATTAGAAAAATAAATAAAAAATAGGGTAAAATGCATAATACTTGAAAATTTCGTGTGATTTGTATATGATATTCAGGTATCTTTAAGGAGGAGTTTTATGGACAATGTATTTTTAAGCCAGTTTCTAATGATTAGTGATTGGAAAACGATTCTATTTATTATTCTGTATGTAATACTGGCTTTTTTTGTATATAAATTACCTAAAAAGAAATTTAATTTCTCAAAGAAAGTTTTATTGTCTACATTTCTTGGTTTATTATTGGGATTAGGAATTCAGGCTTTATCTGGTTTCTCTGCTGATCCAACTAGTATTACCTTTGTCAATGAGACTACTTTATGGTATTCATTAGTTGGTAATGGTTTTATTGATTTTATTCGAATGCTGGTTATACCATTGGTTATGGTATCTATCATTCATGTAATACTTCATATGGATGAAAAAGAAAATGTTCGACTTTTGGTTAAAAGAAGTATCATGACAACTATGGGAATGGTCGCGATTGCTTCTATCGTGGGATTAAGTTTAGGAATTTTGTTCCATTTGGGAGGAGATCAGACATATACGTTAGGAACTCAAGAAATGAAAGAAGTCGTTCCTGTAGTGACAACTTTACGTAATCTGATACCTGCTAATCCTGTAGAAGCTATGGTTAATAGTAATGTAGTTGGACTTGTAATCTTTTCTGCTTTTATTGGGATAGCTGCTCGACGTATGCAGAAAAAATATCCTGATACATTAAAGGTATTTTATGATCTGATTGATGCGCTGCATAAAATTATAATCAGTATTGCGATGACAATTATTAAAGGAATGCCATACGCTGTATTAGCTTTGTTGGCGAATACAATTGCACAGAGAGGGCTTCACAGTATATTGGAAGTTGGTAAGTTTATCGTTGTTTTATATTTAGCTTGTATTGTACAATTCATTATACAATTACTAGCAATTTCTTTCTTTAAAGTAAATCCTATAACATATCTAAAAAAGAGTTCTTCTTTATTGTTGCTGGCATTTACATCTAGAAGTTCATTAGGTGTATTACCTGCCACAATTGATACATTGACGCAAAAGCTCGGTGTATCACAAGGGACAGCTAGTTTTGTATCTAGTTTTGGAACCACGGCAGGAATGCAGGGGTGTGCAGGGGTTTTTCCAGCTTTATTGATTGTATATGTTGCTAACACATCAGGAACTCCTATAGATTTAAGTCTAATATTTATGTCTGTTATTGTTATTACGATTGGTTCTATTGGAATTGCAGGAATTCCTGGTACGAGTACAATGGCCGCATCAGTAGGGCTATCTGGAGTAGGTTTAGGTTCATCTTTTGCCTATATAACACCAATTCTTGCGATTGATCCAATTATTGATATGATGAGAACGATGTTAAATGTCGCTGGTTCTCTAACAAATGCGATTATGGTAGATTGTCAGTTGGGTTTAATGGATATGGATAAATTCAATGATATGAATTCTATAGAAATGGATAATGAAGAATAAATGTAAAAGTGTGCATCTTGTGCATGCTTTTTTTATTATTACCCAGGTAATAATAGGATATAATTTTGAAAATTAATAAAACAGATACAAATGTAAAATAGTATTAAAGTAGTATGAACTTAGTATGTTATAAGTGTATATTGCTAAAAAATGACAAATTAACTTATATATTCTAGTATTAGAATTGTAACGATATCTTCACAAAACTTAGAGTATTGTAAAAATACGGTAAATGCATTGTAAACACTTCTTTAAATCTATTGAAAGAATAAATTGATTATTTATAATAAACACGGAAATAAAAAGAAAAGAATAAGGGAGTGTATACAGATGTTAACACTAAAAGATGTAAAGAAGTCTTATGACAATACAACGATTTTAAATGGAATTAGTTTATCAATAGAAACAGGAGAAATTGTTTCAATTCTAGGACCTAGTGGAAGTGGTAAAACAACTTTATTAAACTGTATCTTAGGTATTACAGATATAGATAGTGGAAAGGTTTTATATAATGGGGAAGATGTTACGCATGTATCTATGGAAAATAGAGGATTTAATATTGTATTTCAGGATTATGCTTTATTTCCAAACTTAAATGCATATGAAAATATTGTATATGGTTTAAAGAATAAACCCAATATTTCAACACCACAGGAAGTAAATGAATTAATTGATTTATTAGGCTTATCAGAGCATTTAAATAAACGAATAGATCAATTATCAGGTGGACAAAAACAACGTGTTGCGCTTGCGAGAACGATGGTAATGAAACCAAAATTTTATTACTAGATGAACCGTTAAGTGCGTTAGATGGAGTTATAAAGGAAAGTATAAAAGAAAAAATTAAAACAATCGCAAAAGAATATCATCTCACAACAATTATTGTTACACATGATCCAGAAGAAGCATTGACTTTATCAGATCGTGTATTAATTATGAAAGATGGAAAAATATCTCAATTTGCGAAACCAAAAGATATAATTGAACATCCGGAAAATAGTTTTGTGAAAGAATTTATTTTAAATCAGTTAGAAATTAAACGTAATAATATCTATAAATTATTTGGTGAAAGTTATGCTTAAGAAACAATGGGAGTTAAAAGGAATCTATGGAATACTGTTTCTTATATTCGCGGTATTCTTATGTATGCCAGTAATCATCCTACTATATAAATCATTTGAAAGTGGAAATTCAATATCTCTTTCTAATTACATTAACCTGTTATCAAATGAAAATTTTTTTGAAGCCTTCTTTAATAGCTTTCTTGTTTCAGGATGTAGTGCGCTTGTCACAACTATATTAGCTTTTATGCTGGCATATACGATTAATTTTACAAATGTATCTGCTAGGTTAAAAAAATGGATACAGAATATCGCAACAATGCCAATGTTACTGCCAACAATTACTTATGGCTTTGCGATTATCTATACCTTTGGTAAACAAGGCCTTTTGACAAAAATCATGCATATTCAGTTATTCGATATTTATGGTTTTAATGGCTTGATGATAGGATATATTGTTTATACATTGCCTATTGCCTTTTTGTTGGTAAATAACACTATGAAATTCATAGATAAACGATTTATCATTGTTTCTAAGATAATGGGTGATAACGATCTTAAAAGATTTTATATGACAGTATTATCACCTATGATTCCAACCTTGGCAGCGGCTTTTATACAATCGTTCTTTTTAAGTTTTACAGATTATGGTATTCCAGGTGCAGTTGGTGGAGAATATAAAGTAGTCGCAACAATGTTGTATAACGAAATGCTTGGTTCTATCCCTAACTTTCAAAATGGTGCAGTTGTAGCGATGATGATGTTATTGCCTTCTATTATAAGCATACTTCTATTAGGTTATCTGGATCGTTATAATGTTCACTACAATAAAGTCAGTGTAGTAGAAATTCCTGTAAACCGAATTAGAGATACGATTTGTAAGATTGGTTCAATATTAATATCCTGCAGTATTTTAATAATATTTGCTGTCATTATATTGTTGCCATTTGTTCAAGAGTGGCCATATAACTTAAATATGACACTTCAACATTTTACAGAAGCACTATCTAGCGCAAATTTATTATCTTCGTATAGAAATTCCTTGTTGGTATCTTTAGGGACTGCTTTTATAGGTGCACTTGTTGCTTATGGAGCGGCATTAGTTACAACTCGTAGTAATCTTCCAGCTATATGTAGAAAAAGTATTGATGCAATAAGTAGTATTACAAATACAATTCCTGGTATGGTAATTGGTATTGCATTTCTATTTGCATTCAGCGGAACTAGTTTACAGGGAACCTATTTTATAATTATTCTTTGTAATATCATTCACTTTTTCTCAACTCCATATGTAATGGCGAAAAACACTTTAAGTAAATTAAATAAAACATATGAAACTACTGCGATGTTAATGGGGGATAGCTGGTTTAAAACAATTCGAAGAGTGGTTGTGCCTAATTCAAAAAGTACGATCTTAGAGATGATCAGTTATTATTTCATTAACTCTATGGTAACCATTTCCGCATTGATTTTTATTGTAGGTGCTAAAACAGCAGTATTAACTACTAAAATAAAGGAGCTTCAGCACTTTGCGAAATTTGATGAAATCTTTGTTTTATCTTTGTTGATTCTTATCACAAATTTAATTGTGAAAGGATTGATGTATTTCTTAACACAGAAAAAAGAAAAAGCAGAAACGAAACAGTTTAAATATAAGAAATACGCTTTGGCTGTACTGGCGTGCATATTAGTTGTCTTTACATTCGTTTTTGGTAAAGGTAAGGAGCCTGTTGTCATCTATTCTAATGCAGATGAAGAAGCACTTACGGCTATTCAAGAAGCTCTTGATGAGAATGGTTTTCAGGATCAATATGTTCTTCAATCATTTGGTACTAGTGAATTAGGTGGAAAATTGATGGCAGAAGGTCGAAATATTGAGGCAGATCTGATTACTATGAGTACTTATTATATTGACAGTGCTCATGAAAAGAATAATATGTTTGAAAATCTGACGTTTAAAACACCAACATTAAAAACATATTCTAATTATGATACTCCATTAACAGCTTTAGAGGGTGCATTAATTGTTAATAGTGAAGTATTAAAGGAAAAAAATCTGCCTAAGCCGGCTTCATTAAAAGATTTAACAAATCCAATCTATAAAGATTATATTTCCATACCAGATATTAGTGCCAGCAGTACAGGATGGCTAATGGTTCAAGCTATTTTAGATGCGTATGGTGAAGAGGAAGGAAAAGAAATCTTAAGTGATATTTTAGAAAATGTTGGACCACACTTAGAATCTAGCGGCTCCGGTCCTTTGAAAAAAGTTCGTTCTGGAGAAGTCGCAATTGCATTTGGATTACGTCATCAGGGAATCGCAGATATGCAGAAAGATTTGCCAATAGAGGTTGTGGATCCAATAGAAGGAAATTTCTCATTAACTGAAAGTATTGCAGTTATAAAAAAAGATACATTAAATAAAACCGCAATGGCAATGGCACGCTGTATTATGGAAAATGCTAGAAAAGATATACTACGTACATATCCAACAGCGTTATATGAAGGAGAAGAAGTAGATGAAAAATATGCTAGTAAGTATCCTAAAGTGTTTAAAATGCCATTAACAGTAGAATTGTTAGAAGAACATCAGGCGTTGTTTGAAAGTTGTAGAAAATAGGAGGAACGAGAGATGAAAACATACAAACTTTTAACCCCAGGACCATTAACTACTACAGATAGTGTAAAGAAAGAAATGTTATTTGATCATTGTACTTGGGATGATGATTATAAACAGATCACACAAAAAATACGAAGAGAATTATTAGAATTAGCACATGTAGATGAAACAGAGTATACAACAGTTTTGATGCAGGGCTCAGGTACATTTGGTGTAGAAAGTGTAATCTCAAGCACAATTCCAGAAGATGGCTGTTTATTGTTGTTAAGTAACGGCGCATATGGAGAACGTATTGCGAAGATGTGTGAATATCACCGTATTCCTTGTATACATATTATGCAGGATTATGATAAAATACCGGATAAAAATGAAGCTGAAAAAGCTTTAAAGGAACATCAGGAAATTACACATATCGCAATGATTCATAGTGAAACAACGACTGGTATCTTAAATGATATAAAATCAATCGGAGAATTAGCAGATAAATACCATAAAACATTTATTGTTGATGCTATGTCTAGTTTTGGGGCAATTGATATTCCAGTTAAAAAATGGCATATTGACTATATAATTAGTTCTGCCAATAAATGTATTCAAGGTGTACCAGGATTCTCTTTCATTATCGCAAATCGTAAGAAACTGACCGATTCAAAAGGTACTGCACGTAGTCTTTCTTTAGATTTATATGACCAATGGGCTGGTATGGAGAAAGATGGAAAATGGCGATATACTTCACCAACTCATGTAGTATTAGCTTTTGCGAAAGCAATGGAAGAACTGAAAGAAGAGGGTGAAATTGTTGCGAGAGGAAAACGATATACACATAATAAAGATGTGCTTATTAAGGAGTTTGGTAAACTAGGGTTTAAAGCTTACGTGGATTCATCAGTTCAAGGTCCTATTATCACTACATTCTTATATCCAAATGATAAATTTGATTTTGCGGATATGTATTCTTATATTAAAGAAAGAGGATATGCTATTTATCCAGGAAAATTAACAGATAAAGATACTTTTAGAATAGGAACTATTGGTGAAATATATGAAGAGGATATTCTTCAGTTAACACAGATTATGAAAAATTATATGGAAAGTAGAGGACTTAAATAATGAAAATAGAAGCAGTGATCTTTGATTGGGCAGGAACTACTGTTGATTATGGATGTTTTGCGCCAGTACAGGCATTCATAGAAGTATTTAAAGAATTCGGTATGGAAGTCACAATGGAAGAAACAAGAAAACCTATGGGGATGCTGAAGTGGGACCACATTAAAACAATGTTAGAAATGCCTAGAATTCATGATTTATGGTTACAGGCACATGGACGTGAAGTGGAAAATAAGGATATTGATGAAATGCATGATGCTTTTACTGGAAAATTAATGGGAATTTTAGATCAGTTCTCTGATCCAAAACCATATGTGGTAGAAACTATAGAAACATTACGTAAGATGGGATTAAAAATAGGGTCTACTACAGGATATACGGATCAGATGATGGAAGTTGTCACAAAGGTCGCAAAAGAAAAAGGATACGAACCAGACTTTTGGATTACACCTAACAGTGTGGAAAACTATGGAAGACCTTATCCGTATATGGTATTTGAGAACTTGAAGCATTTACATGTCACAAGTGTTCATGCCGCAGTAAAAGTCGGAGACACAATCTCTGATATTAAAGAAGGAATCGCAGCTGGGGTTACTACAGTAGGAATTATCGAAGGTAGCTCTTTAATGGGATTGACACAGGAAGAGTTTGAAAATCTAACGGATAAAGAAAAACAGCTATGTTATGAAAAAGTGGAAAAACAATATAAAGATGCAGGAGCTGACTATGTGATTTCAACAATAAAAGAATTGCCGTCTTTAATTGAATCACTATAAAAAATAAAGGTTATGATACTATACATGCATTAGTATGATAACCTTTTATTGACTTTTAAATTAGAATTTTTTATGCTATTAATGACAAGAAAAAGATAGGGAGATGATGATATGTTTTTTAAAGTAGATTTGCATATGCATTCCTGTTTTAGTGATGATGGTGAGTTTGCACCAATTGAATTACTAAAAATGGGGAAGGAAGCTGGTTTAGATTATATGGCAATAGCTGATCATAATAGTGTAAAGGGAAGTCGTATAGCTTTAAAACATCAAAATGAAGCTGGTATAACTTGTATTCCCGCAATAGAAATTGATGCGACTCATAAAGGGGTAGGCTATCATATTTTAGGATATGGTATTAATGTAGATGATCCAATTTTTGATAAAATTGAAGAAAACGTTGTAAAACAGGAAAAAGCCGCAAGTGAAAAACGTTGTCAATTAATTAAAGAATTAGGTATTATGTTCAGTGATGAAAAAATACAGGAATTATGTCCTAATGGAATTGTTACAGGAGAAGCTATTGCGGAGGCCGCAATGGAGTATGATGTGGAAAAAAATAATCAACTGCTTCAGCCATATTATCCTGATGGAAAACGTAGTGATAATCCTTATGTAAACTTCTATTGGGATTATTGTAGTCAAGGGAAACCAGCATATGTGGAAATTCATTTTCCAAGTGTTGAAGAAATCGTGGAAACATTGCATAAACAAAATGCATTGGTTATTGTGGCACATCCAGGTATGAATGTTCAGGAAAAAGAAGATCGATTACATGATTTAATTCAGATGAAAGTAGATGGATTTGAAGTCTTTAGTTCTTATCATTCGCCTGAACAAACAAAATTTTACTATGATGTAGCCATGAGACATCAATTATATATGACTTGCGGAAGTGATTTTCATGGAAAAACAAAACCTTCTGTTCATATTGGAATGTGTGAAATGGAGGAAAATGCAAATCATAAACTTGTGGAAAAGTTAAAAATTATGTTGTAGAGAAAAATAACCTTTTGCGTCGCAAAGGGTTATTTTAGAATATACCATTATTTTCAAATCCTCCATGAGTAAATTTCCATTTGCCAATTAATATATTCTTTTTCTTTAAAGTCACATTGGCTTCTGCTTCTAAGGTTTCATTAACTCTTCCACTCATAACACCTTGTATAGGAGAAGTAAGTGTATGACCCTGTGGATAATCAAAGGATATGATTAGTTCATAAGGGGATTGATGAAGCACAATAGATTTATTTTTATGATTAATATTAACTCGACAGCCTAAATAGGTCGCAAAGCGATATTGTTTTTCCAACATTAACACACATATGCAGCCTTGAAATGAAGAAAAAGCAAATGGAATATGAGCATAGGATAAAAAGAAACAGGGCGATTCCTTATTTTGGTTTGATTGAAACCATAGATATTCAGATGGAAATGAAGTACCTCGATCTTTTTCCATATAACCTGTTCCATCTATCTCGTGATAGTTTTGTCCTTCTTTTATATAACCGACTACATGATGATGTAATGAGATTACAGAATGTATACATTCCATAGGCAGGTAGGAAAAAGGCCCCATAATGGTCGGAGAGAACCAGTTTGTATCTAAGGGAGTAAGATTTTCGTGATATAGTTCTATTTCTATATCAGGCAGCTGTAAACGAAGATAGTTTAATGATAATAGGTTTGTGTCTATTTTTATTTGAAAAGGATGACTCGTATAAGTAAAAGAATCCCAGGAGAAGGAGTAAACTTTACTTTGCCTAGTATCAAGATATTGGATAAAAGCTTCTTTCTTTTCCTGATGAGTTGATAAACCAAAAATAATCGCAAAGTCTTTGGAATCAGTATGAACGCGTGTATACCAGCCTTCAAAATAAGGAATATTCTTTTTTGGAAGATGTAATGCAAATTCAGTCTGTAATGTAGATTTCATATAATCACCTAATAGAGTCTATGCTTTGTATTCTAGAAAACAACAAAAAAACTGGAAATTCCAGTTTTTTAAAGGCTGATTTGATATAACTTACTAAATTTATCTTTTAGATAGTTGATATAGTAAGAAGGATTAAATGGTTCTTTACATATATCCATCATTAATTCATCTGCTGATTTCATGGCACCGTATTGATGAATATGTTCTTTTAACCAGTTACTGATAACCTGGAAATCACCATTGCGAAGAATCTCTTCTACATTGATCTCCTGTTCCATTTGATGATAGAACTGAGCCGCAAAGGCACTTCCTAAGGCGTAAGTAGGGAAATAACCTAGCATAGCTCCTCCCCAGTGCATATCCTGTAGGATTCCTTCTTTATCCTGTGTAGGACGTATTCCTAGATACTCCTCATATTTGTCGTTCCATAATGTATCTAGATGATCATAATCTACATTGCCATTAAAGATTTCTTTTTCTAATTCATAACGAATCAGAATATGAATTGGATATGTTAATTCATCTGCTTCTGTACGAATAAAAGATGGACGAGACACGTTGACCATTTTCATGAATTCATCTAATGTTACAGCGGATAGCTGTTCAGGGAAATAGCTTTGAAGCTTTGGATAATTTACTTCCCAGAAAGCTTTGTTTCGACCAATATGATTTTCCATGAAGCGTGACTGTGATTCATGCATTGCAGTACCGATACTGCTGAATAATGATGTTCCTTCATATGCTTCGTTTACCTGTAGACCATACAAAGCATGTCCATATTCATGAATAGATGAGAAAATCGCAGACATAACATTATGTTCATAATAATGTGTAGTAATACGTGTTTCATGTGCTGAAAAGAAACTAGTAAAAGGATGTTCCGTTAAACTTAGACTGCATTCTTTACGATTTACCTGCATGTAGTCTAGTAAATCCTGCATAAAAGCTTCCTGTTTCTTTATATCATAGGAAGTAAATAAAATACTATCATCAATTGGTGTACCTTCTTTTTGGATACGTTTGATGAAAGGAAGCAGTTCTTCTTTAATTGCGTTAAAGAAACGATCATAATAGGCAATACTAGTACCAGGCTGATAGGTATCCAGCAGATAATCATAGTCACTCGTCTTATTTTTTATGTAAGAAAGAACTTCTTTTTGTTTTTCTATGATTTGAATAAGATATGGCTTAAACATCTGATAGTCATTCTCTTCTTTTGCTTTACGCCATGCATTCTGACCATCCGCAATGATTTTTTGAAAATCAACATATACCTCTCTTGGAAGAACACGAAGATCTTCTAAT
This sequence comes from uncultured Solobacterium sp., assembly GCA_900552125.1. Taxonomy (GTDB): domain Bacteria; phylum Bacillota_I; class Bacilli_A; order Erysipelotrichales; family Erysipelotrichaceae; genus Clostridium_AQ. The sequence goes on along the minus strand of URYK01000029.1, from coordinate 23,876 downwards.
TCTTTTAATAAAAGTGTAATTTCTTTTTTCTCTGTTTCTGATAAAGAATCTTTTTGAGATAGTTCCTCAATCTTTTTAATGCTTTCTGGATTAGCTATGTGATCAAATGCATCACCAGATAAAATAGAAATCATACGATTACGATAAGGAATTCCATTCACAGGTGCTACGGTTTCCATATCAAAATATAAACTGCTTAAAGCTAAATCATACGCATTCTTTTTATCTTTATATTCTTGAAAAAACTTTTCTAATTCCATGATATCACCTCTCTTGTATAGTATTGTATCATATGTTTATTGAAATAAGAAAATATTTCTGACAAACTATAAACTATTTACAATTATTTTCATTTTAAGAAATTAGAAATGAAAAGTTATGTAAGTTTACTAACATCGAACTTTTTTTTAAAAATATTGAATATTTTATTGCATAATTGTAAATAATGTGTATAATAATCTTGTTTTATTTTTCAAAGTATTTGTTTAGTATATTGAATATTGGAGGTACATGTGATGGATATCGGAAAAAAATTAAAGGATCTACGACTTCGCAATGACCTTACGTTAGAAGAACTTGCCTCAAGAAGTGAACTGACCAAGGGCTTTCTTTCGCAGGTGGAGCGAAATCTAACGAGTCCCAGTATTTCAACATTGGAAGATCTATTAGAAGCATTAGGTACGAATCTTGCGGATTTTTTCAAAGAAGAAAAGGAAGAAAAAATCGTATTTCAGACTCAGGATTTCTTTGAGGATAAAAAGGAAGGATATACGATTGAATGGGTAATTCCAAATGCACAGAAAAATGAAATGGAACCAATTTTATTGACTTTACATCCTCATGAACAAAGTATGGTGATGGAATGTCATAACGGTGAAGAATTTGGTTATATTTTAAAAGGAAATGTAACACTAGTACGCGGCAATAATAAATATCGTTTGAAGGCTAAAGAAACCTTTTATCTTGATGGAAAATTCAGTCATTATTTAATCAATAATGGCAATAGTGATGCCAAGATACTGTGGATTACGACTCCACCAATGTTTTAGTAGAAAGGGGAAATTGAAGAATGGAAAAGAAAAAGCTGATTCAGTTTCGAAACATTGTGAAAGATTTCGACGGACAAATTGTTTTAAAAGGTGTCAATCTTGATATCTATGAAAATGAGTTTGTGACACTCTTGGGACCTAGTGGATGTGGAAAAACAACTCTTTTACGTATCTTAGGTGGCTTTTTAGATGCCAATGAAGGAGCCGTTATCTTTGATGGCGAAGATATTAGTAAAGTACCTCCACATAAACGTGAATTGAATACGGTATTTCAAAAATATGCTTTATTTCCGCATATGAGTGTATATCAGAATATTGCTTTTGGTTTGAAAATTAAAAAAATCAGTAAAGATGTAATTGAGCAGAAGGTTATGAAAATGCTGAAGCTGATTGGTCTTGAAGGATATGAGAATAAAAATGTAACTTTGTTGTCAGGTGGTCAGCAGCAGCGTGTGGCAATTGCTCGTGCATTGGTTAATGAACCTAAGGTATTGTTGCTGGATGAACCTTTAGGAGCTTTAGATTTAAAGCTTCGTAAAGAAATGCAATATGAGCTGAAAAGAATTCAGCAGGAAGTAGGAATTACCTTTATCTTTGTAACACATGATCAGGAAGAAGCTTTGACAATGTCTGATAAGATCGTTGTTATGAAGGATGGAGAAATTCAGCAGGTTGGGACACCAGAGGAAATCTATAATGAACCAGAAAATCGTTATGTTGCTAATTTCATTGGAGAAAGCAATATTTTCCCTGGTAAGATGGTCGAAGATTACAAAGTAAAATTCGATGATAAAGTTTTTGAATGTACAGATCGTGACTTTAAACCTGATGAACCAGTTGATATTATTATTCGTCCAGAGGATATTGATATAGTAAGCGTAGAAGATGGTAAACTAACTGGTGAAGTATTAAGTGTGCTATTTAAAGGAGTTCATTATGAAATCATGGTGGAAACAGTACCTGGAACAAGTGTTACTGTAAATATGCACGTTATTCGAAATCATGATGTCATCAGTGAAAATGGAAAAGAAAAAATCAGTGCCAATGACTTCTATGTTGATATTGAAGATCTAAAGGATTTAGATGATAAAGAAATTGTAGCTCGTGCAGATGCACAGGCATGGAATCCAGAAACGGATGATTATATTTCTATTGCGAAAATTGATTATGATCTAAAAGAAGAATTAGGAGAATATTCTGTTACATTCTCTACTTCTAATGGAACTTCTGTCACAAAATCTATTTTCGTGGTAAACCAGCCAGTTGTGAAAAATGAGCGTGCAAATGAAGCGGTTATGGCATTTAACTTCTTCAAGACTGTAGATGAAATCAAAGAATCTGTTGCGTTAGACACAGACCTTAAAACTTGGGCAAATGCACAAGGATGGAAACTATCGAATGAAGAAGAAGTTGTGGATATTAGTGTAGATTATGATTTTGATGATGAAAATATCACAGAAGGTGTCTATAAGATTACTTTCTCAACAACTGGACGTGAATTCAAAATTCATACTACAGACTATGTGGAAGAAGGAAAAGAGGTCGGCTTGACATTCTTCCCTGAAGATATTCATGTAATGAGAAAGATGGGATTCTAATGAAGCGATTTTCTCAGCTTGCGATTCCTTATATTGTGTGGATTGCGCTGATGGTACTTCTTCCTATGCTTTTAATTCTATTATATTCTTTTACGAAGCCTGGGAATGATATCATTAGTTTTTCCTTCACATTGGATCATTTTAAGAAATTTTTTACCGACCCTGATTTCTTATTGATTTTATGGAGATCACTTACAATCGCAATAAAAACAACTATTATCTGTATATTACTAGGTTATCCAATTGCCTATTTCATTGCGAAAAGTTCTGATAAAGTACGTAATATTTTAGTATTGGCTATCACCTTGCCTATGTGGATCAACATGCTAGTTAGAACATATGCTTGGATAGGAATTTTATCAGAAGGTGGTATTGTACAGACTATTCTTGGATGGTTTGGATTAGGTGATCAGGAATTGTTATATACAGAAGGTGCTGTGCTATTAGGTATGGTATATAACTTTATTCCTTTCATGATTCTACAAATCAATACTTCTTTATGTAAAATGGATAAATCTTTACTAGAAGCCAGTGCTGATTTAGGTGCAAATAAGGTACAGACATTTTGGCGCGTTACTTTTCCATTATCATTATCTGGTGTAGTAAGTGGAATTGCCTTAGTATTCCTGCCAGCTGTTAGTTCCTTCTTCATCCCTAAATTATTAGGTGGAGGACAATTCTTCTTAATAGGTAATGTAATTGAAAATCAGTTTATTACTGTTGGAGAATGGAACTTTGGTAGTGCAATTTCCATGATTATGGCGGTTATTATGATGCTGTGTATGTATGCGATAAGAAGAATCGATGCTCATAATAGTGGAAAGGGGAAAGTGAAACAATGAAAAAAGATAAACGTATTTTTGGTAAAGTAATCATGACACTTGCCCTGATATTCTTCTATCTTCCTATTGTATTCATGATTATCTTCTCTTTCAACTCTAGCAAATCATTAACACATTTTACAGGATTTTCTACGATGTGGTATGAAAAGATGTTTGCGAATCGTGATATGATGGAATCCTTATATATTACGATTATTGTGGCAGTTTTAGCTACCGTGATTTCTACGATCATAGGAACTATCAGTGCTATAGGTTTATCGAAATCAAAAAAGATTGTGAAAAAGATTGTTTTACAGTTAAATGATTTTCCAATCATGAATCCAGAAATTGTAACCGCAATCGGATTGATGTTGTTGTTTATTACATTACGTGTGGAAAAAGGGTTTATGACCATGCTATTGGCTCATATTGCATTCTGTACACCATATGTAATCTTAAGCGTTATGCCTAAAATTCGTGCTTTAGATCCAAACCTAGCTGATGCTGCCATGGACTTGGGTGCTACCCCTTGGCAGGCCCTTACAAAAGTTATTGTGCCTCAAATCATGCCAGGTATCGTATCTGGTGCATTAATTGCCTTCACGATGTCATTTGATGATTTCATCATTTCTTACTTTGTGACCGGAGGCGGTGTTAAAAACTTAAGTATCATGGTTTATACGATGAGTAAACGTGTAAATCCAAGTATCAACGCAATATCTACACTTGTGGTTATCTTAATTACAATCGTATTGATTATCATTAATGTTGTACCAATGATTCGTGCTAAACGTCCACAAAAGGAAGTAGCCTATACAAAACGTAAGAAACATTGGATTCCTATTACTGCATTGGTAGTTGTGATTGCATTTATAGGTTTTGGATTGCGTAATATGAAGTCAGGCGCAAAACCTTATGAAGGACAGACTCTTCATGTTTATAACTGGGGAGAATATACAGGAGAAAATATCATTAGTAATTTTGAAGAAATGACAGGCGCAAAAGTCGTAATGGAAATCTTTGATTCTAATGAACAGATGTATATCAAAGTCGCTAATGGTGAATCTTATGATATATTAGTTCCTAGTGATTATATGATTGAACGTTTAATTCAAGAAGATTTATTACAGAAGCTAGATCAAAGTAAACTAAATTGTTTAGATAACTTAGCTGAAGGTGTTAAAGGCTTGCCATATGATCCAAATAATGAATATTCTATTCCTTATTTCTGGGGAACTGTTGGTATTGTCTATGACAAGACGAAAGTAAGCGAAGAAGATTTAAAGAATGAAGGCTTTAATATTTTCCTTGACACGAAATATAAGGGAGATATCTACTTATATGATTCTGAACGTGATTCTTTCATGATGGCATTAAAAGCCCTTGGATATTCTATGAATACAAAAGATGAAGGAGAACTTCAGGATGCTTATGACTGGCTTGTACAGTGCGTAGAAACTATGGAGCCAGAAATTGTTACTGATGAAATCATCGATAACATGGCACAGGGTAGAAAAGCTCTTGGCTTAATTTATTCAGGAGACGCAACCTATGTAATGAGTGAAAATGAAAACATGGGATATTACATGCCTGAAACCGGTACTAACTTATGGAGTGATGCGATGGTTATTCCTAAGAACGCCAAAAATGTGGATTTAGCACATGAATTCATTAACTATATTGCTAGTTATGAAGGTTCTATGGATAATTCCAGCTTCGTAGGTTATACTTCATCTAATCAAGCAGTTATGGATGATTTAAGTGGTCCTGAAGGTGAATTTGAAGGAGTCAACGCTTATATTCCTAGAACTGACAATCCAAATGATGAAGTATTTAAATTTGATGATGAGACACGTAAGATCATTTCTGAATTATTCAGTAAAGTGAAAGTTGCCGCATCGAATGCATAAAACAAAGACTCTCAATTGATTCGTTATTAGAATCATTGGGAGTCTTTAATTTATAATACGTTTCTTTGATAAATGATGAGTGAAAAGCGATAACAGATATAGAAAAATATAAAGATAATAATTACACTGATAATATTGACGGATAATAGTGTTCCCTGCATTAAATTACCAATGGCTTTCACTGAGAAATAGGAAGAGATTGCCATGATGAGAAATGGTACAGCATAGGCAAATCGTAATTCATTCGCAATTGATTTTTTCAATGTCTTCTTACTGATTCCAAGTTTAGATAATACCTGATATCGTTCTTTTTCTTCAAATGCATCATTATATAGTTTCATAAATAAGATGCTGCCACTCGCAAAGATAAAGACCATAAAGGTAAAGATGGATACACTAAATAATATTTTTAACCATGCGATTTCATCCCTTTCAGGGTTTATTTTAACTAAACCTAAACAATGACTACTGGATTGAATATCATTTGTGGATGCTTCAAAATTGTAGGGATCTTCAATTTTGTAATTGTAGATATGCATGGATTGTCCGATGGATGATAGTTGTGTAAATGTTTTATCATTAACGATCATATAATCCATCTCTTCCTGCATATAACCTAGATAAGGTGTTGTTGTCTGTTGTATGGAAGTATATTCTACACCTTGTATAGTCTCGGTATTGACGATGAAATCATTGGTTAAAGACATTACATACAATCTGTTTAGCTCTATATATTCATGATCTTTTGGTTCTGTTAAGTCAAATTCCATTCCTGTATCATCTGCTAACTGTTTAATATCTGAATATGATACAAGGGCAAGCGGGATTGTATAGTTATTATTTGTATCTTCTTTATTTATCGTTAACAGTTCAATATCCGATGCATATTCAATTTTGTTTTCTTTTTCTATTAGTTCTTTAAATTCATTCTCATAACCGGATTTATCACTCATGACCTGATAAGTATAGGTGTTTTCAAAGTGAACGATACCTTCGTAGCGGTTTTTCATAGAGAATCCAAAAGCTAAAGCAGTTACAGAACATAACATTAAAACACATACGATCGCATATGTGCGATAATTTTTCTTCATTCGGAAGATGATGTTATTGATCCATAAATTTCTTTCTTTTTGATAAAGAAAGTTTTTATTTTTTGCGAGAGTCTGAAAGATTAGAGGAATAAGTCCACCAAATAAAAGATAAATACCTATTATCACAAGAATGGTTGCCAATAAAATATTTCCCATAACTTCCATTCCGGCTTCTTTTGTGGCAAGGTAAAATCCTACTGCTAAGACAATGATGCCGATTATGGCTTTTAATATCAGTACTGTGTTATTCTGCTTTACATACTCATTTTGTCGATTAGCCGAAACCATCTCTAGTACACTACTACGAACAATATTGATATATCCCTTTACTACAAATACAAAGTAAATAATGAAGAAAATTATAGATGTGATGAGCATTGGCATAAGAGAAAAATGGAAAGTAATTTCAACACTTATTTCTGATATTGCCATGAGAATCATGGTGAATAACTGCGAGGTTATGATTCCAAAAACAATTCCTAATAATAAGGATGTGAAACCAATTAGGATTGTTTCTATCGCATAGAGTTTGCCTATTTTCTGATTAGATAGTCCCATAAATACGTATATTCCAATTTCTTTTTTTCGCTTAGTAAGAAATACGTTGGTGGAATACCAAATAAAGAAAATCATGAAACATGCAATTGTAAATGATAATACCTGAAGGATGATTTCTACATTACGGGCATTAGATTCTCCAAGCTGATCTAGTATTCCAGAATCAATCAGATTGATAAAGTTAAATAAAACCAGAATCGTAAAGGCTAAGGAAATAATTAAAGATAAATAGCTTTTGAAACTTGATTTAAAGTTCTGAAAGGCTAATTTCATCATACTCATGCAAAATCACTCCCCATGGAAGCCTGCATATCAATAATGCGGTCATAGAACTGTTTACGATCTTGTCCTCTAGTTAGTTTACACTTGATGTTTCCATCATTTAATATATATACATCTTTAGCATAAGAAGCACTAAAGGCATCATGTGTGACCATAAGAATTGTAGCACGACCATTGTCATTCACCATTTTTAAACATTCTAGTAAATCATGACTAGATTTGGAGTCTAAAGCTCCAGTTGGTTCATCCGCAAAAATGATTTCCGGATTAGTGATTAAGGCTCGTGCAGTTGCACCTCTTTGTTTTTGTCCTCCGGATAACTGATATGGATATTTTGTAAGGTGATCCTTTAACCCAAACATCTCGGCTAATTCTTTCGTTTTTTCAATACATTTTTTACTAGAAACACCATTTAATGATAATGGAAGGGCGATATTATCTTGTAGTGTCATCGTATCTAATAAGTTATAGTCTTGAAAAATAAAACCAATCTTATCCTTTCTTAGTGCTGATAATTCTTTGTTGGAAATCTTTGTGATATCTTTTGCATCTAAGAGAATAGAACCTTGTGAAGGTTTATCTATGGTGGATAAAAGATTTAATAGAGTGGTTTTACCAGAGCCGCTTGGACCCATAATTGCGATGAAGTCATGTTTATAAATAGTTAAATCGATTCCTTTTAATACTTTTGTATGAAATCCTTTTGTGCCATACGTCTTTGTCAGATGTTTAATTTCTAATATTTTTTGTTCCATATATTTGTCCTCCTTACGCTTTGATTATAAAGCCATGGAAGTTAAAAATCCTTACTCTAAAATTACAAAAGTATCTCTAACCTTACATTTTATGTAAGATTAGAGATAGAAGTGTTTTCGATTATCTTTAAACTTGATTGTAAAACGTGTATAACGACTAACTTCACTTTCCACAAAGATGCCATGACCTAGTTTATCTGTCATAAGTTTTACTAAATATAGACCCATACCTGTAGATTTATATTTACCATTGTGATGGTTATGACCGGTATATCCTCTTTCAAAAATTCGAGGTAAGTCATAATCTTGAATGCCTTCTCCATGGTCTTCGATAAAAAGATAGATGCTGTCTTGTTTCTGTTTCGTCCATATGTGAAGATAGGCATTTTCTTTGGCGTATTTAATAGCATTTGCGAAAATCTGATCAAAAATATAGACAAGCCATTCGGTATCTGAAAAAACAGTCACATCTTCTATATCTAGCTGAATATCAAAATGTTTTTTTATAAAAAAGAAACGATTGTTTTTAATGGATGTTTGTATACATTCTTTTAGATTTACTTTTTGTATAGATAGATCATATAGATTACTTTGAGCCTTACATCCTACTAATGCATTATTTAAGTATATTTTTATTCTTTCTAATTGTTCTTTCATGTCTTGTTTTAATTCTTCATCTTCATTCTTTTCATTCATTAATAATAAAGCAGATAATGGAATCTTTACTTCATGACACCATTTTGCGATATAGTCTTGTAAATCCTGGATACTTTCCAATTGGTTATCTAACAACTGTTGAAGAATGGCTAGATCATGTTGAGTGATATCGGCATTTTCATAGCTATCATATTCCGTGCTGATAATATCATGACTTTGTAGTAAAGCTTCTTTTTCTTTTTCTTTCTGATAAAAGAAATACGCATCTATTCCAATAAAAAGGCCATAAAATACAAGACAAAGAAAATCAAGATAAAGTAGATACTGGATATTTGTATGTGGGATCAAAAAGATGTAGTAGGCATTAAATGCGAAGATTAACAGAATCGTACTAATCAGAAACTTAGCGTGTTTTTTTAAGTATTTCATTGGATATAATAGCCTTGTCCTTTCTTAGTATAGATGACTTCATCATCACAGATATCTTTTAATTTTGAACGTAATCTTGAGATTAGTACATTTAATGTATTGTCTGATATAAATTCATTGGTGTTCCATAAAGCATCCATTAACTGATTTCTAGATACAATTACACCACGATGTTCGATTAACACAGATAGCACTTTGTTTTCTAGCTTAGTTAACTCTATTTTCTGATTACGGTGGTAAAGCGTACTGGTATGTGACTCATAAGCTAGATCAGATTGTAAATAAATTGTATGGTTAACTGTGTATTGGTAAGTTCTTCTTAGAATTGCCTCAATTTTAGCTTTTAATAATTCTAAATGGAATGGCTTTTCTACATAATCATCTCCACCTTGAGCAATTGCCATAATCTTATCTTTGTCATCATTACGGCTACTGATATAAATGATAGGAACCGTAGAAGTTTCTCTTATTTTGGAACACCAGTAAAAGCCATCATAATAGGGAAGATTAATATCCATGAGGATAAGGTGAGGAAGAGTTTTCTGGAATTCCTGAAGAATATTCTGGAAATTTCTTGCTTGTATTGGATAGTAACCCCAAGACTGTAGAAAGGATTGAATTTGATTTCCTAATACTTCATCATCTTCAATAATCATAATTCGTATTTGTTCCATAGTAATCACCTAATATTAATTATAAACTAAAAATACTGTGGTTCAATATAATTGAGAATAGTTACAAAAATGAAAGAAATGTAATGTTTAGATATAAAAGAAACACTGCAAGAAGTTTCTTAACCAACTTACAGCGTTATTATTCTGATATAGTAATATCTTTATCCCATGATGATAGAACTGCATGAAGTATTAAACGCTGATTGGAATGTAGGCCATAATCCAAATCACAGGTAGATAGCATTACAAACTGACTATCTGTATCTATGGCAACATCATCACGATATTGCATAGCTTCTGTTTTTAATGTTTGTTCATAGGTCTCTTTATCTGTATCAGATAAATCACCATGCGTGTATAAATAAGATTCTTCTGTAGTTTTGGTGAAGGCAATAATATCTCCACGGTAGTTTTGTTCAGGAGTTAGAATATATAAAGTAGTATGTTCATTAAAATAGGAATCATCTTCGAAATCTTTAATAGGAGTAAAAAACATTTCTTTAAAGTTTCCTGCAATACTATGACCATAAAGGATAGAATTATAAGCTGAGAAATCACTTGGAGTTTCATAATCTAAGAATATAGAACCATAAGGATTTTCTTCTTTGTATACTGAGTGATTTAAATAATAAGAATTATCTGTTGTTTGAACGATAGGATAGTTAATGTCAGTTCCTTCTATATATATCCATGCGATAATATCAGGATTGACTTCTTTTAATTTATCCCAGTCAGGATTTAATAAAGTATCTTCTTTTACTATCTTTTCTAACTTTTTCTGTTCCTGTTGTGAATTTAGTTCGGGTTGTAATTCCTTATATAGCATATAACCAGAGAAAGCCATCACAATAAGTGCTATAACTAATAGAATATTCCATATAACCTTACTCTTCTTTTTCTTTTTCATCATGTTCACCTGTTATGAAGTGACCTTTGTCAAGACTAAAAGTACAATTCATAATATTTTTATTAAAATTGTTTCATCAAAGGCATACAAAGACTCCAAATATATAGATTCTGCGACAGTTAACCACTCTGTTATTCGTGGATTGGTTACCAAAAGGTTAATGGTTCGTCGACAGCTCTATAATCTCATAGCGTGGATCAATGATTTTTCGTATAAATAAATTTCGCGACTTTTATTTATATCATCATTGCCATAAGAGGTGAGTCTTAGATAGCTGAACCTGTTATCTTTATTTGAAGCCCTTCTATGCCTTCGATGTTTTAATCCTGATTTGGTACTTCACAACTCCTCCTTTCTTTTGTTTTTCTATTCACAAGCATTATTTATGCTATGTGTCCTGTTTCTACTCCCCATACAAAGCATGCTAGTTCTCTTGCTATTGCTGTTATGGCTATATTTTTATTGACTCCTCTCAATATCATTTGATGATATTTCTTCTGTAATCTTAATACTGCCTTATCTGCATAATCAATGACCTTTACATCCTGTCCAAGTTGTTTTGATTTGACTTTCTTTCCTTTTTTACCAATTGCTCCTCTTACCAACACTTGTGCACATTCAACCAATATTGTTCTTACATGTGAATTTCCTTGTTTCGTTATACTTAAACGTTTGTTTTTGTCTCCACTTGAATTTTCTCCTGGTGTTAATCCACAAAATGATGCAAAGGCTTTGGCATTTGGAAATCTGTTAAAATCTGATACTTCTGCATGCAAGACCATCGCTGCTGTCGTATCTATGCCTTTGAAACAGCGCAGTTCTCCTATCTTTTCTTTGTATGGGTCTTCCTGAGATAATTCTTCTAATTTATGTTGGAATCTTTCTGCTTTTTCCGTTAGTAGTTCTAACTCTGATAAATATTCATTCAATATTTCCTTATACATGGAAGTAAGTTCTAGCTCTCTTAGCCATTTGATATGAGCAGGTGTCCATCTTGATTTGCCTTCATAACGATAACCTAATCTCAATACAAACGCATTGATGTGTTGTTTAACTTTCTTTGCTTCGTCCTTAAAGTCATCCATCATCCGTATATACTCTTTAATCTCAACATCATGATCATTAGGAACATACACTGCTTTATATGTTCCATTATTTAGATTTGTTGCGATCATTTGTGCATCTCTTCGATCATTTTTGATGACTTTATTCTTAGCTGAGCGTTGCATCGTTGTCGGTGCTAGAATTTCACAATCAATTCCTTTTGCTTTCAATTGCCAATATAGAGAGTATCCTAAGCACCCAGCTTCATAACTAGTCATAACATCAACATCTTCATTGATCTTATTTTTTACGGTATTGATGAATTTTTCAATAAGCTTGATATCTGGACCAATTTTAGTTTCTCCTAAGACTTCTCCTGTTTTTCCATAAATTGCACATAAGCTATATGAGTTTTTATGGACATCCATTCCAATATAGACTATACTTTTCATAGTGACCTCCTATTGTCGTTATGGTATCGACTTTCATAATTTGATTTACTAAATTTATTATGAATCGTAATCCACGTTCTGGCAACTAGGGGGTCACTTCATATTATCTCATTGTAGCTTATTCTTTATAATTATAGCGAAACTAAATGAAAAATACTATCTACAAGCTAATCATTTATGCAAACTTTTTTATATAGCTGTGCTAAATGATTAGAATAACGGCTCATTAATTGTGATAGCTGATAGTTAAATCCTTCAAGGCTTAGGTTTTGTTGAGGATATTCATAAATTTTATCTATTATATGATTGGTGTACAACTGTTCCTGAATCGTATTTAACATCATATCTGCATGATGAATATAAGAGGATAAGATATCATATAACTGTGTATTTAAGTTTCTATTGGTTATCATAAATAAAAGCTGTTCTAGCTCAGAAAACATTTGATAAGAAATATGCAAAATCTCATCATCAATAGATGCTATGTCAGGAGATTTTTCAATTTCTTTCTTCATTTGTTCATAGACTAGATGAAATCGTATGCGTGCATCGCATAATAACCAGTAATCGGCTTCTGAGGATAAACAGCGATGTAGGATTCTTAAATATACATGATGCATATGAAAAATAAGTTGTTCATTATACTTTAATTGTGTCTGATGACTTGTTGGGAAAATAGCTTTATTCACAATTAATACAAAGATAATAGATACCATGACATATAGAATTCTTAGCTGTACAGCAATGTAAATATTTAAAGCTAAAGAAGTTATGGTCAATGAAAAACCTGTGACAAAGAAGGTATGTAGGGAAGTCCCTGGTTTAAGTGAAAAGACACCAAACGTTAATATACTAGCGATTGCCATATGTGCAGGGATACCTATCAGTAAGGATTGTAGGAGTACCATCAATAAAGAACCACAAATAGTACCGATAAATCTTGTCTTCATTCTCTGAATACTCTCTTCATACATAGGCTGTGTTAGTAAAAATGAATTCATCACAAACCAGAATCCATGTTCCATATTTGTGTATAAATTACATGCCATACCTATAATAAGGATGATACTCATACGGAAGGCAAAGCGAAGTTCAAACGCATCTAGTCTTATCCGATAGTGAAATAACTGCTTGATTCTAATAGATAAAGGGATTTTCCATTTTCTATCTAATGTTTTTGTATTATGATCGAAAGAGTGTGTTAGAATTAATTCTAACACACTTAAAATACTGTCTATGGAATCATCTATCCAATCTATTTTATTATTTTCTTCCTTTGTTATAGCATGAACTTCATTGATTAGAGCAGAAATATGAGAATTCTCACAGTTGCCTGCTTCTTTTAATAAAGAAAATAAGGGATGTAATTCTTCTTCTCGTTCTTGTAGTTCATTTGAGGATATATGGGATAGTAAGTATATTGTTCGCTGTATTAATAAAGCATATAAATAAGAAATCTTTCCTTCATTAGAAACAATATAGGATGCTTTTCTTTTATTATTGGCTTCTTCATAAAATGCCTGCTGCAGTTTATATAAATCCTGTAATTCCTGCTTTATATCATTGCCGTTTTTCTGTTTTTGATAAGCTTCGTTCAATAATGAAAAGCTTTGTTTTTTAATTTGAATAGTAGGATTTTGTTTGTGAAATTTTTTGTTGTACCAGATCATGGCGATAAAAAACATGAACATACCAAGAGCCATTGCTTCTATCTGAATATGAAAGTTTTCATTACTTACTGGCATTAATTGCAGAAATGTAAAGGCCATTAATTCTGAAAAATATCCAGTAGGATTAAATTGGGAACTGCGAGTAAATATTAACCAAAAAGGAACTATTAAATTTAATATAATAGAATTATAAATATTTCTTGTGGCTAAAAATGCAAGTATTTGAATAACAAATTGTGTCAGAATAAATGAGATGATTTTAGACAATGAAAGATTTTTCTTCGAGTGGATCTGAAATTGAATAGCAACAATTGTTGCCAGTATGATATAAGGCAGTCCAAATAAGATAAAAATCAGATAAAATAAAATTAGAAAAAATAATATAACTGGAAGAGATTGATAAATCTTTTGTAAAACTTTTTGAAACATTGATTAATAAAACGCACCTTTCTAAAACATAAAAAAAGAAGTTACATAATTTCTGAAGAATAATTTTGTATCTTCTTTCGTCTTTGAAATATAAGACTTATATAATTATAATATAAAATATTTATAATTTCTATCATAATACTGACTATATGAGACTTATATGTGATATTATTGAAGGGGATTAAGTAAATATAGCTTATCGTACAGAGCTTTCATTAGAAGAAAATAAAGGTTTATATAAACTATAAATAAATTAATGTTATAATATTTTAGAAGAGAATTCTAAATATATGAAGTAGAAAAGTGTAGTGCAGTAAGGAGTTTTATTAGATTTATGAGGAAGTTTTTATCAGTATTAATTGTTTTTGCCATTCTCTTGTCAGGATTTATTCCTGTAAAAGCAGAAAGCGAACAGAAAGTAATTAAAGTAGGATATCCTATTCAAAGCGGATTGACGGAAAAGAATGAAAATGGGGAATATGTAGGCTATACAGTTGATTATTTGGCAGAAATTCAAAATTATACAGGATGGGAGTTTGAATTTGTAGAAGTAGAAGGAACGTTAAATGAACAGCTTGATACATTATTGAATATGTTGCAAAATGGGGAAATTGATATGATGGGGGCCATGGTTTATTCAGACTCTTTAGCAGAAGTATATGATTATCCTGGATATAGCTATGGTATGGCTTATACGACTCTTATAGTAGATAAAGATAGTGAGAAGTTTCAAACAGATGATTATGTGAATTGGAATGGAATGGTTGTAGGAACATATTCAGGCTTACAAACACGTTATGAAAACTTAAAAAACTTTGCGGAGGTATCTGGATTTACTTTTCAAACCAAAGAGTACAAAGATCAGAGTGAAATTAGAGAAGCTTTAAGTAATGGAGAAATCGACGCAACATTAAGTGTAGATATTGCAGCAAATGGGGATTGTCGAACGATTGCCAAATTTTCACCAGTTCCATATTACTTTGCGGTAAGTAAAGGAAAAAGTGATATTTTACGTGATCTAAACAGTGCTTTATCTAATATTAATACAGGTAATCCTTATCTACAGACTGTTTTATATGATAAATACTTTGAAGAAGAAAGTGAATTTAGGCTATCAAAAGAAAATAGAGATTATGTAGAGTCTCTTGGTGTACAAAAGGTTTTGATGATGGATGGTAATGCACCCATCCAACATGTGAATGGAAAACCTAAGGGTGTGTCTGTCACTTATCTTGAGCATTTAAAAGAAGCTATTGGATTATCTTATGAAATAATAGTGGCAGAAAACTATGAAGAATTTAATGAAATCATGAAAAACGGAGATATTGATTTAGTTCTTGGAGTTCCTAGTTCATCTTCTATGGCAAAGGATTTTCATATGATTCTTTCTTTACCTTATGTAGATAGTTATAAAGTGCATGTGAAAAATAAGAATTCAAATGAAACTGATAAAACAATTAACACAATGTATAATACAAAAGATATATTGGCTGAAATAAACAATAATCCAGGTTTAGAAGGTGATATTGATATATACATTGCAAATTTATATTTACAGAAGCAGAAAGTATATCCAAATATTGAACTGCAGATGAATAATACGGAAGAAGTACAATATTCAATTGGATTGATGAATAAAGAGAATACGCGTTTATTATCAATAATAAATATATATCTTAATTCATTATCCGATAAAGAAAAACAGGAGATTATTTATCAGAATACATTAGAGAATATCTCATATACTCCAATAGAAGTATTTAATAGTCATCGTTGGCAGTTTGTAGTTGGCGGGTTAGTTTTATTTATTTTTATAGCGCTGGGATATGTTCGTTATATTCGTGGAAAAAATAAACTATTAGATTTAGAAATTATTCAACAGAAACGTTTAAATGAATTTTCAAGATTAAGTGATGAATGCCTGTTTGAGTATGATTATCGTGAAGATGTCATGCATATTGAGAATAATAAGGTATTATTTGGGCGTAAGAATATAATAAGAAATTTTATGGACAATGATGAACATCCATTTTTACGAGACTTAATTAGTAAAAAAGAGGATAGCAGTTATGATTTTACGTTAACGATTTATGGAAAAGTTCGATGGTATCAGGTGCTGTTAAAAATATCATACGACGAGGATGGCAAGGCTGCATTTGCTTTTGGGAAAATTTTTGATATTGATGATGAAAAAAGAAATCATCTGGCCCTTGTGGAAAAAGCTCAGAGAGATAATTTAACTAATTTATTGAATCGTTCTAGTGCGCAGGATATGGTTGAAGCATTGCTGAAGGAGAGTGCTCAAGGAGTTTGTCTAGTAATGGATATTGATAACTTCAAACTGGTTAATGATCGCAAAGGACATCCAGTAGGAGATTTATTGTTACAGAAATTTTCTAGTCTATTGACAAATTTCTTTAGAAAAGATGATATTGTCTGTCGTTTAGGTGGAGATGAATTTTTAGTTTTCTTGCCTAAGAATGTACCTATTGAACGATTAGAAGATAAATTACATGGACTAATCCAAAAAATAAATAAAGATTTATTTAAAGATTATCAGGAAGAACGGGTATCGGTAAGTATTGGCGCATCTACTGTCATAGGAAATGATGATAGTTATGAGGCACTATATAAACGCGCAGATCATGCCATGTATGCTGCGAAAGTTGAAGGGAAGAATGGATATTACATCAGCTATCAGGATAACGATCAGCCGCTTCATAAGCAATGGTATTATCATAAAGATATTTAAAGAAAATAAAGTGGAATAATTGCCTAAATCTATGGTTTTTTATAGATTAAAAATTAAATTTGAGAAGACAGCGATTTTTTTAACATAAAAGATAAAAAGTTATTGACTAAATCGAGATTTGAATATAAACTATTAGATAGGCACTTATGCCCTAGTAGCCCCGGAAACTACATAGGAGGATATAGAAATGCGCCAAACTACATTTGCTAAACCTGCTGAAGTTGAACGTACTTGGTACATAGTAGACGGAACAGGTAAGACTTTAGGTCGTCTAGCTACAGAAGTAGCATCTGTTTTAAGAGGAAAACATAAACCTACTTACACACCAAACGTTGACTGTGGAGATTATGTTATCGTTATTAACGCTGACAAAATCGAAATGACAGGAAACAAACTGGACACTAAAAAATACTACAACCACTCTGGTTATGCTGGAGGACTTCGTACACGTACTGCTCGTGTAATGAAGGAAAACTATACTGTTGAATGGGTTGAAAGAGCTATTTACGGTATGATTCCTCACACAAAACTAGGAGATAAAATGCGTAGACATTTATTTGTTTACGAAGGTAGTGAACATCCACACACAGCTCAGAAACCAGTAGAGCTGAATATCAAAGGTTAGGAGGAATAAGAAATGGCAGCTAAGAAAAATACAGTAACTTACAATGGTACAGGACGCCGTAAAACTTCTGTTGCTCGTGTCTTTATGACTCCGGGTAGTGGTAATATCGTTGTTAATGGAAAAACATTAGAAGAATACTTACCACTAGAAACTTTACGTATGGTTGTTCGTTCACCACTTGAATTAACAGAAACATTAGGACAGTTTGATATTAAAATCAATGTTAAAGGTGGAGGTTATACAGGTCAGGCTGGTGCAATGCGTCACGGAATCACTCGTGCTTTAATGGAAGCAAGTGCAGATTATCGTCCAGCATTGAAAGCAGCAGGATTTGTAACACGTGATTCTCGTATGAAAGAACGTAAGAAATACGGTCTTAAAGCGGCACGTCGTGCTCCTCAGTTCTCAAAACGTTAGTAAAAAGTTTGAGAAAAATCAGGGAAAAGCCTTATTTTATAGGCTTTTTTCTTTTTAAAATTTTATAAAATTCGCTTATAAAGTAACAATAAGGTAACAAATAGAGTAACATTTTCTCTCACTAAGAATGTGCAGTTGAAATGTGCTCATTGTTGCTTTATTTTTTATTTTGGAGACAGATTCTTTTTTTATAGAGAATGTGGTGTGAGAATTGCTAATTTATCTTTGTAGGAACATACATTTTATTTACTGCTTCTACTAAAGTACTAATATCTAAATGTGTATAAACTTTCTCTGTCAATGACATGGCACCACGATGACCTACAATAAGTTTGATAGATGTCTGATCAACTCTTGCCTCTGCTAATAGTGAAATACAAGTATGTCTTGTGCAATGCGGAGTAAAACTTGCAAGTCCATATGGTTCCATTAAAGGTGTCCAATATGAATCATAGTAATTTCGATATTTGAACGGTTTCATATTAGGCATGCATATGAGTGTCTTTGCTTGAGAATATTCATACCAGCTTTTAAAGAACGGTAATATACAATCAGCAATAGGAACTCTACGTACACCACTTTCTGTTTTACTTTTTATCACATCAAAATATTGTTCTTCTAAATTAATATTTTCTTTTTCAAGTTCAAGAAGTTCACCAATTCTTAATCCAGTATAAATCAGTATTAGTGGAATTTGATACCACTTATCTTCTTTCATTGACCAGAATAGATCAATATTCTTTTTTGAAAAAGGGTTACGATCCCTTGCGTTAGGATTTTGTTTTTTGAATTTTAAAATATCAACGTACTTTGAATTATCTTTTGGACATAGTTCGTACATCATTGCATATTTATACATAACATTAAATAAGACTTTAATTTTTTTTAGTGTTGGATAATTTTTTCCACTATTGTCAATTACTCTTTGCAGTTGAATTGTTCTGATTTCTTTAAATTCAATGTTATGTAATTCTTCGCATACTTTAAAGGCAGATTTGTATGCTTGTATGCTTGATTTAGATTTATCAGCTATAAATTGATCAAATGCTTTTCTATAAATATCTGCAAATGTATAGTGATTTTCAAAGTTATAGGGATTATCATGATAATTTTGAAGCATCATGATACCATCTTTTCGAGTTTTAGCATATCCAATGATTTTGTATTTTGGATATGCTGTTCCTTTTTCTTCGTTAATTGTTGTACCAACCTTAATACGTACAACATAAGGTTTTGAACGATTACCTTTCATAAAGACAACACCACCAAAACCTTTAGGGAGTCTTTCTACTTTTCTTTGAGCCATTGATTATTTACCTCCGTATTTTCTTTAAAATAACCCAATTCTTCCCATACAAGTTTGTCTGGACAATAAAACGAATAGTTTTTTGCTCCATCTTTTCGAAATGCGTAGCCAAAGTGCATAATCCCTTGCTTTAACGCTTCTCTAAGAAAGTAAGGTGATTTTCCAGTTGCTTTAGCAATTTCTTCAATAGGTACATTTCTACCTGTAAACTTTGGAGTTTCTAGATAATTTTTTTGTTGCATAATTTCTATCTCCTTCTATATCTTAATTTAAATAATTTAAAATTTCTAATGTACAAAATTTAATTTTTCACATTTGCTTTTTTTGTTGAATACCAAGACTAATCAGTATTTTTTTATCTAAAATGTTCATGAATTTAGGAGATACACTTCCTATATATTTAATAATTCTTGACTTATCGATGACTCTTATTTGTTCCATCATTACAATTGAAGGATACTTTAATCCTATAGATTCTGGTATATAGTAATGTGTTGGTAAGTGATGCTTTGTATGAGTTTTACTTGTTATGCAGGCAATAATAATAGTAGGACTATATTTATTACCCCTGTTGTTTTGAACAACGAGAACAGGCCTGATTCCACCTTGTTCAGAGCCTTGTGCATCTTTTAAATCTGCTAAATATATTTGACCACGTTTAATTTTCAAAGTAAGAACCTCCTTATGTAAAGACCAGCCTAAAAAAGACTGGTCTGTTATGTTTTATATGAATCGTAGTTTTCTATTTATCCCTGATAACCCGAAAACTAAAGGGAATCCTATTGGACAAGATATGGCTATTATCTTTCACAGAAATTTCATCTTCGTGTGGTATCTCACACAACTGCAGTGCAGGAGTATCATGATCCCTCATCTTATTTCATCGCTAAATGATTGCCAATCATTTTTATATTGAGATATTATTCGCTTACTAAAAAAAAGATTATATATTTTTATATAGGTCATGGCGTATTCAATAAATAGCTCATAAGATGGGAACGTATCCAATAGATGTTATTCGGTTTTCAAAGAACTCAATAGTGAGGAGTAATGAATTCCCCCTCACTATATATGCGTTTTGAAAACCCCATTTTCGCCACTTTTATAAAATTTTTTTTAATTTTTTTATTCTCTTATAAATTTGATTAGTTGTTAGTCCGGTCATTTTGGATATCTCTCTGATAGAATAGCCTTGAATTTTCAGTATTATTATTTCCAATATTTTTTTATCACTATTTTTTAGATACTCATATAATGCTTCATTTTCAATATCATCTAATAAATCGTTTAGTGTTAAGTATTGTTTTTTATCATAGATAGCTCGATTGATAAAAAAGTTATCATCAAAAAGTAAATGTCTAGTTTTATATCTTCTATCAGTTTTGAATTGTTCATAATCATAATCTCTTAATTGATTGATGACTGCTTGAGGAACATTTAATGTTCTTAAAATTTCTTCTTCTTTTTCTTTCCAAGCATACCATTTTTTATATTCATTTTTATAATTATAATTCATAATGACATTACCACGGAATTCTAATAATATCATCGACAACTTGAAATAAAGAAGATAGCTCTACTAAATCTACATCATAATGATTACAAAAATATTCAAAATCAATACATACTGATATATCAGAAGAAATAACGCTTTTTGAGGTAATAATGACTTTATCAATAGCACGTGATCTGATTTTTTGAATGATACATGATTCTTTATATGAATTAAAATTGAGTTCCTTTCCTATAAAACGATACGTTCCACACAAAGTGACTTTGGATAAATCAATATTTTGCCTAATTAGTTCTTCTTGGTACTGAAGCACCTCTTTTGCAAATGGTGATGAATTTGCTTTTACAAGCACTAATATTTTTGTTTTCTCCATATTTATGTACTCCTTTCTGAGAATTTTATTCTCACTAGGATTAGTTACTGTTTGACGAGTTTAACAAATGATTCTTTAAAAAAAGAAGAATTTTTTTCTTCTTCCAGTTCAATGCTTGTTGAGATATATTTAATTTTTTAGCAACTGATGCTTCAGTTTCTTCCTTAAAATATATCCAATATATAATGCAGTATTGTTCGTTGTTCAATAATTTTATTGCTTTAGATAGCTTATGTATTAATTCTTTTTTATTGATTTGTTCAACATAATACTTATCCATATCTATAATATTATTTTGCATGAAATCTTCTTCATAAGTTAATTGAGAAAGTCCTTGTTTTCTTTTCAATAATCTGTATGTTTTCATATAATCGGCTTTGTATATTCTATATACTTCTATTGGAACTTCAATAAATTCTTTGCCTTGTTTAATAAAATATTTCTTTTTATTGTTTGTCTTAATTTCTTTGAAATCTCTTTTTTTATAATCAAATATAACCACTTATTATTGCTCCTCTCTTTGAATTTGATTTCAAAGAGAGGAGAGGAGGAGCTCGAATTATGTAAAATAAAAAAAGAACAGAATACAAGAAATACAATCTTGTTTTTCTGTTCAATATACAAGAATAGAATTTATAAAAAGTTTCCTTTAACTTTATTTTATAAATATAATTAGATATTTTATGATTAATAATATATGACTTATATTTACTATAATGATAGCTTTTTTGTGCTAACATTGTGCTTGATAGCAATTATTTAGTGAAACTAGAGTATTTATACTCCAAAAATATTTTTATCTTAATGTTTTTTTATATCTATAAAATAAAATGATATTTAATATGTATCCGTAAAATATACAATTAATATAAGTGAATTGATTAAATGAAAATAATATTATTGAAGCAATATTAATAAATACTAATTGTATAAGAAATTTAGTTTTAGATAAAGTTTTTTTACAATTTATATACCAATAGTATGAAAGTATAATTATTAAAATTATTAAAAATATAGGATTGATATTAATATATATTATTAGTTTTAGACCTATAATAAATAAAACTGAAATAAATAAACAAATTAATGGGTTTTGAGCATGTATTCCACCAATATATGACCTTATGGTAGAGTAACAGTATAAGAATATGATTGTTTCTGTAATAATATTCTTATTAAATGCGATAGCAAATATAACAATGTAATGAATAAATTTTAGAAGTAAGACATTTAATGCATATCTATATTCGTCAAATTCTTTTTTATTAATAATTTTATTTTTGCTTAATTGGTTTAAGATATAATTCATATTATAATTTTAATTCCTTAATTTTTTCCCATGGAAAAATATTTCTTCCAAAATGTCCATAGCAGGAAGTTTGTGTATATATAGGTCTACGTAAATCTAGCTCATTAATAATGTTAGTAACACTAAAATCAAAATTTTTAGAAATAATTTCTTCTAATTGTTCTTCGGGTAAAATTGATGTTCCAAATGTATCAATATAAATTGAAATTGGATTTACACAGCCTATTGCATATGAGACACCAATCTCACATTTTTTAGCTAATCCATTTGCAACAATGTTTTTGGCAACATATCTACAATAATAAGCTGCACTCCTATCAACTTTGCTTGGATCTTTTGAAGATAAACAACCACCACCAACTCGAGAATATCCTCCGTAAGTATCACAAACAATTTTTCTTCCTGTTGTTCCTGAATCACCAAAACTTCCGCCAACAATAAAACTTCCACTAGGGTTAATCAGATATTTTGTATTTAGTGTAATCAATGACTTTGGTATTGTTGGAATAATTACTTCATTGATTATAATTTCTTTAATTGATTCAAGGTCGATATTAGGAGAATGTTGAGTTGATATAACGATTGAGTCGATACTGTTTACAACATTATCTTTATACTGAACCGTTACCTGTGTTTTTCCGTCTGGACCTAATTCGTCATATTTTTTTTGTATATCTCGAAGTTTTAATGCTAATTTATGAGCATAATAAATAGGGGCTGGCATTAATTCATCAGTTTCATCACAAGCAAATCCAAACATTATTCCTTGATCTCCAGCAGCTATTTCTTCATTATTCTTAGTAACGGCAGCATTTATCTCAGAAGATTGTTTATTTACTTTAATAAGTACTTCATAATTTTCTTTATAGCCAGCATCTTTTAAAACATTTTTTGCAATTGTTTCATAATCAATATTACATTTAGTGTTTGCTTCACCAAAAATAAGTATAAAATTATCTTTTATTGAAGCTTCGACAGCCATTTTGCTATTTTTGTCTTTAGATAAAGCATAATCTAAAATTGAGTCGGCTATTTTATCACAGATTTTATCTGGGTGACCTTCAACTACACTTTCTGATGTAAAAAAATAATTTTTCATTATTAGTCCTCCTTGTTTAATTATGTATAATATAAAATGTGAAAAATGTATTATCAATTATTAATGTTTAATATAAGAAATATAATGTTTAATATAATTTTAATAGATGGAAAATGTTTATTTCTTTGCTATCAGCCTAAAATTCCAAAAAGCTTA
>URYK01000028.1 GCA_900552125.1 uncultured Solobacterium sp. | reverse complement strand
ATGAAGCAGGTACATGGCATTATCCAGGCGGTGGAGGTCACATGGGAATGGATTTTTCTACAGGCAATCGTATTAATATACCAGTAGTAGCACCAGCAAATGGAATCATTATTCATACTTATTCGGGGAGTAAGAATGGATATAGTGATTGCGGTGTCCCAATCGGTGGGGGCAATAATGTGTTGCTGCTGACAAGGGTAAATGGTGTAGTATATGCAATGCCATTCTGCCATTTGACTTCAGTAGCGGGTTTCAGTTAATCAAAAAGTAGAACAAGGACAGGTCATGGGGTATTCAGGTAATTCAGGCTGGAGTCTTGGAAATCATTGCCATGTGGAAATCATTCGAGTTGGAAATATGACAATGAGTGAAGCATTGAGCATATATAATACGACAGGTGATATGACATTTGGTACAGGCTGGGATGCGAATAATCCAAATGCATGCGGTTCTGCGCCATGTAGAGAACGTCCAGAAAACTACTGGCTATAAGTTATTTTTGATAAAGAAGGACTAAAAAAGACAATGTTTCATGACAGTATAATTTATACTGTGTGACCATTGTCTTTTCATTTTGTCTTTCTACAAGGCTTTTTCTATTTCATTAAAGCCATCTTCCTTTAGAATTCTTTTAAGTTTTTAAGGTTTGTGGATTCGTCTCCGTCATTCATTCCACGGATATGACGAGCACCATCACGTCCTGTAAAAGGAAGTGCATTTTCAATCATACCTTGTTCAACTGCTTCTAATGCTTGTTCATAGTCATAAACTTTACCGCTGTTATCTTTAAATTCACTTAAAGTACCATCGGTATTACGACGAGCAGCAACGAAACGCGTCTTTTTATTTGATTTTTGTTTTTTCATTTTTCTTACCTCCTGACATTATTGTGAACATGTGATAGACATTTATACAGATTCTGCGATTGTGAATTTTTGGAAAAAGGAAAAGCTGAAAATAGACGCATAGTGATTGAATTTTTTCCATTTTTGTTTATAATAAAGACTAGGGCGAAGAGTCAGTAACTATGAGGTTATTTATGACATAGTTATAAGAAAAGAAAAAAGATTTATCACAAATCGAAGATGATTTATTAGGAGGATAACATGAACGTATTTTTAAAAGCAATTAAACCAGAAAATGCACCAAAGGCTTTAGGACCTTACTCTCCAGCAGTTAAATTAGGAGACTTCGTTTATTTAAGCGGACAGGTTCCTTTGGATCCTGAAACAGGAGATGTAGTAGGAACTACAATTGAAGAACAGACTCATCAGGTAATGAAAAACATTAAAGCTGTTTTAGCAGATATGGGATTAGATTATAAACATATCGTAAAAACAACTATCTTTGTGAGTGATCTAAATGACTTCGATAAACTAAATGAAGTATACGGAAGCTATTTAGAAGAACCATATCCAGCAAGAAGCTGTGTACAGGTTGCTCGATTACCTAAAGATGTAAAAGTTGAAATTGAATGCATCGTTATTGATACATTAGTTTATGAACAGCAGTTAGCTGCACAAGAAGGTGGCTGCTCTAGCTGTGGTGGTGGCTGCGATGGAGGATGCTGCTAAGAAATAGGCAAAGGAAAGCTGAAAGGAAATGCCCTCTCAGCTTTTTTTATAGCAGATTTTAACATACAAAAGACATATTTTGATATAGAAAGAAATACTATATTGTGCTATATTAAAAGTAGATAGAGAGGGGTTTCAAATCATTTATTGAAAGGAGATGGAATATATGAAAAAAACAAAATTACCTCAAAACAATGAACCCTTGGTTAAGTAAGAAGAGCAAGATAAACTAATTAATAAATATCTTTCGAAGGAAGAAGTAGAGGATTTAATGAAGGAAGGATTTAATAAAGATCAGATAGCGTATGTGGCAAGGGAAAAGGAAAAAGGCGAGAGACAAGGGGAAATTCTTGAAACAATTTTGGATATTCTGCCATGGATTGTTCCATAGAATGAAATTTTAATAAAGCTGGTATCCGTTAGGTTATTTGCCCTATAATGAAATAATTAAAATAAAGCTTGCTTTAATATTTATATGTGTTATTATGTATGTATGCAAAGAAGTAATAATTTTCAAAAATATCATTGGTATTAGCGAAATAGTCACTGAATGTATAAAAGCTATTATCAATGTTTTTATTTATAAGTGACCTTCTTTACAAATATAAGAAGGAGGTACTACAATGATTAGTACAGGTAAAGTAAAATGGTTTAACGCAGATAAGGGATTTGGATTCATCACGGATGATGCAACAAACAAAGATGTGTTTGTCCATTTCACTGCAATTAAGTCTAGAGGGTTTAAAACTTTAGAAGAAGGACAGAGTGTAGGTTTCAATATCATCGAAGGTGATCGTGGCTTACAGGCTGATAACGTAACAGTTAACCAGTAGAAAAGCAAAGGAAACATCTAACCTCAATGGGCTAGGTGTTTTTGTTATTTTATACGTTTTTTACATTTTCTAAAATAAAACTGCAGATTTGTATACTTTTTACTTTCTATTTTATGCCTTATGGTAAAAATAATGAGAAAGGGGAGAGTTTATGATTCATTATATATGCAGATATGAATTGAAGAAATGTAAGATTGTACAGAATAATCATATTGTACAAATAATAGATGATACGGTTTTACATGTATTAGATACTATGTGTCTTGAAAATGGAAGTACATGGGAGGGAAGAAGAAAAGCGGCTGAATGGCATTTAAATATACATCGAAGAATACCTATCCTTGTATCAGAAAGCTATAAAGATATCTTTTTTCCTACTAAAGGATTTAAGCATTTAGAATGTATCTGGATCAATTATCGTGCTATTTATAAAGTAGAGAGAAGAAAAAAAGGGAGTCGAATAATCTTTCTTGATCATAGCAGTCTGGATATTTTAATTGATATACGCACGATACGATTAAGCATGAAACAGTGTATACAATATCTTCACTTATTAGGTTTAACAAATTAAAAATAAACGTCTATGTGCTATAATACTAGCAGCGGAGGTATTTATGGAAATTATTTTACTACTATTTTTATTATTATGCGTTGTTGTGATGATTATCTTTTTTATACTGATGCGCCCGATTCAGCATAAAACAAATGATGATAAGATTATGAGAGAATTAAATGTTCAAAGAGAAGATATGCAGCGTATGCAGCAGCAATGGACAAATCAGCTCATGGTTTTGCAGACCCAAATTTCTCAGCTTATGAAAACGGATTTACAGTCCCTTCATGAGAATGTAGAACAGAAGATGAATCATTTAGAATTAACAGTAAATGAAAACCTACATCATGGCTATCAGACTACTTCACAGGTGTTTGCGAAAATTTTACAGCAGATGGGCAAGTTAGATGAGGGTCAGCAAAATATGAAAGAAATATCATCTTCTATACTTTCATTACAGGCTATCTTAAATGATAAAAAGACAAGAGGTATCTTTGGTGAAATTGAATTATATAGCTTATTAGAAAATGTAATGGGAAATGATCATCATCGTTATCAAAAACAATATCGTCTCAGCAATGGTACGATAGCTGATGCTGTTTTATTTGGTGGAAATGCGATGAAACTAATTTGTATTGATTCCAAATTTCCTTTAGAGAATTATAATCGCATCACGAATGCGGAAAATACACAGGAAAAGAATAAGGCACAGGCACAATTTCAGCAGGATGTTAAAAAGCATATACGAGCTATTTCTGAAAAATATATCATACCACAGGAAACAGAAGAGTTTGCTTATATGTTTATACCTGCAGAGGCAGTATATGCTTATATTTATGGAACAATGGATGAATTAGTTAAATATTCGTTTGAACAAAAGGTTTATATGGTCTCTCCAACTACATTAATGGCCTACATCACCGCAATTCGCTCTATTTATATTGGTGTAAAAAGAAATGAACATATAGATCAGATTGTAAAAGAGTTAAAACTTTTACAGGTAGAATTTGAACGTTTTCATAAGCGTTATCAAACTGTTAGTAATGATTTTGAAAAGGTCTATGAAGATATGCGTCAGCTGCAAATTACAGCGAATAAAATGGTGCGCAGGTTTGAAGAAATACAGGAGGTTCAGTTAGATGAGTGAAACAGTGTTAGGGCTGTTTCATTTTTCTATTTCAATATCATAACGTATGATCCATTGATCAATCTGATATAGATATGCTAGTAACTGAGGACCACTCATTAATTGACCATACCATGGAAGTTTAAAACTGTCGCCTTTTGATGAGATAAGTTCTTTTAGCTTACAATCATCAAATAAGATGTGTAAAGGACTATCAGGGTCATCGTATCGCTCTTGTAGAAGCTGACTGATTAATTCTGCATATTGAGGATTATGCGTTTTAGGAAAAGGATTTTTCTTTCGATGGGCTATGCTTTCAGGTAATTCAGAGGCAAAAGCCTCTCTTAAGATTCCTTTTTCTTCCTGATTTAAAAATTTCATTTTCCATGGAATATTATATACATATTCTAAGAGTTTTACATTGGCGAATGGGGCGCGAATATTTACACCAGCAGCATTTCCCATATAGACTTGTCTAGCGACTAGAGTTTGCATAAACCAATGAATACATAGTATTGTATGTTTTCTTGCGTTTATATCTTCTTTTGTATCTTCAGGCAAAGACTCAATTTTGGAAATAGTGTTTTGATAAGATTGAGAGATATACTCTTCAAATGGTAAAGATTTATAGGAATCATGAAGCAGAGAAATACGTTCTTTTGTGGATTTTAGCCAAGGGAAAGATTCAATATCTCTTAAATGTTCCTGATAAAACCATGGATATCCGCCAAAAAATTCATCAGCACATTCACCGCTTAATATTACTTTATCTTGTTTGGCAACATTTTGACATAGCCATAATAAACTGGAATCAATATCTGCCATTCCTGGAACTTGACGAGCAATTAATGCATCATCTAATAATGTAATAAGTTCTTTTTGAGTGATTTGTAAAGAAGTATGCTGAGTATTGCTGTGAAGAAGCATTTCTGAAATGTACGTATGATCAAGAGAAACCTGATAAGAATTGCTTTTAAAATTTTCTTCATTGCCTTCATAATCTAATGAGTATGTTCTCCATAAAGACTGTTTTTTTGAGGCAATGCTGGTAATAATGCTTGAATCAAGTCCTCCGGATAAAAAACTAGCCTCGCAGTTTTTGGTTTGCTGGTGAATAGAATCAGTAACTAAATCATGTATGGTTTGTATCGTAGTTGATAAATCATCAGTATGGGGATGAGCCTTTAATTCATAGTATGTTTCTGTTTTTACTCCTTGATGGTCAATTCGAAGATAGGACCCCATGGGTAAAGATAAAATTTTTTTATATAGAGTCTTGTGTTCGCTACAGCCAGGACCAAAGGCAAATAGCTCTAGTATACCTTCTCTAGATAAAATCGGTTTCTGTTTTGCGATTTTTAATAGTTGGTCAATAGAATTACTGATACAGATACGATTTTCCTGTTTATGGTAATAGAGAGGACGAAGTCCTAATGGATCTTTTGCACAAAATAGGAAATCATCTGTATGAATAACAAAGAAATAAGCACCTTCTAAATACTGCATGGCTTTTTCTTTCCATATCAGATAGGCAAATAATATAATTTCTTCTATGCTTTCAGGATTTGAATATCCATAGCTCTTTAATTTTGTACACACCTCTTCTTCATTATATAATTCTCCTTCAGCATAAATAGAATATAATCTATTATCTTCCTTTATACTTTTAGCGTTAAAACTGTGTATATCTAAGGTATGGTCTTCATTAATGAAGGCAACGGTAGAAAATTGTTTAATAATAATCACTCCCTTCATAAAATTGTATGAAGGAAGATAAAAAAGTATTATAAAAAGTGTTGCATGAAAGAAAAAAGATAGTATAATAAGCATGTTTAGAAAAACCGAGGGGGTATAGTGATGAGCATGAAAATAACAGCAAAAGACTTTATTACGATTCTATGTGTTATTGTAGGTTCTCTTCTTTGCGCTATTAATATCAATACGTTTATCAATGCCGGAGGGTTATTTCCAGGTGGTTTTACAGGGTTAACAGTTTTTATTCAACGTTTTGCTCAACAATATTTTAATACTGAGATTCCTTATTCTTTAGTGAACTTTACGTTAAATGCTATACCTGCGTATATTGGTTATAAAACAGTAGGGAAAAAGTTTACGATGTATTCCTGTGTGATGATTGTATTAACAGGTGTATTTGTAGAAATCATACCTACGACAAATATTACAGAAGATATCTTATTGATAACTGTATTTGGAGGTATCTTACAAGGGGTTGCCTTAGGTATTGCGTTACGAGGAAATGCGAGCAGTGGTGGTACAGATTTTATTGCCATGTGGATATCTAAACATACAAATCAGCCTGCATGGAACTATATTCTGGCAATGAATGGTGTTATGCTTGTAGCGGCTGGATATTTGTTTGGATGGAATGCGGCCTTGTATTCTATTATCTTCCAGTTCTGTTCAACACAGGTTATTAACTTTGTCCATACTCGATATAAACGTATGACTTTATTTATTGTAACTAGTAATCCAGATATCGTTATTGAAGAAATTCAGAACTCTACGCATCATGGTGTTACAAGATTAGAAGGAATTGGTACGTATTATGGACGTCCAAGAACAATGTTGTACACAGTAATCGATTCACAAAATGTAAAGGGATTAGTCACAAGAATTCGTGAAATTGATCAGACAAGTTTTGTGAATGTCACTAAAACAGAAGCGGTTGAGGGGAAATTTTATCAGCAGCCAATTGAATAGCACCTTAGGGTGTTATTTTTAGTTTATATTATTATTCAATTTATTTTACCAAAAGAATACCTTACCTGTTGTTTGTTTTTACATTATAATAAGAGATAAAAGAAGGAGGATGGACATGAAAAATTATAACTGGGCAACATTAGGTTGTGGTGTAATTGCAAATCAATTAGCAGCCGCAATGCAGAAAGAAGGAAGAAAGCTTTATAGTGTCGCAAATAGAACCCATGCGAAAGCAGTTGAGTTTGCGGAAAAATATGGAATTGAAAAGGTTTATGATCATATAGATGATGTGTTTGAGGATGAGAATGTAGATATTATCTATATCTCTACTCCGCATAATACGCATATTTCTTACTTAAGAAAAGCATTAAGCAGCGGAAAGCATGTAATCTGTGAGAAATCTATTACGCTAAATATTGAAGAATTACAGGAAGCTTACGATTTGGCAAAAGAACATAATGTGGTATTGGCAGAAGCGATGACGATTTTCCATATGCCGCTTTATAAAAAGCTTCATGAATTGGCAGAAAGTGGAAGATTAGGAGATTTAAGAATGATCCAAATGAATTTTGGAAGCTATAAAGAGTATGATATGAATAATCGTTTCTTTAATCCATCACTGGCAGGAGGAGCATTATTAGATATTGGAGTATATGCACTTTCCTTTGTGAGATGGTTTATGTCTGAAAAACCTGATCATATTCTTTCTCAGGTAAAGCTTGCGCCAAGTGGTGTAGATGAACAGGCGGGTATTCTTTTGATGAATCCTGCAAATGAAATGGCTACAATTTCCCTTACTCTTCATGCGAAACAGCCAAAACGAGGTATGGCTGCATTTGATAAAGGA
Organism: uncultured Solobacterium sp.; assembly: GCA_900552125.1. Classification (GTDB taxonomy): domain Bacteria; phylum Bacillota_I; class Bacilli_A; order Erysipelotrichales; family Erysipelotrichaceae; genus Clostridium_AQ. The sequence continues at coordinate 30,065 of URYK01000028.1, read as the reverse complement.
TATATTGAAGTTTATGAATATCCTCGTGCAGATAAAGCAGTTGTAACTTTTACTGAAGATGGTCATCAGGAAATCATTGAAGCAGGTAAAACTGAAGATGCTTTGCGTTATGAAATCAGAGATATGGAAAGGGCAGTTGCTCAGGAAAGTAATGATATGCATTTTGATTATACTTATGATGTTATGTCTATGATGACAGAAATCAGAAAATCATGGAATTTATATTATCCTGAGGAACAATAATGACGATAATGGAAAAAAGAAGATGTAAATGGGCAGAAAATGTTGAAGAAATTTATGTGAAATATCATGATGAAGAATGGGGAAGACCAGTTTTTGATGATCATAAGCTATTTGAAATGTTAGTACTAGAATCATTTCAGGCTGGTTTATCATGGATTACTATTCTTAAAAAAAGAGAAGCTTTTAAACAGGCCTTTGATGATTTTCAGGTAGAAAAGGTAGCTGATTATCAAAATGATAAAATAGAATCTCTTATGGGAAATAAGAATATTGTTCGTAATCGAAGAAAGATACAGGCAACTATTCAGAATGCACAGATCATTATGAAAATCCAACAGGAATATGGTAGCTTTGCGAATTATATTTGGAGTTTTACAGATCATAAAGTACAGTATTTAAACCATGGAAGTCCTAAAACATCTTCAGAGTTATCAGATCGTATTAGTCATGACCTAAGGAAAAGAGGTATGCGGTTTGTGGGTACAATTATCATATATTCCTATTTACAGGCAGTTGGTATCGTACAGGATCATGAGGAAGCATGCTACTTACATAATAAAGAATTCATTTAAATTAAAAAAAGGAAGGATTAATTTTACGATAAAGTGAAATTAACTCTTCCTTTTCTTTTAAGCTTCTTTTTTATGAAGGTGTAATATCGTTATAGCTCGTTTTTCAATTAATGGATATGCGACAATCGCAATAACACAGCCGACACCACCTTGAATTACATTTCCAAAAATACCGGATAAAGCTAATAGCCAGCTTTGATTAACATAGGCATCGACAATGAAATATCCAGTTATCATAATGATACTACCCAAAATATAACCAAGATATCGATAGCTAGTTTTCCCCTTTGATACTAGATAACTAACTAGAACAGCTTCACATCCTTTAATCAGCATAGTAGGTATCATGTAAATGCCATATCCTCCTACAACATCAGCTAAAGCACTGCCTACACCGCCTACAAGGAAAGACAAAAATGGGGTTAATATAGATGCAAATAATAGAATAAATCCATCTCCCATATTTACGTACCCCTGAATACCGTTTGGTATTTTTAGTAAATAAGTCGCAAGGAAAACAAGTGCCATTCCTAAAGCACTAATCACAATATCCTGTACACGTAGTGTTTTCATACTATCCCTTCTTTCTTTATGGTTAGTATTGTATCAGTTTTCTGTTTATTAAAAAATACACAGAATTAATAAAAAAATAAGGCACAGTTTATAATATATGTTATACTTTATAAGGTGATAACATGAAAGTAAAAACAATACAGTTAGAGCGTAAGAAAGGAAAAGCTGTATATTTGCAGATATATGAGAAACTACGCAAGGATATATTGTCTGGTTATTTGGTAAAAGGGGATCAGCTTCCCAGTATTAGAAAATGTGAAGCTATGCTGAAGGTTTCTAAAACAAGTGTAGCACATGCCTATGAGAAATTAATGGAAGAAGGATATATACAGTCTTACCCGCAAAAGGGGTATTTTGTGGAAGTGGAGAAAGAAAGTGTACAGCTTCGTAATCAGATACTAGCACCTTCTCCAATTAAAAATGAAGCTATTCACTATGATTTTCGTTCTCAGACGATAGATGTGGATTCTTTTGATTTAACATTATGGAAGAAATATCTAAAACAGGTTTTAGATGGACATGAAGAGATCGCAACTTATGGAGATCCTAGAGGAGAAATATCATTAAGAACTGCTCTTCAAAAGTATGCTTATACGATACGTGGTGTACTTTGCAATGAAGATCAGATATTAGTTGGTTCTAGTTTTCAATCTCTCTTGTATGTGTTATGTCCTTTATTAGGTAAAAATCAGATTGTAGGGATGGAACAACAAGGTTTTTTACAGGCAGAAAGTGTTTTTACTGATTATGAGATGCCGATTCGGTTTCTAAAGCAGGATATGGATGGTATTAATATACAGGCATTATACGAAAGTGATGTAACTTTATTGTATTTAAACAGTGTATCAAGCGGTTTAAATCATCAGCCGATATCTAAAAGAAAACGTGAAGCATTGCTGGAGTGGGCAGAGAATAAAGGTGCTTGGATTATTGAAGATGATCATAACGGAGAATTACGTTATGTCTCTAAAATGACTCCAGCTATACAGGGGTATGATATCAAAGGTCATATCATTTACATCGGTTCATTCTCAAAAATATTATTACCATCCCTTCGAATTAGTTATATGGTACTTCCTAAACAGCTGAATGAGTTATATGAGAAGCGATTACGCAGTTATGCGCCAACATCAAGTAAAATTGAACAGCTGGCATTAGCCCGTTATATCGTAGATGGAAACTTAGAACGTCATGTTCGTCGCTTACGCAAGCATTATGAACAGAAAAGTAAACATATGCTTCAGATATTACGTAAAGAATTTTCTAATGCGAATATTATTTTAGAAGAGGCAGCATTGCAGTATGTCATTCAGCTTGATCAGTCTTTAGATATGGAAAATATTGCTTTACAGGCCAAAAAACAAGGAATTTTGCTGCAGGAAAATAATAAAGAGAATCTGGTTTTATCATTTGCGGCAATTAAAATGGAAGATATGAAAGAGGCAGTTCATCAGTTAAAGGAAATCATTCAAAAAAGTTAAAATTTTATTGCATAAATAAATGATATGTATTAAAATTAAACGGACAAACGAATAGGTAATTAATAAACCTCCATTTTTTCTATTTTCATGCATCTAAAATAGACAATGGAGGCTTTTTTTTGAGAAAAGAGGTAGATTATGCAGATTGAACAAAATAAAATGGGACATAAACCGATTCTGCCATTATTGTTATCTATGGCATTTCCGCCAATGTTATCCATGCTGATACAATCTTTATACAATATCGTCGACAGCATGTTTGTAGCACAGCTTGGAGAAGATGCTTTAACGGCAGTTTCCTTAGCGTTTCCAGTGCAAACATTAATTGTGGCTTGTGCAGTGGGAATTGGAGTTGGTGTAAATTCCTATATTTCTAGAAAGCTGGGAGAACAGAATATAGAGGATGCAAATCGTGCAGTATTACATGGGGCAATCTTATCGCTGGTTTGTTACCTGTTATTTGTGATTGCTGGAATCTTTGCGACACGTTCATTTTTTGAATTGTTTACTGATTCTGAAAAAATCATTCAAGATGCCTGTACTTATACAAATGTATGTATCTTTTTATGCTTTGGTAGCTTCTTTCACATACTAATTGAAAAAGTATTTCAATCGATGGGGAAAATGATTTTTCCAATGGCTATTCAGGCAATTGGCGCAATTACGAATATTATCTTAGATCCTATTATGATTTTTGGACTTTTTGGTTTTCCTGCTATGGGTGTAAAAGGGGCGGCTATTGCGACTGTTATTGGACAGATTTTTTCAATGCTTCTTTCTGTTTACATTTTTACAACGCGTTCATTTGAGGTAAAAATAGATGTAAAAAATTTCCATTTTTCATGGGATCTGATACGAAAGATTTTGTCTATTGGTATACCGAATACGTGTATGAATGCGTTAGGAAGTGTATTGGTAATTGGTTTAAATTCTATTCTGATTCAGTTTTCAAATACAGCAGTTTCTGTATTTGGTATTTATTATAAATTACAGACCTTCGTATTTATGCCAGTTAGCGGCTTAACACAAGGAGCTATGCCAATTATGGGATATAATTATGGAGCAGGCAGTCATAAGAGATTAATGGATACTTTGCGTTATTCGATTTATATTGCTTTATGTATTATGATTATTGGATGTTTATTGTTTTTACTTTTTCCAAAACAGCTTCTTAGTTTATTCCATGCGACTGATAGTATGCTGGCGATTGGTGTTCCTGCACTACGAATTATCTGTATCAGCTTTCTTCCGGCGACTATTGGATTTATACTGCCTACCTTATTTCAGGCTATGGGAAAAGGGCTGGAGTCTTTAATTGTATTTCTATTGAGACAATTTTGTATTACTCTTCCACTGTCTTGGATATTTGCTAGATGGTTTGGTTTAGATGGTATTTGGTTTTCTTTCATTATTGCGGAAAGTGTCGCAGCACTTGTTTCTGTATTCTTTTTTATCCGTCTTCGTAAAACTGATAAAATTTTACAAAATTGATAATAAAAGTTTCACCTTCGTAATGAAACCGTATTATAATATAGCTATGTGAGGTGCATACTATGATAACAGATGTTCGTTTAGTGATTTGTGATATTGATGGTACATTAGTTAAGAATAATCGTGAACTAACACTAAGAACCAAAAATGTAATTCAGCGATTACGCAAGCATGGAATACTTTTTGGAATTGCTTCTGGAAGACCTTTGGATGAGCTAGATAAAAAAGCAGGTTTATGGGGATTTGATGAACCTTTTGATGTTTTAATCGGAATGAATGGTTCTGAGTTATGGGATGAGGTTCACCAGCATAGATATGATTATTTCAAAATGAAAAAAGAATGGCTAAAAGAAGTTATTACCTTAATGGAGCCTTTTGAATCAAATTGTTTTATATATAAAGATGGTTATTTATTAAGTGAGAAAATGAATGAACAGATTATTCACTCTGCCAAATCAAGCGGAAAAGAAGTAATTGTGGCAGATGATATATCCCAGATGTATGAAACAGATAATGCGAAAATCATGTTTCGTGTAAAGGAAGAAGATATGGCAGGAATTGAAGCTTATGTGAATCAGCATCCTTCTCCATATTATAAGGGATTTAAAACACAGAGTACGCTTTTAGAGTTTGCGAATATTCATGTATCAAAAGCCTATGCATTGGAAGAATATTGTAAGATGAATTATTTTGGATTAGAAAATGTAGTTTCATTTGGAGATACCAGCAATGACAATGATATGTTGAAATGCAGCGGCTTAGGTGTATGTATGTGTAATGGAAGTAATGATACCTTAGCTATTGCGGATGATATCACAGAATTTAGTAATGAAGAAGATGGTTTTGCTAGATATATGGAAGAGCATTTTTTACTGCCTAAAGGCTGGTGATTGTATAGGAGGTCTATGTGAATTTTATTAAAAATATGATAGATGATTTAACGTTTAAAAAGATAGGAATTATTATTCTGGGAGCAGGAATCTGTTCTTTTGGAATTCATAATATTCACCAGCAGGTTGGAATAACCGAAGGTGGCGTAATTGGCTTTATGTTATTGATGGAACATTGGTTTCACATAGCACCATCATTACTGACAACGATTTTAGATATTACCTGTTATGCATTAGCTTTTCGCTATTTAGGCGGAAAGTTTATTGTAATATCTATACTTTCTACTCTTAGTGTTTCTATGTTCTATGAAATCTGGGAGTGTTTTCCTTTAATGTTTCCGGATTTATCTCCGCATCCTTTTCTTGCGGCGATATTGGGTGGAGCTTTTGTTGGAGTTGGAGTAGGGCTGATTGTCTCACAAGGAGGATCTAGTGGGGGTGATGATGCCTTAGCCTTGACAATTTCTCATTTGACACATTGGCGTTTATCAAGGGCTTATCTATTTACTGATTTGGTTGTGTTAGGTTTATCACTTTCCTATATACCAGTATCAAAAATTATTTTTTCTGTTATTACAGTTATGACTTCATCTTATATAATTGATCGTATTCACGCATTTTCAAATAAAAATAAATAATATTCAGGAAAAGAAGGGATATTTCCTTCTTTTTTTGCTTTTTATGAAAAAATAAAATATAAAAAATCATCCTTAAAGCGCTATCATTTATGATATAATAGAAGAAAGATAAAGAAAAAAAAGGTGATAAATATGTCAACGTACATAATGGCAATTGATCAGGGTACAACAAGTACAAGAGCAATTATTTTTGATAAACACAGCAATATTATTGGAATGGCACAAAAAGAATTAAAGAATGATTATCCTGAACCGGGCTGGGTTGAGCAGGATGCGAATGAAATCTGGGCTAGTACAGTAGGTGTTATGTTTGAAGTCATGGCAAAGACAGGAATTGCAGATTGTGAAATTGCCGGTATTGGAATTACGAATCAAAGAGAGACTACTGTTGTATGGGATAAAAAAAGCGGACAGCCAATTTATCCGGCGATTGTCTGGCAGTCTCGACAAAGTGATGCATATTGTCAGAATCTAAAGGAGCAGGGTGTGGAAGATATGGTTAGAGATAAAACCGGTTTGCTTCTTGACCCCTATTTTTCCGCAAGTAAGATTCGATGGATATTGGATCATGTTGAAGGAGCACAAGAGAAAGCGGATAAGCAGGAATTATTATTTGGGACAATGGATACATGGCTTTTATGGAAGCTGACACAAGGTAGAAAGCATATGACAGATGTATCGAATGCTTCCAGAACGATGCTTATGAATATAAGTACATTAGATTATGATGAAGAACTTCTTGCCCTATGGAATATTCCTCGATGTATGCTTCCAGAGATAAGAGACACGAGTGAAATTTATGGTGTGGTAACTGGTTTATTTGACCACCCGATTCCTATTGCTTCTTTAGTGGGGGATCAGCAGGCAGCTTTATTTGGACAAACATGCTTTGAGGCGGGAAATGTAAAGAATACATATGGAACAGGTTGTTTCTTATTGATGAATACTAAAAATCAGCGAATACAATCTAAAAATGGACTAATCAGTTGTGTAGGCTGGCGAATTAAAGATGAAGTTGATTATGTTTTAGAAGGCAGTGTATTTGTTGCGGGGGCTGCAATTCAATGGTTAAGAGATGGTCTTCGTATCCTTCAGACAAGTGCAGAAAGTGAGCAGCGCGCACTACAGGTGGAAAATAGTGATGGCGTATATGTTATTCCAAGCTTTACAGGTCTAGGTGCTCCTTATTGGAAACCATCAGTAAAAGGAGGAATGTTTGGATTAACAAGAGGAACAACACAAGAGCATATTATTCGTGCAACAATAGAATCGCTTGCTTATCAGACTAATGATGTGTTACAGGCAATGAAACAGGATAGCGGCTTGGAAATAACACAGATGCAGGTAGATGGTGGAGCAAGCAGAAATAATTACTTATTACAATTTCAAAGTGATATCACAGATACTTGTGTAATTCGATCAAAAATTAGTGAAACAACGGCATTAGGAGCTGCATATCTTGCAGGGCTGGCATTAGGCTACTGGAAATCAAAGGATGACATAAAAAAACAATTTTTGATTGAAGAACAATTTTATCCAAAAATGAGGAAGGAGGATAGAGAACGTAATTTAGAAGGATGGAAAAAAGCAATTCAGGCAATTCAGTATTTCTAGAAAATGGGAATTATCTTATCTGCTTGTGAAATGTTGAGCAAAAACTTGTGAAATAATAATCAAAATAGTTGACGATTATTAAGGTATCTGTTAGTATATTGATTACCTGTTAAAACAGGGCAAAGGAAAATTTTATAGTTGCTGATGAATCAGCATGGAGGAGAAATGAAAATGAAAAAAATTACAGCATTACTTGCGACTGCATTATTATTAGCAGCATGTGGAAGCAGCTCAGAACCAGAAAAAACTGGACACGGTGAAACAGCAAAAGACAACAACGGTGACTATGCAACTGCTGATATCAAAGTAAAAGGTGATGATGTTGTAGAAATCACATTAGATGAAACTAAAGAAGGTAAATCTAAAAAAGAATTAAAAGAAGAATACAATATGAAAGCAGCAAGCTCAATCCAGAAAGAATGGTACGAACAGGTTGAATTCCTTGAAAACTATATTGAAGAAAATGGATTAGACGCTGTTAAATTAGATGATGCTGGATATCCAGCTGGTGATGATGTAAAAGCAGGATGTACAATCAACTTAACAAACTTGATGAATGCTGCTAACGCTGCAAAAGAAGCAGCTAAATAAGCTTATTAACTCTAAAACGATGTGTTCATGTTCACATCGTTTTTTTGTATACTTTCTTTAAATTTAGCCATATTAAGATATAAAGAAAGGAAGTCTGACATGCGAAAACTGATAATGTTTATGATAAGTGCTTTATTACTATTTGGCTGTAGCGGAAATTCTGTAGAAAAAGAAGGAACAGGAAGCTATACCAATGAAAATGATGAAGTTGCAACTGCAAAAGTAAAATTAAAAAATGATAATCTAGTAGAGGTATCCATTGATGAAACAGCAAAAGGAAAAGACAAGACGAAGAAGGAATTAGGGGAAGATTATGGAATGAAACAGGCAAGTGCGATTCATAAGGAATGGAGCGAACAAATTGCTTATTTGGAAAAATATATTGCTAAAAATGGAATTGATGCCATTAAAGTTGGCAGTGATGGAAAAGCAGAGAATGCAGATGTAAGAACAGGATGTACGATTCGAGTAGATAATTATATTAAGGCTATTGAATTGGCTCAGCAAAATGCTAAATAGGGAAACTGTGTCAGATGATACAGTTTTTTCTTTCGTAAAATGTTTGCAATCCTTTCAGAGTTAGGTATAATATACACATAATGGAGGAATTATGAATAAAGCAGATAAAATATTTATAGGTTTAGTAATGATTTGTGCTATTTTGTTCTATATCCCTCTTGTATGGGCTGGATATGTGAATGCAGGTAAAGAAAAAGAAGTTGTTGTCAGTTTTAAAGATCAGGAAATTCTTCGTGAGGATTTAAAGAATGATGATGTTTATACTGTACAAGGAACATTAGGTGAAGTTCAGATTGAAGTTAAAGATGAAAAAGTTCGAGTAGAAAAGGAGAATAGTCCATATCATTTATGTTCGATTCAAGGCTGGGTAGAAGATGCAAATCGTCCAATTGTCTGTCTGCCAAACAATATTATTGTCCAAATCGAAACAAACGATGAAGCTAGTGATGATGTGGATACGGTGATTCAATGATGAGCAAGACTAAAAAAATGACAACGATCACCATGCTGATTGCCATTAGTATTCTTTTTCATATGGTAGAGTCCATGATACCTGTACCTGTACCTGTGCCTGTACCTGGCTTTAAACTTGGATTGGCTAACATCGTGGGGTTAGTTGCCTTGTATATCTTTGATGCGAAAGTCATGCTATCAGTTAACTTGATGCGTGTATTACTGGCATCTTTATTAAGAGGAATCTTATTTGGTACTGGATTCTGGTTATCTTTTGTAGGAGTAATTTTATCAAGTATAGCCTGTATTATTGCTAAAAAATCGCCGATGAGTATTTATGGTGTAAGTGTAGCAGGAAGTGTCTTCCATTCTATAGGACAGGTCATTGTTGTGACTATTATATATCAGCAGTTTTTTATGCAGGCAGTTTTACCAATCTTAATTCTTTTAGGTATTCCTACAGGATTATTCATTGCACATATCGCCAAGGCAGTAATTAAACGATTTTAACCTTTATAAGAAATTCATGAAGGAGGAGTAAACTTGGAGACATTTGTATATAAACCAAAAGGAGTATGTTCAAGAGAAATGCGTTTTGAGATGGATAAGGATGTAGTTCGCAGTGTAACGATTGTTGGAGGATGTCCTGGAAATCTATTAGGTATCTCAAGAATTATCAAAGATAAAACGATTGATGAGGTAGTTGATGCATTTAAGGGTGTTCGCTGCGGTGTAAAATCAACTTCTTGTCCAGATCAGATTGCATCAGCTTTACTAGAATATGCAGAAACGATAAAATAGGCATATTGCCTTTTTTTTTAAAGGAGAAATATATGAAAAAAGTTGCTAGATTTGAAAAAGTAAGCTATTCACAATTTAAACAAGACTGGTTTGATACTTTTCCTAATACTTCACTTACTGATATACAAGAGATTTATGAAAAGATAAAATTGCCCAAACGAGCAACTACTGGCTCTGCTGGCTACGATTTCTTTACCCCAATAGCTATTCGTTTATCTCCTAAAGAAACGATTAAAATTCCTACGGGAATTCGAGTATATATACAGGAAGGCTGGGTATTACAGTTATTTCCTCGTTCATCCTTAGGATTTAAATATCGTTTACAGATGAATAATACAGTTGGTATTATAGATAGTGATTATTATTCTAGTGATAATGAAGGACATATCTTCATTAAAATGACCAATGATACAGTAGAAAATAAAACAGTAGATATACCAGTGTTACAAGGAATAGCTCAAGGTATATTTTTGCCTTTTGGTATCTGTGAAGATGATGATACTACAGAAATAAGAAATGGCGGATTTGGCAGTACAAATCAAAATTAACGGCAATGCCGTTTTTTTACTATTATATAACATTTAGTACTTGACAATGCAAGGTACTGTATATACTATAATAGTAGGAGTGATAATATGAACACACAGTTTAAGAAAGGGGTATTAGAATTAATTGTCTTATTGTCGGTATACAAAAGAGATATGTATGGATATGAATTAGTATCAGAAGTTGGGAAAATCATCGATGTCAATGAAGGGACAATCTATCCATTATTAAAACGATTGACAAATGAACATTATTTTGAAACCTATCTGAGTGAGTCAAAAGAAGGTCCACCTAGAAAGTATTATCGTATAAGCGAAAATGGGAAGATAAAAACAAGAGAGCTTCTAAAGGAATGGAATGAATTCCATGAGAATGTATCTCGCTTTATAAAGGAGGCTGACATATATGAGTAAAGAGGAATTCTTGCGTGTATTAGAAAGAAAACTAGATGTAATCAATGAGAAGGAACGTAAAGATATTATCGATGAGTACCGAACACATATTGAAATGAAGATGCAGGAAGGTAAAACTGAAGAAGAAGTTATTCAGGATTTTGGTGATATTGATGAGCTGGTAGAAGAAATCTTAGATGCCTATAAAATCAATACACAGCGTGTGAATCAATCTTTTGATGCTAAACTGAATAAAGTTTTAGATTCCTTATTTGAAAGTTTTCAAAGATTCTTAGGATCTTTAACTTCTTTAGATGTAGATGATGTTGTAAGACTGGTATTTGAAATCTTAGTAATTCTAATCCTATTATCACTTTTACATATACCATTCCGTATAATTTCATCAATAGGAAGCAGTCTGCTTCATTCTGTTGGAGGATATGGTATCGGTTCTTTGTTAGCTATGGTATGGCGTTTTATCATTGGTTTAGCCTTTGTGGTCATTTTTGTTGTTGTGCTTATTAATTTATGTTCTAAAAGATTATCTCGATATCGTAAAGTACATAAAAATAATGAACAAGGAACTGTATTTGAGGATTTTAAAGAAAGCTTTGATTTTGAAAAAGCAAAAGAAACCGTACATTCCTTTTCCAATAAAGAAGATACAGCTCAAACAAATGATGAAGAAGAGATCAAATGGGAAGAAGAACCTAAGAAAAAGGAACAGTCACAAGGAAATAAAATTATCACATTAATTAGTCATTTATTGTTTTTCATCCTTATGATTCCATGTGTAATGGTCATTGTAGGTCTTTGTTGTGTGCTAGGCGTAATGATTGTATTCAGTTTTGAAGGAGTTACATTAATCGGTGCATATTTTATGACGATTGGCGGATTGATTGTTATTTCAGGGTGCTTATCATTATTGCATCGCGTATTGTGGAGAAGGGGGTAAAGGAAAATGAAAAAGTTTTTGATTTCTTTGATCCTTGGTGTTACGATGATGGCAATTGGCGGTACGATGCTTTTGTTTGAGGTGAAAGGATTTAAGGTTATTGATGATTTATCTGTACTTTCCGATACTCAGCAGAAAACATATTCTGTAAAGAATATAGATACTATTATATTCAAAGATTATCCTGATTACACATGGGATTTTGATGAGTCCTTAGATGATGAAATAAAAATATATTATACATCCACTGTAGAAGTTGATCTTGATGGAAAGAATATTTATATCCAAAGAGAAAATCAGCATGCACTTGAACAGATAGATATATTTCTAGATGGTTTAAAGGATAAAAGAGTATATACGAACGAAGCAATAAATCAGGTTAAAATAGTTTCATCATCAAAAACATATGACAATATAAAAATCATATATGAATAAGCTATGTAGTAAATACTGCATAGTTTTTTTAATCCTGTTGACAATATCGTTAAACGATAATACAATAAAGATGGAGGTAATATCGTTAAACGATATTAAGATAACTATGCCAAAAAAACAATTAGAAACATTAACAGAACCGATGTATTATACATTGATTGCTTTATTAGAACCACGATGTGGGATGGAGATAACAGAATTTGTGCTAACACTGACGAAAGGAAGAGTACATTTAGTTCCTGGAACACTTTACACGATGCTATCAAAGTTTGAACAAGAAAATCTTATCAGAGAAGTAGCTGTAAATGGGAGAAAACGTTATTATTACATAACAGAAAAAGGAAGGGAGATGCTGGAAGAAGAATATGCTAGGATACAGCTCATGTTAGAAGAGGGGCGAGCTTATATTTTGAAGAATAAGGAGTGAAGGCAATGAAAAAGAGAAGAATCAAACGATGGATAAATGTTGAACCATATCAGTATCTCGCGTTACAGAAGTATTTAAATCAAATGGAAAAAAAAGGATGGAAGCTTGTTTCTGTTTTTGGAAGTTCTTCCTGTAGGCTTACCTTCGAGAAAAATGAAGATACTGATACCGAATATTATATTGTAGATTACACAAAGGATTATTCAGCACTTACCCCAGAAACTGAAACGGAAAAAGCTAAAAGATATCGCGGATTTATAGAAGAGTTTGGATATGAATATGTTGGTTCTAATGGAGCATTGCAGATTTATCGTACAAATTCTGATCAAGTGGTATTACGTGAAAATAACGAAGAGGATATGAAAATTCTACAGAAAAGTGTATGGAAAAGTTTCGGGTTTAATTTGTTATTGATTTTTAGCTTTATGTTTAATTTCATTATTTTATATCGAAATGGGAAAAATTCTTTATATACAAGTAATGTGTCAATCTTTGGACAAGTATTTATTGGATTGTTCTGCCTAACATTAATCTTTTCTGAAATCATTCCATTTTTATATTGGTATTGTAGAAGAAAACCACTACAATCATCAAGTTGGATGTTGATATCATCATATTTCCGCTCATTTATTCTATTGATCACCATTATCATATTATTGGGTTTTATGACTTCATTCTATTTAGTGTTGTATATAGGAATCAGTGTGATTTTCGTAGTTTGTCTATACTCTCTTATGCGATATATTCATCGAGCAAATGGAAAATATCTTGTTTACATTAGTATGATTGTTTTGATTTTACTCTTCTTAAACATTACTACAAGGTTATCATTTCTTTCTATCCCAGAACCTAATGCGGATATGAGCGATAAGACAGAAGAGATAAATAAAATCTTCAATGAAGCAAATGATACGAAATTAGAACTAACAACGTATGAGCGAAATTCTATTTTAAGCAATAATTTATCAATCAGTATCACTTATCCTGATGATAATTATGTCTATATTGACCGATATAAGATACAGGATGGTATCTTAAAAGACTGGATAAAGAATCAATATGAAAAAGAGGAGTATAAACAAATCATGTGTCCTGGAATCAAAGAGGGAACAAAGCAGAATGGAAAATGGATATATGAAGGTGATGAATCTATATTGATTGTGGATGAATATACATATATTGCAGTAGATAAGAACTTTATATTGGATGATGCTGGATGGAAGAAAATTAATCAGCTAATAGAATTATGATTACACAATAAATCCTATATCTTAGAAGGAAGTGAGAATGATGAAAAAAAGAAGGACATATCGCTGGCTGTTTGTATATCCATTTCAATATCTAGGATTTCAAATGTATTTAAACCATATGGCTAAAAAAGGCTGGAAATTAGTATCTATATTTGGAAATAATTCTTGTTGGTTGACTTTTGAAAAAACAGAAGATAGAAATTATTATATTGTGGATTATACAAAAGACTTTTCTATGATTGCGCCAGAAACGGAAACAGAAAAAGCGAAAAGATATCGCAGTTTTATAGAAGAATATGGATATGAATATGTTGGCTCTAATGGGGCGTTGCAGATTTATCGAACAGATCATGAAAATGTAACGTTGCGTGAGAATAATAAAGAAGACCAAAAAATTCTATTAAAAAGTTCAATAAAGAGTTTAATGCTTCACTTAGCTTTGTTTATACTTAGTGTAATGAATGTTTTTAGGGCTTATACTATAATGAAAAGTGAGTTATATTGTGATAATTTTACAATGATGGTTTTAGTGCTATTCCTGATTCTTGGAGCAATGTTATCAATTGAATATGTAAGTTTTCTATACTGGTTTTGCAGAAGAAAACCAATCGCATCAAAAGGAATAATCGTATGTACTTCTATATTTTTTACAGTATTCCTTGGGGTAATTATATTTTTGTTAAGTTTTATGATATCTCTTTATTTTTTTATTATATTAAGCATCATATTCATCTTAGCTTTTGGTATCTATTATATTAGTAGGAAAAATTGTTTTATGTGTAAAAAAGGAAAATATATCTTTTGGATATCCATAGTAGCTATTATCGGAGTGTTATATTTTGCTGGGTCACAGATTATGGTACCCACTTTAAATAATGTAGAAAATGATATGGTGGATTTAGATAAAGACTTATCAAAAGTATTTGAAGAAGATCAAGAGAAGATTGAAGTTTATGAAGTAAGGTCATTTTTATGTCAAAACATATCAATTAATATTTCTTATCCTGATGATAATTATGTCTATATTGAACGATATAAGATACAAGATGGAATACTTTCTGATTGGGTTAAGGATCAATATGAAAAGGAAGAGTATAAACAAATCATGTGTCCTGGAATCAAAGAAGGAACAAAGCAGAATGGAAAATGGATATATGAAGGTGATGAATCTATATTAATTGTGGATGGATATACGTATGTAACGGTAGATAAGAATTTTGGATTAGATGAAGAAGGATGGGAGAAGATCAATCAGTTAATAGAGTTATGAAAATATTTTCATAAATTATGATAAAAATATTGAAAATAATGTTGAAAGTATGAAAATAGTGTGTTATACTTTTAACAGATTTATTTGAATCTAATGCTTTTTATGAAGAATCTTTGTATGAACGTGTCAAGTTCATCCTCCTTATATTATAAACTTTCCTAATACTTATGATTCTAGTAAAAAGTGAGTATAAAAAATCGCTAATGGCGATTTTTTTGTATTGATATAAATGTAAATGTTTGCATGTTCTGTATTTGAAAATACACCATGGTTTTGTTATAATGGTCTGTGTTGTGTTTACATGAACATAATAAATTGTAAGGATAGGTGAAAAACCAATGAAACTAAAACATGTAGTATTACTAGTAGCTGTACTTTTATTAGATCAGCTTACTAAGTGGGGCATTCAGTCCACGATAGATTTAAATGAAAGTATTGAAATTATTCCAGGTTTTTTTAGTCTTACTTATGTACATAATACAGGTGCTGCCTGGAGTATGCTAGAAGGAAAAATGATATTTTTCTATATCATAACGATTATTTTCCTTATTGGAATGGTATATTTTTATCGTACATTAGATAAGCAGGATTGGCTTTCACGAATAGGTGTAGTGCTGATGATAGCAGGTGCTTTAGGTAACTTTGTAGATCGTCTGTTTTTGCAGTATGTTCGTGATTTTCTTGATTTTATTATTTTAGGGTATGATTTCCCTGTGTTTAATGTAGCGGATATTTCATTATGTGTTGGTGTTGGATGTATTGTGTTGTCCATGTTGCTGGAATATTATGGAGGATTTAAGAAATGCGCGAAATAAGTTGTATCGTTGATGAACAGGATGCAGGTGTCCGTATTGATAAATATCTGAGTGAACAGGAAGAAGATCTTTCTAGAAGTCGTATTCAGACATTGATTCAGGATAATTGTGTGCTTGTGAATGGGAAAATATGTAAAGCAAATTATAAAGTAAAAGCTAATGATCAGATAACAGCATCTTTTGATGATGAAATAGAATTGGAGGCCAAACCAGAAAAAATGGATTTGGATATTCGATATGAAGATGAAGATGTAATTGTGATTAATAAGCCAAAGAATATGGTAGTGCACCCAGCTGCAGGAAATCAGACGGGAACATTAGTTAATGGGTTATTGTATCATTGTAAGGACTTATCCGGTATTAATGGTGTGTTACGCCCAGGTATCGTACATCGTATTGATAAAGATACGACCGGACTTTTGATTGTGGCTAAAAATGATATGGCTCATGCTTCTTTATCTACACAGCTACAAAGCAAAACTGTTAATCGTCTATACTATGCTTTGGTTCATGGTGTGATTACACATGATTTTGGAACTATTGATGCGCCAATTGGACGTGATGTGAATGATCGTCAGAAAATGGCGGTTACCGCAACAAATTCAAAAGATGCGAGAACACATTTTAAAGTAATTGAACGTTTTCAGAATTATACATTGGTTGAATGTCGTCTGGAAACAGGTAGAACACATCAGATTCGTGTACATATGCAATATATTGGTCACCCGGTTGTAGGTGATGAAAAGTATGGATATCGCAAGACAATGAAAACAAATGGTCAGCTGCTTCATGCTCATCAATTGACTTTTGAACACCCTAGAACTCACGAGAAAGTGACAGTTGAAGCGGAATTACCAAAGCAGTTTGCGGATATTCTTGAAGAATTAAGAGAAGAATCGAGGTAATAAGATGCAAATTCATGAATATGATTTGTATGCTTATCAGCTGCTTCATTTCCTGGTTGTGACACAGCATTATCATTTAGTACGTGTCCAGCATCAGAAAAATGATTTGTGGCTAGTGAATGAAAAACATGCTTTATATCCTGTTATTCGTATTTCAATAGATAAAGGAAAAATGTCAGAAGAGGATATCAATTATGTCCGTAATATTCATCGAATCTTATTAACGATGATCCATCGGGAAGGGAAAATGCTGGTGTTAAATACCAATAAAGAAGCAGTACCAACGGAAAATCCTTATCTGTTACAGGTTGTGGTGAACGAACACTCCATCAGTGATTCACAGATTTGTTCATGTTTTCAAGGAATAGAACATGTCTTACATCCTGTCAATCAGCCTCAGGAAGAAATTGCGAAATTAATGAGGCAGATTGAGGAAGCTGAACGAAAACAGCAAAAGGCTTTTATTCGTTTATTAAAGAAGAAAAGTCTTCCTAAGGCAACGATAGCTATTGGTGTTGTTTGTTTCTTATGGATGCTTGTTACTTCTGCGCTTACTTTTTTATTAGAAAGTGAGATAAGTGCCTGGATTGCTAGTGGTGCATATTATAAAATGAATGTAGTTGCAGCTCACGAATACTGGAGACTGTTTACAGCTGGTTTTGTACATATGAATATTTTCCACTTCATAATGGATATGTATGTTCTTTATTTAGCTGGGAAATTATGCGAAAATAGACTTGGAAGAAAAAACTTTGTGTTTATTTTCTTATTGAGTATTATATTGGGAAATCTAGCAACATTGATTGCTCAGCCAAATGGTGTTAGTATGGGAATTGGTACCGGTATATTTGGTGTTGTCACAACCTTTGCGACCATTATGATGTTAACGGGTTCTTACCGTCATCCAATATTACGTATTCCTCTTTATCAGGCATTAGGTGTTTTAATATTAGGAATGTTATTGCCGGAAATTAATCTTGTGAATGCACTTATGGGAATGCTTGTTGGAATTTTAGCAGGTATGTGGATTCATGGTTCAAAAAGTAAAAATGCTCTGTATAAACATACGAAGATTGCTTCTATATTATTAGGGTGTGTACTGGTATTTTTAGGATTTCGGGTAAATAGAGTAGAACCGTTGGATAAGCAGACAGATCAGCAGATTATCAAAATTTATGAAAATACCCCATTACAGGCATATGGGGATTATTTAGAAAAGTGTTTTATGAAACAATATGAGGAATAGGAGGGTATTATGAAAAGAGAAGATGTATTGACATGGGATGAATACTTTATGGGGTTAGCTCATTTGAGCGCAAAACGAAGTAAGGATCCATCAACTCAGGTGGGAGCTGTAATTGTAAGTAATGACCATCGTGTTGTAAGTATTGGATACAATGGTTTTCCAAATGGTTGCAGTGATGATGATTTCCCATGGGATCGTGAGGGTGAATTTGGTGAAACAAAATATCCATATGTTGTACATGCAGAGCTGAATGCTATTTTAAACAGTAAACATGATTTAAAAGGCTGCAGTATTTATGTTTCACTATTTCCATGTAATGAATGTGCCAAGGCTATCATTCAAAGCGGGATCAGTCGTATAGTTTATGAATCTGATAAATATGCACATACAGAAGGAACAATCGCGAGTAAACGTATGTTACATGCTGCTGGAGTAGAGCTTGTACAGCTTCCATATGCGATTGATTTGCAGGTATCTCGTAAAGCAAACAATAATATATAAATGTAAATCTAAAGAAAAAAATCCAGTTTTATCTGGATTCTTTTGTTAGTATAGAGCTTTTTTAGTGTTTGCGAAATGAAGCTTCGCAACATTTCTGAGTGCATCTTTTCCATGAAGGGAAACAAACTGACGTATAGTTTCATCTACTTTTGAACCTGCTCCCTTTACAAATGGAAAATCATAGGCTTTGCACATGGCATCAAATGATTGAAGAAATGCATAACGAGCAATGACAGATGCTGCTGCTACACTGAGGTATTTATTTTCAGCCTTTGTTTCAAAGTGCAGATTAGGTATGACTGCTTGCTCATTTTGCAGATAACGATAATAAGAGCTTTTTTGTACGAATTGATCGACGATACAAAATGCAGGAAGCTCACCAAGTTTATTTTTTAAATGGACATAAGCCTGATTGTGCATTCGAGCTTTGATTGCGACCATGTTGTTTGTTGAATGTATTC
Organism: uncultured Solobacterium sp.; assembly: GCA_900552125.1. Taxonomy (GTDB): domain Bacteria; phylum Bacillota_I; class Bacilli_A; order Erysipelotrichales; family Erysipelotrichaceae; genus Clostridium_AQ. Next base: position 10,996 of record URYK01000028.1, on the reverse strand, counting down.
GATTATAGGTGGCATTATCAAGAATTAATAAACTGTGGGGAAGTCGTTTGATTAGTTCCGGCGCAATTTTACGTATCGTTTCATCCTGAATAGCTTTTGAATCCTGAATACCTAAAGAGCGAAGAAAATCGATGTCATCACTGCCTACATAGGCAGCACAAACTGTTACAGGTCCAAAATAATCACCGGTACCTACTTCATCACTTCCAGCCTGAGGATAGATACCTGTTTTATTAGCTGTTACAGCAGGTTTTTTACTTTGGGGGAATAATAATGCGGCAAGATCTTCGGCTCCATTTCCTTGCAGGACAATTTTACCAGACTCATAAGCAGTGATTACACAATCTGATGTTTTAACCTGGTATAAGGCATATGGCGGTGTTTTTCGCTGTTCTGCGTGTGTTAGTTTTTTTCTGATTGCCAGTAAAGTTGTACGGTCTGATTGAAAAGTACAGGTACCCATATTTGTTCCTCCTCTTTGTCACATAACTAATTTATTTTAACATAAAATAACATAACAGGATATAGGAATGTGCTGAGAATTATGTTTTAGCGTTCATTTTTTTTCCGGTTCATGATAAAATAAAAAAACAATGAAAGGTGGTGTTCGTTTTGTCAGTGGTTTGGATAGTAAATCTTGTGATGATCGTAATGCTGGTTAGTTTTATTTTAAGTGGATATCATACTGGTTTTGTCTCAAAACTGTTAAATATATTTGGCTTTTTTGTTTGCGGCTTTCTAGCTTGGCATGCTTCAGGCTATATTGCTAAGTGGATTTCCTTATACCCTGAGAATTATTTGCCTTTACAGGGTACACCATTGGAGGGTATTTTATATAATCAATTAAATCATCTTTTCTTGTTTGTGATAATCTTTGTATTATTGCTTATTCTGGTTTTATTTCTAAAACCTTTTGGAAAGTTGTTGAATCATGTTCCGGTTGTTTCATTTGTAAATCGGATATTTGGAGCTTTTTTAGGTGGTATACAGGCTATTTTAATATTTGTTTTAATCTCATTGATTTTTCAGTTTCCATTTTGGGAAGAAGGAAATCAGATTGCCCAGTCATCTTTTCTGAAGTATACAGAACCTTTTCTAGAAACAATCAGCTGGTATACAGAAGAAAGTCTTATGGAACTTGGCACAATGACACAAGAAAAAGGAACTGCCTTAACAGATTCCCAGCTGAAGGATTTACAGGAATGGCTAATACGCCAAAATATACAGCAGAAAGATATTGATAGTATTATATCGGAATTGCGGTGAAACTGAGAGGATAAAATGAAGGAAGATATTGTGAAGATTTGTTTATAAATAACAACTAAATCAAGGTTATATACAGAAAACCTATGTCACATTCAATGACATATCTAGCAGAATTAAAGATAAAGTTTTCTAGGATTTTCTATTATTCCTATGGATATTTAGATTATACCTATTCAGTAATGAGTTCATCAGACAGCATAAAAATGCCTAGATATGCTATTTTAGAGGTAGTTTTAGAAGAATATATTAATTTTGTTCAGAAGGAAAAGATGATAGAAAGTATTATAAAGCCAAGTAAGGATTTAGCTATAGATATGCAAAAGTATTTAGAAACATTTGATGAAATCAGCTAGATAGAAAAGAGGTAGTTTATGAGAGATCATTATGAATCATTAGAGTTAGATAAGGTAAAAGAGCAGGTTGCAAAACATGCATCCTTTTCCCTGGGAAAACAGCGAATTCGACAAAGTATGCCATGTTTTGATTCGTTATGGGTAACGCGTGAATTAAATAGAGTTAAAGAGGCTTTTGATTTAGCTGTACGCTATGGGAATATGCCTTTTGGAGGTATTCATGATATTAATGAAAGTGTAGAGGCATCACTAAAAGATATGACTTTAACACCTCAGGAGCTGCGTGATATTACGAATGCAATTCGAGGGGTGGAACATATTCAGAATTATATGAAAGCAAGTGAAATCAAAACGGTTCATATTAAGGATCTGACAGATTCTTTTTCTGAACATGTACGTTTAGCTTCTGAAATAGAACGTTGTATATCTATGGATTGTGAAGTATTGGATCATGCTAGTGCAGAATTAAAGTCTATCCGAAAATCTATTCTTGCTTGCAATGGAGAAATCAGCACGGAAGTACAGCGTTTTATTTCACGTAATGCCAGTAAATTAATGGATACGATTACAACAGTGCGAAATGATCGTATTTGTGTACTTGTGAAGATTGCGGAAAAGAATAGTATTGATGGGTTTATACATGGAGAAAGTGCATCAGGGCAGACAGCTTATGTAGAACCGCGAAGTTTATTGATTTTAAATAACCATCTACAAACCTTAAAGAGCAGAGAACAGGAAGAAATTGCGAAAATCTTATTTGAATTGAGTCAAAGTGTTAAGGCAAATGGCTATGAGCTTTTGGCGAATATGGAAACATTAGGTATATTAGATAGTATCTTTGCCAGGGCATTATGGGCAAAAGAAACAGATGGCTGTGTGGCACAGCTAGCAACAGAAAAAGATCATTTGTATCTGAAACAGGCACGACATCCTTTGATTGATCCAAAAAAGGTAGTCGCAAATACATATGAAATCAAGGAACCACATCATAGTTTATTGATTACAGGAAGTAATACTGGCGGTAAAACTGTGACTTTAAAAACAATTGGTCTATTTGTCGCAATGACAATGTGCGGAATGGCGGTAAGTGCTGAAGAAGCTATTATTCCAATGTATGATGCGATTTATGTGGATATTGGAGATGAACAATCAATACAGGAATCACTGTCTACATTTTCTTCTCATATTTCTAAAATGGCAGAAATATGTCGTCAGGCAGATCAGCGTTCTTTAGTCTTATTAGATGAGTTAGGCAGTGGTACGGATCCCAAAGAGGGAGAACCCCTTGCGGTCGCGATATTAGATTATTTACGTAAAATGGGCGCGATGGTGGTCGCAACAACGCATTACTCTGCCTTGAAAAGCTATGGGGCAGATAATGAAGATATTCTATTGTCTAGTGTTGAATTTGATATGGAACAGATGAAGCCAACATATCGTTATATAGAAGGAATCAGTGGACAATCAAATGCTTTTGAAATTGCGCGTCGTTATGGCTTAAAAGAAAGTATAATTGCCCATGCCAAAGAACGTAAGGAAGCGTCTCGCAGCGATTCTGAAATTACAATGGAAAAGCTTGAACAGAGCTTAATGGAAGTCTATGAACAGAAACAACAGTTAGAATTGCGTTTACAGGATGTTAAACAGTTGCAGGAAACATTAGAAAAAGAAAAACAAAAACTAGAAAAAGATCGTGAACGTATATTAGAGAAAGTAAAAGAAGAAGCAAAAATACAGCTTGAAACTGCACAGGAAGAAGCGCAGAGTATTATTGATGAGCTAAAACAAATGAGAAGTGATGCGAAACCTCATGAAATCACAGCCTTACAGACAAAAATGAATAGGTTGTCAGAAACAGAAGATTTAGCTGTAGAAGAGGAACAACAACAGACATTTGCATTACATGACTATGTGAAAATCCGTAAATTGAATTATTATGGTGAAATTATTTCTATAAATAAGGATAAGGTTTGTGTTCTAACCAATGGTATGAAAATGAATACAACAACTAAGGATATTGAGCATGCACAGAAACAAGTGCAGAAAACAAAGAAAAAGAGTTATGGAAAAAGCAGTATTCGTTCCTTTTCAATGGAATGTAATGTCATTGGTTATCGTGTTGCGGAGGCAATTGCAATTATTGATAAGTACTTAGATAATGCAGTATTGGCAAAAGCAAATAATGTGCGTATTATTCATGGTATGGGTACTGGAGCATTGCGAAAAGGAGTTCATGATTATTTGAAGAAGAATCCTAGGGTAGAAAGCTTTCATATGGGAGGACAAGGCGAAGGAGGACTTGGCGCAACCATTGTGACGCTAAAACAGAAAGGAAAGTAGTATTATGGCAAATATGGCAAAAATAGAGGATAAGCTGAAAATACTACCAGCTTTACCTGGCTGTTATTTGATGAAAAATAAAAATGGAGACATTATATATGTAGGAAAAGCAAAAGTCTTAAAGAATCGAGTACGACAATATTTTGTCGGGGCTCATGATTTTAAGACTACTCGATTGGTAAGTAATATTGATGATTTTGAGTATATCGTAACCTCAAGCGAAAAAGAGGCATTATTACTAGAAATCAATCTAATTAAAAAACATACACCGCCTTACAATATCATGTTTATGGATGATAAAACCTATCCATATTTAAAGCTATCAAAAGAGAAAGCACCTGTGTTAAAGGTAGTGCGTAATACGAAGGATAAAAAAGCTTATTATTTTGGCCCCTTTCCAGATTCAGGTGCGGCATGGGAAACAGCAAAACTGTTAAATCGAATTTATCCTTTACGTAAATGTCGCAGATTACCAAAAAAAGAATGCTTGTATTATCACATGGGGCAATGCTTAGCGCCTTGTGTTAATGATATTGATGAAAAAGTTTATACGGATATGGTTACCAGCATTCAGAAGTTTATGCGTGGTGATGTGAAAGATACCATTGATCAGCTGAAGAAAGAAATGCAGCAGGCAAGTGAAGATCTGGCTTTTGAAAAAGCGAAAGAAAAATTAGATCTGATTCATGCGATTGAACATGTTACCGCAAAACAGCAGATTGATTTTAAAGATCGTAAAGATCGTGATGTGTTTGGTTATTATATAGATAAGGGTTATATTTCAATACAAGGCTTCTTTCTGCGTGGAGGTAAACTGTTAGAAAGAACATTATCTATTGAACCTCTATATGAGAATGCAGAAGATGCTTTTGTCTCTTTCTTACTGCAATACTATGCTCATAATCCTCTGCCTCAAGAGCTATTGATTCCAAAAGAATATGATATATCTCATCTTAGTGAAATTCTTGATACTAAAATCATTCAGCCACTAAGAGGAGATAAACTAAAATTAGTTGAGATGGTGCTTGCGAATGCGAAAAATGCACACGAACAGAAATTTGAACTTGTGGAGCGTAAAGAAAGCCGAAGAGAAGAAGGAATGCAGCAGCTGTGTAATTTACTGCAGAAAGAAATTCATCGTATTGAAATATTTGATAACTCTCATATATCAGGTGCATATAATGTAAGTGGTATGGTTGTATATAAAGATGGAGAGCCTAGTAAAAAAGATTATCGTACCTTTAAACTAGGGGAATACGTAAGTGATTTGGATTCTATGAAAGAAGTTGTCTATCGGCGGTATTTTCGTTTATTAAAAGAAGGAGCAAAATTTCCGGATTTATTAATTGTCGATGGTGGGTATCAGCAAATTGAAGCTGCTAAAGAAATAATTAATGCTCTGGATGTTCCTTTGACTATATGCGGATTAGTAAAAGATGATCATCATCGTACCAGCAATCTGATGGATGTGAACGGCAATATATTGCCAGTACCAAGAGATAGTTCTTTATTCTTTTTACTGACACAAATGCAGGATGAAGTCCATCGTTTTGCGATCAGTTATCATCGAAAACTACGTGGCAAAGCTATGACAAAATCAATCTTAGATGAAGTTGAAGGTATAGGGGAAGTTCGTAAAAAAGAAATTTGGAAACATTTTAAATCATTAAAACGATTAAAAGAAGCAGATGTAGAAGAAATCGCAACTGTCGTACCAATGAAGGTAGCACAAAATATCTACAATATCTTACATAACACAGACCAAAACCAGGAGGATGCATAAGATAAGGTAGGTAGGAAATGTTAGGGGGTAAGTGCTACGCAAAAAATATTGACAAATCGAGAAAAAGAAGTATTTGAACTTCTTATCGATAATTACAGTACAAAAGAAATAGCGAAACAAATGAATATTTCCGATAAAACAGTTCGAAATCATATATCGAATGTGATGTTGAAGCTTGGTGTAAAAGGAAGAGCCCAGGCAGTTGTGGAACTGTTGAAGTTGGAAGAACTGACGTTAGAATAAGGCAGAGCGATAATACGTTCTGCTTTCTTACTTTTGATTATTTCTTTTCCTATATACATTTTTCGTGTATAATAAGTATCATAAAAGGAGGGGATCTGTGTGTTCATTAAAAGAAGCATATTTATCCTTTTACTACTAAGTCTATTTACAGGCTGTTTTTATATTATGAATCAGCATTATGATGAACTGGCAAGATATCCATATGAATTGAGTGAAGATGAAAGAGAATTGGTGTTAGATAATCTAACAAATGAGGATATCAATTATCTGGTATCACAGAAAATTGAACCTTCACAATTTCTTCCCTATATAGAAATTAAGGATTTTGTACTGGAAAATACACTTTGGTATGATCTTGCATATCAGACACAGAAACCAAAACATATTGATGATGATGAAGCAATCAAGGAATATATTGTTAGTTTCATAAATCGTTACCGAAGCAATTTAGAATATAACGAATTAGAAGCAATGTTATCAAATTATTCTTATAATGTATTGACTCGTTTTTTTGATGAGAAAGACTATTATGTAAACGATGCAAAACTGATTGCAGATCCAACAAATCCTTATCTTGTGATTAAAAACAAGGAAACGATATATACATATGTTCCATCTGATTTAGTGTCTTTAAACGATTTGCCTCATGATTCTATTGTGCCTAATTCAAATGATATTACGATTAAGGAAAGTGTTGTTAAACCATTGAAGGAGTTATTAACAGCTGCTAAAGAAATTAATCAAAAGAAATACGGTGGTCTAAAAGTTATAGCAGGATTTATCTCTTATGAAGATCAGGTTTCTTTATATGAAGAAGCACAGAGTATTTATGGTGATAGTGTATTGAAATACTGGGACTATCCGGGGCAAAGTGAGTTTCAGTTAGGTTATACTGTTCGTTTACTGCCGGAAGGAGCTAAAACAGAATTTGAACAGAGTGAAGATGATGAAACTGTAGATAAAGAAGAAAATGAGAAATTAATGGAAGAAATGCGTAATCAGGAAATCTGGTTAAAAGATAATGCTTATAAATATGGGTTTATCATTCGCTATCCGAAACAAAAAGAAGAAGCTACAGGGAAAACTTATCAGCCTTTTACACTACGCTATGTAGGTGAGGAAGTTGCGAAAAAACTTCATGATTTAGATGCAGTATTAGATGAAGTAGATGTACAAAATCTTGTGGAATAAGAACAGTTCGCTGTTCTTTTTTCTTTGCCTTATTCATAAATTGAATTAGAGGTGAAGCATATGAAATTGAAATTTCGAAAACAGATGGCAGTGGTATTTGGGGCAATTGCGATGATTTCCTATATTTCGATTCGCTTTTTTCCAGCTGAAGAAACTGTATCTGTGGTGTCAACAACTGAAGAAGTTAATTATTTACAGGTATATATGATAGATGAGGAAAAGACATTAGTTCCATTATCAGTTCCTATCAGTGAAGAATTGAACGTTGAAGATAAAATATCTTTGTTGTTTTCTTATATGAGCGGAAAGCAGGAGATTAAAGGATTTTTGCCATTATTTGAAAAAGAATGTATTTTACAGGCTTCTTCTGTAAAGGATGGAACTGTTTCACTATATTTTGATGATACTTTTCTAAACTATAAAAAAGAAAATGAATTGCGTGTATTAGAGGCAATTACATGGGGTGTATCACAATTTCATGATATTAAACAGGTAGAACTGTATGTAAATGATCAGCGATTAAGTAAAATGCCAATGGCAAATACACCGATTCCTGATGTTTTATCACGTGATATAGGCATAAATCACTTTGAAACATCTACTTCTTCTCTGCATGATTCTGACTCATTAACAGTGTTTTATACGAAACAGATACAAGGCAATATGTATATGGTTCCTAAAAGCAAAAGAGTCAATAGAAGTGACCAGGATGATATTAAGACGAAGATTGACCAGATATTATCCGATATTTGTGTATCAAGCAGTTTAAAACAGCCCTTATCTGAGGAGTCTATTCAAGTAAAAGATTATAAAATTCAGGATGGTACAATAATGATTGATTTAAATAGTCAGATACTCTCTTCGAATCAAAGTGTCAAACAAGATGTATATAATTCTTTAGTATTATCTTTATCCCTTATATCCGGTATTGAAAAGATAGATGTTCGCATAGATGGTGTAAGTATTGGTTTATCAGCAGATGGTGAAGAGCCGGTATCAGTTTATTCTCTTTATTATAATGAAATTCAGTTTTAGATAAAAAATACTTCTAAATGTTAGAAAATTTTGGTATGATAATAGCGGTGGTAAAAATGAAGATTGTAGTAGTAAGTGATAGTCATGGCAGAGATGAAGCTTTGGAATATGTTCTTAAGCAGCATCCAGATGCAGATGCGTATATTCATTGTGGGGATATTGAAGCAGAAGAAGGATTGTTTCCTAGTTTTCTTACAGTTAGAGGAAATAATGATCTTTTCTGTAATTATCCTGATGAACGTGTTGTACCAGCTGGAGTACATCGAATCTTTGTTGTACACTCTCATCAGTTTATATACTCTAAAAGAAGTGAAAAAATGGCTGAAGCTGCAAAAGAGAGAGGGTGTGACATTGTATGTTATGGACATACACATGTTGCAAATGATGAAACCGTTGATGGTGTCCGTCTAATTAATCCCGGTTCTTTATGGAGAAGCAGAGATGGCAGAGGGCCTAGTTATGCAATCTTAACTATAGATGGTGATGATATAGATGTTGTATTCGAGTTTTTACCGCAAAAACAAAAGCAAAAGAAAAGCAGATTTTTTTGGTAATTAACCGTACTCGCTGCGGTTTTTTGTTGTGCTATCCAGGCACAAAAAAGAAAGGTGAAATATTTATGGAAAGAAAAATAGGAACAGTATCTCGTGGTGTTCGTTGCCCAATTATTCGCGAAGGAGATGATTTAGCATCAATTGTGACAGAAAGTGTATTATCAGCAGCTGAATCTGAAGGGTTCGCGATGCATGATCGCGATGTAATCGCAATCACAGAATCAATTGTTGCTAGAGCACAGGGAAATTATGCTTCTGTTGATGCAATTGCGAAAGATGTTAAGGAAAAATTAGGTGGAGAAACAATTGGGGTAATCTTCCCAATCTTAAGCAGAAACCGCTTCGCGATTTGTTTAAAAGGAATTGCGAAGGGCGCAAAGAAAATTGTTTTGATGTTAAGTTATCCAAGTGATGAAGTAGGGAATGAACTTGTATCGATCGAGCAATTAGATGAAGCAGGTATTAATCCATATAGTGATGTTTTAACTTTAGAAAAATATCGTGAATTGTTTGGAGAAAATCGCCATGAGTTTACAGGTGTTGACTATGTTTCATATTATGGTGATTTAATTCGTTCTTGTGGAACAGAAGTAGAAATCATCTTTGCTAACCATCCAAAAGAGATCTTAAATTATACAAAGAATGTATTAACTTGTGATATTCATACAAGAGCAAGAACAAAACGTATTTTAAAAGCACATGGTGCAGAAAAAGTATGTGGTTTAGATGATATATTAACTTCATCTGTTGATGGATCAGGATATAATGAAAACTATGGTCTTTTAGGCTCTAATAAGTCTACAGAGGATATGGTAAAGCTTTTCCCAAGAGATGCTAAGCCATTAGTAAATGATGTTCAGAAACAGATTTTAGATAAGACTGGAAAGCATGTTGAAGTTATGGTTTATGGTGATGGAGCGTTTAAAGATCCTGTAGGAAAGATCTGGGAGCTTGCGGATCCTTGCGTATCCCCAGCTTATACTAGTGGTTTAGAAGGTACTCCTAACGAATTGAAACTGAAATATTTAGCTGATAATGATTTTCCGGACTTAACAGGTGAAGAATTACAGAAAGCTATTGAAGAGAAAATTCGTGAAAAAGAAGATAACTTAGTTGGTAATATGGCATCACAGGGAACAACACCAAGACGTTTAACAGATTTAATTGGTTCTTTATGCGATTTGACTAGTGGTTCTGGAGATAAGGGAACACCAATTGTTTTAGTACAGGGCTACTTTGATAATTTTACGAATTAATTAAAGTGTTAAGATAAATTTTGTATAGGAGCAATTGAGCTTATGGTTCGGCACAATTGCTCTTTTTTATACACTAAATAAGTGCATATATTATCATTATGAAAAATAGAAATTTTGTTAAAATATCCATTTTTTTCCAATTTACTACAACATAAACCTTTATCAATTGAAAAAAATATATGTTTAATTCTCAGGTATAGGGATGACTATTTATTTTTCTCTGTATTTGTATTAGAATAACATTCATGATTTTTTATATACATAAATTGTAAAAATAGAAATTTTGAATAGTTAAGATTACTGTTCTTATTTAATGGGTAGTGTCAAATAAGTTATGAAAGAATTTATTTTTTCATAACTCAATTCCATAGGCATCTTTGATGAAAAAGTCCATTGCTTGATCCAGGATGATATTCCATTTATTCGGCATATTATGTGTTTTCTTTAGACAATCTAGTTCGTATGGAGGTCTATAACCTAGAGAAGTATGATTTCTTAGAAAATTGAAGTATGTAGTGAATAGTGTCATGAAGTCATTTGCTCCTTCGATTGTATTAAAACCATTTTTAACCGCGTAGGAATATTGGAAAGTTCTATTTAACCGCTCAATGATTTGTTTGGCAGGACGATGTTCTCTTGATACAGGATCATCGTTTGTAAGTCCAATCACTTGAGTAACTTTAAAGAAAATGCGTTTTAGCTGAAAATATTGCTGAGCTGCCTTATAAATAGGATTTCCATCAACGACAAACTCTAAGGATGCAGGAATTTCTTTAAATTTGCGTAATACAGAATAGAAGGCATCAATAGCACTAAAGGTATCACGCTTCATGTAAATCTTGAATGAAGTGATGATCTTCTGCTTTACATCGCACATGAAAAAAACATATGCTTTCTTGCCTTTTACTTTAACGTAGGTCTCATCACCACAGTGATAGGAGTTCAAGTTATATTTGAAGCTATCCAGCCAAGGAA
>URYK01000027.1 GCA_900552125.1 uncultured Solobacterium sp. | reverse complement strand
ACCCACAACCTACTGATTACAAGTCAGTTGCTCTACCAATTGAGCTAAGTCGGCATTTTTTTAATGGTGGAGGTTAAGGGACTTGAACCCCTGACCCTCTGCTTGTAAGGCAGATGCTCTCCCAACTGAGCTAAACCTCCATCGATTTATTTTTTCTTTTCGCTGTTCTCATCAGCGCTCATATATAATACCATCAGTCATTTATTATGTCAACAACTTTTTTGAACTTTTTTTAATTTTTTTAAACTTTTTTTCTATACCCATTTTTCACTAGTAAAAAATGGAATTCTTATTACGATATATGCTTACTATTCAAATAAATAAGAGGCATATTCATGCCCCTTATTATTATGCATTCACTTTTACATATTTATCTATATTCGAAATATAAATAGAAACCTCTTTTTTAAATGGTGTTTTTTCTCCATTCTGATTTGTAGCTTCCGGATCCAAGATTTTAATTACTTCATCGCTCTTTCCATCTTCTATTCCTAATAGAAAGACGGTCTCTCCATATTGCAGAAAATCACCACTACTGCCAACTTCCGTTACTGGAAAATTATGCTCATTTAATAAAGTCGCAATGTGACTTGCGTAATCATCTCCAGCAACAATAAACATTAATTCCATGAAAGGCCTCACCTCAGACATTATAATACCATAAAATAATAAAACTTTCTTGTTTCTTTTCACAAAATATCATCAATATATTGATGTAGCTTATTTCTTATATAAGGCAAACGACTCTCTAAGAAATCAGGATAAAGTTTGAACCATCGAATATTTAATGGAGATGGATGTGGGATTACATAAGCTGGCTTACCATTTATCTTCTGATCATGAAAAACTAATTCTTCAAAAGGAACATTCGGAAATAATGTAGATGCAGCTAATGAGCCAATAAGGATATACATCTTATTATCAACTATCTCAATTTCTTTCTTCAGCCATGTTTTAGCACAGATTTTTGGTGGTTTCTTATCTCCGCTTTTTCCTTTTCCCGGAAAACAATGCCCTACTGATGTGATATAAAAAATATCTTCATTATAAAATGTGTCTTCACTTATCTCATACCATTCTCTTAATCGTTTTCCACTGGCATCATGAAACGGTATTCCTGTATTATGCACATGAATTGAAGGTGCTTGTCCAATCTGCATAATTCGTACATTCTTTTTTCCTCTCACAATAGGTTTTGGCTCATAGGAAAATTTATCTTCACATAAACGACAACTCTTTAATTCCGCCATCAACTTTTCAAATTCATCAATAGAATGCATATCTTATATACCCCATATCTTATATACCCTTTAATTCCTGATATAGACCTTTCGCATAACTATCTGTCATACCTGCAATATAATCTGCCCCTAACAATAAACGAAGATATAACCGTTCTCCTTCTGGTTTATCCTTAGATGAAGTCTGATAAGTATTCAAATAATTTCCTGATAAAAGATCAATATATTTTTGCTCAATCTCACTTATATCTTCATCACTATCATATACCAATAAAGCACCTAAGAAACGATCCATTAAAAAAGTTATGATTTCATTTCCCATTAGTTCCATTTTTAAGTTTGCGGCTTCATTATATACATGATCATAAGCAAAGTTCTTTAATTTTGAAATTAAAGAACCTTCACTGCTTACCGCAATCAATTCCTGCGCGAAAGTTCCATTCATGATATCCTCATAATACTCTATAAAGGCTTCAGAAACTCTAGATATACTGAATAACTGTTTTTTTGTTAACCAGGTAAAGACTGCATATTGATATGGATCAAAGCCTTTCTCACTGCTTTCAATAAGACTTTTGCCTTCTTCCAGTCCTTTCTCCAACAAAGAAGCTCCAATTGTATCATTGGCATCTTTTATGGTATCTAACAGCTGCTCATAAGAATATAAACCTTTTTTATAGCCATCTTCTAGATCCGCAAAGGTATAAGCTAAATCATCTGCTGCCTCTAAAATAAAACATAGCGGATTACGACAGCCTAGTGTACCTGTATTTTCCTTTATTTTCATAAATTGTTCTTCTTCACTTTGAAAATAACCGATTTTCTTTCTTAAAAGACTTCTTTCTTTTTTATCCTTTTTATCTTCTTCTATCTTTTCCAAAGAACTGACTGGGTATTTAATAATGGTATCCATCACCCCGCTTGTTAGATGCATACCACTTTTGCCTGTTAAACGATGCAGCTTCGTTATGATTCGTAAAGCCTGTGCATTTCCTTCATAATTTAATAAATCCGCAGCCTGCTGTTCACTTAGCCAATTGATTAGCTTTTTCCCCTTATATGTTCTAGAGACCAGGTTATTTTTAAACCAGTTACGGATAGCACTTTCTCCAAAATGACCAAATGGCGGATTACCGATATCATGTAATAAACCAGCACAATTTAAAATTTCAATAACCTTTAATGAGTCTGGCTGATTATCTTTAGGTGCTATATCTTTTTCTATGATCAAAGAACACACCTGTTTTCCAATCAGTTTTGCGATTGAGCTAACTTCAAGCGAATGGGTTAATCTCGTACGCACAAAATCACTTTTATCTAATGGAAATACCTGTGTTTTATCTTGCAGTCTACGAAATGAAGCACTGCGAATAATACGATGATAATCACTTTCTATCTCACTCCGATATTTTGCGGCAGTAAAGCCTTTTGCCTGTGGTATTCTTTTTTCACTTGTTATTTTACTCCATAATAACATTACGACACCTCCAAATCTATTTTCTTTGTTTTCATTGTATCACAGATTACTTAGGAATTCTGAATATTCGCATTATTTTATATTATATAGAAAAACAGCCTTGGTTATCTATATGATAATCATAGACTGTCTTCAATTTATTCTTTCTCTTGATACTCTCGGATTTTTTCTAATAATTCCACTCTCTGTTTTCTTTGTCTTTGTTCATATTCCTTACGTCCTGTAGTTTCCATACGCAAAACTTCATCACGTAATTGCCGTGAGGACATACGATTTGCCCCTTGCCCACTGGCAATCAGCTGTTCTAGACCATCACTAGTCGCAACTGTAACGCGAAACTTACTAGCCATTTCATGTGTTGCTTTCTCGATATAGCTATCTGCCGTCTGTGCCTGTTTGGTATATACAACGTGAATAGTTCCTTCTTTTACATGACTTCCTTGTCCTTCTTTAACCTTATATGCATCAAATACAAGAATCAGTTCACATTTACGATATCCCTGATAACTGCATAAAATATCAATTAATCTTCTTCTCGCAGCATCCAGATTATCTTTCGCAATTTCCTTTAGTTCTTCCCAGTCATGTATTACATTATAACCATCTACTAATAGACATTCTGGTTTGATCTGATAAGTAATCTCTTCTTTTTCCAAATCAATTACTGGGTTACGTTTTTCTTTCTGTGGAAGTCTTCGTTTGATTGGACCATACGTTCTAATAAATATTTCTTCTAATTCTTTTTCATCAACCGGTTTCGTTGAATATGTCTGATATTGTTGCTTTTTCTGTTGCATGCGTCCCCATTCACTTTGCATATGCATATGATTTTTAACCTCATCCCAAGCTACATAATAGCCTGCTCCATGGGAACAGAAGATAGAGCCACATGGCCAGTCCATATCCGCATCGCAATCATAGCCGATTTCCTTTAAAATTTCTTCTTCATCTGCACACTCTTCATAACCCTTCAATGTACAAAATATTTTTCCTTTACCCTTTGTATATGCATATACTTCTTTAGGGTATTGCTGGAGCTTTCTAACTGGTGCAGAACCGGTTATGATGGATTGTTCGGAATCATCAATGATCTGATATTCCCCTTTCCAGCGTTCAATATCATAAATAGCTCGACTCACACAGGATGTAGGAAGTTCTAGCCTAAATTGATAATAGGGCTCAAGCAGAATACATTTTGTACTTCTTAATCCTTGACGCACTGCTCGATAAGTAGCTTGACGAAAGTCTCCACCTTCGGTATGTTTCTGATGTGCACGTCCACATAATAAAGTAATTTTCATATCCGTAATATTAGAGCCGCTTAAAACCCCAGGAAATTCTGTTTCTTGTAAGTGACTTAAAATCAGACGCTGATAGTGACGTTCTAACACTTCATCTTTGCAATCCGTCTCAAATTGTAATCCGCTTCCTCTTGGCAGCGGTTCTAATAATAGGTGTACTTCTGCATAATGACGTAATGGTTCATAGTGTCCTACACCTTCTTGAGTTTCGGTAATGGTTTCTTTGTATACAACACTGCCTTCATCAAATTCCACTTCTACCTGGAATCGTTCTAGAATGATTTGTTTTAACACTTCTGTTTGTATTTCACCCATTAATCGTACATGGATTTCTTGTAAACGAGCATCAAAGTGAACATGTAGCTGTGGATCTTCTTCTGCCAGCTGTTTTAAATTCTTCAGCATAACAAACACATCGCAGCCTTTTGGCAATATAATACGATAATTCATAAAAGAGGTTAGCTGCATATCTGCTTCTCGCTGTTCAAAGCCTAATCCATCCCCTGCCTGAAAGCTTACAAGACCCTTTACTGCACAGATAGTTCCAGCAATAGCTTCTTCACATAATGTAAAGCGTGTACCTGAGTATAAACGAATCTGATCAGCCTTCTCTTCTTCATTCAATTTTGTTTTTACCTTTAAGCTTCCCCCTGTTATTTTCATATGAGTTAAACGATTGCCATTTTCATCACGACTTATTTTATAAATCTTCGCACCAAATTCTTTTGGATAAATAGGTGATATGGTATATTCTTCCAGTATATCTAAGAATGCAGAAATTCCATCCATCTTTAATGCGGAGCCAAAACAGCATGGAAATACCTGTCGATTTGATATTGCTTCTGCGATATGCGTATTCGCAATCGTTTCATTTTCCATATATTCTTCTAACAGCTGATCACTTGCCATCGCAATATTTTCATAAAAAGTTTCTTTTCCCTGATGAAAATCAATACAATGTTCATCTAATCGCTCTTGTAATTCTTTAAGTAATTCTACTTTTTCATGATAGCTGATGTCCATCTTATTCACAAAAATAAATACGGGTATATGATAATGCTTTAATAATTTCCATATTGTTTCTGTATGTGTCTGCACTCCATCTAACGCATTAATAATCAGCACTGCATAATCCAATACCTGCAGTACTCTTTCCATTTCAGAAGAAAAATCTACATGTCCTGGGGTATCTAATAATGTCATATGACAATCTTTCCAGGTCATCATTGCCTGTTTAGAGAAAATTGTTATACCACGATTTTTTTCCTGATTATTATAGTCTAAAAAGGCATCTCCATGATCAACTCTTCCTGCTTTTCTTATACTTCCAGAAACAAACAGCATGCCTTCTGACAGGGTTGTTTTTCCCGCATCGACATGGGCTACCATTCCAATATTAATATGTTTCATATCTTCACATCCTTACATAAAAGACTATTATGTTTATTTATTATCTCATATATTATAAAAGTTTCTCATCTAAAAGAAAAGTGCTGTCGATAAAGACAGCCACAATCTTAAGCTTTCATCCAATCAGCTTTCTTATAATAAATCAAGAATGTAATAGAGCTTAATGACCACGTTAGTGGATACACCCAATAAACAATTGCGATATCATTAATAAACCAGGACATAATCGTTAAGAAGCTAACACGCACTACACACCAGAATACTAGCATAACGATCATTGGTACTAATGACTTACCTGCACCTCTTAAGATTGCGGATATACAATGTGAATAGGCTAATAGAAAGAAGAATAACGCAGATGTTCTAGCTCGATCGGTTCCAAACTGTACTACTTCTGGCTGATTATTGAATGCGGCAATCAATATAGGTGCCGCAATAAACATAAGGATGCCTATAACTTCTGCGAGTGTCATAGAACACAGCATTCCAAACTTAGCGCCTTTTTTGGTACGTTCAAAGTCTTTCGCTCCAAGGTTTTGTCCAACAAATGTCGTAAGCGCCATTGTAAAGCTGGTAATTGGTAAAAATGCGAATCCTTCAATCTTTGAATAAGCTCCACAGCCTGCCATTGCCATTTCTCCAAATGCATTAATATTTGATTGAACTACAACATTCGCAATCGCAATAATTGAATTCTGAAGACCGCTTGGCAAACCATATCGTATGATTTTTATTAACATATCTTTATGGAATCGGATATCTTTTATCACTAAACGATAGCTATCCTGTGTTTTCATCAATTTACGCATACATAAGGCTGCACTGATGAATTGAGATAAAATAGTCGCAAAGGCTGCTGAACCTACTCCCATATCAAATACGACAATCAATACTAAATCCATCACAACATTAATAATAGATGAAACAATCAGATAATAAAGCGGATGTTTACTATCTCCTACCGCCTGTAGGATACCAACAAATATATTGTACATAACAAGTCCTAAAGACCCCATAAAATAAATACGAAAATATGTAACAGACTCAGGTAATACATTAGCTGGTGTATCCATCCAAATTAAAATCTGTGGAGCTAGCGCAACACCTACAACAGTTAAGATAACACTGGATACTAAACCAAATGCTACAGTTGTATGAATCGCTCTTTGCATATTTTCAATATCTCTTGCGCCAAAATAACGTGCAATGACAACTCCTGCCCCAATCGCAATCCCATTAAAGAAACCAACCATCAGAAATATCAGGTTTCCTGATGAACTTACTGCCGCTAAAGCATTACTTCCTAAAAAGTTCCCTACAATTAAAGAATCGGCAGTATTATACAGCTGCTGAAATAAATTCCCAACAAATAACGGCAACGCAAAGAATATGATTTTCTTCCATATTGTGCCTTCTGTCATTAAATTTTTTGATTCACTTACCTCCATAACCTTTAACTCTTCCTTTCAAATAATAATATTTATGATACCACGCTATCTTAATTCGTCAAGACACTCTTAAGATAAATCCATAAAGAAAAGAACCGGCATAACCGATTCATCTCCTAATCTTCATCGTCTTCTCTGCCATCCCAGCAGTAAGTACATAATTTACATTTATCTAATCCAATAGATTCGATCATATCATCTAAGCGATGGTAACGAAGGGATGTAAAGTTAGAACGTTTACGAATCTCTTCACACATATTCGCATAACGAGTACTATCTGGATCCGCATATTCTTTTAACACTTCATCTGAAACATTATCTCCTTCTAAATCCTTGATAACACGTCTAGTAATCAAATCCATTTCTGATTTTGATCTTGAGAAATTCAAATATTTACACCCAAAAACGATAGGTGGACAAGCTGGACGAACATGTACTTCTTTTGCCCCGCTTTCATACAAGAATTCTGTTGTCTCTCCTAGCTGTGTACCTCGCACGATAGAATCATCAATTAATAATAATTTCTTATCTTTGATTAATTCCTGCACAGGAATCAGTTTCATCTTCGCAATCATATTACGCTGAGACTGGCTTGTAGGCATAAAAGATCTAGGCCAAGTAGGCGTATATTTTATAAAAGGACGACTAAACGGAACACCGGATACATTGGAATATCCTACCGCATGAGCGATACCAGAATCCGGTACCCCTGCAACACTATCAATTTCTACATGATCTCGTTTCGCAAGCAGCTCACCACAGCGATTTCTCATACATTCTACATTCACACCTTCATAAGTAGATGTTGGATATCCATAATAAACCCATAAGAAAGAACAAATCTTCATTTTATCCTTAGGTTTTTGTAGAACTTCTACTCTTTCAGGAGTCATAAAGACAATTTCACCAGGACCTAAATCACGATAATGGTGATATCCTAAATTCAAGAATGCACTGCTTTCAAAAGTTGCGCAATAACCTGTATTTTTTTCACCGATAACAATAGGTGTACGCCCTACAAGATCTCTTGCGGCATAGATACCATACTTAGTCATCAATAAAATACTCATACTGCCTTTCACAACACTCTGTACATATTGAAGACCTTCTAATAATGTTGCCTTATGATTAATTAAAGATGCCACCAATTCTGTAGGATTGACATCTCCGCTGCTCATTTCCAAAAAATGAGTTACACCACGATCGAAGCAGATATTTAATAATTCTTCTGTATTATTAATACATCCAACCGTTGTAATCGCAAATGATCCTAAATGTGATTTCACCAGTAAAGGCTGTGCTTCATTGTCTGATATACAGCCAATACCCATATTACCTTCAAATTCTTCAATATCTTTTTCAAACTTAGTACGAAATGGGGAATTCTCAATATTATGAATTGCTCGACCAAATCCATTTTTACCATGAATTGCCATTCCTCCACGTCTTGTACCTAGATGTGAATGATAATCCACACCGAAAAATACATCAAGGACACAGTCCTCTTTTGAAGCTACTCCAAAAAAACCACTCATGTCTTACCTCCAATTACTCTCTCTTTTTGTGCAAAGCACAAATCTATTTTACCCCTTTTTTTATTGTATGGAAATAAAAAATTTTTCTTTTTTCTATAAAATTATTACTACTGCTAGTATTCATGAGTTATTTTTTGGTTTCAATCTTAAAAATACTTCTTTACTTCAGTCTTAATATCTTCTAAAGTTTCACAATCTAATAAGCCTAAAAGATATACCATTGCATATTCCATGAAACGAATGGAAGTTTCCATATCAACATAATCTAAAAATCGTTCATGCTCCTCCTTTAATAAAAGCACTTCTTCTCTTTTATATAATAAACTATACAAATTCTTATCTTTTTCCATTTCTTCCAGTTTTGTCAATAAAGCCTGATATTTACTTGAATGATTTCTTAAATACATCTGTGCTTTAGGTAAGACCATATCCATATATATTTCTAATCTATCTTCTATATCATCAAATGTCTGCATATTATACCTCCTGATTCTAGTATGGATTTTTTATCAATTATAATCTGCTGTTCGCAAATCTTATATATTATTATAATCAAATAGATAGAAATTCATTGTAATTTCACTATTTCTTCCTACTTTTATAAATATTTCTGCTTTTCTTATAGACAATTTAATTAGTTGTAGTAAAATAGTCGTGCGATTAGTTTTAAAACAACGGAGGGTATTATGAAAATTGTAATCATTGGTGATGGTAAAGTTGGTTTTGCGATTGCCAAACAGTTAAACCAGGAAGGTTATGATATAACCATCATTGAAAATAAGCCACAGGTTTTAGATTTGACCATGAACATGCTAGATGTCGTTGGTGTTCAGGGCAATGGCGGAAATTATGATGTCTTAATGGAAGCACAGGTAAATCAGGCTGACCTTGTAATTGCGGCTACTTCTAGTGATGAAATGAACATCATCAGCTGCTTAATGGCTAAAAAAATGGGTGCAGAACATACCATCGCAAGAATTCGAAATCCTGAATATATAAAAGGAATGCGTATACTTAAAGAAGATCTAGGATTAAGTCTGCAGATCAATCCGGAATTGACTGCCGCAAGTGAAATTGTACGTTCTTTAAGCTTTCCAAGTTCTATAAAAGTTAATTCATTCGCAAAAGGGCGTATTGAACTGGCAGAAATAAAAATAAAGGAAGGCAGTCCTTTATCTGGAAAAAGTGTATCTCAGATTGATCGTGCCTTAAAATCCAAAATACAGTTTGTCGCAATCAAACGTAAAGATCAGGTTTTAATTCCTAGCGGAAATACTGTAATTGAACAAGATGACAAAGTAACACTAACTGGTTCTACAAAACAGCTAAAGAAATTCCTTTGGGAAACAGGTATAAGCAAAAAACATACCGTACATGAAATCATGATCGTTGGTGGAGGAAAGATTACCTTCTATCTGATTCCAAGGTTATTAGAACTTGGTATTCAGGTAAAAGTAATTGAAATCAACCAGGATCGTTGTATGAAACTAGTAGAAAAATTCCCACAGATTACAGTAATTCATGGAGATGGTACAGATCATGAATTATTATTATCTGAATCTATAGGAGAAATGGACGCTTTCATCGCACTTACAGATATTGATGAAGAAAATGTTATTATCTCTATGTTTGCGTCAAACCATGGTGTACCGAAAGTACTCCCAAAAGTAAATCGTGTTTCTCTAGGCTTCCTATTAGAACAGCTAGGTCTAGAAAATACTATAACACCTAAAAACCTAACTGCTAATCAAATCGTACAGTATGTACGTGCTATGCAGAATACGCTAGGCAGCAATGTAGAATCATTAATTAAAATAGTCGATGATAAAGTAGAAGTACTGGAATTCCGTGTACGTGAGAATTGTAAATTCATCAATCAGGAATTAAGAAATCTAGAACTTAAGGACGGAATATTAGTAAGTTATATTATTCATAAAAGCATTTCTAAGATTGCGGATGGCAGTTCTAAAGTTTCATTAGGAGATACTGTGATTATTATCAGCCATCTACAAGGATTGAGGGATATAAATGATGTTCTCGCTTAATCGAAATTTACACAAATTCAACTGGAAAATCATTGGCAATATTATCGGTCATGTAATACTGATTGAGGGATTTTTACTAATATTGCCTTTGTTTGTCAATTTCCTTTATGGAGAATCTGCCGGATCCGCCTATATCAAAGCTATCTTAATTTGTTTTATATTTGGTCTGCCTTTATCTCGAATAAAAGGAAGCCATGCTTCCTACTATGCAAAAGATGGTATGGTTGCGGTAGGATTATCTTGGGTCATACTTTCTATATTTGGAGGACTTCCTTTCTATTTTACTAAAGAAATCCCTAGTTTTGTCAATTGTTTCTTTGAAACTGTATCCGGATTTACAACAACCGGTTCTAGCATACTGACTGATGTAGAAGTATTATCACATGCTTCCTTATTTTGGCGCAGTTTCACCCATTGGATCGGAGGAATGGGAATCCTTGTATTCCTCTTAGCAATCGTTCCGCGTTCCAATGATCGTATGATGTATATTATGCGTGCTGAAGCACCGGGTCCTGTTATTGGAAAACTAGTACCTCGATTAAAGGACAGCGCCGCAATACTATATAAAATATATTTTGTCTTAACAATTATTATGGTTGTCTTCTTATTAGCCGGAGGAATGCCGTTGTTTGATTCCTTATGTACAACATTTGGTACAGCCGGTACTGGAGGATTTGCGATAAAAAACAACAGTATGGCCTTCTATGACAGTGTTTATTTAGAGATGGTCGTTACCGTATTTATGCTATTATTTGGGATTAACTTCAATATGTTTTATTTCATCTTATTAAAGAATGTAAAGTCAGTCTTTAAAAATGAAGAATTAAGAATGTATCTTTTCATTGTTTTATCTAGTATTGTGTTTATAGCCTTTAATATTTCGCATTTATATAATGGTTCATTATTAGAGGCTTTCCGATATGCATCATTTCAAGTCGCTTCCATCATTTCCACAACCGGATATTCCACTACTGATTTTAATTTATGGCCTAGTTTCTCTAAAATGGTACTGTTATTACTGATGATCGTTGGAGCATGTGCAGGCTCTACAGCTGGAGGATTAAAAGTAAGCCGTTTTCTTGTATTACTCAAACAGACAAAGCTAGATATACAGCGTACATTACACCCACAAAAAGTAGAGGCCATCACAATGGATGGAAAATTAGTAAATAAAGAAATCGTTCATCAGATATGCAGTTATTTCTTTTGTTTTATGCTTATTCTAGGAATTACCTTATTCCTTGTTTCATTGGATAATTTTGATTTAGAAACAACCATAAGTGCCTGCTTCACTTGCTTAGGCAATGTCGGACCAGGTCTTGGATTAGCCGGACCCCTAGGTAATTTTTCCATGTTTTCCGATTTATCCAAAATCGTATTATCCTTTGCGATGTTATTTGGACGATTAGAAATTTATCCAATCTTAATTTTCTTAGCACCATTCCTTCGTACAATAAAACGAAAGAAATATAAAGCTTAATACGACAAAAACAATGTAATCAGTCTAACTGAGCACATTGTCTTTTTTTTGTTATTTCACTTGTACTAAAGCAGATTCTTTATCTAATAAGAATGGTCGACAGAAAGCAGTAATCATACTGGTAGGCAATATTTCCTCGGAAATTTGAATACCTAATACTTCTATCATATAGTTTCTTCTTGTTACTATTCTTTGCCACAATTGCGGATATTCTTTTTCAATTGACTTACGCAAAGCTTGATCCGCAAGCAGAATTCCACTCTCACAGCTAATTCCTCCATATCCTTTTATAGATGGAATAATATCAATCTGAAACAACATTCCACTTTGCAGAATTTCATCAGATTCTGGATAAATAGGAGAAGATAACCATTCCTCATCAGCACATAAATGACCAGGATTTAGTGACCAGCCATAAGTTTTTTTAGGCAGTACACTTTCTATCACATCATATAATTCTTTCCCTTTCATTCCAATATGGATGGATTCTAACCAAGCAGTGACTGCCTGAAAATAAGGAATTGCTAGTTTATCTAAATAATCCTTCACCGAATTTGGAAGTTCTTGACTGTTTTTGACTGCATATCCACCTCTGCTTTGTAGACCACCCTTAAATCCTGTTGTCATGGATATCGTATCCCCTAATTTTATTATATTATCACTTGGATACATGTTGGCTTTCACAAAGCGTTCTCCCGATGCCATAATTGTCACTACACTATGACGCTGTCCATATGCCGCTAACTTTTGTGCTACCTGCATTTCTTTTTTTCCTACTTCAATTTCCTGCATGGCCTCAAACATACATACACCCGCAAGTGCTGCCCCAAATTCATAATGAGCAAACTCATTCGCATTATTTGTACTACGAACTCCATGTTCCCCAATAAAGATATCCATAGCATTATAGAAATCTGCATGCGGACATACTATCTTAAATGCTTCAATCAGATAATACGGAAGATCTAGTATGTGATTATTCTTTTCTATGTGACTAGTAAATTTCTTCCATCCTACAAAACCGATTGTTTTGGCTTCTGATATTTCACACTGTGCTAATATTTCAGAAATGCTTTTATCTGTTTCCATCGGCTGATTGGGAAGTGAAAAATGAGGCATATGAATAGGTATTACTTCTAATCTTGATTTACTCGCTTTATTTAAATTTTCATTACCTAACACCATATATGCTTTACCATTCGCATGTAAAACTAATAAAGCTTCTTCAAAACGTGGTAAAAAGCCACATAAATATTCAAAATTACTTCCATGTTCTAAATCTGCATAAATAACTAAAACATCTAAATTATTCTCTTTCATGTTCTCTAAAACCTTATTCTTACGCAGATTCATTGTTTCATCACTTAAGGTAACAGGAACTAAATCAGTTTCCATTTCTGGAAGATTTACTTTTTTTAATGTAATCATATTTTATCTGCCTTTCTTTAAATCTAATCTATTCATTCGCATGATCATAAAGCTTTTGTATCTCATCAGGTAGATGATCTGGCATCATTTCACGAATGCGATCCTCATTTCCATCCTCTATTGCCGTTTCATAATACCAGCATTTAAATCGTATCATATCTAATATTTTTTCCATATTGCGTATTTCTTCTTCTACGATTTCTTTTTGTCTTAAAAACAAATCTCTTCTTTTTTCATATGTACTGCTTCCTTGTGCACACCATTCCATAAATTGTTTTATTTCCTTAATTTCTAAACCTGATTTCTTTAAACACTCAATTATTCGTAAAGCTTCTAGTTCATTATTACCAAATTTACGAATACCAGAAGTACGTTCTATCTGAGGAAATAAACCTTCTTTATCATAATAACGAAGTGTAGAAATAGGTAAATGGAACATTTCAGATACTTGTCCAATTGTATACATAATATTCTTCCTTTCAATAAAAAAACTCTTGACCTAAAGTTAGGTTTAGGTATTATCATAACATTAGCATAAGAGAAAACAATTGTCAATTGCATGTGAAGAGGAGGAATGACAATGACAAAAAAGATACTAGTCATCAGTACTAGCTTACGTAAACACAGCAATTCAGAATACTTAGCTGATGCATTTATAAAAGGGGCTAAAGATGCAGGGCATGAGGTTGAAAAAATCACATTAAAAGATAAACAGATTGCTTTCTGCAAAGGATGTTTAGCTTGTACAAAAACCGGCCAATGCGTCATTCATGATGATGCCATTGAGATTGCGAAGAAAATGCATGATGCTGATAGCATCGCTTTTGCTACACCTATTTACTACTATGAAATGAGCGGACAGATGAAAACACTATTAGATCGTGTGAATTCATTATACGATTCTGATTATCATTTCCAAGATATCTATATGCTGACAACAGCCGCAGAAGATGAAGAATATGTACCAGAAAGAGCTATTAGCGGATTAACTGGCTGGATTGATTGCTACGAAAGAGCAAGACTTGCTGGAAGTGTGTTTGCAGGAGGAATTAATTCACCAAACGAAATACAAAATCATCCAGCATTAAAAGAAGCGTATGCATTAGGTACATCAATTAAATAAGAGGAGGAATTAGGATGAACGAAAAATTAAACTTAACAGAAGAATGGGACAAAACATTCCCTAAAAGCAATCTTATCAATCATAAAAAAGTAACTTTCCATAATCGTTATGGAATTACACTAGCAGCTGACTTATATGAGCCAAAACAAGCAGAAGGAAAACTTCCTGCAATCGCTGTATGCGGACCTTTTGGTGCTGTAAAAGAACAAGCATCTGGTTTATATGCGCAGACAATGGCTGAAAAAGGCTTTTTAACAATCGCTTTTGATCCATCTTTTACCGGAGAAAGCGGAGGCACTCCAAGATATGTTGCATCACCTGATATCAATACCGAAGACTTTCAAGCTGCTGTTGACTTCCTTTCTACTTATGAGAAAGCGGATCCTGAAAGAATTGGAATTATCGGTATATGCGGCTGGGGCGGCATGGCTTTAAATGCTGCAGCTATAGATACTCGAATCAAAGCTACGGTTGCATCTACTATGTATGATATGACAAGAGTAAATGCAAAAGGCTATTTTGATGCAGAAGATAGTGAAGAAGCTCGTTATGAGAAAAGAAAAGCATTGAACGCTCAACGTACTATTGATTATAAAAATGGTACCTATCAAAGAGCTGGCGGTGTCGTTGATCCGCTTCCTGAAGATGCACCTTTCTTTGTGAAAGATTATCATGCATACTATAAAACAGATCGCGGATATCATAAACGTTCTTTAAATTCTAATGATGGCTGGAACACAACATCTACTTTATCTTTCTTAAATATGCCTATTTTACAATACAGTAATGAAATTCGCAGTGCGGTATTATTAATACATGGAGAGAAAGCACACTCCTGTTATTTTAGTAAAGATGCATATAAAACTCTAAAAGGAGACAACAAAGAATTATTATTAATACCTGATGCAGTGCATACAGATTTATATGATAACCTAGATGTTATCCCTTTTGATAAAATGTGTACTTTCTTTCAAACATATTTGAAATAGATAAAAATAGAGTAAACAACTTGGTTAAACAAACAGCTGGAAAAGATTTTTTGCAGGATTTTGCGCCTAAATTCGCAGAATTAAACGATGATGTCTTATTTGGAGAAGAATGGTCAAGAGAAGACAAATTACTAAAAACACGTTCTATCACAACAATTACTGCATTAATCAGTAAAGGAATTACGGATAGTTCGTTAGCTAACCATTTAAAGACTGCCCTAAATGCATGGGCCGCATTCCGCATGGCAAAAGAAATATACGTTGATGATATACAGGAAGAAGAAGCTCAAAGTTTAAAACCTGGTGATGTTGTTACCGTTCCTGCTGGTGTTAAACATTGGCATGGCACAAAAGCTCATATCTGGTTTAGTCATTTAGCTGTTGAATGTCTAGGTGAAAATACAAGTAAGACATGTGACATAATGTTCACATGTTTTCTTTATACAAAAAGAACGCCTAAGCGTTCTTACTTCCATTTAAAATTCTCTTTTCCTGCACCTAATTCAAAATGATATTTCACAGTACCTAAATCAACTTTTGAATAAAATCCTCCTGTTGATTTCACTGATACAAATTCATTATCTCGCTGAAATAAAAATTTCTGCTGATTCATTGCGGTTGGAGCTAGTAATGCATATTCCAATCCTTTTTTATACCAATCAGGCATATGTTCTTCTTTTGTACATATATCTTCTATTGCCTTTACTTTATGAGAAACACCTTGCGTTGTACCATAGCCTAAAGCCAATACACAGACTACTTTCTCATCTTTTTCAATTCGGCAATTCTGTTTTGTGCTTCGTTTAGAGAAAGTCATTGCCACCCAACAGGTATTTAGTCCTAATTGCTGTGCATACAACACTAACTGTTCTCCATAATAGCCTATTTTTTCATCTAAATCTTTTGATTTCTTACCAATCAGTGCAATATAGTTTTGAACATTATCAAATTTACCATAATGAGCAAGAAAATTATTAAATGCCTGCACATCTTCTGTAACTAACTGAATATGTAGTCCGCTTTCTGCATTACATTGATTAATTTTATCCTGTAATTGTTTTTTAATATCGTTATCTATTTTCTTTGATGTATAGCTGCGCACTGAATGGCGCTGTTTTATAATATCTAACATATTTTTATTCCTCCTCAAAATGTGGATATCCATGTTCTTTCGCATTACGAATGACTGTGTTTACATGTTCAACAAGATCTTTTAAACCGTTCCAGCATGTTTCTGCTGTATCAACATAATAAAAGTTCATCGTTTTAACTCGATGCATATTAATCAATCCAGCTTCTTTTAAAATCTTTAGATGATGTGATACAGCAGGTCTAGATAAATGTGTCTTTTTAGTGATTTCAGGTACACGCATCCCTACTTCATCATTTTCTAAAAGAACTAGAAATATATTCTGACGATTTTCATCTCCTAAAGCAATAAATACTTTTTGGAAATTCTTGAATTTTTCAGATATTAATTTTCTTTGTTTATAACATTCATCCATATCATCACTCCGTTCATTCGTTTAGTTATATGAACCATTATATCAAAATCTTTTTATTTTTGATGAATGGTAAAGAAAATAAAGACCAATGAAATTCATCAAGCATTTTCATTTTAATATGCATTTTTTGACCTTTTCTTGTTTAACTCATTCGATATAATAAAATTTAGAAAGATAGAAAGAAGGAATATGATGAGAATTTTAGTAGGAACAGTTTCAAAAGCTGATGTCATTAAAGATGCTATCTTATCAATGGATATCCCATTCACTTATGAAGGTAAAAGAGGCTTACAAATGGTATTTAGCTGCGAAACAACTGATGAAAAAGGAACATTACGCCAAGTTAAAGATAAACTAAAAACAATCCCTGAATTAGGTGGATTATTCTATAATTTATACATTGATGAATAACAAAAAGACGAAGAAACATTGTGATATTTCTTCGCTTTTCTTATATAAACCATTGTAGAGAAAACTTTACTAAAAGCCTATAACTTTTCTAAATCTTTTCTTAAAATCCTTCTTACTAATGTAAGTTAATTTCCCTTGTTTTCCATACTCTTTATATAGATAATTCCCTTTTTCTATAACGCCTTCACCCATATTAGTAATTTGTCCATCCAATACTATCATATCTTCGTATATTTTCATCACCAAAAATAATTTTCCTGTATTTTTTTCTTTATATTTATAAAATGTGGATAATCCCAATGGAGTTCTTCTTTTAAACATAATTTTTCTCCTGTACAATTAAAAACTCACTTTCGTGAGTTTTCTTTTCACATCATGTGCCTCATTAGATTTTTATGGGAGTTTTATGATTTCTTTTTAGGTAGACGATTATGCTGCTTTTTCCCCTGTTGTTTTGTTTGACGATGTACTTTTTCTTTCTTTGGCTGTTCTTTTACTTCATTAGATTCTTTTTTTACTTCTTTTTGTTGTGGTTTATTTTTATCGTATAATTCCACTTTCGTTTTTGCCATATAGTCATGCAATGCTCGATGAGATGGTGTTCCCCCTACCAGCATAGCTGATAAAATGCATAAAACAGTTCCAATGATAGACCAGACATAATCTACATAAACCATACAGGTCAAGGTAACCATCTGACGAATATACCCAGAAACAACAAACGCTATACTTTCTAATAAAAATAATCCGATAACCTGACGTATCATTAATATTTTAAGATCAACAGAACTTCCATCTAATTTCACAATTCGATAATTAGTTAGACGTTTGCCTAATGTTTGTCCAGGATAGATTTTCCATGGCACATATACATAATAGAATAAAGCAAATAATAATGACCCTATTCCTGCTACATATGCCCAGATTTGATCATATCCTAAAGCTGGGAAAATATATAAATCGGAAAACATATCAGAT
Organism: uncultured Solobacterium sp.; assembly: GCA_900552125.1. Classification (GTDB taxonomy): domain Bacteria; phylum Bacillota_I; class Bacilli_A; order Erysipelotrichales; family Erysipelotrichaceae; genus Clostridium_AQ. The sequence goes on along the minus strand of URYK01000027.1, from coordinate 19,370 downwards.
TTTCCTGTAATGATACCATAAGTAAAGACTGCAGGCAATCCACTGAAAATTCCACCTAGACCCCAGTCAATGACATAGGATAAAAAACGTTTTGAAAATTCCACGTTACATGGACTTTTATCTATTTTATTGTTGTACCAAGTATAAGCTTTTTGTAATACTCCCATAGATATTCCTCTCTTATTTCTTTTGTGTATACAGCCAATCCATTGCGGCTTTAAAGCGTTTCATACCATCTTCCAGTTTAGATTTTGGACATCCGCAGTTTAAGCGAAGATACTTTGTCCCGCTTTCACCATAAGTTTCCCCCTTCATAATAGCAACTTTTCCTACATGAACAAGGGCATCCTGAATTTCTTCAGTTGTAAATGGTACTTCTCTAGCATCAATCCAAGCTAAATATGTTCCATCAGGAATTTCAAATTTAAAATCAGGAAGTTCCTTATCAATAAAAGACTTCACGTATTCCATATTAGATCTTATATAAGCATTTAACTGATCAATATAATCATCACATTCTCTATAACCTACCATAGTCGCATACATTCCTAAAATACTTACAGAATTCAAGAAATCTACTTTTCTTGTCTGATGTAAGAATGCATCTCTTATTTCTTCATTCGGAACTAATAAATACGATCCAATTAGTCCTGGTACATTTAATGTTTTACTACAAGAAGATGCAGTATATAATTCTTTATATTCATTAATATATGACAATAAAGGTATATGTTTATTATCTCTTAATTGAATATCCATATGAATTTCATCTGAAATAATTTTAACATGATGTTTTTTACATAAAGATACGATGGTATCCATTTCATCTTTTGTCCATATTCTTCCAGTTGGATTATGTGGTGCACATAATAATAAGATTTCTGCTTCTTCTAGCTGTTTTTCAAATAATGGAAAATCAATTTCAAAAGTACCATTTTTTGCGACTAAATGATGTGAAATCAATCTACGATCATTATCTTCTATTACAGTAAAGAATGAATCATACATTGGATTAAAGGTTAATACTGCATCTTTGGGTTTTGATAATAAACGAATCAATATAGATACAGAATACATAACGGATGGGCTATAAAGTACCCAACCTTCCTTCATATCACAGTTGTGTCTACGTTTATAAAAATCCGTGATACTGCTTTTGAAATCATGGTGATTCCATCTTGAATATCCATAAATTTCATGTTTTGCGACTTCTAATATTTTTTCGGTAATTGGTTTTGGTATTTTAAAGTCCGTATCGGAAATAGAAAATGGCAATAAATCCTTTTCTCCAAAGCGATCTTCAATATAATCCCATTGTGTACAATATGTTCCTAAGCGATTATTGACTTCATCAAAATTATAATTCATAAATTACTTCTCCTTTAAGATACAAAGTTCTTTTGAAGTTTTATTCAAGGCAACTCCGACACCGTTTTTTATTAAGACATCATCCTCAATGCGAACACCACCAACCCCAGGTACATATACACCTGGTTCACAAGACATAAGCATATTTTCTTTTAATATTGTGGTAGATGATTGATTTAACATTGGGAATTCACATCCATCACCAATTCCAATACCATGCCCTAAGCCATGTCCAAAGTACTCACCATAGCCTCTTTTTGTGATAATATCACGAGCAACTGCATCAACAGCCTGTCCTGTCATTCCCTCACGAATACTAGCTAGTGCAGTTGTCTGTGCTTCATATACAGTATTATAGATATCAAGCATTTTATCACTTGGCTTTCCAATAAATACCATACGTGTTATATCAGATTGATAATTATTTAATTGTACCCCAAAATCCATCATAATAGGCTCATGTGCTGATATTTTTCGATTTGTTGGTCTTCCATGAGGTAAAGCTGTTCTTGGACCTGAAGAAACAATGGTATCAAAGGACATTTTCTGAGCACCCATTGATATTGCGTAATAGTGTAATAATGCACTGATTTCATTCTCACTCATGCCAATATGAATCTTATCTTTTACTTTAACAAGAATTTCATCTGCCATATCTACAGCTAATTGAATTTTTTGAATTTCTTCCTCTTCCTTGCGAATACGAAGCAATCCTAATTCATCACTCCATAAAGACAGTTCAAAGCCTTCCTGTGCATATGCCTGATACATCTTTACTGATGTAGAAGCATCTTCTAACGCTAATTTTCTACAGCCGCATGCTTTTAAAGTTTTAGATATATCTGAAATAGCATTTTCCTGAATTAAATGAATTTCTAAATCATGTTCTCTTTCTTTAGCTTCTTCTAAATATCTCCCATCTAAGAATAAGTACCCTTTATCTTTCGTGATTACAATCTGACAGCCGCTTCCAGTAAGAGTATTTAAATATTTTTTCATGGTAGCACTTTTCAATACAACTGCATCATTCTGACTATTTTCCAACATATTTTGCACTTTATCAATATAATTTGCCATGTTTCTTACCTCCTTATATAAAGGAAATTGATCCTTTTTGGTTCTAATTTTGAAAATAAGGCAAGCAGAAGCTTGCCTTATCTAACTGTTTATTTTAGAAGTCTAGATCTAAATCATCTAATAGAGCTTCGTCTTCTTTAGAGATAACTGATTTCTTTTCAGTGATTTCTGCTTCTTTTTCAAGTTCACGTTTTTCATATAATTTGAAGAATGGATACCAGATCAAGATTGATAAAATCAACTGAATACCATTAGCAACAATTGACATATAATCCATATTTGTCAAGAAACCTTCAAGGAAGACACCAACATATGGAGGTGTGAATGTTGAACAATCCACGATTCCAAAATACATCATCCAATGAGGAATTGTACCAATGATACCACCACAGATTACATAAGGAATAAAGAAGATTGGGTTTAATACGATAGGTGCACCGAATAGAATTGGTTCATTGATACCAAATAGAGCAGGGATCAATGCGATACGACCAATCTGTTTCTGTGCTTTTGATTTTGATAATAAGCACCAGAATACCAAACCAATAGTAACACCTGTACCAGTAAAGTTACCAAATGCAGATTCAACACCTGGAGTGAAGAAGTGCATTGCTTCACCACCAGCTTTAACAGCTTCAATATTTTCAGCTAAGAACTGAGAAGAAATTGGACTTGTAACTGGACTTAATACAGATGGATGAATACCGAAGAAGAATAGTAAACAACGTAAAATCTGTAAGAATGTTACTGCCAATGGGTTATCCATAGAACCAACTAGTGGTGATAGGATATTAGCAAAGATCATTGGTGGAACTGTGTGTAAACCATTTTCACATACAACACGGATAATTAAGAAGAAACCAACTACAATTAAAGTTACTGGAATCATTTCAAAAGAACGTGATACGAAATCAGGTACTGATTCAGGCATTTTAATTGTAAAGTTTTTCTTTTTACACCAGCGATATAATTCTACTGCGATCAATGAAGCAAACATTGCCGCAAATAAACCTTTAGGTCCAAGGTAAGTTGTAGAAATACCACCATCTTCAGTATATTCTACAGCCATCATCAAGAAAGCAATTAATGCCATACTTACAGAGCCAGGAACATCTAGTTTGTAAGAGTTAGCTAGATGATATGCAATAACTACAGAAACGTATACTGACATCAATGCCATACCAACATTATAAGGAATAGCAATAACAGATGAATTTGCCATAATCCATTGAGAAAGCGGATTATTTTCTCCAATCATGTTAGGGATTGCATCAGGAATCAAACAGAAACTACCAATCAACAGTAATGGTGTCATCGCAACCATTGCTTTTTTGATAGCACTTAAGTGAACCTGCTTATCCATTTTGTTTGCGATTGGAGTAAGATATTTGTTCATAAATGCCTCAAATTTATCAAACATAATTTTCTCTCCTATTCATTTTTCATTTAATTTTTAATTCATTTTTTCATTTATAATTCTATTTGTTCATATCAGCTTTTTTTCTTGCGATTAAAGCCATTTTTAATACTGTTGCCCCGTCCATTTTTCCATATGTGTCTTTATCAACGATAACATAAGGAATTTTGTATGGATCGATAATTGGTTTAATGTAGTCCAATTTGTGAGCAATCTGTGGACCGATTACTAGAACATCGCAATCTTCCACTTCACTATTTAGAATATCTACTGGAACAGCTACAAATGAGAAATCATCACTATTTAATTTAGCAGATTCTTTCACTGTTTTTTTCATACTGTCCATTAGCATTGTAGTGGAAAATCCACCTGCACAACAAAGTACAATCTTCATCTTACTTTCCCTCCTTTGCTTCAAAAATATTAATTAATTCCTCAATTAGATCTCTTGCCAATTGAGATGTCATATAATGATCCTGTGCATGAACCATTAATAACCCAATTTCAGGTTTGTCGTCACCGCCAGACATTTCTGCTGTAATTAACTGTGTCTGAATCTTGTGAGCGGCAAGGTCAATTTCACGAGCTTCATTTAACAATTTTCTCGCTTCATCGTAGCGGCTTTCACGTACCATTTTCAATGCCTCAAAAGCTTTTGCTTTACTGTCTCCTGCAGATGAGATCATACCTACGATCTGCTGTTCAATTTCAGTCATTTCCTTTTCCTCCTTAAAAACTAATGAAATCCTCGAAATTTTCTTTTTTCAGCGTTCTAGCTAGTTCACATACCAATGCAATCGTACTTTCCAGATCATCTTCATGTACTAATGACCATGCCCCATGGCAATAGCGTAGTGGTATTCCGATTACTAATGCAAGTTTCCCATTTCTTGATAAATGAGCATTTCCTGCATCCGTTCCTCCACCGCTGAACATGTCACATTGATAAGAAATTCCACAGCGTTTTGCAGTTTCTTTCACATAGCTTAGAAGCTTTTCATTGGGGGCCATCGTCTTATCGTAATGAACGATCATGCAGCCTTTACCAATCAATCGATGGTTTGTATAATTTTTTACCAATTCTGGATTATTTGCCACATCAATCGCAAATACGATATCCGGATTTATCTGGTATGTAGCAGTTTTTCCGCCACGAACCCCAACTTCCTCACTGCTTGATGCTACCATATAAACATCAGCTGCTGTATTTTCATTTGATAATCGCTTTAATGCTTCTGCTATTACATAACAGCCTGTACGATCATCCATTGCTTTTCCTGCGTACACCTTCTCATTGTTCATCTGTACACATTCACTCGCAAAACATACCATGTTTCCGATTTCTACACCTAGTGCTTCTACTTCTTCACGTGTATCCACACCTAAATCAACATACATGTCCTTAACATTACCTTTTTCATTTTTAGTAACATTCAAGATACCTGTAACCTTACGACCATCATTGGTTGTGATACGAACTTTCTGCATTTCTTTACTCTTATCTAATACACCACCTAGGGCAATCAGGTACACAAAACCAATGTCTGAAATATGACGAACTAAGAATCCGACTTCGTCCATATGAGCAGAGAACATAATCTTTAGCGGATTATCCTCTGTTCCCTTTTTATGGAATATTACACTTCCTAAATGATCATAAGACACATCATCACATAAAGCAGAACATTCTTCTTTCATAATGTTTCTAACTTCACTCTCCTTCGATGCAACTGCATCTGCATCACTTAATCGTTTCAACAATTCCCTCATTTCATACACCTCCATTCAATTCTTTTATCACAATCAACAATTCCTCTAGTGTTTTCATTTCTAAAACACGTTTTAATCTTCTTTCATCCTTCATCAATAAATACAATAGCCTTGTCACTTCTTTATGAACTTCGTAATCTTCTTTAACTAAAGAAACCATAAAGATAATACGAACAGGTTTTCCTTCGTGGACTAATGGATTATCAAGAATACATACAGAAATCATATTCTTTTGTGCTGATATTTCGATTGGATGCGGTATACATACACCATTCATATATACCGTACTCATATAAGATTCTCTTTCCAGTACATATTTCTGATAATTTTCTCCACCATAGCCACTATCTTCCAACTGTTTAGCCATATCCTTTAAAGCATCTTCATAAGTCTTATAAGAAGCTATTTTAAAGAACTCATGACAGAACAGTTTTGTAATTGGAGAACCATTGTCTACTAAAGAGAATGAGTGACAGTTATCGTATTGCAGGAATTTTCTTATCTGCATTAGATCATCATCGTCTAATAATTCTTTAATATGAATTACTGGAACCTGAAACTCTCTATCAAGTTCCATAATCGTAAAGATCAGATCTGGTTTAAATTGTTCCAGTTCATCTAACTGTAAAAAGCTGAATGTTTGTACATTTGAACTAGTGAATAAGGATTCAAGCTGCATCTTAATAAGATAAGCACTGCCTCCTCCGGAGGAACAGACAACTCCTATATTATTAAACCGCATAATTTTTTCATTACGTTCTTTTTCCATATGACCAGCAAAATGCGTAGCGATAAATCCAGCTTCATCATGAGTAACTTCTACTCCATATTTTTCTTTCAACATATCGCTGAATCGAATTGCGATATTAAATATCATTGGATAACGAATACAGATTTCATTAATTAAAGTATTTTTATACGATATTTTCTGATGTAATCGATCAATTAATAGCGATACATGTGTTAAAAGAGATTTCTTAAACTCCGCATCATTAGAAAATTCAGTATGATAGCTTTCGTCAATTTCAATCAGAAATTTATCTATTTCATGACTTAACTCTTTACTCAACGATGTTTTCGCTACTTTAATTCGCACATTTTTCTGTAATTTATCAATTAACAAATCAATACTTTCTTTACTGATTTCTATTGGATAATGTTTTTCCAGCTGTTCTTTCATCTTCCATGCAATGCGATGGCTCCAGCTTGATTCATCTATTGAATCTATATCCGATACTTCTTTCTTTAAATAAGCATAATAAGCTGTGACTCTTAACCAAACAACTACATTTTTTAACTCGTTATAATTGATATTTAAGTCTTCTTCTTCCATCTGTGCAATTAAAGCATTATCGATAGAAGTAAAATCCTTTAACACTTCATCAAATTCTTTTTCAATGATCTTATTTTCATCATAGAATAAATCCGCAAGCAATGTCTTATAAGCCTTCATAGAACCCACAATACGAACTCCATAATGGCTTCTTCTTTCCAGCTCAAGCTGATAGCTTTTCACCAATTCATCAACTTCATGCATATTGTTTTTTACAGATGTCTTACTGATCTGAAAATGTTCCGCAATGCGATCCATTGAAATGAAATTCTTCTGTATAACAAGATAAGCAACAATATTACGAATTCTATCTTTGGTACTATATACTTCATTTACCTTTAGCGTCTCAATAAATTCATCTAGTAAATCTTTATTGATTACTTCCAAAAGATAGCCTCTTCCTCTACGCATATGTAACTGAAATCCTTTTCGTGAAGATACCTGTATAAGATAAGATAAATCATTTTGAATAGTTCGTTTAGAAACCTGGTAACGTTCCATGAAAAAATCTAAACTAAGATAATCTTTTTCATTCAATAAATCATTCATGATTGAATATAATCTCATACAGTTCCTCCTTTCTTGACTATCGCTTACATAATTATTATAAAGTCCGCTTTTTTATAAGAACAGATTAACTATTTCGCACAATTATGCAAAACAAAACCTAATAGTGAAATAAATAACATAATATATATAGAAAAAATGCCAATAATAGTATTTTACTATGATTGACATTTTATACTGTTTTATAGATTTTCATTCTATTTGTCTTTCGTAGTGTTTTTCATGTGTTTTTGAATTTTTCTTAACATATCATTCACATCTAGCGGTTTAGCTAGATGATCATTCATTCCCACTTCTAGACAATGATTGATATCTTCCACAAAGGCATCTGCAGTCATTGCGAGAATCGGAATATCTTTCCCATCAGGGCGATCCGCCAAATTCCTTATCATTTCTGTTGCCTGATATCCATCCATAATCGGCATACGTAAATCCATTAAAATAAGCTGGTAATAATTAGGTTCTTTTGCTTTAAACATCTCAACACATTGTTTACCATTTTCAGCCCATTCTACCTTAAATCCTTTTTCACTTAACAATTCATTTGCGATTTCATAATTGATATCATTATCCTCCGCAAGTAGAATTGTCACATTACTAAAATCTGTCTCCTGTTTTGTGTTTTCTGTTTTAACATCTTCATAATGCATATAATGAGCTAATCCATGATAAAGAGTAGATTTAAATAATGGCTTTGAAATAAAACCATTGACACCAGCTTCTTTGGCATCATCTTCAATTTCTGAATAATCATTTGCGGAAATTAATAAAATTGGTATATCATCACCTATACTCTTTCTGATTGCTTTTGCTGTCTCAATACCGTTCATAACCGGCATCTTCCAATCAAGCAATACTACTTGATAACTATTGCCTTTATCATGGTGTTCTTTCACCATTTCCACAGCTTTTTTACCTTTTGTAGTATATTCTGCATGGATTCCGATTTCTTTAAGTGAATGAACTGCATCCTGGCATAACTCTTCATCATCATCCACAACCAGCATATTCCATTCCGGTAATATCATTTCTTCTTCTGTGATATCCGCTTTTTCAAAATCAAGAATCACATGGAATGTTGTACCTTTATCTAGTTCACTTTCAACTTCAATGTTGCCTTCCATCTTATCCACAATATATTTTGTGATTGTCATACCTAGACCGCTGCCTTCTGTTTTATGAACTCTTTTATTATCTTCACGAACAAAGGATTCAAAGATACGTTTTTGGAATTCCGGTGTCATACCAATACCTGTATCTTTTATCCAGAAATGTGTCCTTACCCAATCTTTTCCTTTAACAGATTCTTCCTGTTTAACACTGACATTAATACTTCCTTTTTCAGGAGTAAACTTCATCGCATTTGACAAAAGATTGATCAAAATCTGATTTAGCCGTACTCCATCACAGAATACCTGTTCAGAAATAATATTTTTAATACTGATATTAAATACCTGATCTTTAGCTTTTATCTGTGGCTGTACGATATTAACGATACTTTCCATTGTCTCTTTTAAACTAATTAATTCCATATTAAGATTCAGTTTTCCACTCTCAATCTTAGACATATCCAGTACATCGTTAATTAGTCCTAATAAATGTTTACTTGATAATGTAATTTTCTGAAGACAGTTTTTAACCTGTTCTTTATTATCAATATTTGTTATCGCAATTGCGGTTAATCCAACAATCGCATTCATTGGAGTTCTAATATCATGGCTCATATTAGATAAGAATTCACTCTTGGCTTGATTTGCATGTTCTGCTTCATGTTGGGCTTTTTCAATTTCCTTGATTTGCTTATGAGATAGGTTAAAATAAATCGCAAATATAATCATAGCCGCAATTAATATAATTCCACAGCCTATTGTTGTTGATGAAATTCTACTGCTTGCCAAATCAGAAACCGCATTATCTAAAGCACCATGCGGCATAACCGTAATGAGTGACCATTGAGAATTTTCCATTGGTATACAATAAATATGACGAGTATCTCCTTGAATGGAGACTTCCATTGTATAGATACCTCGATTAATAATTGCTTTCTTTAATTCCACAATAACCTTTTCTGCATCTTGTTCACCAAAATCACCTTTTTCTAATAGCCATGTGAAATAGTTATCCCCCTGTGTATCAGAGTTTTTTATCACAAAGCTTCCATCCTGCCTTACAATATGTGAGAACACGATACTATTATTGTCATTTAAAGCTAGAGCTTCATTTAATTTTTCAATTGGCAATCCAACTACTAAAGCCGTACAATCAGAACCATCAGGAAGCGGATAGCCTTCACCATTAGGATATCCTACTGAGATACCATATAATAAGATCCGATCACCATCTTTTGTTTCTCCTGTTCCTATCATTAGTTTACCATTATTCATAGAATCCATAAATATTTCTTTATTTACAATAGAAACAGAATCACCATAGATAAGAAACTCATTTCCTGCTTTGTTGTATAACGACATATAAATAAATTCTCGATATTTCCCCATATTCTCTAAACCGCTTAATGTTGTTTCATCTAGTGTTTCTACTTCTTCTGGAGGAAATGCTTCAATAATCGCATTGATCTGCTGATAGCGTAGATTGACAAGAGTATCAAAATGATTCTGGTACTGTTTACTGATTTCTTCCATATAAATATTCGCAACTTCTGAAATCGTATTTTTACTCTCTGTCACCATTGTTGAGGTAATCCAATAAAATACGCATACACATAATAAAGCAAGAAATATTAGACTTCCCCATAGAAAATGATTCGTTCTCCTTTTTAATTTTTCCATCATTTTCATCTCTCTTTCTAATGCAGATATATCTTACTTATATTATATATCTTTCTTCTTCAGCAGCATAAACAGATTGCGAAGTTTTACATTATTTCCATAAGTAAGAGTTCCTCTACGATATAGCTTAGCCCCTGCAAATCCCATAAGAATAACTGTAATTACAAGAAGAGCTAAAGAGATTATAATTTCTATTGTGGAGACACTTCCCACAGCTACATTTACAAACATGCACATCCATGATGTAAAAGGCAAATAACATGCGATTTTCGCTAAGATGCCATCAGGCATATATAGCGTCATATAGCTAATGAAAAATACTGCGATGATTAATAACTGAATGGGCATAGTAGCTCCATTTACTTCTTCTACTTTCGAACACATTGCGCCGATTGCGCCAAAAAGGAAACTGAATAATAAATAACCTAATATTCCAAATAAAGCAAATGTAACCAAAACAAGTGAAGGAATCTGTAGGAATCTATCAAGCATGTGATTCCAATGTTCCGCATTTATCTGATAAGCCAATAAGAAAGAGCCAATCATAATACTTGTTTGAATAACTCCGGCAATCGCTCCTGCAAATACTTTCCCAAAAATCAAAGCATTAGGAGAACAGCTTGTCGTTAATATCTCAATTGCTCGATTACTTTTTTCACTCGCAACACCAACACCAATCTGATTTCCATAGATCAGTATCATCATATACAATACTAGAATTAAAATATATGTATAAAAATAATTACTTTGACCATCTGTACCTAATACTGTCATATCAGAAACTACCGGTGTAGTATAAATCTGTTGAATCTTATTTACATCATAGTTCAATGCGGATAGTTCTTTTGCCTGGTATTGCTGCTGCATATATGTTTCAAAACGAGATGTATTCATATCATTTAGACTAGAATTATCCACATAATACATAAATTCTACATCACTTTTTATTTCAAATCCTGCATCTGTTTTCTGCTCTTTTACCGCATTCTTTAAATCTTCTATTGAATCCGCATAAGTAATTGTATACTCAGGAAAATTCACTTGCAGTAATTCTTCATTCACTAACTTATGCTGATCATAAATCGTCATTGTCTTATCTTTTGTAACAGTTTCTTCTGTTTCATCATTTGATAAAAAGCGAGGTATGCTTAATAAAACAAAGGCACTGATCATTACGATAATAGTTGATATTATAAAAGACTTCTTTTTCAACATAGAACGTAATTCAAACATTAGAACTAACAATACTTCTCTCATGCCTCATCACCTGCTTTCTCCACAAAAATATCTGTTAAGCTTGCTTCATATACATAAAATGCTTCTATGTCTACATCTAAACCCATTAGTTTCTGTAAAGCCTGCTGTCTTGTTACACCGGCATGCAGCTCTAAGATATAATCTGTATCTTTCTGTGTATAAATTTGAAATAAATCTTTGCACTGTTCCCTAAGCACATGATCCAAATCATTATGTGTAGCACGTAAAACAATACGATTTCTACCAAAATTCTTTTTAATCTGTTTCAGATTTCCCTGTAAAACTATATCCCCATGATGAAGAATAACGATTTCTTCACAAAACTCCTCAACATAATTCATCTGATGAGAAGAAAAAATTACTAGTTTACCTTCCTGAATCTGTTCTTCAATCACATCTTTTAGAATCTGTGAATTGACAGGATCTAATCCAGAAAACGGTTCATCTAATATAATGATATCCGGATCACACATCAATGTCTGTGCCAGCTGCACTTTCTGCTGATTACCTTTACTTAAAGTATCTAAAACTCGATGTTCATATTCCTCAATCCCTAATCGTTTTAACCATTTCTTCACATTATCTTTTGCTTCTTTATTAGATAAACCTCTTAATTGAGATAAAAATATCAATTGTTCTGAAACCTTCTTTTTTGGATATAAGCCTCTTTCTTCAGGTAAATAACCTATATTATAATCTTTAGGATGAAATATCTTTCCATCTATTTTCATAGTTCCTTCATTTGCCTTAAACACGTCCATCAAAATACGAATTGTAGTAGACTTACCGGCTCCATTTCTTCCTAACAACCCCAAAGCTTTACCGCTCTTAACAGAAAATGAAATACCATGCAATACTTCTTTTCCATCAAAGCTTTTATGTAAATTTTGAATATCTAAAATCATAAAGTCCCTCCTTGCCTTGTTGATTCTATTATATATTAAAAATATGAAAAAAAACGATAAACATCTAGTATTTATCGTTTTTTTACATAAAAGTGATAATCTTTTAATATTCTTTTTATTACCCCATCTTTTTCAACATGATCTATTATTTCCGCAATATCAATTACTTCCTTAACAGCACTTGAAGAAGTATATGCCCTATCTGCCATCTCCAACAATTCCACATCCTGTTTATGATAAGCAAAAGCACATAGACGAGAATAATTACACTCTTTCTGTATAGCTAAAACACCATCCTTCTTACTAACTGATTTACTATATATTTCCATAATCAGGTTATCCTGAAATGTTCGAAAATACATAACGATACCATTAGCCCAAGGTTGTTTTTGAATCATAGACGACCATACACTTATCTGTTCTTCACTTCCTACTATCGTTACATAAAGACAATCATGAATATTAATATTTTTCTCATAAACATAGCTATGATAAGGCATTTTACGCATAGCATGGTAATATGCTTCCTCTATATCGGATTGAAAATCATGATAGTAAGTGTGTAAGACATGATAATGAATAGAGTTCTGAAATAAAGTGAAGTTATACTTATTGGCTAACACTGTCAAAGCTTCAACACATTCCTTTTTCATAAAATGGCAATGAGAATATGTCTGTGATTTACAGTCATATAAAGCTGCCCCATTCATAACAATCAATGGTAAAGAAAGCTTTATATCTTTAAGAATAGGCAGTAGAGAAGATGGTGTTCGAGATGTTGCCAGTGTAATAGCACAGTCATCTTCTAATAATTCTTTCAGCTTAATTTTCGTATAACCTGATAACGTTTCATTATCCTGTAAAAGCATATGGTCTAATGTTGTGACATATAATGTATCTTTTCGCTTATGATGAGGTAAATGTATCTTATTCACTACATAAGCAACACCAATTCCAATTAATGTATCTAACATACGATTCCATGCAAATAAGAATGGATTACTATCCATCCTATGTGTAATCGCTATACTCATAAACACAACACAGGAAATATAAGAAGCACTTGTTTTCTTAAAGACTACCGTTACATAAATAATAGGAATGATCATTATAGAAATTATACAATAAAGAAAGAAATCTCCTTGAATAGGTACATGATCTTTAATAACTAAAAACAACATACCAAATAACCCACCTATAAATGTCCCAACAACACGATTCAAACCAACTTTTTTAGTATGCTGTACATCCTGCTGAATACACAACACTGATGCTATACAGGAATAAAAAACTACACCTGCCTGATTACGAAGCATATTGATTATAAAACATAAAAATACCGCAAATGCTGATTTCAATATTCGTTTTCCTATTCTAGGCATCATATATCTCCTCCAGTGTTTTTATTATAAACATAAAAATAAATTTGTAAATAGACCTAAGAAAAAAAGACCTTGTGTTAAGGTCTTTTAGCGATGCTTCATCATTCTTGAAACCTGAATCAGGAATGTTGGAATAAATGCCAATCCATAGATCGTAAGAATCTGTTGGATAGTAATCGTTGTTACTGAGAACAAACCATGTAATGCTGGCACAAATAGGATTGCATTTAAGAATATAAATCCTACAATAAATGCCATAATTGAATATTTATTAGAGAAGAATCCAATATGATATAAAGAATGATTTGCACGGCAGTTAAATCCATGGAATAAACGAGCTAAACATAGTGTTGAGAAAGCCATTGTTGTCGCAATTGCCCAGCTTTCTTTTAATCCCATGAAATAAGCAGCCATAGTAACAATCGCAATCAGAATACCCTGAATTCCTAACTGTTTCATTGTCTGTGGTGTTAAGATACCGTCATTAGGATCTCTTGGTTTTTCTTTCAATATATCTTTTGTACTACGTTCCATACCAATCGCAATCGCTGGAAGTGAATCCGTTACTAAGTTAATAAATAATAAATGCACTGGTAAGAATGGTACCTGTAAAGATAATAGAGAAGCCGCTAATACACACAGGATACCAGATAAGTTTCCTGACAATAGATAAATAATCGCATTTTTAATGTTTGCATAAATATTACGACCTGTCGCAACAGCTTTAACGATTGTCGCAAAGTTATCATCAGTTAAGATCATACTTGCGGCATCCTTACTTACTTCTGTACCGGTAATTCCCATCGCAATACCAATATCAGCTTGTTTTAATGCTGGGGCATCATTAACACCATCACCAGTCATTGCGGCAATTTTACCTTTTTTCTGCCATGCATGTACAATACGAATTTTATGTTCCGGCGCAACACGTGCATATACACGAATACGTTCTAAGCGTTCCATTAATTCATCTTCACTCATTGCATTTAGTTCTGTACCATCTACACATTCATCGCCATCTTCATAAATCCCAATAGATTTCGCAATACTACGAGCAGTAACTTTATGGTCACCAGTAATCATAACAGGAATAATTCCAGCTCTCTTACAGTTCGCAACAGCTGCTTCGCTTTCTACACGTGGAGGATCCATTAAAGAAATCAATCCTAAGAAAGTTAAGTTACATTCATCATTAATATCAATATGATCGCGATGCATAATTTTAGTCGCAAAACCTAAAACACGTAATCCATTTTCTGCGAAAGTATTATTCATTTTTAATATTTCTTCACGATCCTGATCTGTAATTTCACGAATACCATCTGCACACTGAATATGAGTAACTTTTTTAAGAATTTCATCACATGCACCCTTCAGCATCAAACGATATTCACCATCGATTTTATGAAGCGTAGACATCAGTTTACGTTCAGAATCAAATGGATTCTCATCAATACGAGGATATTTTTCTCGTGTTTTTCCTTCATCAATATTATAGATTTCTAATAAATCCACAAGCGCAAGCTCTGTTGGATCCCCGATTCGCTGAGATTCATTGATTACCGCATCACAGCATAATGCGAAGCCTAACATCAGCATACGATCAAGAGGTGTTGCTTCGTTCAGGTTATTCGCATGAATCAGTTCATGATTACGATATACCTGCTGAGCAGTCATTTTATTCTGTGTCAATGTTCCTGTTTTATCTGAACAAATAACAGATACACATCCTAAACTTTCTACTGAATTAATATTTTTAATGATAGCATTTTCCTTTGCCATCTGGCTAGTACCCATTGCCAATACAATCGTAACAATACTTGCCAATGCTTCTGGAATAGCCGCAACAGCTAAAGCCACCGCAAACATCAATGCATCCATGATTGGTGTTCCACGCCAAACATTTAGTCCAAACACAACAATACAAATCGCAATGATCGCAATACTTAGTTTCTTACTAAAATCATCTAATGTAATTTGTAATGGAGTCTTTCTTTCTTCTGCAGTATTCATTAAGGTCGCAATTTTTCCGATTTCAGTCTCCATACCAACAGCCGTAACCACAACCTTAGCACGTCCATAAGTCACTAGACCGCTAGAAAATACCATGTTTTTCTGATCACCAAGACCACATTCTCCCTCAATAACATCTTTCTGCTTCTGAACACTTTCTACTTCGCCTGTTAAAGCACTCTCATTTACCTGTAAAGAATAATTTTCTATGATTCGTCCATCAGCACCTACGACATCTCCTGCCTCCAGAATTAAAATATCACCCACTGTTAATTCCTGACTAGGCACTTCTGTAACCTTACCATCACGAAGGACACGGCTATGTGGTGTAGATAGCTGTTTCAAGGCAGCTAAAGATTTCTGTGCCTTTACACTTTGAACTGTACCTAAAATTGCATTCATTGTGATTACAGCTAAAATAACGATCGTACTTTCTACTTCCCCACTTAACATAGAAATTATCGCAGCCGCAATAAGAATAATAACCAATAAATCTTTAAACTGTGATAAAAAAATCATGAAGGCACTTTCCGGTTTAACTTCCTCTAGCTCATTTCTTCCATATTTTTCTAAACGAGCTGAAGCTTCCGTTTTACTTAAACCTTCCACTTTCGCATCAAGTTCCTCTAATACTTGTGCTGTATCTTTCTCATACATATGTTTCATTACATTACCTCATCTTTCCTATCATACTTCCATAGTCTTGCCATTTTTTCATAATAAAAACGAGACTATAGAAAAAATCTATAAGTCTCGTCAATTACCGAATGCAGGCCAGAAGGTATTTCCTTCGGGTTTGTTGACCAGCTTCACACATGATTATGTGCTGACTACTCCCTTATGTGAGACAAGTGTACCAAAAAACAAACTAAATGTAAATGAAAATTACTTTAAATTTACACAAAGTTAATAATCAGACACTTTGTAAACACTTTGATAAGGAAGGAATAATCTGCTTCTTTCTCGATATAACTCCGTTCACAAAATATAAATTATCAGAAACATCATCTTTAAATGCTTCATCTACAACATAACTTAATGGTCCAATGAAAATTAGATTACTGCCACTTCCGTCTGCTGCAGTAAAACACATCATTAGTAAATCAAATGAATTGATCTCATTTATCTTTACCATATAGGCTTTTATCTCATCTTTTACTTTTACAATTTCTTTTTCATCCGCAACATTGATCTGTCCAATCGCAATACGCTTGCCATCTATATTATACTCTTTGAAATCATTGTATAAGATTTCTGACATGCTTCTACCCTTTAATGTTGCGACTGCACCAAACATTTCTTTCGCAATATCACCTAAATCAATTTCCGCAATCTGTGCCAGCTCTTTTGCAATTTCAATATCTTTTGGAGTCGTAGTTGGTGAATTAAAATTCATCGTATCACTAATGATAGCACAGCACATAATTGCCGCAATCTTCTTCTCAGGAACAATTCCTGCTTCCTTATATATACGTGCAATAATGGAAACTGTACTGCCTATGATCTCATTACGAAAAATAACTGGAGTTGAAGTTTCCACATCTCCAATTCGATGATGATCCACAATTTCTAAAATCTCTGCTTCTTTAATATCATCAATACTCTGTGAAACCTCATTATGGTCTACTAAAATAAATTTCTTCTTTTTATAATTCAATAAATGATAACGTGAAATAGACCCTAATACAACACCCTGCTGATTTACAACTGGATAAGAACGATACCTAGATTTTGACATTTTCTTATATACATCATCTATATAAGAATGGTGATGAAAACTAATGATCTTTCGATTCATGATCAATTCCACACTAGGACATCGATACATGCTTCTTGCGACTTGAAACATATTCAAAGGTGTTTTAATAATTGTACAATTATTCTCTTCTGCTAAACGAATAACACCCTGTGAAACAATATCCACATCCACCAAAATCATACAGCCTGCCCCATCACTCAAAGCACGCTTCTGTAACCTCAAATCATCGTTCACTACAACGATGCTATCCTTATAATCTATATCTTTATAATCTGCCTGTTTACTGCACAAAATATGTATTCTTCCATTTGTACGATAATACTTGCTTTCATACAAAAACTCGCCATTCAATACTTTACGAATGTTCTCACATGATGTATTCTGCATTAAATAAATCGGTTTCTCCCCACGATCACTCATCAATATATTCGTCATATCTGATAAAGATACAACACCGATTAGTCTCTGATCCTTATCCACTACAAACAAAGCACTCGTTGGCTTCATCCCCATAATATCCCATGCTTCTTTAATTGTATCTTCTTTATGCAAAAGCAATGGTTCATCATAAGCCACATCATATAACTTAACTTTCGCATTCTCAATATAAACAGGTTCCGGTACCTGAAACTTCTTTAAAACAAAATCCGTCTCAGGATTTAAATCTCCCAAACGACAGGCAATTGCATTCACCCCCTGTTTTCTTTTCAACTCAGCATAAGCAATCGCAGATACAATAGAATCTGTATCAGGGTTTTTATGTCCTATTATATGAACAATATCTTTCATTTCAATCACTTTCCTATTCCCTAAATATATATTTATTGTATCTTATTTTTCTTACATTTTCTAGTGTAAGCGTTATCTTTATGGTGGTTAAAGAAAAAAATCATGATGCAATAATAATATTTACTATTATATAAAACCTCTTAAGTCATCTTCTTTTAAAAAACGCATTAAAAATTAGTTATTGAGTTAACAAAATAACATTGAATTTAGCAAATATTCAATATAAAATAATTATGTAAGCAAGTAAAAAAATATGTCATAATAAATTAAATGAGGAGGAATTTTGTTATGGAAAAAAAACTACTAACAATAATGATAGGTTTTTTTATCGTTATGATAATTCTGTTTATCGGTCCGGTATTGAATTATATGTTCATAGATGAAAAATCTTCGATATATGGTGCAATTACTTTAAATACACTTATAAATATATTGTTAGGCTATTTGATTATAAAAAAATTATCAGAAATCAATACTTCTATTAAAGATCAAAAGGACAATCATTAATAAAATTTCAATAAAAGCTTGTTATTTTTACATTTAACAAAGCTTTTTTATTAGTAATAAATAAAGCGATCATTAGACCGCTTTTAGATTATTCCTGTAATGCCTTTATCACTTCTTCTCGAAGTTCTTCCTCTACTTTTAATAGATCCATTGCTTTATAAACATCTAGATTTGGAAGTTCTTCCATTAAACTTTTCACATGTTGGATTGTACCTTCCAGCATACCTTGAGCAATACCTTGTGTTATTCCTTGTGTTATACCTTGAGTTATTCCTTGTGTTATACCTTGAGAAAAAACTTCTTTTCTACCAATTTTTTTCCCTTCTTTAATCCCGCCTTCCCATACTCCTTGGCTTAAATTACACATTTCTTCCACCTCCGAGTGCGCACGTTCTTGCGCTTAATATATATTTCTTTAGAAATCATCGCTCCTACAT
>URYK01000026.1 GCA_900552125.1 uncultured Solobacterium sp. | reverse complement strand
TTAGTTTACTAGTAGGATCTGATTCAAAAATTTCATATGCGTATTCATTAGGTGCCACAGGAGCAGTAGCAGGAACAAGTAATGTAATAGTTGACACTCTAGTAGGATTAGATAAAGCCTTACGAGAAGGAGAAACAGAAAAAGCAGAACAATTACAAAAAGATATCAATGTACTTCGTGGTGTATTAAAACTTGGTACAGTTCCAAGCGTTATGAAAAGAGCTACTGAACTAGCTGGAATTGCAGAAATAGGCCCTGCTAGAAAACCAGTACAGGAATTAAGTAAAGAAGATGATGAAAAGATAATAAATATGCTTAAATATTATCATTTATAAAAAAGGAGATTCATATGAATGTATATGCTGTAAAAGATGATCGAATGAAACTATATCTTTATACAATATTAAATTTAATTTTAACTCTATGTTTCATACTGATTATAATTTTTACATTAGGAAATGCATACTATTTATTATCATTTCTTGGTATTACAGCCTTATGGTTTAGTGTTAAATATATGTGTAGATATGGTATTCGCTTAATTAAGGATACTTCAATTTGTGAATTTCATAAAACCTATATTTGTTTTCCTGTAAATTTAAATGACCTACAAAGTTTAAGTTATGAGGAAATAAAAGAGGTTAAAATACTAAGAGATTGGAAATCTATTAAATTATTTTTTTCAGGAAATAAAGTTCAGCACCCATCAGGCTGGTATTATATTGGAATTATTTACTTATTTAGACATTCTTATTTATATACAATTGAAGATGATATAATCAATATTTTAAAGAAAAATAATGTAACTTATGAAGTTGTAAAAAAAGGAGGACTATAATGCAAAGAACAGATATTACAAGAAGAATAGCAAATACAGGTGCAATGGCAATTGTACGTGTAGAAACAATCGAAAGAGGAATTGAAATAGCACAAGGTTGTTTAGATGGGGGAATAGATTGTCTGGAAATTAGTTATACACTATCTAACGCTGGTGATGTGATTCGTAGTTTAAAAGAAAAATATAAAAATCAATTATTAATTGGTGCGGGAACTGTATTAGATGGAGAAACTGCTAGACATGCAATTTTATCAGGAGCAGATTTTATCATAGCGCCAAACTTAAGTGAAGATGTTGCAATTGTATGCAATCGATATCAGATACCATATGCACCTGGTTGTACTTCTGTAACTGAAGCTATAAGAGGATTAGAGTTGGGTGCTTCTTTTATCAAAGCTTTCCCTATTTCTGACTTTTATGGCCCTAAATTAGTTTCTGTTTTTAAAACACCGATTCCTTATATGCCAATTCTTGCAAGTGGTGGAATTAATTTAAATAATTTAGCAGAGTATGTAGTAAAAGGTGTTGATTGTTGCGGGTTTGGTGGTCTTCTCACAAAAGGAAGTACAGCTGATATAGCTAAAAATGCTTCTGAAATAAGAAGAATTATTAAAGAAACACGAGAAAAATGCAAGGGATAATCTAAGTAAAAGTTAAAGTATAAAAATATCCATCTTCAAAATAAAAGTTAAACTAAAAAACTTTATAATAGGTAACGTTATTCACTTAAATTTTAATAGAATAATAATATGGAGGTATTGTATGGATCATGAAATAATGAATTTATTGCAGATGCTATCCAAAAAGAAATATATTACATTAAAAGAAATTGAATTAAATTCTAATATTACGCGTCGACAAGCTACTTATCGAATTGAAAAAATCAATGAAATCTTAAAGTTTTATAAAATCTCCCCAATTACGATAGGAAGTTCTAAAGAGATAAAAATAGATGATAAGATGCGTAAAAAGTTAGGAATAATCTTACATGAGATGGAGGAAAGTAATGAGTATTACATGAATAAAAGAGAGCGTCAGATTTATATGTATCTGATGCTATTCATGAATCATGAATATTTATCACTTAATGATTTTATTAATTTTCTAAAAGTAAGTCGTTCAACGGTATTGCTTGATTTTAAAGAGCTTATGCAAATACTTGAAGAAAATAATATTAAAGTAAGAAATAATCGAAAAAGGGGATATTTTCTAGTTGGATCTGAAATGGATATACGCAGAATGATGATGAAATTAGTCATTTATACGTTATCAGAAGAACAACACTCTAAAATTTTTGATGTTTTTATTGAAGACTTTCATTTAGATATATTTGAATATTCAAGATTAGTAATAAGTGAATTATCAAAGCAACACAATATTCATTTTGTAGAAGATCGGCTTGTAGAGTTTATATACATCTTTATATTTTTAAAAGCACGCATACAGAGTGGAAAATCTGCAGATGAAGAAATTAAAGATTTAATGGATGTAGACGCTATCTCTTCTATGAAAGAATATGATTTTTCTGTAGAACTTTTAAAGAATTATAAAAATACTGAACATATAACACAAGGAGATTTAAATTATATATCTTCATGGATTTTAGGCATCTCCTTTGGAGATATTTTGGAAGAAACAAAAGATTGTATTTTTATTTCAGATATGGTTGGAAAAATTATGACACGCTTTGAGTATTTGAGTGGAGTACATTATCAAGATAAAGAAGAAATATTCATTCAGCTATACTCACATTTTCGACCAGCATATTACCGACTTTTGTTTAAATTACCAATTTTTAATCCTTTATGTGATAAAGTAAAAGAAGAATATGGTGAATTATATCAATTAATGGAAGAAACAATGAAACCATTTCATGTTATCTTTGGAGAAAAAATTCCATCAGGAGAAATTGCCTATTTAACCATGCATTTTGCGTCTATTTATTCAGGTAAAAACAAACTAAAAATCAATCGACAAAAAATTGCGCTTGTTGCTTGTTCCAATGGAATAGGGAGTTCTGCTATCTTATATAATGAGCTTAAAGAGATGTTTCCAGAGCTTCATTTTCTTCCACCAGTCGAAACAGCACATATACAGGATGTAGATTCAACAATCGATATTATCTTTTCTACGAGCTATGTAAAATACGGAGTAGATATAGGAATTCCTGTTATTCGAGTAACGCCTGTTATGTCGATGGCGGAAAGATATCAAGTTATGCGTGATGTTTATATGCAGTTAGGAAGTGATTCACTAAAACAGCCTAATATCGATGTCGTGATGAATATCATTGAAAAATATGCAGATATTCAACAAGAAGATGATCTATATAACGAATTAATTTTTTATTTTTCTCAGAATGAAAATGATAAAGAAAAGGAAAAGACATTGCATTTGAAAGAAATGATAAAACCCGAATTAATTCGTTTAAATATAGAGGCAACGAATTGGGAAGAGGCTGTACGTTTAGCTTATGAACCACTAGTTCAACATCATTATATTACTCAGAATTATGTCGAAGAAACAATAAGAAGCGTAAAAATTGTGGGACCTTATATTGTAATTACTAAACATGTGGCACTTCCTCATACTAAGCCAGAATGTGGAGCTTTATCTATAGCTTTAGGAATAGGGGTACTAAGATCACCAGTTAAATTTGGTAATCAAGATAATGATCCAGTTAAATATATTTTTAGTTTAAGTGCTATAGATAATCAGACACATCTAACAGCTATGGCTGAATTATTAGAATTATTTAATCAAAAATCTTTTTTCAAAAAGTTAGATATTGCGAATAACTCTAGAGAAATAATGGAATATTTAAATTAATAAAAAGTGACCAACTACAGTTAGATTATAAAACTTAAGGAGGTCACTTTTACATTTAGGTTAGATCATGTATTTCCTTAAAGAATTGAAAACTATTATCTGCTTCCTCTTGATTATAAGAGAAAGATAAATCATCAGCTATAGATTTCGCAAGATGGTCAAAATTGATACATAGGTTAAAGAATAATTGCCATAAAGAATCTGTATCATGAAAATAATAACTAGACATAAATTGATTATACATCTTTTCAGGAAGGTATTGTTTTAAATACTTTCCACCCTTACCAGCATTAACATGAAAATCATTATGAATACCGATATACCATATAAGCATTTTTTTATACATAGGACGAAGTATGGAATCTAATATTTCTAATACATAAGGTATTTCATCTCTTTTTATTCCTTTACCAATATTATTTAAACACCACCAGAACTCATTACATGTTTCAAGAAATTCTTTTTCTGAAGGTTTCTTTACCCAATATATACTTTGCATATTATGTGGAGGAGAAGGTAAAATATTATCTTTATCTAATAAAACTTGGTATATCTCTAAATGTTTAAGAGCATAGTCTAAGGTGCATACATGTAAATCTAATCGATTGCCATCCGTAAATTGAATAAGCCAGCCATAACATTGAGATTTATCCGTAGTAGAATCTGAGAATTCATCAGGATATTGCATAAATAGACGTTCTCCAAAGATATCAATCCAAGAAATATCTTTTATAAATGATGTAGTTTCTTCTACAATATACACAATATCATAATCCTGAAATCTATCTTTTTTGACTTCTGGATTTGCACGAGAGCCTTCTAAATATGCAGCACGAATTCGATCATCTTTTTTTGCGGTATTAATAATTAATTGGAACATTTCTTCTTCATTTCTCATTTGATAGTACTCCCTTTCTATAATTAAAGTATAGCACAGAAGAGAAAAAACTAGACAGTTATCCTTAACTTCCTATATAATGATTGCGAGGTGAAACTATGGACAAAATAACAAGTTTTTGTATTGATCACGATATTTTAAATCCAGGCATGTATGTTTCTAGAATTGATGGTGATATCATTACTTATGATTTAAGAATGGTAAAACCTAATGCTGGTGTATATTTAGATAATGACGGTTTACATACTTTTGAACATTTATTTGCTACTTATGTTAGAAATACGAAATATAGCGATGCGATTATTTATGCAGGTCCTATGGGATGTCGTACAGGCTTTTACTTTCTAACAAGAGACTCAATTTCTAAAAAAGAAGCTATTCAGCTTGTACAAGATACTATGGAATTTATTGCTAATTTTGAAGGAGATATTCCAGGTGCACAAGAGTCTAAAGAATGTGGTAATTATTTAGATCACGATTTAGATAAAGCAAAGAATTATGCAAAGGAATATGGAAAAGTAATTCAAAACTGGACAGAAGAACAGTTAGTTTATCCACAATAATTAAGAGTATTTCAGGCTTAGGTCTGAAACTTTCTTTTAAAAGGAAGTGAGAACGTGAATAAGAATATAAATTTACTAGAAGGTAAAATCTTACCTGCATTGTGTTCATTAGCTTTGCCAATTATGTTAACAAGCTTAATTCAAATGGCTTATAACTTAATTGATATGATTTGGATTGGAAGGATTGGTTCGGCTGCTGTGGCATCTGTAGGTGCAGCAGGGATGTTTATGTGGCTATCAAATGGACTAGTTACATTAGCAAAAATGGGTGGACAGATAAAAGTAGGACATGCATTAGGAGCTAGAGAAAGTGATGAAGCAGCTGCATATGCACAAAGTTCTTTTCAGATGGGAATCGTATTTGCTTTAGCATTTGGATTACTTTCTGTCTTATTTGCGAATCAAATGATTGCCTTTTTCCAATTAAATAGTCCACAAGTAATTGAAGATGCAAAGATTTATTTAATAATTACTTGTGGTTTAGTTATTTTTTCTTTTATGAATCAGATTTTTACCGGTACATTAACCGCAATGGGAAATAGTCGTACATCATTAATTGCTAACGGTGTCGGATTAATTATTAATATTGTATTAGATCCATTGTTTATTTTTGGATTTGGGTTTGTACCAGCATATGGTGTAGCAGGTGCTGCGATTGCGACAGTATTAGCACAGGCTATTGTTATGTTGCTGTTTATGTATTCAATAAAGAATGATACAGTTTTATTTTGTAATATTCATATTTTAAGTAAACCACACATGAAGCATATGAAAGAGATTTTTAGAATAGGATTGCCAAGTGCTTTACAAAGTATGTTGTTTTCAAGTATCTCTATGGTAATTGCTAGATTGATTGCAGGTTGGGGAGATGCAGCTGTTGCAGTTCAGAAAGTAGGTTCTCAAATTGAATCAATTTCATGGATGACAGCAGAAGGCTATGCGGCCGCATTGAATAGTTTTGTAGCTCAGAATTATGGCGCAAAAAACAAAAAGAGAATCATGGAAGGCTATCGTATTTCTTTAATTGCGATGATTGTCTGGGGATTATTCTGTTCTTTTGTATTAATTGTATTTCCAGAGTTTATCTTTGAGATATTTATACGAGAACCAGATGTTCTACCATTAGGTGTAGATTATCTAAGAATACTAGGAGTGTCGCAAATGTTTATGTGTATTGAATATTCTGCAGCTGGTGCATTTAATGGATTAGGTAAAACATTGCCGCCTTCGATTGTAAGTATTACATTAACAGCAGCTAGAATACCGATGGCAATAGTGTTGAGTAATATATTAGGATTGAATGGTATATGGTGGGCAATTACCATTAGTTCTATATTAAAGGGTGTTACCTTAGTTTCTATTTATTTAATTAAAATGAGAAAATTTGAGTTTGCATAAAGGCATTGATTACGGTTGATGTCTTTATTATATTACATTAATCGCAACGCGCGATAAAACTTGACTTATTAATGCGCGCGCGCGATAATAAGCAAAAGAGTATCATTGTTTATTATTGATACTTGATGAAAAGTCAATATACAGATAACAATGAAAAAGTGTGAGGGGTTGATAATATGAGAACAATACCAAATAAAGAATCTTTATTAGTAGAATTTAAAAGCGATCAGAAAGTATATCCAGATAGAGATCTAGTTGAAGCTATTGTTGCTATGGCAAATACTGATGGAGGGGTTTTATATTTAGGTGTAGAGGATAATGGAAAAATTACAGGATTGGCAAAAAAACATGAAGATGAAATAGGTTTATGTGCTATGGTAATGAATAATATAGTACCTACTATTTTTATTGAAGCTGAAATACTTTATGAAGAAGATAAGAATATAATGAAAATAACAATTCCTAAAAGTAAAACAGTTGTTGCAACCTTACAAGGAAAAATGCTAAGAAGAAGATTAAAAAGTAATGGAGAACCTGAAAATGTTCCAATGTATCCTTTTGAAATTACAACACGTTTATCTGATTTGAGTTTATTAGATTTTTCAGCACAAATGATACATAATGCTACTACTAATGATTTTGATGAACATGAAATTATTAGATTAAGAAATATGATTAAAAAAAGTAATGGAGATAATTATTTGCTTGATTTAGATAATGAAGAATTAGAAAAGGCATTAGGACTGGTTAAAGAGGATAATGGTATATTAATCCCAACTATAACAGGGATGTTACTAATTGGAAAAGAAGAAAAAATAGCAAAATATATACCTACAGCAAGATCTTCTTTTCAAGTATTAGAGGGTACAGTTGTACGGAAAAATGAAGAATATGGAAAATCAATTTTAGCAACTTTAGAAATAATTGAAAATAACTTTAATGCTTGGAATCCAGAACATGAAGTAGATGATGGACTTCTTAGAATTAGCGTTCCGGAATTTTCAAAAAAAGCATTTCGAGAAGCTTTAATTAATGCATTTTCGCATCGGGATTATACGATGTTAGGAACAGTTCGTGTAGCTATTGATGATGAAGGTTTAATCATTAGTAATCCTGGGGGGTTTATTGAAGGAGTCACATTAGATAATTTGTTGACAGTAGAACCTCATGGAAGAAATAAAAACTTGGCCGATGCTTTAAAAAGAATAGGTTTGGCTGAAAAAACAGGAAGGGGAATTGATAGAATTTTTGAAGGATCAATTTTGTTTGGAAGACCATGGCCTGATTATTCAGAAAGTACAAAAACAATGGTTAAGTTATTTATTCAAAGAGCGAAACCTGATTTTCATTTTATGAAGATGCTTAATGAGGAACAAGAACGAAATCAAAGAGCTTTGAGTATTAATTCCTTGTTAATTTTATCTTGTTTAAAGTATGAAAGAAGAGTAAATTTGAAAAGGATTATGGAAACTACTCATATTAGTGAATCGAAAGCAATTGCTACAATTGGAAAATTAGTAGAATCTGGTCTAATAGAAGCAACAGGTAAAGGAAAAAATAGAACTTATATATTAAGTGCTAAAGTATATAATGCAGGAGATAATATGATAGGCTATATAAGACAAACAGATATAGATGAATTAAGATATGAAGAATTAGTGCTAAAATTTGCTAAGAAAAGCAATGATGGAATTAAAAGAAGAGAAGTATCTGAATTGTTGAAAATATCTAAAGATCAATCATATCGTCTGTTAAAGAAATTAGTTAAAGAAAATAAGCTAACTTTAATAGGAAAAGGAAATCAAACAAGGTATAAGATAAAATAAAAGGTATGTCGCGCGCAGCATAACGCGCGCGTTATTAAATTAAAAAATATTTCGCGCGCGCGCGACTTTATCGCGCGACCGCGCGAAGCAAATAAAAAAGATGCCATAAGAGACATCATTATAATTGAAATACAATACCAATAATAGCTGATAACACTATACATACGATAGGGTGCCAGCTTTTTTTATTTGATACATAGAATATTACTACAAATAAAACAATACATTCCCATTTAATCATTTCCATTACATTATTTCCATCTTGAAATAATGCAGCAATAAAAATAGTGATACCTGCAGATGCAATTAATGCAGTAACAGCTGGGCGAATTCCATAAAATATAGAAGAAACTATTTTACTATCTTTAAATTTCTTTAAAAACTTCGCAACGATACAAATAACAATAATACTAGGAGTGATCAATCCTATAGTAGTAACAATTCCACCAATAACTCCGGCAATTTGATAACCTGTGTATGTTGCCATATTAATCCCAATGGCTCCAGGGGTTGATTCACTAACCGCAATCATATCTGCTAGCATATCTGGAGTAAACCAATGATAAGTATTCATCATTTCTGTTAAGAATGGAATCGTCGCTAGACCTCCGCCAATCGCAAATAAGCCTGTTTTGAAGAATTCAAAGAAAGCAATTAACAATATCTTTAAACTCATTTTACCTGCCCCCTTTGTTTTAGCGTAGTATAGATCAGTCCTGCAACAGCAGATAAGATGACAATAATTACAGTTGATATACTAGTAAAACTTACTGCCGCAAGAACAAATGCAAATACGATAATACCATAAGCATCCTTTATTCCATTTTTCCATAATTTAATAACAGCATTTAACACAAGAACACAAACTGCTACTCGAATACCAGCAAGAGCATGTTGAACGATGGCTAGTGATGAATAAGTTGTTAGGATTGACGCAATTAAAGTAATTATAATAATACTAGGAGTCACAACACTTAATGTTGCGACAATTGCGCCAGGTATACCTTTTAAATAATAACCAATAAATGTAGCAGTATTTACCATAATGATTCCTGGAGTACACTGGCTTACCGCATAATAATCCATAATTTCCTCTTCTGTTGCCCAACGTTTTTTATCTACGATTTCTTTTTGAATCAATGGCAACATGGCATATCCTCCACCAAAAGTAAATGCACCGATACGCATAAAAGCACAGATTAATTCCCAATATATTTTCATAAGATCCCTCATTTCCTTTTCAAACATTCCTATTATATTAAATATTTTTATATTTACAAGAATTTTTAAATCTAACTTGACTTAAATTATGAATGTGATATTTTAAAGAAAAAAGAAAAGGGGAGTGTTTATGTTTGAGTTATACAATAAACCATATACAGCTAGCAGATATCCAATTTTAGCTAGGAATGGAATGGTATGTACAGGAAATAATCTAGCATCATCTGCTGGTCTACAAATACTTAAAGAAGGAGGTAATGCTATTGATGCGGCTATCGCAACTGCCGCAACCTTAACAGTAGTAGAGCCAACCGCAAATGGAATTGGTTCTGATGCTTTCGCAATTGTGTGGTATAAAGATGAGATGTATGGATTAAATAGTTCAGGAAAAGCACCAATGGGAATATCAATTGAAAAGTTGAAAGAAAAAGGAATTACAGAAATGCCGAAACATGGATGGACTCCGGTAACAGTACCTGGAGCACCTAAAGCCTGGGTAGAACTAAGTGAAAGATTTGGAAAATTACCGCTTAAACAAGTGTTAGCTCCAGCAATTTCTTATGCTCGAAATGGTTATCCTGTGACACCTGAAACATCTCGAATGTGGAAGAATGCCTTGCGTAATTATCAGGATAAAATAGATGACCCTGTCTTTGCGGAATGGTTTAATACTTTTACTGTCGATGGAAAAGCTCCAGAACCAGGTCAGATTATAAAGTTAAAAAATCATGCAGATACATTAGAAAAAATCGCAGAAACAAAGGGGCAGGCACTGTATGGTGGTGTACTGGCTGAACAAATCGAGAAAGACAGCATAGCTCATGGAGGTTATATAAGAAAAAGTGATTTAGAAAATCATAAAGTAGAATGGGTAAAACCTGTGTCTGTTCATTATCATGGCTATGATGTTTGGGAGCTTCCACCAAATGGGCAGGGAATTGTCGCATTGATGGCTTTAAATATATTAAAAGAATTTCAATTTACAGAGCGTAATGAAGAAATGTTTCATCATCAGTTTGAGGCAATGAAAATGGCATTTGCGGATGGAATGCATCATATTACAGATCCTAGATTTATGAAAACAGATATAAAGACATTATTAGATCCTAACTATGGCAAACTACGTGCTCAAGAAATTACAGAAAATGCAAAATTACCAGAAGTCCTAAATCCATATAAGAGTGGAACAGTATATTTATGTACTGCTGATCAGGAAGGTAATATGGTTTCATTCATTCAAAGTAACTATATGGGATTTGGCAGCGGTGTAGTTGTGAAAGATACAGGTATTTCTCTTCAAAATAGAGGACATGATTTCTCTTTACATCCTGATCATGTTAATTCATTAGCTCCAGGAAAGAAAACTTATCATACTATAATTCCAGGTTTTCTTACAAAAAACGGAAAAGCAATTGGACCTTTTGGAGTTATGGGTGGTTATATGCAGCCTCAAGGTCATGTACAGGTTGTCATGAATATGATTGATTTTCATTTAAACCCCCAACAAGCATTAGATGCACCTAGATGGCAATGGATCAAAGATAAAGAGTTTCATGTAGAACATAGTTTTGATACGAATATAGTTAGAAGATTACAGGAAAGAGGACATCTGATACAGGTAAATATGGAACTTGCATCTTTTGGCAGAGGACAGATTATCTTAAGAATGGAAAATGGAACGCTGATGGGTGGCTCTGAATCTAGAACAGATAGTGCTATTGCATCTTGGTAATAACTATTTATTAATTAAATAAAAGGAAGCAGAATTAACACCTGCTTCCTTTGCACATTATAGATGAATACCGTATTGTTCTGTAATAAATTCTAAGTCATTATATAATTCTTGACGAGAATAATTTCCTTCTTCTAATTCCTTTTCTGTAAGAACATTTAATTGATCAAAACAAGATAAAACTGCTTTTAAATAATCCATATTGCCTGTAGAAAAGTTCTCCTTAATATAGGTAATTGCCTCCTTGTATTTCTTTTGTTTTATTAATTCCTGACTTTTATGATAATAGTTTCTTACTTTATCATCTCCAAATTCATCTTCTTCAATAATTTTAGTTTTATCCTTATGAAGTAAAACTTTACCAAGCATGTCTGTCATACTTTCGATTTGTCTCATAATCCAATCATTTTCAAAGATACTCATAAGAGTCCCTCTCTTTCTTTATCTTTATTATATCTTTATTGTATAATAAAAATATAAAGGAGGGATAGGGATTATGAAAAAGAAAGTATGGATTTTAATTTTATTAATGATATTATTAACACCAGCACCCATCTTCGCAAGAGCTGGCGGCGGCAGCTCAGGTAGCGGTAGTAGTGGAGGCGGATCTTCTAGTAGTTCGAGACATCATCATTATAACGACAATCATAATCAGGATCCTCTAGGAAGTCTAATATCTACAGTAGGTGTTGTTGGGGTCATCATTTTAATACCATCTATACCAATGATTGTTTATCGAAATAGAGTAAGAAAAAAATCTAAACAAACCAAAGAAGTACTTGAAACTATTCAAACTACTGATACTCTTTGGAAAGAGGAAGATATTCTTAAAAGAGCTGAAGATATTTATTTTCATGTACAAGAGGCATGGACATATAATGATACAGAAGCATTAAAACCATATTTAACTCCACATTTGTATGAACAATGGAAAACAAAACTAGTTTGGCAAGAAATGCGTAACGAAAGAAACGTTTTAGAAAACATTAAATTATTAAGAAGCTCTATTGTTGGTGTTCAGGATTATCAAGATAATAATAAAGACTGCTGCTGGGTATATATTGAGGGGAGTATGAAAGATTATACATTGAATATGGAAACTCAAGAAGTAACAGATGGTACAAAAAAACAAACTTCTTTTGTGGAATATTGGAAATTATTAAGAATAGAGGATAATTTTTATTTGGATGAAATCTTACAGAAAGAAGATACGGATCCAGAAAACTTTATTGATTGGAGCGAGGGAAAATGAAAAAACTAGATATTGTATGTGGAATTATTTGTAGAGATCATAAGGTATTAGTTGCGAAAAGAGGAAAAGGAATACATGAAAATATCTGGGAATTTCCTGGCGGTAAAGTAGAAGTAAATGAAACTAAAGAAGAAGCGGTTGTTAGAGAAATAAAGGAAGAACTAGAAATTGATGTTTCAGTAAAACGCTATTTAACTAGTATTGTCGATGAAAGAGAAGATTGTATTTTACATGTCCATGCATATATTTGTTCCTATCTTAGTGGAGAAATACAATTACATGCACATCATGAATATGCGTGGATTAATGTAAATGATGTATCTAACTATAATTTTGAAAAAGCAGATAAACCTATTTTAGCTAAATTGCGGGAGGAATCTATATGAAATATACGCCTTATGTTGTACTTATCGCATTAATTTCTTTATTCTTTATACCCTTTAGTTTAATTTTTACGTTAGTCTTATCTCATAACTCAATCTTTCCACATGTATCATATTTAACATTAATTTCCTTTCTTCTTGTCTATATCTATATTTGGTCTACTTTAGTAAGCTGTATTCGTAATAAAAGATTTTTAAAAAAGAGAACACAACTATTTATTATTATTCCTTTCCTAGCTTGTGTTGTTACTGTCGCGGGAAGCTATGGTTATCAGGCATGGATCAATCGTTTTGATGTGATGGAAACAGAAGTTGATTTGATGGAATATAAACCATTTAATAGTGAAAAACTA
Source organism: uncultured Solobacterium sp. (assembly GCA_900552125.1). GTDB lineage: Bacteria > Bacillota_I > Bacilli_A > Erysipelotrichales > Erysipelotrichaceae > Clostridium_AQ. The sequence goes on along the minus strand of URYK01000026.1, from coordinate 24,920 downwards.
GCAACATTAGACGAAACAAGCAGTTATAAAATGACTGAGGATTTATTACGCTTAGATGGCGCAACTGCTTTATATCCGATATATGCATCTTTCGTGCAAGCGGTATATCCTGAAGATGAATATTCTCTTTATGATGAAAATCCTGTTGTAGAGTGTTCGACAACACCATATGCCTATGAACGATTATTGAATGAAGAAACAGATTTAATCTTTGTGGCTGCACCTTCTCAACAACAAAAAGAAATGTTTGAAGCACAAAACAAGGAATTAGTTATGGTTCCAATTGGCTTAGAATCTTTTGTATTCTTCGTAAATTATGAAAATCCAATCACTGATTTAACTACAGAACAGATACAAGATATTTATAGTGGTAAAATCACAAATTGGAAAGAAGTTGGTGGAAATGATCAATCTATACGTGCATTTCAACGGCCAGAAGGAAGTGGCTCTCAATCTGCTTTAATTCGTTTTATGGGTGATAAGAAAATCATGGAACCAATAAAAAAAGATGTTGTCAGTGGTATGGGTGGAATCATAACTCAGACAGCAGAGTATGAGAATAGAGAAAATGCAATAGGATATTCTTTCCGTTATTATACACAAAGTATGGTTAAGAATAATGGCATACGCTTATTAAAAATAGATGGAATAGAACCAAATGTAGAAAATATATTAAATAAAACATATCCTATCACTAATCCATTTTACGCTATCTATGTAAAAGGAAATGATAATAAAAACCTACAGCCTTTCTTAGATTGGATTCAATCAGCACAAGGTATTGAATTGATTAATAAAACAGGCTATGTTGGAGGAATGGAATAAAGCGGTGTATAAAGCACTGCTTTTTATTATATATTATTTTATATGATTTTTTTCCTATTCATATAGTATAATGAACTTAGAAAAGAGGGTGAGATCATGAAGAAAACAAATGAACCAAAAGTACTTAGAGACCCTATACATGGATACATACATGTAGATTATCAAGTAATATGGGACTGCATTAACGCCAAAGAAATGCAAAGGCTAAAAAGAATCCATCAGTTAGGTGGAGATTTTCAAGTATATCATACAGCAGAACATTCACGGTTCTCACACTCTTTAGGTGTCTATGAAATTGTAAGAAGAATGGTATATGAAGTAAAACAATTAAATGAAGAATTAAGTGAGTATGAAAAAATTGTTGTTGTGTTAGCGGGGCTGTTACATGATATAGGACATGGGCCATTCTCTCATGCATTTGAAGGAATAAGTATCTATAAACATGAAGAATATACTGTAAAGATTATTATAGAAGATAGTGAAATCCATCAGATATTAAAGTCATGTAATCCAAGTCTACCTGAAGATGTTGCTAGTATTATTCAATACAAACATAAAAAAGAATGTATGAATCAATTAGTAAGTGGTCAACTAGATGCTGATCGTATGGATTATTTATTACGTGATGCCTATTTTACAGGAACAAGTTATGGAAAGTTTGATTTAGAAAGAATTTTAAGAACTCTACGAGTTGTGAATGGTAAGATGGTTGTGAAAGCTAGTGGTATACATAGTGTAGAAGATTATATTATGGCTAGATATCATATGTATTGGCAAGTATATCTTCATCCAGTTGCACGTAGCTATGAAGCATTACTGTCACTTGTTTTTAGAAGAATGAAAGAAGTGTATATAGAAAAGCCAGAAGTATTAAAAGATGCAAAAATGTTTCATCCATTTCTTAGTGGAAAACCTGCAGGAATTGATGCATTATATCAGTTAGATGAACCAGCCGCATTATATGGCTTCTCTCGATTGATTAATTGTACAGATAAGATATTAAGCGATTTATCTTATCGATTATTAAATAGAAAATTATTTGATTATGAGACATTAAAGGATGAATCCGACATAGAAAGAATTACTGCTTATGTAAAAGAGTTAGGATATGATCCTGCATATTATGTATATCCTGATGTTGTATCACAAAAACCATATTCACCTTATAAAAGCAATGAACATGGACATAATATCTGGGTTCTTGAAGAAGATGGAAAAGTAAAAGAATTATCAAGGGCTAGTGATATTGTCCGTGCCTTAACAAAAGCTAACTTAAAAGAAGAGGCTAAAGTTTATTATCCAAAGGAAAAATTAAATATATAATAGATAAAAAAATGTAAGAGATATCAAATTGTACAAAACATAGTGAATTCACATAATACATATGTTACAATATTCTAAGTAAAAAAGGCAGGAGATGCAGCTATGGTTAGTTCAGAACTAGATATTTTAGAAATCATTTCTTCCGTGGGACAAGCAAGAAGTCTTTATATCGAAGCCATACAAGAGGCAAAAAGTAAAAATTATGATCGCTGTAACGAGCTTTTACGAAAAGGGAATGAATTATATGCGAAAGGACATCATATTCATCAGAAACTCGTGCAGGAAGAAGCAGGAGGTAATCCAGTTACGTTGAGTTTGTTGTTGACGCATGCTCAAGATCAGTTAATGAGTGCAGAGAGCTTTAAAATCTTATGTGATGAATTTATGGATTTATATCGTAAGATGGATGAATTTGAACTAAAACTAGAAGAAGTCACAAGAGGTAAGTAAGAAACAAAAGATGCAGATCATAATAAAAGCTGCATCTTTTAATATAAGTAATAAAGGAGATTAGTGAATGGAGCCAAGAAAATTATTAGAAACACTGTTAATCGCAGAAAGATTAAAAGATACTACAAGACATTGTTATACTGCTAAAGGAAGAAAAGAAAGTGTAGCAGAACACACTTGGATGATGACATTAATGGCATTTTTTATGCGTGATGAGTTTCCAGAAGCAGATATGGATAAAGTGATACGAATGTGTATTATTCATGATTTAGGAGAATGCTTTACAGGGGATATACCTAGCTTTGATAAGACAGCAGCTCATGAAATCCAAGAAGAGCAATTGCTGAATGATTGGGTAAATACTCTTCCTGCTAATTATGCAAAGGAAATGCATTTGCTATATGAAGAAATGAAAGAGAGAAAGACATTAGAAGCTAAAATATATAAGGCGATTGATAGCTTAGAAGCAGTTATTCAACATAATATTTCTGATATATCAACTTGGATACCTAAAGAATATGATTTGAATCTAACTTACGGAGATGATAAAGTATCTTTCTCTGACTATTTAGTGAAATTAAGAGAAGAAGTACGAAAGGATACATTATTAAAGATTGAAAAAGAACAACAGAAATAGAATTATTGATGAGACTTTTTAATTGTGATAAAATCTCTTTTGGAAAAAGGAGAAGCTTATGAAAATGAAAGTATTATTTTTTGATTTTGATGGAACAATTATTTCAAATAAAACAGGAATTCTTCCTGATTCTGCTAGAGATACTTTAACAAAACTAAAAGAGGCAGGCTATGTATTGATTTTAAATACAGGTAGAACAAAAGCTATTCTAAGTCCCATTACAAATACAATAGCATTTGATGGACGTATTTTAGGATGTGGAAGTTATGTAGAATATCAAAATGAAGTTATTTATATAGCGGAAGTTGAAAAAAAGCTACACAAAGATATTATTTCTAAAATTAAGGAATATGATATCGAAGCATTTTTAGAGGGAAAAGAATATTTATATATATCTGATAATATTACAAGTGAAAGATTGTTGTATCATCTTCGTGAATATGAAAAGAATAACATTAAAATAAAGCCAATTAGTGATAATATGGAATTTCAAAAAATCTTTATTCACTATAATAATCCAAATTATATTGATCAATTTAAAGCATTCATTAATCCTTATTTTGAATATATTGATCGTGGAGGCAATTGTGCTGAATTGGTTATCAAGGGACACTCTAAAGCAACGGGGATAGAGAAAATATTGGAACAGTTACATGTGGACAAAGAAGATTGTTATGTATTTGGTGATAGCAATAATGATATTCCAATGTTTGAACTAATTAAAAATAGTATTCTAATAGGTGGAGAAAACCCTGAACTAGAACATATGGTTATGCATGCATCACCTTGTGTAGAGGAAGATGGCCTTCAAAAAGCTATCTATGAATGTGGTTTATTATAATAAGAATGCACATAAATTATGATTAAATTCATAAACTATGTGCATTTTATTTATACTCTTTTATACTCTAACAAAACTTGTGATGATTGGAATTAAAGATAGGATAAGATATAACATAGATGCCCAATTTCTGAAGAAGAAAGTGAAAGGATAACTTTTATTATGTAAGATATAGTTTTGTATTGCATTTCTATGTTTCCATATAAAATAGATTGCATATCCCATTGCGAAAAACTCAAATGCTACATAGAGCAAGACAACGATTTGGTTGTTTAAAAAACCGGATATAGAAACAGATAATGCATTATTTAAGAAATGAATCGCTATACCTGTCCATAAGCTGCCTGTTTTAATTACCGCAAAGCAAATAACAACACTTAGAAAGAAAACAGGAACAGCCTGTGGAATATTTCCATGCATTAAAGCAAACAATAAACTAGTTACAATAATCGCAAACACATTACCATATCGTCTTAATGTCTGAAGTATTAAACCACGAAACAACAATTCTTCAAATATAGGTGCAATAATACATGTTGATATTAACAGTATTAGATTATAGTTATAATCAGTTTGAAGAGAGAAGTCAGGTGTTGACATATTCCATCCAAAGACAGCTAAACCTTCATTTATAATTTGAACAACAATTCCCATTATAATAGATAGTCCCATACCAATTACAGTATATTTACATATTTTAATAAACCCAACATGCTGTATCTGTAAAGCAAGATCTGTCTTTAGCTTTTTTGAAAATACATAGACAATAACACTAACGCTAATCACTGTGGTAATTCCATTTAATAGATATACTATAGATTCTTGGTTTAAATCATATCCTTGATAAAACAAAATCCCACCAACTATATTAACAACAAATACAGCTAAAATATTATAGAGAAATAAGGCATAAGCAATACGCTTACTATCCTTTTTACATGATTCTTTATTCTCTTCCATATAAACACCTCCAATTAATACTTTTATTATAATACCATCCGTATATAATATAAGACAATAAAAATATGAAAAAGATAATCTTATACAAATATTAAGTTATTATTTCTCCTAAGGTAATAAACAAAGGAGGATACATCTCTATCAATATTTTTTATCATAATATTTTGCCGCAATGGCAAAGGTAATTAGATAAATACATATAATTGATATGGTTAGGAAGAAAGCTAAAAAATCTCTATGTTTTAGAAAAATATGAATGACAAATAAAGAGACATAACCGCTTATTGCTCCTGCGATTGATAATGCTTTGCTTTCTATCATATTCTTTCTCTCATCATTTTCTTCTATTAAAAATTGTTCATATTCTGCATCGGATTTCAAAGCCTTTTTTATTTTCCGATACACATAGTAAGTGGCTAAAAGGCCACCCATACCTGCCATAATATCATTATCAAGAATAAGTTATAAACAAAATACTATATTCCATAACATTAATAATAATTCCCCTCGTAATTCTTTCACTTTTTTCATGTCAATTCCTTTCATCATTCTACACTCCCTTCCTCAAATATAAAGATTTCTTCAATATGCTTTTTGAATATAACGGCAATACGATGAGCTAAGTGAATAGATGGATCATATTTTCCTCTTTCCAGCGATATGATTGTCTGTCGGCTAACGGAACATTGTCGTGCTAAATCTTCTTGCGTCATATTAAATTCTTGACGAAGTTCTCGCACTTTATTTTTCATAAAGTAAAGCCTCCTTTACATTCATAGTATAACATTAGCAAAATAATATATAAAGCTAACTTTACTATTTTTTTATAAAAAGTGCATTATATCTGTTATATTTGTATCTTATAGAAATTGTATTTTCTTTTTGTGCTTATCTGATAAACTATAATTGAAGAGGGTGATAGCATGAAGGTAAAGCTATTATGTAGAAAAGAAATACGGGAACAGATATTAAAGGATTTACGTGATGGTAATATCTCAATTGATGAAGATGCAGATTTTGTATTGTATGAAGCAAATCCTAATCAACAATTTCTTTTAGTAAAAGACCAGGAAGATTATATACGCTTAGCAATAAAAAATATCATTTATATCGAAAGCATTTCCCAGGAAATATGGATTCACACAAATGATAAGATTTATCAAGGAAGAGATACTTAGAGGTTTTGTGACATTAGGAAAAGATGGAACTATTAAATCAAGTGGCAATTTTTGGAGGACAGCATTAGTATAAAAATTATGATATGTCAAAATTAATTTTGAGATTTATTGTAATGTTTTTTGAAATAAAGTAAAATAAAAGTGGCATTACTTGTATAGAAACATAATTGGTTGATTCGTCTCTACTCGCCGACCGTAAATTGGCGAACTACAAGTAAACTTTTTGGCTTGATGCATGGAAGGTTTACTTCAAACTTTTCATGCTTTTTATGTTAAGAAAGGAACGAAAGAAAGATGAAAGTATTAGTAATTGGTAAGGGTGGAAGAGAACATGCTTTGGTTCATGCAGTCAGCAAAAGCCATCGCGTTAGAAAAATTTACGCTGCTCCTGGAAATCCAGGGATGGCAAAACTTGCGGAGTGTGTTCCTATTTCAGATAGTGATGTAGAAGGTCTAGTGACATTTGCGAAAGAAAAAGAAATTGACTTAACAATTGTAGGTCCAGAGGCTACACTTTCTTTAGGTGTAGTAGATGCATTCCAGGCAAAAGGATTAAAAATATTTGGACCAACAAAAGATGCAACACAAGTTGAATCAAGTAAAGATTTCGCAAAGAGAATTATGGCAAAGTATGGTATTCCAACTGCTAGTTACTGTACTTTTGATAAAAAAGAAGAAGCGATTCGTTATGTAGAACATCAAGGTGTTCCAATCGTTATTAAAGAAGATGGCTTAAAGGCAGGAAAAGGTGTAACGGTTGCACATGAAATGAAAGAAGCGTTAGATGCAATTGAAATAGCTTTTAGTATACCAGGGAATCGTGTGGTAATTGAAGAATGCTTAGAAGGATTTGAATTCTCTTTGATTTGCTTTGTATGTGGTGACCTAGTATTACCTATGGAAATTGCGCAGGATCATAAGGCTGCATTTGATAGCGATAAAGGTCCTAATACAGGAGGAATGGGAGTGTATTCTCCAGTTAAGACAATTACTCCTGAAATTGTGCAAGAAGCAATGAGTAGTATCATGGTCCCTATGGCAAAAGCAATGGTTAAAGAAGGACATCCTTTCACAGGATTCCTATATGGCGGATTAATGCTTACAAAACATGGAATCAAGACAATTGAATTCAATGCTCGCTTTGGAGATCCAGAAGCGGAAGTTATCCTACCTAGATTAAAAACAGACATTTGCGATATCATTGAAAATATCATGGAACATAGTAAGACAGAACTAGAATGGTCTGATGAAGTAACACTTGGTGTTGTAATGGCAAGTGATGGATATCCGGCTTCTAGTACTAAAGGTGCAGTTATAGAAGGAACTGAGAACGTAGAATCAATGATTTATCATATGGGAACTAAAGAAGAAGATGGTAGATTATTAACGGATGGCGGACGTGTATTATGTGTTACTGCGACAGGAAAAACATTAGAAGAAGCATATGATAATGCCTATGCAGATGTACATAAGATTCATTGTGATAAATTATTCTATCGTAATGATATTGGAAAGAAAGATATGTAGGAGGTAACATTATGTTTAAAACAGATTTAGAAATTGCTCAAGAATGTCAAATGGAACATATTCGTGATGTAGCGGCTAAAATTGGTATTGAAGAAGATGACTTAGAATATTATGGAAAATATAAAGCAAAAGTTTCTTTAGATTTACTACATCGTAATGAAAATAAAGAAGATGGAAAATTGATTTTAGTTACCGCAATTAATCCTACAAAAGCAGGAGAAGGAAAGTCTACAACTACAGTTGGTTTAGGCGATGCATTAAATCGCTTAGGCAAAAAAACGATGATTGCTTTACGTGAACCTAGTCTTGGTCCAGTATTTGGATTAAAAGGTGGAGCAGCAGGTGGAGGATATGCACAGGTTGTTCCTATGGAAGATATCAACCTTCATTTTACAGGTGATATGCATGCCATTACGACTGCGAACAATTTAATTTCTGCTTGTCTTGATAATCATATTCATCAAGGTAATGAATTGGATATTGATATTGAAAATATTACATGGAAACGATGCTTAGATATGAATGATCGTACACTTCGTGATATTACGATTGGACAAGGACCTAAAGCTAATGGAGTAGAGCGAAAAGATGGATTTAATATTACTGTCGCAAGTGAAGTTATGGCTGTATTATGTCTTTCTACTTCCTTAATGGATTTAAAAGAACGTTTAGGTAATATGCTTGTTGCGTTTAATACAAAGAAAGAACCTATCTATGTTAAAGATTTAGGTATCGAAGGTGCTTTGGCAATGGTCATGAAGGATGCTATTAAACCTAATTTAGTTCAGACATTAGAACATAATCCAGTTTTAATTCATGGAGGACCATTTGCGAATATTGCTCACGGCTGTAACTCAATTTTAGCAACTAAGACTTGTTTGAAACTAGCTGATTATACAGTTACAGAAGCAGGTTTTGGGGCAGATTTAGGAGCTGAAAAATTCTTAGATATCAAATGTCGTTTTGGTGGGTTAAAACCAAATGCTGTTGTTATTGTCGCAACAATTCGTGCATTAAAACAACATGGTAATGTTGCTTATGAAGATTTAAAAGAAGAAAATGTAGAAGCTATGCTAGCTGGATGCGAAAATTTAGCTAAGCATATTGATACTGTTAAACAATTTGGATTGCCATATATTGTTGCTATCAATGAATTTGCAACTGATACACCTGCAGAAGTAAAGGCATTACAAAACTGGTGTAAAGAACATAATCATCCTATGAGCTTATCTCAAGTATGGGCAAAAGGTGGAGAAGGAGCAATTGATTTAGCAAATAAACTTGTCGAACTTTGTGATCAGGAAAATAGCTATGCACCTCTCTATGATGTAGAAGCAAGTATAGAAGATAAGATTACTACAATTGCGACTAAAGTTTATGGCGCAAAAGGAGTAGAATTTACAGAAGAAGCAAAAGAACAGATTGCTTTATATAACTCTTTAGGCTGGAATCATATGCCTATCTGTATGGCAAAAACACAGATGTCTTTATCTGATGATGCAAAAGTATATGGAGCACCTAAAGATTTTACTATCACTGTTAGAGAATTACGACCAAGTCTAGGGGCAGGATTCTTAGTTGCTTTAACTGGAAAGATCCTAACAATGCCAGGCTTACCAAAAATACCGGCCGCAAATAATATGGACATTGATGAAAATGGACATATTGAAGGATTATTCTAGTAAAATTAAAATCTAATAAAAAAGGGAAGTGAGTACTTCCTTTTTTGTTACTGTTTTTCTGATTGAATAAGATTACTTACATAGGGACGTTTTCCAAATAATACATCATCATAAAATGACTGTTTTAAATCAATATAATGAATACTTTCTGTAAGCTCTTGGATAGACTTTCTCAAGGCTTCTTGTTTCTTTTCTAATAAGATTTTTCTTTGAGGAATTGTTTTCTCTCCCTGAAGACATAAATCAAGATAATTTTTCATTTCCTGAATGCTCATTCCACATTTTTTTAAACAAACTAGATCTTTAATCCATTTTACATCCTGTTCACTGGCTACCTGGTTTTGATATGGCAGAACAAAAACAAATAGATAAAAAAGTAGAAGAACAAGTATCGGTTATCTTAGAGGATTTGAAAAATAGAAAGAATGGTATTTCAGAAGTGAATGATAATGATAGAAATGCCCATAAGCAATTTCTTGAAAATATGAGTCGAATGCCTTCTGATAGTTGGCAACATCTTATTAAAATTAAAGATAATTGTATAGGGTGTGGCATCTGAAAAGCATTTGTCCATCTGCTTCCATCTCTATTGAGAATAAAAAAGCAGTATATCATCCGGGAAATTGTAAGACTTGTTTAGCTTGTGTACATGCGTGCCTACAAAAAGCTATTGGCTTAAGCATTCCAGAAAAGAACCCGAACGAACGTTATCGTAATGAACACGTAACTTTACAAGAGATTATAGAGGCAAATTCGCAAAATTAATTATGAAAAGGAATAATGATACTTATCTCTTTATTTATTTTATGTGGCTGTACAAATGTTAATAAATCATCGAGTTTAGATGTGTCATCAACAGGTACTACTGCATATACGTATAAAGTAGAAGAACTATATGCGCAAAGAGGAAAAAATCAAATCTATGGCAAAATTTATATTCCACAAAATGCTGAAGAGAAGATGCCCACAATAATTTTTTCACATGGCTTTGGAGGAAATTATCAGGTAGGTATACCATATGCTGAACAATTAGCAGAAAACGGATATGTAGTATATTGTTTTGATTTTTGTGGAGGAAGCACAGATAGCTAAAGTGATGGTTCAACTTTAAAAATGTCTTTATTTACAGAAAAAGCTGATTTAGAAGCTGTAATAGAACGTCTGAAGGAACTTGATTATGTTGATAGCAGGAATATCTTTTTGATTGGGACAAGTCAAGGTGGGGCTGTTTCCGCAATAACAGGAGCAGATCACTTGAATGAAATAAAAGGAATGATTCTTCTATACCCTGCATTTATCCTTTCAAAAAGAGCGAATGAGTTATTTCAAGATATGGAAGAAATACCAGAGACTTATTACTTTATGTGGATGGAAGTTGGGAAAGCATATTTCGAACCTTTAATTGGATATGATATTTATAAAGGAATTACTCCATATAATAAGGATGTATTAATTATTCATGGAGATCAAGATGAGATAGTACCTCTCTCTTATTCAGAGCGGGCAATACAGGTTTATCCGAATGCTGAGTTAAAGGTAATTAATGGTGCAGGTCATGGTTTTTATGGGGAAGATTTTCAAAAAGCAATGAGTTATATATTAGAATTTTTAACCGCTTATCAAACCTAAAATGCAGCTCAATTTTTACTAGACATTCCATTTGATATGTGATATTATCGTCAAATATATAAAATAAATATTACATCGGAGGTGTTTTATGCGTAAACGTTATGAAACATTAATGGCAGCTATACAAATGGAATTAAAAGAACATAAAAAATCTTTTATAGTGTATCTAACACTACGTGCATTAGTTATTGTCATGATGATTCTACAAATCTTTAACCGTAACTTTGAGAATGTATTTCTTTGTATTCTAACCTTAGGTTTATTAATTGTGCCAAGTTTTTTACAGGTAGAATTAAAAATCGAACTTCCTACTGTGTTAGAAATTATTATCTTGTTGTTTATTTTTGCGGCAGAGATTTTAGGAGAAATTTCCTCTTTCTATATACTATTTCCTATGTGGGATACGATATTGCATACGTTAAATGGTTTCCTAGCTGCCGCCATAGGCTTTTCACTCGTAGATTTGTTAAATAAAGATGATCGATTACAGTTTAAGCTTTCCCCATTATTTATGGCACTTGTAGCTTTCTGTTTTTCTATGACAATTGGAGTAATATGGGAATTCTTTGAATTAGGAATGGATACTTTTATGCATACGGATATGCAAAAAGATACAATTATCCATAGTATCACATCAGTAATGTTTGATCCTACTAAAAGTAATATTCCAATAACAATTGATGGGATTAATTCAGTAGTTGTGAATGGAAAAGATTTAGGTTTTAATGGATATCTTGATATAGGATTATTAGATACAATGCAGGATCTATTAGTTAATTTTATAGGAGCGACGGTATTTTCTATAGTAGGATTTTTTTATGTGAAAAACAGAGGAAAGAAATCAATTGCTCATTATTTCCTGCCTAGAAGAAAAACAAAAGATACAGATTTTAAAAGAATAGCTCGGAAACATATTGATAAAATGGAGAGTAAAAAAGCTGAATCTTAATTTGTTTTATGTGAAAATGAAACGATAAGTGCTATACTATAATAGATGAAAGAGGTGTGAGTATGGAAATGCATAGAAATACTCGCTGCTGGTGTGGCAGTGGTAAAAAATATAAACAATGTCATGAGAAATTTGACCAAAAACTTGCGCAATTAGCTAGAGAAGGTCATATTGTTCCTGATTGTTCATTGATTAAAAATAAAGAAGATATTTTAGGAATTAAGAAAAGTGCAAATATTAATACAGGTGTACTGGATCATGTCGCAAAATATATACGACCAGGTATGAGTACTGGTGAAGTAGATCGTTTAGTATATGATTATACAGTATCTCATGGGGCTATTCCGGCACCATTAAATTATGAAGGGTTCCCAAAAAGCTGCTGTACTTCTATTAATGATGAGGTATGTCACGGAATTCCTGATGATAAAATTATCCTTAAAGAGGGGGATATTGTAAATGTCGATGTCTCTACAATTTATCATGGCTATTATTCAGATGCTTCACGTATGTTTATGATTGGTGAAGTTAGTGAAGAAGCTAGAAAACTTGTGGAAGTCACAAAAGAATGTCTTCAGATCGGCATTGATGCAGTAAAACCATGGGGACATGTTGGTGATATTGGTGCTGCGATTTATCAATATGCGAAAAGTAAAGGATATAGCGTAGTAATTGATTTTGCAGGGCATGGAGTAGGGAAAGAATTCCATGAAGATCCAGTTGTAAGCCACGTTGGCAGAGCTGGAACAGGGATGCTGTTAGTTCCTGGTATGGTATTTACAATTGAACCAATGATCAATGTTGGAGATTACCACTTATATATTGATGAAGAAAATGGATGGACAGCATATACAAAAGATGGTTCACTGAGTGCTCAATGGGAACATACGATTTTAGTTACTGAACGTGGTATTGAAATCTTAACATATTAAAGTGAAAGGTACATCTAAGATGTGCTTTTTCTATATTCTTTATAAAATCATAAAATATTCAGTTATGTTTTTGTTGATGAGTGTTATAATAGAAACATATTTTAGATTAAGAAAGAGCTGGTGAAGTACATGGATTCAAGAAATGATGACGTTAAAGCAGTTATTGATGAAGTAGATGTAGAAAATAGATCAGATAAGAAAAAACAAGGTATTAAATATGAGCTTTTAGATCTTTTAAAAACCTTTATTATATGCTTTATTGCTGTTTTCTTACTAACAACTTTTGTGGTCAAGCCGGTTCGTGTTGATGGACGTAGCATGTATCCAACCCTAGAAGATGGAGAAGTTGGCCTGATGAATGTATTTAGTGCTAAATTTACGGATATTGATCGTTTTGATGTGGTAGTTGCATATAACGAAGAAAGTGGAGAAAACTGGGTAAAACGCGTTATTGGACTTCCAGGAGATACGGTTTATGCGAAAGATGATGTAGTATACGTCAATGGTTTACCGATTGAAGAACCTTATCTTGATACTGATTATGTAAATCAGATTCGAGAAAGAGGGGATTATTTTACTCAAGATTTTGATAAAATAACATTAGGAGAAGATGAATATTTTCTAATGGGAGATAATCGAGTTGTTTCTTATGACTCACGACGAGTAGGTCCATTTAAAAGAGATGATATCAAGGGAAAAGGAATATTTATTCTATATCCATTTGATAAAATAAAAATGATCGGAAATTAATAGAGCATACGGTTTGAAAGTATAATAGAGAATAGCTATAATAGTTAAAGAAAATAGGAGGCGTATGAAAATGGAATATCAAAGAATTATTGATGGGATTGAAGTTCATTCTAATGAAGAAGTAAGTGAAAAAGAGGCGAGAGCATATTTCAGTTATATTCGCCAAAATAATCCTAAAAAAGAAATTACTTCTGTGGAATTAACTTTTGATGGAGAAGATGTAGGCTTGGGATATCACTTGCGTCCAGAAGGATTTGAAAAGATTCGCCGTATTACAGGTTATCTAGTAGGAACTGTTGATCGTTTTAATAACGGAAAACGTGCTGAAGAACATGATCGTGTAAAACATGCATAATAATAATTTAATGTTTAAAAGGATAATATTTCTAGATAAATTAGATATATTATCCTTTTTTATTTTCCTGATTATATTTACATAAAAAGAAAACTAGAAAAATATGATTTTTAAGGGATTGTTAAGAATTACTATGACATATTATGAAAATCGGTGCTATAATAGATACACATGCAGCATAGTGCATGATAAAACGACAAAAGATTACCTTTCATATATATTAGAATATAAAATGGAGGTTTTATATATGAATGAAGATAGAAAAAATATGAATACACACGAAGATGATGATTTGTCTAATATGATTCATGAATATAGTAAAGATAACGAGTTAAGAAGAAAAATTGATGAACTAAAACGTCAAAAGGAAGAAGAAAAACGTATTTACGAAGCTAAACAGAATTCACAGCATGATAGTATTTTTGATCATATCAGTGATACAGGATCATTTAAAAATACAGAGACTAATTCAAACAGTAATGGTATTCCAGATATAAGAGTAGATGATACATTAATTGAAAAAACAAGAGTTGGTTTCGAAAATCAGCCTGCTTATGATAAAACATTAGTAATCATGGATAATAAAACTAGAGCTTCTGCACTAGAGGAAACAAAGATTCTAGATAAAAATGCTACATCTGAGTTATATGATGATGAAGATTATGAAGAAGATGTAGTAGAAGAAGAGGAAGATGAAGATAGTGATGATGAAGTAGTTTTTGAAGATGACGATGACGATGATGACAACTTATTATCATTAATCAATAAACGTAAAAAGAAAAAAGAAAATAAAAAGGATAAAGATGATAACGATGATTTAGAGGAAGATGATTCCGTAGATGAAGCAAAAACACAGAAAATGAATAAAATAATTACCTATGTGATTATTGGAATTGTTGGTATCTGTATCGTTGTGGCAGCTTTTTTCGGTGTACGCTATGCTTTATCTAATTTCTTTGGCGGTAGTGATTCAGATACTCCAGCAGAGAAAACGGATCCAGAAGAAAATACAGGAGAAACAACTGAACAGCCAACGGATGATCAGACAGATAATTCAGATGATGGAGGTTCTGTAAATATTGAAACAAATCAAGCAGAAATCACTCGCTTAGAAAAACAATTAGATCAATATCAGAGTCAATTAGATAAAGTTAATTCTCAGTTAGAAACAGCTGAGAAAAATAGAGATGATGCTCAAGCAGAGTTAGATTCTTATCAAAGCTTGTATAATCAGGCAGTACAATTACAGTCACAGTCAGATGCAGTTAAAGCAGCTTTAGATAAAGTAAATCAGCTATCCTCATATCAGAATAGTTCTAACGCTGATGAAAAAGAACAGTATGATGCAGCTCTTCAAGGATATAGAAATCTATGTTCACAATATGGTGTAGCAGATTATCAGGAAATTTATACAAAAGCAAGTGAAGCAAATAATGAATATAATACAAAAGCGCAATCTGCAGAAAGTAAAAAAGAAGAAGCAGAAACTCAGATTTCAACACTTACTTCTAGAAAAACTGATTTAGAGTCAAAAATAGCAAATATTACTACAGAACTTAATAAATACAACTAGCCGATTGTTATCGGCTTTTCTTTCAAATTTGTAAGGTATTCAATAAGAATTGTTATTTTTTGTAGGCAATGCTATAATGAGTTTGCATGTTTAGGAATGGAGGGTACCTGATGGAGAGAATTTCTTCTTTTCTACATCGAAAACTTGACAATTTTACATTAGATGAATATATTATCATGTTCGTCGTATGTTCAATATTTTTACCATTTGAATTTCCAATTCTTACAATTTCAGGTGTATTAATATATTTAGTAATTACAAAAAGATTACGAAAAATTATAGCTGAAGTACCAAAATCGGGATTTATGATCATATTTTCGATATTATCGATCGTAGTATCATTCTTTCATAAGAATATTATTGGCGGTCTATGTGCTATTGTGATTTTATTTATTATTCTTTTTATTTTTTACTACAGAACAATCATAAATAAACGTCTATTTGAGTTATTGCTGGATGCCTGCTGTATAATATCTTTATTCTGTTTTGCTTATGCAATGTTGGAATATTGTCGTATTATTGATCGCTTAAATTATGATTTTCTACAATTTAAAGTTGAAGAAAGTCCTAAATATAGAATTAACTCTACTTTTTTTAACGCAAATTATTATTCAATGATGATTGAATTTATTGTTTTAATTTGTGTATATAAAATGATGCAGGTAAAACAAAAGCGACGCATATTTTTCTATATAATAACCATTGTATGTAATTTATTCGCATTATATCTGTCTGGTTCACGTACTGCATGGATTCCATTTGTAGTAACTATTCCATTTATGTTTTTAATAAATAAAAGATTCGGATATTTCTCTGCCGCAATGGGTGCTATTGGTGGCTGTGGCCTTATGGTTTTAATAGAACCTTCACTACTGCAAAGGGCAAATATCTTAGCTGATTTTATGAAAAGAGGTAAGATTTGGATAACCGCAATTAAAGGAATTCAGGAACATCCATTATTTGGAGAAGGTCCATTAACTTATTTC
Source organism: uncultured Solobacterium sp. (assembly GCA_900552125.1). Lineage (GTDB taxonomy): Bacteria > Bacillota_I > Bacilli_A > Erysipelotrichales > Erysipelotrichaceae > Clostridium_AQ. Next base: position 8,323 of record URYK01000026.1, on the reverse strand, counting down.
CATATCTATAAACAATATCATGGGCATCCTACTCAACACTCACATAGTGTTTATCTAGACCCTATTTTATGCCATGGAATTGTTGGTGTATTACTTGCAGGAATATATTTATATGGCAATTTAAAAGAAGTATATCTTTTATTTAAAAGACGGTTGGATTTACGATTGTTTTCTTTGATTTGTGCATTTATACTTACTGTACTAATACATGGTGTTTTAGATAATACAATTTATTGGGTACAGACGGCATTACTATTTTTTGTTGTTTTATCCGCATCAAGTATATATTTTCATAAAGAAAATCCAATACAAGGCAAAAATGAATAAGCCTTGTTTTTCTTTATATTTATGTTGATTATTTTTCTTTTCTCATAGATTAAAAAAAAGTATAATGAATGTGAGGTGAAAAACATGCAATACTTTTTAGTCAATTTAACAGTACATGCAGTTAGTTTTATATTATGTTTTTGGGCATTGAGTTGTGTTCGTTTTGAATTATTCACTAATGTAAGAAAGCCAGGACAGGTTCGACTATTATTATTACTGCTGGCAATGGGGCTAGGATATTTAGTTGCACAGTTTTTATTGTCTATTTCCATTTATTATGGAGTATAAATGAATATGTTTAATAAATTTAAAGGATTAATTCGCAAAACGAATATAAAAATGCGATTGTTTCTAGGCTTTATCCTTGTGCCGATTTTTTTAATGTTTATCTGGTTTTCTTATTATTATTCATCTAATAGAGAAATACTTTTAGAGAAACATGAGACAAATGCCAATCGAGTAGTTTCGATGTCTGAGGAGTTATTTCAGGTCCACATTGATCATTTAAATAAACAGATGTATAAATTAATCGGTGCACCGTATGTAAGAAATTTTTTATATTACCCTACGGATGAAAGTATATATTTACAGTTTGTTCAGGGATTGCATGAACATAATATTCTTGAAGAATATACAGGGTTACGATTATTAGATGCAAATGAAAACCAGTTATATAAAGAAGGGAATATTAATTCATTAGAGATATCTTCTTTAAAAGATGAAATTCTAAAACAAGGAGAAAATGGTCTATGGAGATATGATGAAACAAATGATTCCATCATACAGATCATAGGGATTTATGATTTATATAATCAGCCGATTGGTTATTTATTAACAAGCTATGAAAAAGAAATATTTAATTCGTCTATCCTGCGAATGGAAGATGATAGTCTGCTTGTCGTAACAGATGAAAAAGGAAATTGTTTGTTTGGAAGTCTAGAATCATCTATTCAGAAACCTATTGATTTATCAGCATCAATCGTTGAAATAGACCAGATTTCGTATTACTTAACAAAAAAAGAGAATAAGGATACTTCATGGTACGTAGTATATTTAAGTAAAGAGAGTGCAGTGTTAGCTGAAATATATAGTTATCGTGATATGCTCTTGATATATGGTATGGTATTTTTGCTGGTGGTCGCAATTATAGCCTATTTTATTTATCGAAGTATGATAGATCCAATTAATAAGTTATTACAATCTATGCGAAATATTGATGAAAGCAACCTTGCTTTAAGTCAAATAGAGGATAATGGTAAGGATGAAATTCATGAATTAAATGTTAACTTTAATGATCTTTTGAATCGTGTTCAAGAACTATTAGAGACAATAGAGAAAGAACAGGAAATGAAAAGGGAAAGTCAATTTCAGCTATTGCAGGCGCAAATTAATCCACATTTCTTATTCAATACCTTAAATACGTTAAAATATCTGGCAATCTTAAATGAAGATAAGCCTGTAAGTGAAGGAATTAGCGCATTAGCTAAGTTATTGCGTAATACAATTTTGGATAGTAAAGAAATGGTTAGCGTCCAAGATGAAATAGAGAATGTAAAAAATTATATCATTATTCAGAAACTTCGTTATGGAGATGTTTTCGAAACAGTATATAATATAGATAATGATGTATTGGATTGTGTTATACTGAAGTTTTTACTACAGCCAATAGTGGAAAATAGTATTCTCCATGCATTTGAAGAAGATAAAGAACACCAAATACTAACAATACGAGTTAAAAAAGAAGGAGAGTTTTTAAAAATTGAAATAGGTGATAATGGTAAAGGATTTAAAATTACGCAAACAGAAACACGATATAAGAAGTTAAGCGGTATTGGAGTTAAAAATGTTCAGGAACGTATTCATTTAATGTATGGAGAAAAATATTCTATGGATATAAAAAGTGTTATAGGTAAAGGGACAATCGTGACGCTTTTACTTCCATATAAAAAAAGTGAGGGATGACTTGTATGTATAAGGTGCTTATTGTAGATGATGAACGTTTGATTCGAATTACATTAAAAAATATGCTGGATTGGAAGGCATTAGATTGTGAAGTAATTGCTACTGTGAAAGACGGAGAAGAAGCACTGCGCGTATTTGATGAACTACATCCGGAAATCGTAATTACTGATTTAAAGATGCCAGGTATGGATGGTATTGAGTTAATAAAGAAAATAAAAGAACGTAATAAAAATACACAAGTCATTGCTTTAAGCAATTATTCAGATTTTGAATATGTTAGAGATGCGATGAAAGCTGGGGCATTCGATTATTTATTAAAGGTAACACTAGAAAAAAGTGAGTTACAAAGAATAATTGAACAGGTAAAAGAGTCATGTGTAGAAAGTAGTAAGAATGACCATGATGAATATGAAGCCGCAATAAATAAACTAAGAGAATGTATTGTGTTAATAAAAAATAAGCATATGGTTAAGGAAGAAAAGCTGCAGGAAATATTATCTTTACCAATGTTTGATAAGTATTCACAAGGATTTCAAATGGGCTATTTTCGTGTAGATAACATAAATTATTTATATCAAACAAAAGTTAAAGATCATGAAGGTCTGCATCATAATTTAAAAGATTTAATTAAAGAATCTATTCCTATTATGATGGGATATCATTTGATTTTTATCAGTAATCACTCTGGTATCATAATGTTTGAAAGTAAAGAGAAACTTCGTGTTTTAAATATTTGTCATAGTATTATTCGTAATATTGCACAATATCTTGATATCCATATGTCAATATCATTATCTGATATAATTCCGTCAACTGATAATTTTTACGAACAATTTAAGTTATTATTGAAGGCACATGCAAGACGATTCTATCTAGGAGAAGGTTCTCTTATTCAGGTTGAGGAAAATGAGAATTTTAATGAATTAGATATGAATAAAGTAGATTTTCATCTTCAGATATTAGATGCAATGCAGATGAAGAATTTCACAAAGGTTTATAGTATTTTAGAAGATATCATGTATTTTATGCAGGAAAAGGAAATATCGCCTCAATCTGTAAAAGAATACTTTATGTTTATTTTTCACAACATTGAAGGAAATGTAATGGCAAAAGGACTTCGTCATGCTTTTCCATTTGATTCTATTACAGCACAGATTCCATTGTGTGAGACGAGTGATAAATTAGAAGAAATAGTAAAAGGTTCTTTTCAAACTATCGAAACCTGGTTACAGGATAGTTCTTCTCAGCTTTATCGTAAAGAAATATTGGATGCGATAGAATATATCGAATCTAATATTCATCGAAAACTAACGCTAAAAATGATAGCAGATCACTTACATATGAATGAAAGTACATTAAGTCGTATGTTTAAAAGTGAAACAGGAGTAAATGTAAATTATTATGTGAATGAACGTAAAATGAAAAAAGCAATGGAATTACTAAGCAATCAAGATAGTATGATCAAAGATGTAGCATTGGCAGTAGGAATAGAAGATCAATTATATTTTAATAAAGTGTTCAAGAAATACTATAATATATCTCCTAGTGAATTTAAAAAACAGATACATCCGAATATAACGGAATAAGAAGAAACACCCTTTCATATCTTATAGAGAGGGTGTGATTTTTTTTGAAATTGTATATTAAGATTTTTATTTTGATTATGATTTTACTCATATCAGCTTATTTATGGCTAAGTCTGGATAATACCTCTTTACCTTTTTGGGAAACAATAGAGAAGAAGTTTTCAAGTGATGAAGAAGCTAAGGAAGAAAATATGGTACATATGATTCGACAAGATGGAACTAGTTTAAAACTATCTATAGATGAATATTTAGAAGGTGTCATTGGTTCAGAAATGAGTGCTTCATTTGAAATAGAGACATTGAAAGCACAATGTGTAGCATCAAGAACGTTTGTAGTTCAAAGAGGATATGAGGTAGATGATACTACTAGAACACAGGTATATCATGATGATAAACAGCTAAAACAAATATGGGGGACAGATTATGAAAAGTATCATGAACGCATAGTAAAAGCTATAGAGGAAACGAAGAATGAAATTATGACATATGAGGGAAAACCAATAACAGCAGCCTTCTTTAGCAGCTCCTGTGGGAAAACTGCTAATAGTGAAGAGTATTGGCAGAAAGAGACACCATACTTACAAAGTGTAGATAGTTCATGGGATACAGCAGATAAATCTTATAAGCAGACAGTAGTGTTTTCAGAAGAAGATTTTCATACCTTATTAGGCTTTGAGAATACAATAAGTGAAATATCTGAAACTCAATATTATGATTCAGGCTATGTGAAAAATATAGTTATTGATGGGATTTCTTTTAGTGGAAGAGAAATACGAGAAAAACTTAATTTAAGATCCTCCTGCTTTTCAATCAAGAAACAGAAAGATGGATATCATATTACTACACAAGGTTATGGACACGGAATAGGTATGAGTCAGATAGGTGCACAGCAAATGGCACTACAGGGGAAAACATATAAAGATATATTAAATCACTATTATACAGATGTTAAAATTGATAAATTGAATGTATAAGCATGGTTTAATAGGGCATAATCATCACTAGAAAGGATGTAATGAGCAACTAGCAATTACATAATTAGGTGATGAAATGTACAGCTATAAAAAGAAAAAAAGATTTCCAAAACGTAGTTTAATGGTGTTTATGAGCTGCTTATGCATGTGTGCAGCTGCCTATTTAACATATGAATATACACTTCAGGATAAAGAAGCGCAGACACCAGTCTTTAATGAAGATACAACTCCGGTGCTTAATCTCCCACAGAGTGATACTATAGAAAAAGGAGTACAGCCATTTTCTGTAGATGCAAAACTTGTGTTAGATTATTATGATGGAACAGATACAAAAGTTGCCTCGCTTACTAAATTTGAAGGTGTGTATCGTGGAAATCAGGGAATGGATTACGCATTTAATGATGAAGCGTTTGATGTACTGGCAAGTTTTAGCGGTGAAGTGACAGAAGTAAAAGATGATAATATATTTGGGAAAACAGTGACGATTCATAGCGATGATCTCTCTATTACTTATCAGAGCTTATCTGAAGTTGCAGTAAAAAAAGGCGATAAGCTTAAACAAAAAGCTATCATTGGAAAAGCCGGAACCAATATTTATAATAAAGATTTAGGAAATCATTTGCATATCGTTGTAGAAAAGAATAAAGTATTGATTGATCCTGCGGTAATTATTGGCAAAGCACTAACCGATATTAAATAGTACCCAAGCGGTACTTTTTAGTATCTGATACAAATAGAAAATTATTAAGGAATGTTAAGAAAACAACAAATCGATTTTCGCTTTTACATTTTAGAATTTATGATATAATGTTAAGTGCATGAAAATGAGTATAACGCATATATAAACACTATATGCGAGTATGAAAAGATGCGAATCTATATTAAGATTCACGAAAGGAATGAAGAACTATGTTTTCAAAAGAAGTAGGAATCGACTTAGGTACAGCAAACTTATTAATGTACGTCAAGGGGGAAGGCATCGTTATTGATGAGCCTAGTGTAGTTGCAATAGATGCAGAAACAAAGAAATGTCTTGCGGCAGGACAAGATGCGAAAGACATGTTAGGTAGAACACCAGGTAGAGTGTTGGCAATTCGTCCATTAAAAGATGGAGTTATCGCAGATTTTGAAGTAACAGAAATTATGTTAAATTTCTTCTTTAAGAAACTTGCGATCAAAGGAATGTTTAAACGTCCAACAATTTTAATCTGCTGCCCAAGCAATATCACAAGCGTAGAAAGAAATGCGATTCGTGATGCGGCTTATCGTGCAGGGGCTAAAAAAGTATTTATTGAAGAAGAACCAAAAGTAGCTGCTGTTGGTGCAGGACTTGATATCGGTAAACCAAGTGGCTGTATGGTATTAGACATTGGTGGTGGAACGACAGATGTTGCGGTTATCTCTTTAGGAGAAATCGTAAGCAGTACTTCTTTAAAAATTGCGGGAGATACTTTAGATCGTGACATTATCAAATTTGTAAAAGAAAATAAAAAACTGTTAATTGGTGATCGTACTGCAGAAGAAATCAAAAAACACATTGGTACTGCATGGAAAGGAAGCATTCATGAATCAATGGAAGTCAGTGGACGTGACCTTGTGACAGGACTTCCAACAACAATCACTTTAACTAGTGAAGAAATTCAGGAAAGCATGGCAGAAAGCTTACAGGATGTAGTACGTGCATGTAAAACTGTATTGGAACAGACACCTCCAGAACTTGCGAGTGATATCGTAACTAGAGGTATTGTATTAACTGGTGGAGGAGCTTTACTTCACGGAATTGATGAATTATTACGTAATGAATTACATATTCCTGTATATGTGGCAGATAATGCACTTCGTTGTGTTGCGGAAGGTACAGGAATCTTACTGGAAAACCTTCACTTAGTTCAGTAGAAATAAGTAGAGAGGAAAAACTATGGATTGGCTGAAATATCTGATCATTCCATTGGCTTTATCTGCACTCATCACTCCTGTTCTTAAAGTTATCGCATGTAAATTGGAAATCTATGCCTTGGAAAATGAGAGAACTGTACATAAAGGTAAGATTGCACGCATTGGTGGAGTAGCAATTTATGTATCATTTATTATCTGTATGGCTATTTTCATGAAGACAGATATGACCATTAATGGCATTTTAATTGGTGGTACGATTATGTTTATAGGCGGTCTGATTGACGATATGGTAAATTTAAAACCTAAATATAAACTATTATTTGAAATTGCCGCAGCGATTGTCTTAATGACGGTTGCGAATGTGTCGCTAGATGTAATTCGTTTACCATTTGGTATTAAGATTGATATGGGATTGATTTCCATTGCGGTTACATTCCTATGGATTATAGGAATTACCAATGCAGTTAATCTTATTGATGGATTAGATGGATTAGCTGGCGGTATCTCAACAATTATCTTAATTGTTATCGCATGTCTTTCTATTCTAGAAGGTAGATTAGATATACAGACGATGTCTTTGATTCTAGCTGGCGCAACATTAGGATTTCTATTGTATAATGCTCATCCAGCGAGTATCTTTATGGGTGATTGTGGAGCACTATTTTTAGGATTTATCATATCTGCCATATCTTTATTAGGATTTAAAAGTTCTACCATTATGACACTAGCTCTACCCATCTTATTGTTGGCAGTGCCAATTGTAGATACGTTAGGTGCTATATTAAGAAGAAAGCTAAATGGTCATAAATTCTCTGAAGCAGATAAAAAACATCTGCATCATCTACTTCAACAGCGATTTGGTCATCGTAATACAGTCATTATTCTTTATATTGTGACTGCATTATTTGGCTTCACTGCTTATATTTATATAGTAAATAAGACTGCAGGATTCATTGTATTATTTATTATAGCGTTCATTGTAGAACTATTTATTGAATTCTCAGGAATGATATCAAAACAATATCATCCAATCTTATCAATTGCGAATACCTTACAGAAACAGGTAAGAAAGTTTTATAAAAGTTCCTCTCGAGGAAAATAGAAAGATCAGAAGGTGTTAATTAGCATCTTCTTTTTTTATGCTGAATAATTAAGTAATATTAATATTTATAGTGTTGATAAAGGAGTTTATGTAGATTAGAATTATATCGGAATAATTAGAAAGGTAAGATTTTATGGAAAATGATTATAAGAACTTAGAAAGATTAAAGACAGCAGTTCTCTCATCATGCAGTATTATAGGAATCATGCTTCTGATCGCAATATTTATTCCTTCACAAAATTTATTAAATTTATATTCATCAAGATATTATATTATTGCTGTATTTATCAGTATCACAGCAGGAAATTATCTGAATAAGAGAAATTAAGGATATTATTTAAAATAGATATATGCTACATATTTTGAACATATTGTGATGAAAGAGTGGTAGTAAATCACAAAAGGAAAGAGAGGGGCCATCCCAATGTCATTAAGTTAAGATATTCAAGAAAGGATTCATTCGTATATGAAAATGG
>URYK01000025.1 GCA_900552125.1 uncultured Solobacterium sp. | reverse complement strand
AGGTTCCGATCGGATTTGAACCGATGATCACAGAGTTGCAGTCTATTGCCTTACCACTTGGCTACGGAACCAACGTTGTTTCTCTCAACACGTTGCTCCATTATTATACAATGTTTTTTTGAAATTGCAACCCCTAATTTTAAATTTTTTTAATTTTTTTTAATTTTTTTGAAATTAGGCTTTTTGCTGTGATTACTCCTTCATATGAAGAGTATTATCCAATGGGATTGAAAGATCGTCTATAATAATATAATACAAGTAGGCATAGTTGAATTTAGTATTATCGTTATTGAATAGTTTATAATATCTAATATAGTCCATGACATTAAGATCTGAGGAAATATATGATTGATATTGTAATAACATTGGAATTGATATTGTATCAGAGACTTTATGTAAATGTTTAAATAAGTGAGCTGTGTTATGATCAAGCGAATTCATACTCTCTAATTTTGTATCCTGATAAAATTTGTCCATATCAATATATAAGACATGTGTATATGTTACATCTAGAAATTGTTCGATTGTATTTTTAATATCTTCGTTGTTTCTATTTGCAGAATATCCTAAATATAGATTATTCGGAATAAAACCTACCTGTATATTGTTTTCGTTTATTTGGACATCGAAATACCAGGGAAGCTCACTGATGACTAAAATGCGTTCTTGTTCTGTTTCTGCATGAATATGTACATTTGAAAAAGTAAAAATCATAGAAAAGATAATTAGATATTTTTTTATGTGTTTCATAGATTCACCTCATATACTATTAGTATAAACACGATCACATGTTTTATTAATTAATATAGAAGAATATATGAAACTGTATCTAGCTTGCATATTTTATTTATATATGATAAAACGTAGTAGGAGGTAACAAGTATGAATCCTAAAATTTATGAATTTGATGCTGAAATCTTAAAGGTTGATGGCATTGATGGAGTTCCCTTATGATGTGAAAGAAGAGTTTCAAAAGGGGAGAGTCTTTGTACATGCCACTTTTGATGGAGAAAGTTATGATGGTTCCTTAATACGCATGAAGACAGTGAAGCATATTATAGGAATTAGAAAAGATATCCGAAAAAAGATTAATAAACAGCCTGGGGATATTATACATGTTACAATACAGGAAAGAGACAGAAATAGTAAAAAATAGAAAGGAGATTAATTTATGGAAATAAGTTTTCATGTAAAAGGAATGATGTGCCAGCATTGTGAACAGCGTGTACAGAAAGCAATCAGTGGATTGGATGGAGTCGAATCATGTTCACCAAGTGCAGAAAAAGAATTAGTAGAAGTAGTGTTTGATGAACAGAAAATTCAAGCTGATGCAATTAAAAATGCTATCGAAGATACTGGTTATGATGTAGTAGAATAAAAAAAGTCCATATCGGACTTTTTTAGTTTGTCTTGCAGTTATGATTGCCACAGCTATGTCCTTCGCCATGATTATGGTGAGAACACTGAATGTTTGGATTGTATTGTAAATTTCCTTGTAGGAAAGATGTCACTTGTTCATCCGCATTTCCGCAAGCTCCCCCATATAATGTAATATTAGCTTCAGAAAGAGCATTTTTTGCGCCAACCCCTATTCCACCGCATATTAATACATCAACTTGATGTTCTTTTAAGAAACCTACAAGAGCTCCATGACCATTTCCGTTAGTATCTACTAACTCACTGGAAATAACTTTGTTTTCACTTACTTCATACATTTTAAACATTGAACTGTGGCCAAAATGCTGGAATACTTGACCATTTTCGTAAGGTACTGCAATTTTCATTTTATCATCTCCTAATGTCTGTTTCAGGTTTAGTTGATAATTGCCACCATCTAAAAACAGAGGACGTCCTTCCACAAGAAAACGTCCTATTTTTTTTCTTGCGGCATCGTATAACATTTGTACACTTGCTCGACTAATTTCCATCATTTCCGCACATTCCTGCTGCTGTTTTCCAAGATAATCGATTAGGCGAATAGTTTCAAATTCTTCGATGCTCATCTTTATATAATTATCTTCAGAAAGCTGATCAGTATGAGTGAAACAGGAATATAAAGGTAAAGAAGAAACTTGTTTTTTCTTAGATGGTCTAGGCATAATATCAACTCCTTCACTTATATCATAAATCTATTATTGGCTTATGTCAATAATAGATTTAAAGTTTATGTAATGATAATATTGTGAATAAATAAATATACAATAAGGAAAATAATACGAAATAGTAGTATTTGTAACATATATTCGTTATTTTTTGAAAATATTCAATAAAAGTTACTAATTTTTGTCAAAAATAAGTATTCTGATTGTATTCATGAAAGAATAACTATATAATGTATGTTAATGTAAAGGGGTATTCATCCTTTTGTTTTTATGAGTAACGTATGAGATGAAAATGTGATAAAATAGTATCTGATAAGATACAAGTGTGAAGGGAGGCAATTTGTACATGGGGAGAAATAAAACTATGCATAAGGCAATCGCAATTGCCTTTGTCAGCCTCTTGTTTCTTGCTGGAGTAGCAGGTTATTATGTTTATCATATACGAAATAGATTAATAGATCATTTAAAGGATAGTGTTTTAGAAACTGCATCGACGACAACTTCTTCTGTTAGATTAAAGATTAACGGATATATGTCAACATTAGAAAATATTTCTTATGTGGTAGGAGAGGAAAACTCTGATGATTTAGAGGTACTAGTTGATAAGTTAGGACCATTTATTGATAATTCTTTATTTCTAAACTATGGGATTGCGGATACTGATGGCAGTTGTCTAACCACAAAAGGAGACTGGCTGGATATATCCCACAGAGAATATTTTCAGCAGGCTTTAAATGGGGAAACTAGTTTTTCTAACACTCTTTTAGATAGTAATGGAAATTACATAAATGTATTCGCTGTTCCTGTATATAATGATAAAGAAGTATCACAGGTATTATGTGCTATCATTAAAGCTGAGAAGCTCGCAGATTTTATTTTTATGGATGTCTACAATGGCAAAGGCTTTGTAACTTTAGGTGATACGGATGGAAATATTGTGATTAAATCTAATAGTGAACATGCTGATTCTAGTATTACTAACTTAAACCAGTTAACGTTTATGGATGATTTTCAGATAGAAAACTTACAAAATGAAAAAGAAGGTATTGCGAAATTTGTTGGTCTTCATGATGAAGAAAGATATATTGCATATGAACCACTAGGCTTAAACAATTGGTATGTGTTTACTATTGTTCCTGTAAGTGTTATTAATAGTAAAATTAATGATGTTATTTTTATTGCACTTATTACATGGCTGATTGTAGCATTTATTTTAAGTTTTATTATAGGGTATTTATATATATCTAAGAAACGGACGGAAAGAAAAATTAATCAGCTTATATTTTATGATGATTTAACTCAACATTATAATTTTAATAAATTCAGAATCTATGTGCAGACTATGCTGGATAAAAATCATTCAGATACGTATGCATTACTTGAATTTGATGTAAGTGATTTTAAATTATTAAATGAAATTTATGGATATCAAGGTGGAGATCAGTTACTGATTAAAATTATGAAGATCTGTGAAGACGATTGTCATTGTGATGAATGCTGTGCAAGAGTAAATGCAGATAGATTTATCCTATTATGGAAGATGCATGATAAGAATCGAATTGTTGAAAGATTTGAAAGTTTAATTGAAAAAATTCAACAAACTATTACGAATATTAATGATTTTAAGTTTACTTTCTTTGCAGGAGTATATCTTATAAAGAAAGACGATCATGAATTCACACCATGTTATGATCGCTGTATCCATGCGAAAATGCTAGGAAAGAAGAAAAAGAAAGATAAATGTACTTTCTTTAATGAAGGCATGTATCAAATGATGTTAGATGAAAAACGCTTAGAAAATCATATGGAAAAGGCACTTGAAGATCATGAATTTAAAGTGTTCCTGCAGCCAAAAGTCAATCTGCATGATGATGTCATATATGGCGCAGAAGCATTGGTGCGGTGGAATTCTTCCGTATTTGGAAAGATTATGCCAAATAAATTCATTCCTTTATTTGAAAAGAATGGGTTTATTGAACAATTAGATATGTTTGTATTAGATGAAGTATGTAAATTATTATATCGCTGGAAGGATAAATATCCATCCTTATGTATATCATTTAATGTATCTAGGGCATATATTTTCCGTGCTGGTTTTGCGAAAAGAGTGTTGGATATCGTAAAGCGTAATCATGTCGATCCGAAAAAGCTAGAAATTGAAATAACAGAAAGTGTAATTTTTGACTCCAGTGCAGATTTATACCGAGTGCTTGAAGAATTGCACTCTTATGGATTCCGTATTTCAATGGATGATTTTGGCAGCGGTTATTCTTCTTTAAATATGTTAAAGGATATTCCAATCGATACAATTAAATTAGATCAGGCATTTTTTCATACAAACGAAGAAAATATAATGAAGGCTAGGGAAATTGTTGGCGGAGTATTGGATTTAGCAAAAAGATTAGGAATACATAGTGTTGCGGAAGGAATAGAGGAAAAGGAAGAGATTCTATTCTTAAAAGAACATGATTGTGATGAGGTACAAGGATATTATTATTCTCCACCTATTTGTGAAGAGGAATTTGAGAAATTTATGAATACATATAAAAAATGATGAAGATATTAATGATCTGGTCCCTGTCAAGTGGACACACTAAATAAGTAAAATTTATTGCCCAATTGGCATCATGCTGATTGGGTTTTGTTTTTGAGTGATTCCTTATATTTTGCTATTCTTGGGTTAAATGCGATCGGATAATGTTTTGGCTTTTCATTATCGATAGCTTCTATTCTTACTACCATTGGTGTTTTTGAATCAAATCTCGTTTGATAACGTTGATGATTATAGAAATCGATGTATTTGCTAATTGCTTCCACCAAGCTCTCTTTATTATGAATATCATACATCTTATACATTTCTGTTTTGATGATTCCCCATAGTCCTTCTGTTGGACCATTATCCAGACAACACGCTACTCTAGACATGGATTGCGTCATTCCTTGTTCCTTTAGCTTGTGTTGGAATACCAGGCTTGTATATTGAAAACCTCGGTCTGAATGAAATAGAGGGTGTGCATCTGGATTTAGCTTGATCGCTTGATTGAAGGTGTCTAATACAAGTGCATTATCATTTCGATTACTGATAGACCAAGCGATGATAGAACGATCATACGGATCGAAAAATGCACTAAGATATAGTTTTTCCTTGGAATGCGGAATTTTGAATTCCGTTATATCGGTTGTCCATTTTTCGTTTGGTCTGGATGCTTCAAATTCTCGGTGGAGTATATTCTCGGCTTTTTGATCTGTCTTGTTTGAAACCGTACAGCAGGTTCTTTTCGCTCTGATTGCAGAATGAATCCCAAGAATCCTCATTATTCTACGAATGCGTTTCGTATTATAGTGCTTATTATAATTACGATTAATGAAAAGGCTCATTCTGCGATAACCTAAAATTCCACCATATTTCTGATGATATTCCATGATGATTTCCGCCAGTCTCATATCTTCCTGTTCATTGGCAGTAATAGAGCGATTCAGCCATTTATAATAGGCTGAACGTTTAACACCTAACCTTTTGCACATCCAGCTGATACTATATTTCTTTGCTTCATGAAGTTCTCTGATAGCTAAGTATTTCGCTTCATTTTTCGTTTTGGAGAATATCGCCTCCTTTCGATTTCTTGTACTTTTTTTAAGAGCTCATTCTCCATTTCCATTTCCTTAAGCTGACGCTCAAGAAGTTTTACCTTACGTTGCAGTTTCTCTGTTTCGCTTAGCTGTTCTTCAGTCTTGTGCTGTCCACGACGGTCGATAAGACCTTCCCCTCCAGATGATAGATATTTTTTAACCCATTGATATACCTGTGTGTAAGAAATATCAAACAGTTCAGCTGTCTCCTTATAATTCTTATTATGTTCTAAACAGTAATTTACGATTTCGATACGTTCTTCTTTTGTTGTCTTTCTGCTGCGATCTTTCATATAAACCTCCGGCTTAGGATCATAATCCTTAAGTTCTTCAAGGTTATTATACTTCATAACCCAACTTAAGACAGTACTTTGTGAAGGTATCTCATATTTAAGAGCTATATCATCAAGGGACCCTTCTCCTGCTAGATAGGCTTCGACCACTTGTTGTTTGAATTCTTTTGTATAGCTTGCATTATGTACTTTTGTGTTGAAACTATCGGCTCCTAATGCTTGATACTTTTTTATCCAGCTTTTCAAAGTTGATTCGCTGATGCCAAAATCATTTGCAGCCTTTCTAAAACTTTTCCCACTATTCAAATATTGTTCACAAATAGATATTTTTTGTTCTGCTGATAGCTTATGTTTCCTTCCCATAGAAAAATCCCACCTCCATAGATACACGTTTGTTTATTTCGTGTGTCTACTTTAGTGGGATCATATCATAAAATCTCCATCATTTTTATATTATTCTTTAGTTAGTAAATCCAAATTATCTAGATATTCACTTTCAAAAGCTAATTTCTTTTCTGCATCGTTTGTATATTTTTTAACTAATGCACTGGATTTGATAACTGGCTGTAAAGTACCAGCTCCAGCAACACAGCCGCCTGGACAAGCCATACCTTCTAATAGATAGCCATTGCGTTTTCCAGCTTTCGCCATCATCAGCATTGTACGACAATTTTTCAGACCTTCGGCAGAATCGATAAGAACTTCTTTTTCTGGGTGTTTTTTCTGGATACATTGTTTAACGGCATTTGCTACTCCTCCGCTAACGGCAAATCCTCGACCGTTTGCGCTAGCTTCATCAAATGGAGTATCAGCTTCTACTTGAGGAAGATTGATACCTTTAGCCTCAAACATACCCATAACTTCTTCAAAAGTTAATACAAAATCGATATCACTTCGAACACTCTTACGGCTTGCTTCTAATTTTTTAGCTGCACATGGACCAATGAAGACAACTTTTGCGTCTGGTTTCTGTTTTTTGATTAGACGTCCAGTTAATACCATTGGTGTTAGTGCCATTGAAATATAAGGCTTGAAATCTGGGAATAATTTTTTAGCCATTACAGACCATGCAGGACAACAAGAAGTTGCCATAAATGGCTGTTCGTTTGGAACTTTATTTAGGAAGTCTTCAGCTTCTTCTACTGTACATAAGTCAGCTCCAACCGCAACTTCTACGACATCTGCAAATCCTAACTGTTTTAAAGCTCCTTTTACCTTTTCTGGAGTTACCGTAGGTCCGAATTGTCCAACAAAAGCAGGGGCAATAGCCGCAATGACTTCTTTTCCTGTTTTCATAGCATGGATTGTTTGGAAAATCTGTCCTTTATCAACAATTGCGCCAAATGGACAGTTAACTAAACACATACCGCAAGAAACACACTTATCATAGTCGATTTCTGCATGTCCTTGTTCATCGGAAGTGATTGCATCCATACCACAGCTTCTTGCACATGGACGTTCTAGCTTATTGATTGCGCCATATGGGCAGACATCCATACAGCGACCACATTTGATGCATTTTTCCTGATCGATATATGATTTACCATTTACAATAGAAATTGCATCTTTAGGACATACTTCTTTACATGGATGTGCTAAACAGCCTTGGCAGGTATCTGTCACGATAATTTGTTTCTCTGGACATGCGTTACATGCGAATTTAATTACATTGATAAGGGGATCATCATAATATTTTTCCGCAATAGCGCTTTCTTCAATACCATCACTTAATGATGAGTGCTCATCCATTTTACGTAAAGGCAAGCCGATTCCTAAGCGTAAACGTTCCCCAACGATTGCTCGTTCTAAGAAAATAGAATCACGATACTTTGCTGTTTCTCCTGGAATAATCTTAAATGGGAGTTTTTCAATATTTGCTGCATAGTCTCCGCCTTCATAAGCAAGTCTAGCGATTTCAGTAAATACCTTTCTTCTGATATCGGTAACTGAATTATAAATTCCTCTCATAACATTTCACCTCAGAAACATTATACTGTATTTGTTGTGATTTGTAAGTAAATTTTAAATAAATTATTTTAACATTTTCGCTATTTGGGATATGTAAATAAAATAAACAACATATATAGGAAAATATGCTATACTTGTATCAATGTAAAGCAGGTGAAAATATGAATATAAAAATGATTGTGAAACGACAAAGAGCTTTTTTTAATTCACAGAAAAGTAAATCTGTACAGACTAGAAAATTATATTTAAAAAAATTAAGAGATAAGATTATGGAAATGGAAGATGAAATCCATGATGCCTTGGCAGCTGATTTAGGAAAATCAAAGAGTGAGTCCTATATGAGCGAAATAGGCATGGTGTTAGGTGAATTAACATACCAGCTTCGACATATGGATAGTTGGACAAAACCAAAGAGAGTTAGAACACCGCTTTCTCAATGGAAAGCTGCTAGCTTTACTCTTTATGAACCATATGGTGTCGTATTAGTCATGTCCCCTTGGAATTATCCTTTTCAGTTAACATTAGAACCAGTGATTGGAGCTGTTGCGGCAGGAAATACTGTTGTAATTAAACCAAGCGCTTATGCTCCTGCTACATCCAATGTTATTGCGAAATTAATCGCCAGTGTCTTTCCAAGTGAGTATGTAACCGTAGTTGAAGGGGGAAGAAAAGAGAATACAGAATTATTAAATCAGAGGTTTGATTATATTTTCTTTACGGGAAGTGTCACTGTAGGGAAACTGGTAATGGAGAAAGCTAGTCATTATTTAACACCAGTTACACTAGAACTAGGTGGTAAAAGCCCTTGTATTATCGATCAGAGTGCTGATTTGAAAATTGCGGCTAAACGAATAGCCTTTGGTAAATTTTTAAATGCAGGTCAAACCTGTGTAGCACCAGATTATATCTATATTGAGGAAAGTATAAAATATGAATTTTTGGCATATCTTCAACAAGCAATTCAAAAATTTTATCCTATTGGTGCCTTACAAAGTACTTCCTATCCAAAAATTATTAACCAGAAACATTTCTATCGTTTATGTAATTTAATGAAGGATGGTGATATCTGTTTTGGTGGTAATGTTAATCAACAGACTTTACAGATAGAACCTACGATTATAGAAAATATTGATTGGAATCATGCCATTATGCAGGAAGAGATATTTGGCCCATTACTTCCTATGTTGACATATACAAATCTAGATGATGTTATACATACTCTACAGGAGAAGGAGAAACCATTAGCCTTATATCTTTTCACAAATAGTAAAGAAAACGAGAAAAAGATACTTTCTCAATTAAGTTTTGGAGGTGGTTGTATTAACGATACGATTATTCATCTTGCTACCAGTAACATGGGCTTTGGCGGTGTAGGAAATAGCGGCATGGGTAGCTATCATGGATATGCAAGTTTTCAGACATTTAGTCATACGAAAAATATAGTAAAAAAAGCAACCTGGATCGATTTGCCGTTCCGTTATCCTCCATATACCACTTGGAAAGATTATTTCATTCGAATGTTTCTAAAATAAAGCAAGAAAAGCATATTTCTTTTGCCTACCATTGAGATTCGCCTAGCTATCATTTGGAAACCTGCATATAGTAAAGTGAGGTTGATGAAATCTCAAAAAGGAGGAAAAAGTTATGAATCAGTCAAGATGTAATAGTTCTTCCAGCTGTGGCAGAACTTCTTCGAGTCGAAATGGAGAAAGAATTATGGTTAATTCATCATCAAGATGTAATACGGAGCGTCCTAGGTGCAGCTGTGAAAATACGTATCGTCCAAAAAATAATAATAGATGCAATTGTAATTCTCATCACAATAATGATTCTTGTTCATGTAAAGAAAATGACAATAATAGATGCGAAGAACGTTGTCGTGAACAATATCGTCGCTGTATAAGAAATTGTAGAGTACGTGATAATCGTATGAGTGATGATGGTTTTGAAAGATTAGCATTTGATGATCAAATGGACTATGAAGATTTCGAAGATTAAATAATATCCTTTTTCAAGCGATTCATATAAACTATAGCAGGGACTCTTAAAAAAGTTTCCTGCTTTTTTTATTTTCTATCATAATTAAATAATGCAGATATCCAAGAAAGAAAATGTTATAATATACACAATAAAAAGAAAAAGTATGAAAGAGGGATTTTATGGGTTATCGAATTGCTATTTGTGATGATGAACAACTGGATATCAAATATATAAAAGAACTTCTACATATTTGGCAAGAGGAAACAAACATATCTTTACAGATTGAAACATTTACTAGTGCGGAAAACTTTTTATTCCATTATGCGGAGGATAAGCTTTATGATATTATTCTGTTAGATATCGAATTAGGCGGTATGGACGGTGTAACCATGGCCAAAAAGATTCGTAAAGAAAATAAAACAGTTCAGATTATTTTTATTAGCGGATATTCTGACTATATTGCGGAAGGGTATGAAGTAGAAGCTTTACATTATTTACTGAAGCCTGTGAATAAGGAAAAACTGTTTTCTGTACTTCAGCGTGCACAAGAAAAAATTAAACAGAACGATCGGAATCTGCATTTAGAAATACATGGAGAAATGGTTAGAATACCATTGTATGAAATTCGTTATGTGGATGTAAATTTAAATTATGTAACAATTTATGCTAATAAAGAATATACTCTTAAAAGAACTCTTAGAGATATCGAAAAAGATTTAGATTCACGTTTTGTCAGAGTGGGGAGATCTATTATTATTAACATAACCTTTGTTCAGAAAGTCACAAAAATATCTGTTTATCTTTTTGATGGAACCATACTGCCGCTTCCTAGAAAAGCATATGAGACAATTAATCGAGCAATTATTGCATATGAATAGGTGATAAAATGGGATTTTTTTCAAGACAGATCGATAAACGTATTGCACTTTATCAGCAGGAGCTAATCGAGACACATTATCAGGAAGTAGAAAATATGTATAAACAGATGCGTGGCTGGAGACATGATTATCGAAATCATATTCAAGCGATGAAAGTTTTAGCACAAGATGGAAATTTAGAGAGTATAAAGACTTACTTAGATAAATTAGATACGGATCTTAATACAGTAGATACGGTAGTGAAAACAGGAAATGCAATGGCTGATGCGATTTTAAATAGTAAAATATCGCTTGCTAAATCAAAACATATTCAGGTAATTGTGGATGCTCATATTCCAGTTAAATTGAAAATGTCAGAGATTGATTTATGTTGTATTATTGGTAACCTATTTGATAATGCCATTGAAGCAAATATGGCATTGCCAGAGGAAGAGCGCATGATTCGTGTATATATGGATATGAAGAAAACACAATTATATATTTCATTCACGAATTTTACTGCCACAAAGAAATTAAAGAAAAGAGGAAAGCGATTTGCCACAACCAAAGGAGAGGGGCATGGCTTTGGTCTAGTTCGAATTGATCAGATCATCGAGCGTTTAGATGGTTATATCAGCAGAAATTCAGAAGATGGGGCATTTACGACAGAAATCCTGATACCACAGGTATAAAAAATGCAATTCATCACCCAAAACAAACCATTCGTCCCCAAAATAAACTGGGGACATTTTTTTTTGGCATTCTATATGCAGGGAGTGAGAGTACATGAAAAAACAAAAAATGAAATATAATATGTGGAATACTACAGGATTTATGATTTCTAATGCTTGGCGTGTATGTAAATCGGTAATTTTTCTATGCATCGCAATGGCAATTGTAACTGCAGGGAAAACTACTGTAGAAATGTTAGTTGTACCAATGGTTCTACATCAGGTAGAAATTTATGCGCCAGTACAGGATTTATTGCAGGTAATTCTGATTTTTAGTGGTTTATTGTTTGTATTATCTGGATTATATGCATATATCAATACCAATACAGAATTTGGAAGAATTACAGTAAGAATTCATCTTATGCGAGAATTAGGCAATAAATTATCACGTACTTCTTATTCCAATATTTTGCTGACAGAGTTTATGAATATGGAAGCAAAGGCATATAGAACTACACAATGGAATGAAAGCGCTGGAGAAGCAATTTGGAAAACATGGACTGATATATTAACAAGCCTCCTAGGCTTTTTGATATATTTGTTATTTATCGCAGATTTAGATATATGGATTATCTTACTTGTAGGGATTACAACTTTAATTAGCTATTATACCGGAAATCGAATTCATGAATGGGGTTATCAGCATCGAGAGGAAGAAGCGGATTATCAAAATAAGTTAAGGTATATGAAAGATACCATGATGAAAAGAAAATATGCGAAAGATATACGAATTTTTGGAATGAAGTCATGGCTGGAAGATGTGTGGATGTCGACAATGAATCTATACCATGCTTTTCTTACAAAAAGAGAAACTAAATATTTATGGGCGAATGTAATAGATGTCATAATGACGATATTACGCAATGGAATTGCGTATACTTATCTTATTTGGCTTGTGCTTGCTAAAGATTTATCCGCATCACAGTTTTTGCTTTATTTTGGAGCTTTAAACGGATTTACGAATTGGGTTGATGGAATATTAAATAATTTTGCTACATTACATAAACAGAGCATAGAAATATCTTCTATTCGTGAATTCTTAGATTGGGAAGAACCATTCCAATTTGAAGAAGGTAAGCTATTACAAAAAGAAAAAATTGACTATGAGATTAAACTGGTTAATGTATCTTATCGTTATCCTAATGCCCAACAAGATACCATTCATAATTTGAGTTTAACGATACGTCCAAATGAAAATTTAGCCATTGTAGGGTTAAATGGAGCTGGAAAAACAACCTTAGTGAAGCTAATCTGTGGTTTTCTTGATCCAACAGAAGGAAAGGTAATGTTAAATGGGGAGGATATTCGAACTTTTAATCGTAGAGATTACTATACTTTAATTGCAGCAGTATTTCAGGATTTTTCAATACTGGAATCTACTGTGGCGATTAATGTAGCACAATCTATAGATTCTATTAATGAAGATAAAGTATGGCAATGCTTAGAAAAAGCAGGTTTGAAAGAAAAGGTAGAAACACTTCCAAAAGGAATTTATACGATTCTTGGAAAAGAGGTATTTGAGGAAGGGGTAGAATTATCTGGAGGGCAGACACAACGTTTGATGTTGGCAAGAGCTTTATATAAAGATGCCCCAATTCTAATTTTAGATGAACCAACGGCTGCATTAGATCCAATAGCGGAAAATGATATGTATATGAAATATAAAGAAATGACACAAGGTTCTACGTCAGTCTTTATTTCTCATAGACTTGCTTCTACTCGATTCTGTGATCGAATTCTATTTTTAGATTATGGAAATATCGTAGAGGAAGGAACACATGAGGAATTATTAAATAAACATGGTAAATATGCACAATTATTCCATGTACAAAGTCAGTATTATCAGGAAGGAGCGGAATTTTATGGAAGAGAAGAAGTATTCAATGTGGCAAGTATGGAATGATACTATTCGTTCTTGGAAATTATATTGGAATTTTCGACCACAAATCTTTATTATTATTACTCTGCATTCGCTTGTTACTGCGATACTTCCTTACTCTACTATTTGGCTTTCAGCACAATTCATTAATGAATTATCTGGTAATCGAAATGTCGAAGAATTAGGCAAATGGGTAGTGTTCATCATTATAGTTTCATCAATTTTAGAACTATTAAAAGCTATTTTTCAACACAAGCAAAATGTTGAATATGATAAGTTATATGATTTAGATGAAAAAATTTATATGGATAAAATGATTTCAATGGATTATACCGATATAGAAAGCTCTTATGCACAGGATTTATTATCTAATATTCAACAGACTAGAAACTATTCCGGCTGGGGTACTTATCATACTATTTCTTATTATCGGGAATTGATTACTGCTTTCTTTCAGATTATAGGTGGGATTAGTCTATCTATTACATTGTTTCTTTTACCTGTGCCAAAAACAAGTCCATTGACATTTCTTAATTCACCATTTTGCATATTCATAATCATTGGAGTTATGTTATTGATTGCGATATTATCTCCTATCTTTACTACTAAGGCCAATGAATACTTTCTCAAAGGGACAGAAGCTGTTTTGTTAGGAAATCGTATTGCTGATTTCTATTGTGACTTACCTAGAAATCGAAAAAAAGCAGAAGAAATACGTATTTATGAGCAGGACAAAATTATTTCAGACTATGTAAAGAATATGTTGGGGATATCTATAACATCTATCTGTGCACGATATGCCAAAGGTCCTATGGGTTTATGGAAAGCTTTATCTGAGAGTATTTCCATGGTATTTACAGGAGTAATTTATTTATATGTATGTTTAAAAGCATGGGGAGGAGCATTTGGAGTAGGTTCAGTTACGCAGTATGTTGGGGCTATTACCAATTTATTTATTGGATTTTCTGGAATGCTGAGAACATTGGGAAGAATGCGAATAAATGAACATACACTAGAAAAATGCTTTGCATTTCTTGATATTCCTAATAAGATGTATCAAGGCAGTCTTACTACAGAAAAACGAATGGATCGAAAATATGAAATAGAGTTTAAGGATGTATCATTTAAATATCCAGGTAGTGATACCTATGTTTTACGACATGTGAATGTGAAGTTTCAGGTTGGAAGACGTCTAGCAATTGTTGGGATGAATGGGAGCGGAAAAACAACCTTTATTAAACTGTTATGCCGATTATATGATCCTGATGAAGGACAGATTTTATTAAATGGTATTGATATACGAAAATATCGTTATGATGATTATATGGATATCTTCTCTATTGTATTTCAGGATTTTCAGCTATTTGCTTTACCTCTAGGACAAAATATTGCGACATCGTTAAACTATGATGAAAGTAAAGTAGAGAAAGCATTGAATGATGCAGGCTTTGATGATCGATTAAAGAAAATGTCTAAAATGTTAGATACCTATTTATATAAAGATTTAGATAAAGAAGGTGTAGATATATCTGGTGGGGAAGCACAAAAAATTGCTATTGCCAGAGCTTTATACAAAGATGCACCATTTCTTATCTTGGATGAGCCTACTGCTGCCTTAGATCCAATTGCAGAATCTGAAATCTATGCTAATTTAAATAAGATTGTTGGAGATAAAACAGCTATATATATTAGTCATCGTTTATCTTCCTGTAAGTTTTGTGATGAAATCATGGTCTTTAATGAAGGCGCAATTATTCAAAAGGGAACACATGATGAATTGTTAAAAGATACAAATGGAAAATATTATGAATTATGGCATGCACAAGCACAATACTACGAAAAGAAAAGTGCTTCATCAGCATTTAATTTAAGTTAATTATAGATATAGGATCATTATAGAAAACTCGCTTGACTTTCTATTTTTGCTTTGCTAAAATGTAATTACAAAGAAAGTTTACCGCTGACCGATATGCGGTATATAAATGGTTGGGTTGAAAGTTTAGTTCTTCGCCTTTTTGGCGAAGAACTTTTTACATAATAAGGGGAAGATAAATAAAAAAAACAGGCTTTTATATAATCAAGGATAAATTTTTTGAAGATATGCAAGATCCATGTCTTAAGGGGAATAAGAAAGAAAATAGACCTCATTATTATTGCTATGAAGACACAAATTTAGGGATATATTGGATGATACGTTATCCAGTCACATTGATAAATATAGAGAGATTATGAAGAAAAAAAGAAAAAGCTGGAAAACCTTGCGATATTATTCATATTGTTAAATTGGATGACAACAGAGAAAGTGCATTTTTGATACAAGATATGTTTCCAATAACAGAAAGTTACATAGAACGAGAATATACAATAGCTGGGAATCATTTACTGTTGACAAGTGAGCATACAGCCAAAGAGATTGAAAAGAAAGCGAGAAAAGTCATAGCCATGTTAAAACGTGGTATAAAATTCACTTCAACTCAGCCAGATGTTATGATGATTTTGAAGAAGCTTAGAGAGGGCAATTAAACATTATTACTGATATAATATATTATATTATGCTGGTATAAAAATTGCATAAGGCTTCGATGTTGTTGTATAATAAAGCTTACTTACATCAGGAGGTGTAGTATGAAAAATATAAAACATGTTGTATGGGACTGGAATGGGACCTTGTTAGATGATATAGATGTTAGTATGGAAGCTTTAAACTGGATTTTGAGGAAAGAAAAACTTCCTTTGGTTTTAGATAAGAGCGAATATCGAAAATATTTTCAGTTTCCAGTAATTGAATATTATAAAAAAGTTGGATTTGATTTTGAGAAAACTCCATTTTCTGTTCTTGCGGAAGAATATATGCGTTATTATCAGCCTCATAGTATGCAGTGTTCTTTACATGAAGGAGTTACAGAAATGCTATCAGAGCTACGTAATCGTGGATTGAGACAATATTTATTAAGTGCTAGTAATTTATCTTTTCTTCATGAACAATTAAATAATTATGATATCAAAGGCTATTTTGATCAGATTCGTGGATTGGATAATATACAAGCACATTCTAAAGCAGAACTTGCGAAACGTTTTGTGAAAGAAAGTCATCTGAATCCAGATGAGGTTGTGTTTATTGGTGATAGCGTACATGATAGTGAAGTAGCACATGGTGCAGGCTGTCATTGTATATTAATCGCAAATGGGCATGAAGATAAAGGAAAGTTGAAACGTACAGGTTGTCCTGTTGTAGATCATATTTCAGAATGTAGAGATATCATTAATTAAAGCTGGAGATCATAATTCCTCCAGCTTTTGTTTTATTTTCGATAATTGTTTTTTATCTACATGCACTTTTCCATGAATACAGGTAAGGAGTCCCTCTTTAGATAAAGATGCTATCATACGATTACATGTTCGTACACTACAGCCAATCTGTGAAGCGAGTGTTTCTCTAGTGATTGATAACATACCTCCATTTGCAGGTAACATACGAGTTAAGAAAAGCAATAGTCTTGTACGATTATCCATGAATAATAATTGTCTTTGCAGCTGAGTCTGGGTAGATAGTTCTTTCATTAACATCTGTGTGCGTAGAAAAAGAGCATTTGCGTCCTGTTTCATCCACTGAAGATATGTAGCACTTGTAAGTTTTGCCAGAATGGAATCATCTTTCGTCTGCAGTGTCACGTAATATCCTTCAATTTCTGTAAATAGTTCATAATCCCCAACAATATCAATAGGATGTAACTCTGTAAAACTATATCGTATGTTTACGACTCTTTCTTCAATTGCGGCAAGTTTTCCCTGCAGTAAGATGTAAACAGCACTGCTGGATTGATAGGTAGAAATCAGATTTCGATTTTTGGATAAATGAATGAGCTGAATCTGATCCATAATATCTTTAGGACAATGTAAAAACATTTGTTTTAATAGTGAATGATACAATTCATCTGTATTTGTAAGAAGTTCAACTAATGTCGCCATATACTCTCCTTTTTTCAAAAACAGGACAAATGTCCTTTTTTATCTATTGTCCTTATAGTATGATAATAATGTAAAAAATGCAAGCGATTATGCTTGTAAATGAAATTATATTTAAAGGAGGAAATTATTTATGTCAACACCACATAACGCTGCCAATAAAGGCGATATCGCAAAAACTGTATTAATGCCAGGAGATCCATTACGTGCAAAATATATTGCGGAAACTTATCTAGAAAACCCAGTGCAGTTTAATACTGTACGTAATATGTTTGGATACACAGGAACATATAAAGGTAAAAAAGTATCTGTAATGGGAAGTGGTATGGGAATGCCTAGTATTGGAATCTATTCTTATGAACTATATAAATTTTATGATGTAGATAATATTATTCGTATCGGTAGTGCAGGAGCTTACACAGATTCTTTAAACTTATTTGATATCGTATTAGCAGATAGTGCATGGAGTGAATCTACATTTGCGAAAGCACAGGCTGATGTAGATGGAGATATTCAGTTACCTAGTGAACACTTAAATGAAGTAATTGAGAAAGCTGCGGAAACAGTAGGTAAGGAAGTTACAAAAGCTAGAATTCATTCAAGTGATGTTTTCTATCATGAAGATAATGTTGATGGACATGAAGAATTCTATAGTAAACATAATTGTGTATGTGTTGAAATGGAAAGCTATGCATTATTCCACAATGCAAAAATTTTAAATAAACATGCAGCATGTTTAGTAACTATCAGTGATTCTTTAGTAACACATGCAGAAACAACAGCAGAAGAACGTCAGACTTCATTTAATGATATGATGCTAGTTGCTTTAGAAGCTGCAATTTCTCTATAAGAATGAGGAGATAGTATATGAAATATAAAAGAATATTTACGATTGTAATTGACTCTTTAGGAGTAGGCGCAATGCCAAATGCTGCCGAATATGATGATGAAGGATGCGATACGTTAGGTCATATTGATGAACATATGCCAAATTTCCAAATCCCTAATCTAGCAAAATTAGGTTTAGCAAACCTTCATCCGTTAACACATGTTGAAGCAGTGAAAGAACCAATGGCATACTATACAAAGATGCTGGAAGCTAGTGTTGGAAAAGATACAATGACTGGTCATTGGGAAATGATGGGTCTTCATATCACAAAACCATTTAAAACTTTCACAGATACAGGTTTCCCAAAAGAACTAATTGATGAATTAGAAAAACGTACAGGTCGCCATATTATCGGTAATAAATCCGCCAGTGGTACAGAGATTTTAGATGAACTAGCAGAACAGGAAATCGAAAAAGGTGATTTAATTGTTTATACTTCTGCGGATTCAGTTTTACAGATCTGTGGAAATGAAGAAACAATGGGTGTAGAGACACTATATAAATATTGTGAAATTGCTAGAGAATTGACAATGCGTGATGAATGGAAAGTTGGAAGAATCATTGCTAGACCTTACACAGGAAAGAAAAAAGGTGAATTCAAACGTACTAGCAATCGCCATGACTATGCTTTAAAACCATATGGGAAAACAGCTTTAGATGCATTAAAGGCAAATAACTATGATGTTATAAGCATTGGTAAGATTAAAGATATCTTTGATGGTGAAGGGATTACACAGGCTTTAAAATCAAAAAGCAGTGTACATGGTATGGAACAGACCATTGAAGTAATGGATCAGGATTTTACTGGTTTATGTTTTGTAAATCTAGTAGATTTTGATGCTTTATGGGGACATCGTAGAAATCCTGTTGGTTATGGTGAAGAACTAGAACGTTTTGATGAAAAACTAGGAATTGTGTTGGAAAAATTACAAGAAGATGATTTGTTAATCATAACTGCTGATCATGGAAATGACCCAACATTTAAAGGAACAGATCATACAAAAGAAATGGTTCCGTTCTTAGCATATAGTCCAAGTATGAAAGGACATGGCTTACTTCCATTATGCGATACATTTGCTAATATTGGCGCAACAATTGCAGATAATTTTGGAGTAGAAATGCCAGAAGGAACAATTGGGAAGAGCTATTTAGATCAATTGAAATAATATAAAAGGCAATGCTGTTAGAGATACTAATTGCATTGCCTTTTATCATATGGAATTTGTAGGAGTATTTCGTTCATATTAAAGGGAGCGAAGCTTTTCTATAAGAGCTTCCTGTAATACTTGAGAGAAGTTAATTCCTTTATCTAAAGCTTCTTTATTTAACCATTCAGGAATACTGAGGGTTTTCTTAACAGCTCTAGAACTGGTTTGTTTTTTATAATCAAGAAAATCAAATTCAACAACTACTAGAAATTCGTTATCTTGTAGTTCGATATTCTCGAAAACGGATGGCGTAGGTAATGGAACATTTTCATCAATTTTAACCGTAAGTGCTAATCCTAAACAATCAACAGCCATTTTATAAGCTTCCTGCATATTATCTCCTTCAGTTAGTGCCTCAGGAACATCAGGAAAAGATACCCAATAACCGTCTCCTTCTTTATGAAAAACAGCTGGATAAAATAATTTTCCTTCCATGTTTTTACCTCCTTGAATATGAGCAGATAGAGCTATTTTAGCCCTGCCTGCTTTAAAATTTCTTGTTCTAAACCTTTATGTAAGGTTTTAGAACCGTGATTGGGTACGGTAGTTTGTTTACCTGTGACTGGATTTCTCATTTGGATATGAGAAGTACCTTTTTGTCTTAGGACAACAAATCCGTTCTTTTTAAGGAACTTGATCATTTCCTTAGACGTCATTGGCATGATGTTATCTCCTTTCCCTTATCACATTTATATTATAACACGTAAAAATACGTATTGAAATACTTTTTTACGTAAAAATACGTATTTTAATTTAGATGATTATATAGAACTAGATATGATAAAAAAACGAGCTTTATTGCTCGCATTTATTTTATCCAATTTTGTTTTAGTTGTATTGCCTTTTCTTTTACTGTATGAAAGCTAGGGATTGATGGTTGACCACCTAAAGTTTCTACAGAAATAGATGCGGTTAAAGAAGCTAATAATATACTGTCTTTTAGAGAATATCCTTCATGTATAGCATAAGCAAATGCTCCATGGAAGATATCACCAGCACCTGTTGTATCTACTGTATTAGCATGAAATGCTGGTATATGATGAATAATAGAACCTTCTTTATAAAGAGCACCTTGTTCTCCTAGGGTAATCACAATGGTATGAGAATTAATTTCTTCTAGTTTTGTGAAAGTATCAATCCAAGTATTTATATCATTTAAATCAATATGGATATTCGTATATTGATAAGTAAAATCCTGTGAACATACCAGATAGTTTACTGCTTGTATGATTTCTAATATTTCTTCTTTATAAGTGCCAGCATCTAGAATAAGTTGGGCGTCTGGATAGGATTTAATTATTTCTAAAGATATGTTCTTCTCATGTCCGTCAAATAAAATAACTTTGGGGCTCTGTTTAGGTAGCTGTAAAGGAAAGGAAACTTCAGGTAAGGGAGTGTTTAAAATTGTACGATTTCCATTGATTGTATTAGAAATAATGCAGCTTATACTTGTAGAACCATTAGGATTTACATACATGGAAGATGTAGATACATTAGCTTTTTTTAGTGTATCTAAGATTTCTTTTCCAAATCCATCATTTCCTATTCTAGCGATTAAGGATGTATCAATATTCCATAGTCCACAAAGATACGCAGCATTTCCAGCTGGACCTCCCATACAAGTTAAACGATGATAAATACGATATTTCTGATTCTCTATAATGGCTGTATCTACAGGTAAGGTAATATCATATACAGCTTGTCCAACACATAATATACTCATAATGTACTCCTTTAAGAATGTTTTCTTGTATAGATTTTAATACAAGCATGATAACTGAATATATTTAGAATGATTGCGAGAGCTGCACCAATAATTAGTAATTTGGTACTACCTAATGTAAGAATGGATGTTAAATCAAAAGCGAAATTCGATATAACATAGCCGAATGCTAATAAGACCATAAGAATGATATACATAATCGAACCTTTTTTATTTCCTAGGATGAAAAAGCCTATAGAATTTATAACGTTTAAACTATAGGAAAGAATATAACCAGTAAATAATACGATTAATCCTAATTCTAGATCTATGGATTTATAGATAAATACATAGATGAAGAAGATTGGAATATTTATTAGAATATTAGAAAGAGTTGTGAAAGATAAAGTGGCAAGCATTTTTGCTTTTACAATTTCTTTTTTAGTTAGGGGGAATGTAAGAAGAATCTGATCGTATTTTGATATTTCGTCTTGTTCCATGGAGTACTGTAAAGTGGATACTCCTATCATAGGTAGCGTTAACCCAACTAATAAGATATATGCATATTGATTATGCATACAGATTATAATTGTTATAAAACAGATAAGGGAGAAGGTTAAACCAATTAAGTTCTTTTTAAGACAGAAGCTTTCATAATAGTCTTTGATGATAATTCCAAGCATAGGGATGTCTCCTTTCATTTTAAGAATGTTTTTTTGAATATATTTTTATACAGGCATAATAGCTAAGTATGTTTAAAATAATCGCTAGTACTGCACCAATAGCTAATAAGTAATTTTTATCAAAATTAATAATACTTTCTACACCGACATTAAACTCAAATAATAGGTATCCTACTGCTAGGCATACAACTGTAATCACAAATAAGATAGTTCCTTTTTTATTTCCTAAGGCAAATAAGCCAGTACTTAATATTGCATTATAGATAAATGATAAGATAAATCCTGCACACCAAACAAACAAGGCAGTACGCACATCTACAGATTGATAGATGAATACAAAAATCATAAAAATGATGAAATTTAAAATTAAATTTGAAAATAGGGTAAATAATGTTGCGGCTATTAATTTTGATTGAACAATTTCTTTTCTAGTGACTGGAAATGTTAATAAAATCTGATCGTATTTTGATATCTCATCCTGTTCCATAGAATACTGTAAAGTGGATACACCAATTAAAGGAAGCATAACTCCAACTAATAATACGTAGGAATATAGATCTTTCATCCATAAGATGAGAAAGATGATTATAATAAGAGAAAATAGCATACTTAATGTATTTTTCTTAATGCAGAAACTCTCGTAATAGTCTTTGATGATAATTCCTAACATATTATTTTACTCCTTTGACATGAAATAACATGAATTCTTCTACACTAGGGCGTCTGATTTCTAAGTCTGGGAAGACTTTTTGCAGTTCTTGGCGGTTTTGGATAAGAATGGAATAGCTGTAAGGTTCTTTAATATAAGAAACGATATCGTCTTCATTTAGAGTATCTAGTATATCTTTTCCTCCTGAAATGACACCGTAATTTTCATTCATATTATCATGAGAAATCATAAATGTAAGTTTTCCATCATGAATATAAGCAATATAGTCTGCAATCTTATCTAAATCACTAGTAATATGTGATGACATTAGTACTGTATGATTTTCTTCTTCCGTGAACATTCGAATCATGTCTAAAATTTCATCACGAACAATAGGATCCAGTCCGCTAGTGGCTTCATCTAGAATCATAAGTTTTGCATGATGACTAAAGGCAATTGCAAATTCTAGTTTCATTTTCATACCACGAGAAAAAGTTTTAAGTTTCTTTTTAAGTGGAAGGTCAAATGTTTTTAAATAGGAATAATAAGTTTCCATATCCTAATTCTGATAGGTTTTATTTAAGATTGTGCCAATAAATTTTGGCGTAAATTCTAAATTGAAGTGTGTTTGATCAAAAATAACTGCAATTTCTTCCTTGATTGCTTTTTCATTTTCTGTGAAGTCTTTATTGAAGAATTTTAAACTATCATAGTCAGCCTTTAAAATTCCTAACATGGACTGTATTAAGGTTGATTTTCCTGCTCCATTTTCTCCGATAAGACCGACGATTGTACCTGATGGGATATTTAAAGAGACATTCTTTAAGCTAAAGTTTGTATAGTTTTTGTTTAGGTTTTTGATTTCTACTGTGTTTTCCATAGTTATATCTCCTCATAAATCAAATGTAGTGTTTGTATAAGCTCTTCTTCTGTTATTCCGCTTTGCTTTGCCAGTTCACAGACGTGTTCAAGCTGATCTTGGATTCGTCTTCGATTTTCTTCCATAACAAAATCTTTATTCATCATAGAGACAAAAGCACCTTTTGCGGGAATGATGGTAATGAATCCATCTTTTGCTAATTCTTCATAAGCTCTTTGGGTTGTGATGATGCTGACATGTAAGTCTTTTGCCAACTTGCGCATAGATGGCAATGCATCATTTGGTTTCAATTCTCCTTTTATGATTAATTCTTTCAATTGAGAAACGATTTGTTCATAAATGGGTTTTGAATTGGAACTGCTTAAAATAATTTCCATGAATATTCACCTCATATCATATATACTGTATATATCTTGCATATACAGTATATACTATTCCATACATACTGTCAATACTGTATATATACAATTTGAGTTTTTTAATGTTTAAGATAAAATAAAGGTATAGGAGTATGCTTATGGAAAAAGAAATATACGATGAATTAAACAGTTTAAGTGATGAGATAAATCAATTATATGGATTTGTAGAAGATACGCCTTGTATCAATTATGGGCCTTGTGGTGTATTTGCGTATTTGTTTTATCATGAATGGAATACCTGTATTCCTGATAAAGTGCATATCTGTTTTGTGATGATGAAGGATATGAGTGAGTGTTATCATGTCTGTATCTGTTTACCATCAGGAGAATTGTATGATGGAGGAATTGGTGTACATACAAGAAAGGAATATCATGATTTTGTTTTAGAAGATATGTATGAGTATGATCATCAGCTTTTAGAGAAGTGGTCATATGGTTTAGAGCGTACCTATCCTCGATATTGTCCTAATTTTGATAGAGAGAGGACAAGAAAAATTATTCATAGGCATATAAAAAAGATACAGAACATTTATTCCGTATCTTTCCAAAAGGATAATAATGTTTGATGTAATGCATTTGTATGATTGATAATCTGATAAGGTCGCATATGTAGTGGGATCAAGCGCTGATAGAAAGAGGTAGTATATCGTTCATCAATGAATAAGATAATACCTTTATCCTGTTGAGAGCGTATGACTCTTCCGGCAGCCTGCAATACTTTATTCATGCCAGGGTATTGATAGCTATATGCAAATCCCATTTGATTGTCTTTATCAAAATGAGCCTTGATTAAATCCTGCATAGGGTTAATCTGTGGCAGCCCCACTCCAATAATGATCGTTCCTATTAGTTTGTCTCCTTTTAAATCGATTCCCTCAGAAAACATGCCTCCTAGTACACAAAAATGGACATGAAGTTTATCAGTGATATTAAATTGATGAAGAAAATCATATTTTTCTTCTTCTTTCATATTGCTTTCCTGTATACTGACTAAAATATCTGGATACTCATTAGAGAACACATCAGAAATGAGTTTCATGTAAGCATAACTAGGAAGAAAAACGATATAATTGCCATCTTTTGCGGTTATAGTCGCATAAATCATTTCTGCGATTGCAAGACTGCTTGCTTCTCGATTATGATATTTTGTGGATATCTGATTACAGATTATGATCTTTCGCTGTTTTTCGGAAAAAGGAGAGGGTAAGAATAAACGACGTGCTTCGGTATTAGCTCCTAGTAAGTTTTGATAATATTCCATAGGTGATAGAGTAGCAGAGAAGAAAATGGTACTTCTTCCCATAGCGCAGGATTCTTTTAATGGATGTGCTGGATTCAAACAACATTGACGAATAATAATTTCTTTATCCTGTTTTTCTAGGACAGTGACAAAATCTTCATCATAAAATTCATGGATGCGTTTATAATGAATACAATTAAAGTACAGTTCTCGAATTTGTTCATCATAAGTATCTTCATGTTCACTTTGAAGATATTTATCTGTTTCTTCAATAAAAGTGGTTAGCTGCATGATGATGGGGGTAATAGGTTCACTTTGTGATAGAAAACCTTTCTTATTATTTTCTAATTGTTTTTTGTATGAAAGAAATTCTTTGTTTATTCGTTTAATAGCACGATGTAATACTGTTCTCTGTTTAGGAATATAGCGTGCAATAAGAAGAAAAGCTGATTTTTGTAGTTCACAGGTATACATGCTTCGAGCACGATCTACTAGATTATGTGCCTCATCCACTAAAAACACATATTCTCCTTTTTCCATGAAGAAACGTTTTAAATAAACACGAGGATCAAATACATAATTATAGTCACATATTATGACATCGGCATATAAACTTGCATCTAGACTTAATTCAAAGGGACAGATGGTGTGTTCTTTTGCTTTTTTTTCGATACTTTCTCGATGAATAAAATCAGTTTCATTTAAGAGCTCATATAAAGCATTGGAGCTGCGATTATAATAGCCTTTCGCAAAAGGGCAAACCTTAGGATCACAGTTTCTTTCTTCCTGAAAACAGATTTTGTCTTTTGCGGTAATGACAACGCTTTTAAAGTGAACCGGTTGCTTATACAATAAATGTAGTGTATCGATAGCGACACTTGCGGTTATGTTCTTGGCGCATAGATAAAAGATTTTTTCTGCCTTGCCTTCTCCAATGGCCTTTAAAGAAGGGAATAGGGTAGATATTGTCTTGCCGATACCTGTCGGTGCAGAGGCAAATAGTTTTTCCTTATCTAAAATTGTTTTGTATACTGCTATCGCAAAATCGCGTTGTCCATTACGATAGCTAGGAAAAGGAAATTGTAGATCTTTAAGAGTGGAGGAGGCTATATTCTTTAAATCTCGCTTTAATTCTGCCCATTTGACAAAGCGTGTTAGTGTATCTATGAAAAAAAGTTCTAGGCTTTCTTTGGTTTTTTCTTCCTCAAAATGTTTAATTTCCTCTGTATTGATCTGGTAATATGTCATTTGGATGCCAATGGTTTCTAAATTATGTTGCATACAATACATATAGCCATAACAATATGCCTGTGCCAAATGTACAAAAATAGGTTCTGTAAAGTCAGAAAATGGAATGGCAGTGGTCTTGATCTCCTCAATCGTTACTTTTTCATCCTTTTTACGTACTCCATCTGCTCGTCCATCAATGATAAATTGAATATCTGAAATCTGATGTTCAATTTTTAGATAAACTTCGCTTTCATAATCCTTTTTTTGTGCGGCCTGCAGCATTCTATGAATACGACTGCCTAGGTTTGCTCGTTCAACAGATGGGGCACTGCTTACAAGGTCACCGCCCTGATAAATAAATTCTACAAGTTCTCTTACGGATAATTTGCATAGATACATAAATACCTCTCCTAGTCTTTTATAATTTTATTCGTTTTTATAGGAATATGCAATGATGTAAGCTATAATATAGAAAGAAAAGTGAGGGATACTATGATCGAATTTCAAATTAAAGAAAATGATGCAGATCAACGATTAGATAAATTTATTTTAAAAACAATGAATTCTTTGCCTAAAAGTTTGATGTATAAATATATAAGAAATAAAAAAATTAAAGTTAATCGAAAGCGATGTGAAATATCTCAGCGTCTACAGATAGGAGATATCGTACAGTGTTATATTCCAGAAGAGTTTTATCCTGCAAAGGAGGAATTATCTTTTTTAAAGGTTAAAAGTAATCTTGATATCATATATGAAGATGATAACATCTTGATTGTGAATAAACCAAAAGGATTATTAGCACATAAAGATACACTAGATGTTCAGGATAATCTTTTAGATCGTATCTTGCATTATTTATATGATACAAAAGCATATGATCCTAATAAAGAACATAGTTTTACACCAGCTTTATGTCATCGTATTGATCGCAATACGCAGGGACTTGTAATTGCGGCTAAGAATGCGGCAGCTCTTCGCTGTATGAATGAAAAGATCAAGCTTAGAGAAGTGGAAAAACGCTATCTTTGTGTCGTAGAAGGAAAATTATCCAAGAAAAAAGATCATCTTGTGTTATATCATCATAAGCATAAAGATAATATAGCGCAAATCAGTGTAACAGAAAAGCCAAGCTATCAGCGCATGGAAACTAGCTATCAGGTATTACAGGAAGGAAAACGATATTCTTTAGTAGAGGTATTGTTGCATAGCGGGAAATCACATCAGATTCGTGCTATGATGGGATGGCTTCATCATCCTTTATATGGAGATGTAAAATATGGCGCTAATAAAACTAAAGAAAAGAATTATCAGGCGCTTTGTGCATATAAGATAAATTTTCATTTTTCAGATGAAGAATGTTGTCTGTCATATTTAAACCATAAAGAAATACAATTGCCTGATAATGAAATGGAAAAATTATTTTTATCATTAGAAAATCAATAAGAAAATTATAGGAAAACATGATATTTCATAGCGTTTGTTAACAGAAAATTAACAAAAACTTTACAAAATCTTAAAGAATGCTTGCCTTTATGAAAAAAAAGAGTATAATCGTTTAAGCTGTCGAAAAGGAGAAATATTATGGAATCATATGGTTATCTTTTAGATATTGCGCTGATTCTTTTGAGCACGAAATTCTTTGGAATTTTAACAAGAAGAATTGAAATGCCACAAGTAGTTGGTGCATTAGTTGCAGGTTTATTACTTGGACCTGCATGTTTTGGGATTGTTGCGGAATCTGAATTTCTAGATCACATTGCAGAAATAGGAGTTATTGTTCTAATGTTTACTGCAGGACTGGAAACAGATATCAATGAATTGAAAAAGAGCGGCAAGAACAGTTTTGTGATTGCGGTGATCGGTGTACTTGTACCTTTAATTAGCGGTTATTTTCTAGCATCTTTCTTTAATACTGGAACAAATGCATTTTTACAGAATATGTTTATTGGTGTTATCTTAACAGCTACATCAGTAAGTATTTCGGTAGAAACATTAAAGGAAATGGGAAAATTATCTACTGCAAGCGGAAATGCCATTTTAGGTGCAGCGCTGATTGATGATATTTTAGGTATAATCGCTTTAACGATTATCACTGGGATGGCAGATACTTCTGTACAGCTAAGCGAAGTGTTATTGAAAATAGTAGCTTTCTTTGTTTTAGCTCTTGTAGTTGGCTTATTTGCACGTAAATTAATTGAAAAGTTCTTTGATCGTTATCAGAAGGTACATCGCAGATTTTCAATTTTAAGCTTTGCCTTTTGTTTGATTTTTGCTTATGTTGCGGAAGCATATTTTGGTGTAGCAGATATTACAGGTGCATTTATTGCCGGATTGATCATCAGTGGTACAAGTCGCTGTAATTATGTGCAGATGCGTATGGAGACTTTATCTTATCTATTAATTTCACCTGTGTTCTTTGCGAGCATTGGTTTAAAGGTTGATCTGCCTGAAATGACTTCTAGCATTATTCTTTTTTCAGTCTTATTATTCATAATCGCAATTTTATCAAAAATTGTTGGATGTGGCTTAGGAGCAAAAATGTGCAAATATGCTAATATTCAAAGCCTTCGTATTGGAATTGGTATGATTTCCCGTGGTGAGGTTGCACTGATTGTTGCGACAAAAGGGATGGCAGTAGGTCTGATGAAAGAAGAATTCTTTGGACCTATTATCATCATGGTAGTATTAACAACCGTAGTTACACCGATTTTATTGAAATTAGCATTTAAAGATCGTGAAAATGATCCAGATGTTTATACATCCAGTGATTTAGTTAGAGATTATGAGCAGATTGGTGAAAATGAAAAACTAGTAAAGCAGGTTTTAGATAAAGCAAATTAATTGAATTAGAATTTATCCTATCTCATACAGGTGGGATAAATTTTTTTATTTATTTTTAGTTAAGAATAAAAAATCAGAAATTGGATTAATGTTGAACATAGAAAAATCATTTTGATAAGGAATAAAGCAAATTCTCATATTGTGTATAGAAAAATAAACGTTTCAATAGCTTTGTTTATAAAAAAATGTAAGTTGAAATCTTACTTTTTTTTCTCAAAAAAAATCTTAAAAATCCTGTAATAAATGAGCTTGATTACCACATCAAAAAGGTGTATACTTCTAGGAGTTTGGAAAACCCAAACGGTATGATGATACAATTAAAGGAGGTGTTGTTTTTTGGAAGAATTGATTCGTGATATTGTAGATGCGGATAGAAAAGCAAGAATGCAAGTAAAAGAAAAGCGTCAGACACGCTACAATATGCAGCATCTATTAGAAGAAAAAAGAATGAAGATCAAAGAAAAGTATCGTCAAAAGACAGCTGATTACATTGCGAAAGAGCGTGAACAGATGGAGACGGACTTTCAAAAGGCAATGCAGCAGGAAGAGAAGGTTTATGAAGAGTCGCTGCAAAATCTGCAAAATAGGTATGAAAAACACAAAGATGAGTGGATTTCGCAGATTGTAGAAAAAACGTTAGCAAATTAACAATGGGTACGATACACGTTAGGAGGTGATGTGTATATGAGTAAGGCAGAAGGTGTAATTGTCGCAAAGGCTAGAAGCATGCATGGTACTGCACTAACGAAAGAAATGTATCAGGAACTGATTCATAAAAGAAGTGTACCTGAAATTGCAGGGTATCTAAAACATGAAACAGCTTATGCGGATGCTCTAAAAGATGTAAGAGAAAACAATATACACCGTGGGCAGCTGGAAAGCATCCTGCGTCAGGATTTGTTTAAAAAAGTAATGAAGCTTTATCGATATGCAGATCCATCCATGAAAAGCTACTATCGTCTGAATATGTTTGTTATTGAGATGGAATTGATTTTATCTCATATTCGAGTGCTGATTTCAAAAGATTTCGATAATGCGATTGTAAACCTGCCAATATTTTTGAAGCCTTATACTAGTTTTAACTTATTAAAGCTAGGAACTGTAAAAAGCTATGATGAGCTGTTAGAGGTGTTGCAAGGAACGATTTATTATGCAGCTTTACTTCCCTATCGCGTGAAGAAAGGGCAGGAAGACTCACTGGACTATACCTCAATAGAGTCACAGCTTCATGTAATGCACAGCAAATATATTTTTGATGTGATAGATAAGACTTTAAAAGGAAAATGCAAAAAAGAAGTGAAAGAGTATTATTCGACTTTAATTGAATTGCATAACTTAGAAAAGATTTATCGTTTGAAGAAATATTTTAACGCTAGAGAAGATGTGATTCGTGAAGCTCTTATTCCAGTACGAGGACATTTATCTCCTGCATTTACGGAAGAATTGATTGCGCAGCCAACTGTACAGGCATTCGTAAAATTACTACAAAGCAGTGTCTATCGCTTAGGATTAGAGGATGTACAAAAGGATCACGTGTTTATTGAACACTATACCAATGCTTTCTTCTATCAGAAAGCAAAGAAAAATATCTACTATTCGCTGGAAGCGCCACTAGTATTTTCTAGTTATATTTATACGATGGAAATGGAACTAGAGAATATTACTAATATTATTGAAGGGGTGCGTTATCAATTACCAGTTGAGAAAATAGAAAGAATGTTAATTTATTAGAAAGGAAGAAGATCATGGCAATTGCAAAAATGAAATTAGTCAATATCCTTGCGGATAATGATTATTTAAACGATGTGCTATTGAAATTCGTGGAACTTGATTACTTTCATCCAGAACCAGCAAGCAAATTCGTTGATAGTGTCCATGGACTTACAACATTAAGTGATGAAAATCCAATCACTGATGTTCTGACACATTTTAAAGAAGTTGTGCAGGAAATGGATATGACACTTCCAGAGAGTCATGTGAAAAGCAAGGATTATGATTTAGATGGTGTGCGTCGCTATATTGATGGAATATATGATCGTTATCAGAATGCCGCTATGGTTCGTAAGGATTTAGAAACGGTCATTCAGGAAAATCGTGATGCTTTAGTTCAAGTAAAAAATATTGAAAGTATCGATTTAAATTTAGATGATTTATTTGAATGTGAATATATTAAAGTTCGATTTGGTCGACTTCCACTTGATAGTGTTGAAAAACTGCAATATTATCGTAATCGTCCATTCATTTTCAAATCATTTAGTAAAGATGAAACGTATAGCTGGTGTGTTTATATCACAACTACTAAATATGAGGGTGATGTAGATAATATCTTCTCATCTCTATATTTTGAACGTATTCGTATTCCTGAATTCGTACATGGAAAGCCAGAACAGGCAAAAGAAACATTACAGGAAGAAATTGATAGTGATTTGAAACAGCTTCAGCATGTTGAAGAAGTTATTGAAGATTTAAAGAAAGAATGTGAGCAGACATTTGCG
This sequence comes from uncultured Solobacterium sp., assembly GCA_900552125.1. Classification (GTDB taxonomy): domain Bacteria; phylum Bacillota_I; class Bacilli_A; order Erysipelotrichales; family Erysipelotrichaceae; genus Clostridium_AQ. Next base: position 6,795 of record URYK01000025.1, on the reverse strand, counting down.
GACATTCAATCTGAATTAGAATTTATTAATCATACATTTGAAGCTCGTAAATATATTTTGGGTCTAGGAGAACGATTCTCTATTACGGGATTTGTAGCAAAAGAAGATATCAAGAAATTGAAAGAAACTTTTTCTGATTTGAAGGAGGTGGAAATTGAAGTTAGACCTGCCGATAGCGACAAGCGACTTTCACCTCCAACAAAAATAAAGAATGGGTGGTTTGCCAGGCCGTTCTCGATGTTTGTAGAGATGTATGGTATTCCCGAATACACAGGAATTGATCCAACACCATTAGTTGCGATTACGTATTCTGTATTATTTGGAATTATGTTTGGAGATGTTGGTCAAGGAATCGTTTTGATTCTTGTAGGCTATATATTCTATAAATGGAAACATATGCAGCTTGGAGAAATTGGAATGCGTATTGGAATCTTTTCAACCATCTTCGGGTTTGTATTTGGCTCCGTATTTGGAAACGAAGAATTATTAAATCCATTTTATGAAATGTTAGGTTTTCATGAAAAACCAATTGAAGTCATGACAAGTGAGTTCATCCCTATTCTATTAGTTACAGCAGTAGCACTAGGGGCTTTCTTGATCGTATGCAGTATTGGAGTTAATATTCATCTTCAAATCAAAAATAAAAATTATGGAGAATTATTTTTCTCACAAAATGGAATTTCAGGGTTAGTTTTCTATATTTCACTTGTTGGAGGAGGAGCTGTTCAGTTATTGACTGGAACTAGTGTTATTACCAATCCGATTTTTGCGATTGTTTTCCTTTTAATTCCACTTGTGCTGATTTTCCTGAAAGAAGCAATCGAAAGAAAAATGGAACACAAAGAGATGTTCCCAGATGGATTTGGCGGTTTCTTTGTGGAAAGCTTCTTTGAATTATTTGAAATCTGTTTATCCTTCATTACGAATACTATATCTTATCTTCGTGTGGGTGGTTTCGTATTATCCCATGCTGGTATGATGATGGCTGTTATGCTGATTATGGATATGGCTGGCAGCGGAGGCTGGATCGTAATGATCTTAGGAAATATATTTGTAATGTGCCTGGAAGGCATGATTGTAGGTATTCAGGTATTGCGTCTTGAATTCTACGAAATGTTCTCACGTTACTTTAATGGTAACGGTATTGCATTTAAAACATTAAACGATTAAACTAGGAGGAATTTACTATGTTAACTATGTTTGAACTATTATTGCCACTTATTCTGATTGTATTGATTTCATTGCCATTAGTGAATGTATTCCGCGGGAAAAAGAGTGTTTCTGTAGCAAAACGTCGTATGATCACACACGTATGTTTCTTCTTTGCGATTATGTTAGGAACTATCTTCTTTACTGCAAGCAAAGCATATGCAGCTGGTACTGATGAAGTAACATTAAAAATGGCTGGTTCTATCGGTCAGGGATTAGGATTTATTGCGGCTGCCTTAGCAACAGGTTTATCTGCTTTAGGTGCTGGTATTGCCGTAGCAGCAGCAGCTCCAGCAGCTATCGGGGCATTCTCTGAAAATGAAAAGAACTTTGGTAAGTCTATGATTTTCGTTGCCTTAGGTGAAGGTGTTGCCATCTATGGTCTATTGATTTCTATCTTCATTATTTTCATGAAATTATAATAGGTGGGCATATGAGATTTTACCTGCTCAGTGATAACATTGATACACAGATGGGAATGCGCCTGGCAGGAATCGAAGGTGTTGTCGTACATGAACGCCAAGAAGTTTTAGAAGAACTGGAACGTGTCATGCATATGGAAGATGTTGCCATTGTATTGATGACGACAAAACTGATTGAAACTTGCCCAGAGGTAATTTCTGAACTAAAACTAAAACAGAAAAAACCACTGATTGTGGAGATACCAGATCGTCATGGTTCCGCCAAAATCGGCGAAACCATTGACCGCTATGTATCTGAGGCAATCGGTGTGAAACTATGAGGTGGATAGTATGCTAGATGAAAAACAAAAATTAAAGCAATACTTTGAAGAAGAAATCCAGCGAGTAAGCGGTAAAGAAATTGAAAAGATTGAATCAGAAATAGATACAATCCGTCAGAAATCCATTGAAGAGATGGAAGAAGAAGCACAAAGAGAAGCAGGACTTACTAAGGATCAGGAAATAAAAGAAATGATGGCAGATCAAGCCATTCGCATTAGTAAATTACATGAAGAAACAAATCGAAAACTAATGAAAAAGCGTCGTGAATTGTTTGATGCGATCTTTGATGAAGCAAAAATAAAATTAAAGGAGTATGCATCTAGTTCTGAATGTATACAGCTTTTAAAACAAAAGGCATCCGATTTAGGAAAAAAAGATTTTGATCATGTGACTTTTTATACTGCAAAAAAAGATAGTGAATTATTAAAAGCACTACAGGAAGCATATGGAAAAGCATGTGATGGAAAAGCTGATGAAACGATTGAACTAGGTGGATTCCGTATGGAATGCGAATCCAGAGGTATCGTAATTGATGAAACATTTGATACCGGTTTAGATGAACAAAAAGACTGGTTCTATACAAATTCCGGATTATTTATTAAATAGAAAAGCATACGCCATGATCGAGGTGATAAGATGAGTGAAAATGTTATATATTCTATCAATGGGCCAGTCGTAAAAGTAAAGAATGCTGTAGACTTTTCCATGTTAGAAAAAGTATATGTTGGACATAAACGTCTAATGGGAGAAGTTATCTCCATTAGTAAAGAAGCAACTACTATTCAGGTTTATGAGTCTACAACAGGGTTACAGCCAGGAGAACCTGTAGAGCCTACAGGAAGTCCGATTTCTGTAACTTTGGGGCCAGGAATACTACGTAATATTTTCGATGGAATTGAACGTCCATTAAAAGAAATTGCGAAAGAAAGCGGAGCTTTTATTGAAACTGGAAGCGATGTGGCACCACTTGATGAAGAAGTATTATGGGATGTCACTGTAAAAGTCAGTGTAGGAGATGAAGTAGTTCCTGGACAGATTTTTGCGACATTGCCAGAAACAGAATTAATTGAACATCGTTGTATGATTCCACCTACTTTACGTGGTACAGTTGTAGAAACTGCAGAAAATGGAAAATACAATATTAATCAATGTATTATTAAAGTTAAAGACGAAAAAGATGAGATTCATGAATTGACCTTAGTTCAGAAATGGCCAATTAAAACAGCAAGACCAGTATCTGAACGTCTGCCAATTAGTGTTCCATTAATTACAGGACAAAGAATTTTTGATACTTTGTTCCCAATCGCAAAAGGTGGTACAGCCGCAATTCCAGGAGGATTTGGTACTGGGAAAACAATGACACAGCATCAGTTAGCAAAATGGTGCGATGCGGATATCATCGTATATGTAGGATGTGGGGAACGTGGTAATGAGATGACACAGGTTCTAGAAGAATTCTCAGAACTGATTGACCCTAAATCTAATCGTCCTTTGACTGATCGTACGGTATTGATTGCGAATACTTCCAACATGCCCGTAGCAGCACGTGAGGCTAGTATTTATACAGGACTTACATTAGCTGAATACTATCGTGATATGGGTTATCATGTAGCTATCATGGCAGACTCAACTTCTCGTTGGGCTGAAGCCTTACGAGAAATCAGTGGTCGTCTAGAAGAAATGCCAGCTGAAGAAGGTTTCCCAGCTTATCTTCCAAGTCGTATTTCTCAGTTCTATGAACGTGCAGGCTATATGAAAACATTAAATGATCAGATTGGTTCAGTATCAATCATTGGAGCAGTATCTCCACAAGGATCTGACTTCTCTGAACCAGTTACACAAAATACAAAACGATTTGTACGTTGTTTCTGGGCATTGGATAAACAGTTAGCCTATGCTAGACATTATTTTGCGATCAACTGGACAGAAAGCTATTCTGAATATGTGACAGATTTAACGAAATGGTATAACAAAAATGTAGATATGCGTTTCTTACGCAATCGTCAGGAAATCATGAGCTTGCTTGCAGAAGAAGCAAAACTGATGGAAATCGTAAAACTGATTGGTAGTGATGTTCTTCCAGAAGATCAGAAACTAGTCATCGAAATCTGTAAGGTTATTCGTGTAGGTTATCTGCAGCAAAATGCCTTCCATAAAGATGATACGTATGTACCATTAGAAAAACAGCTTAAAATGATGGATGTTATTTTATATCTATATAAAAAGGGAAAAGAACTAGTAGCAGAAGGAAAACCTATCAGTCAGCTGATTGCTACTGGTATATTTGATAAAGTAACAAAAATGAAATATGATGTGCCAAATGACCATATTGAAATGCTGGATGACTATAATCAGCAGATCGACAAGGCCGTTTCACAGGTTGCGTAAAAGGAGGAATATACATGAGTCTTCAATATGTAGGATTGAGTGAAATCAATGGCCCTCTTGTATTCCTGGATAATGTTGAAAATGCCAGCTATGAAGAAATGGTAGAAATCAAATGTGGTGATGGATCAACTCGTCTTGGGAGAGTTGTTCAGCTTGAAGGGAAAAAAGCAGCCATTCAGGTATTTGAAGGAACCAATGGGATTTCTTTGAAGAATACCAAAACAAAATTCACTGGTCGTCCAATGGAGCTTGCTTTATCTAAAGAAATGCTTGGCCGTACTTTCAATGGGAGCGGTCAGCCTATTGATGGCTTAGGAGAAATCTATGCCAGCAAAAGTGCTGATATTAATGGACAGCCATTAAACCCGGTATCCCGTGTTTATCCTAGAAACTATATCAATACAGGTATTTCCAGTATTGATGCATTAACGACATTGATCCGTGGACAGAAATTACCTATTTTCTCAGGTTCTGGTATGCCTCATAATGAATTAGCTGTACAGTTAGTTAAACAGGCTAAAATATCAGAAGGAGATGGTAAAAACTTCTGTATCGTTTTTGCGGCAATGGGTGTAAAAAACGACGTTGCAGACTACTTTAAGCGTTCTTTTGAAGAAGCAGGAGTTATGGAAAAGGTTGTTATGTTTGTCAATTTATCCAATGACCCAATCATTGAAAGAACATTAACTCCACGATGTGCATTGACAGCAGCAGAATACCTTGCTTATGAAGAAGATATGCATGTATTAGTTATATTGACAGACATTACGTCTTATTGTGAAGCTCTACGTGAGTTCTCAAGCAGTAAAGGAGAAATTCCTGGGCGTAAAGGATATCCTGGATATCTATACTCAGATTTAGCTTCTCTATATGAAAGAGCAGGTATTATTAAAGGGGCAAAAGGTTCTGTTACACAGATTCCAATCTTAACAATGCCTAATGATGATATCACGCATCCAATTCCAGACTTAACAGGATATATTACAGAAGGACAGATCGTATTAGATCGTAATCTGAATCAGATGGGAGTATATCCTCCAGTAGGCGTATTGCCTTCACTTTCCCGTCTAATGAAAGATGGTATTGGGGAAGGGTATACTCGTAAAGATCATTCTGATGTATCTAACCAGCTTTTTGCGGCCTATGCAAAGGTTCAGGATGCAAGAAGCTTAGCATCTGTTATTGGTGAAGATGAATTAAGTGATGTAGATAAACAATACATGGAATTTGGTAGTTTATTTGAAGAACATTTCTTAAATCAGGGATTTGATGATAATCGAAGCATTGAACAGACTTTAGATTTAGGCTGGGATCTATTAAGCGTATTACCTCAATCTGAACTTGATCGTGTAGATAATGAAGTATTAAAGGTATATTATGACCATGAACGTGCAGTAAAACGATTTGGCATAAAGAATAGCCCTATTATTTCAGAATTAGCAAATCAGGAGGGATAATATGGCCAATAAACAGGTATTCCCTACCAAAGGGAATCTGATTGCGACAAAAAAATCGAATGATTTAGCACATATGGGTTATGAATTAATGGACAGGAAGCGTAATATCTTAACACGTGAAATGATGGCATTATTAGATGATGTGAAACTTTTACGTGAAGAGATTACAATCACCTACCAGAAAGCCTATAGTGCCCTTCAGCAGGCAAATATATCTTTAGGGGTAATCAGCGATTTAGCAGAAGCTGTACCTGTTGATACAGGTATTCATATTACTTATCGAAGTGTTATGGGAGTTGAAATTCCTAAAATTAAATACGATAAGCAGGAATGTGAATTAACTTATGGTTTATATTATGCCAATTCTAAAGTAGACTATGCGTATATCTGCTTTCATAAAGTAAAAGAAATGACTATTTTACTGGCAGAGGTAGAAAATAGTGTTTATCGATTAGCCAATGCAATACGAAAAGCACAGAAGCGAGCTAATGCCTTAAAGAACATTGTTATTCCAGATTTTGAACATAATATTAAGTTTATTACTGATGCATTAGAAGAAAAAGAGAGAGAAGAATTCTCTCGTCAGAAAGTAATTAAGGCATTTAAAGATAAGAAAAAAGCAGAAGAATCCGTAAATTAACGGGTTCTTTTGTGTATTTTCGGAAGAAAAGCATAAAAAAACATTGTAGGCGATGTAAAAAAAGCCTTTATTTAAAGGGTTTAGATATCATTGAATAAAAAATGATAAAAAAAATTAAAAAAATTCAAAAAAATGCTTGCAATAATAATCTTTCTGTTGTATTATATATGAGCGCTGATGAGAACAGCGAAAAGAAAAAAACTGAATAGATGCGCCCATAGCTCAACTGGATAGAGCGTTTGACTACGGATCAAAAGGTTGTGGGTTCGATTCCTGCTGGGCGCGCCATTTATTAATCGGGATGTAGCACAGCTTGGTAGTGCACTTGATTTGGGATCAAGGGGTCGCAGGTTCAAAT